>NZ_RJUF01000174.1 GCF_024343775.1 Lacihabitans soyangensis | reverse complement strand
ATCTTTAGTTTCTAAAATAATAAATTCAAACTCCAAATCAGGTTAATCACATCAGCGATATTTTAAAATCAGGGTCTTCTGTGTTCGATTTCATGGTAAAAATTTATTATTATTGCTTCAGTATTTAATCTCTGAACCATGAAATTCAACCTTATCTTGATTTCATCGCTATTAATATTGGCGTTGATCATTGTACCTGTTTTTACTTTTTATTTTGATACCAATCATCCTCTTTCTGATTTTCAAACCAGCACGCTCTATTTTTTGGTAAAATTGATGTTAGGATTGTCAGGTTTTGTTTTCATTATCGGAGAAATCACCAAAAACAACAGTCAGGTTGATAAACTTTGGAGCATATTGCCAGCAATCTATGTTTGGATTGTAGCTTTTGCCTCTGATTTCAATACAAGAGTAGTATTAATGGCTTTTTTGGTGACAATTTGGGCAGTTAGACTTACTTACAATTTCAATAGGCGAGGAGGATATTCATGGAAGTTTTGGCAAGGTGAAGAAGATTACCGTTGGGAGGTCTTGAGGCAAAATCCTGCCTTTAAAAGTAAAATTGCATGGAAATTATTCCATCTCCTCTTTATTTGTGTCTATCAAATGAGTTTGATTTTGCTTTTTACAATGCCGAGTATAGTGGCTTGGCAAGGCGAAAACCCTCTTGGACTTTTTGATTTAATTTTAACTGGATTGTTCCTATTTTTTCTGATTTTTGAAACCGTCGCAGACCAACAACAATGGAATTACCAAACTGTAAAATATGCCAAAAAAGCTCCAAAAGAACCGCTCGAAGGTGATTATGCAAAAGGATTCGTTGATACAGGACTATGGAGTAAAATGCGACACCCAAATTATTTTGCTGAGCAATCTATCTGGCTAGTTTTCTATTTGTTTAGCGTGTCCGCTAGTGGTCGTTGGCTCAACTGGTCAGTGATGGGTATCATACTTTTACTTTTGCTTTTCCAGGGAAGTGCAGATTTTAGCGAGAAAATTTCTGCAGAAAAATATCCCGCTTACAAGGATTACTTAAAAAGAGTTCCAAGGTTTTTGCCGAAATTATGGTGATAAAATCTTATTTGAAGAGATATTTCCCATCTTTATTGATTATAACTTTTGGCAATATCTTATTTTGTTCAAAATATAGATATCCAGGTTGAATACTTTTCCAAAATTTATAGTTATCGTTAAGTTTTTTTGAATCCAGTTTTTTTTCAGTCATCTCAAACGGAAATATGTGCACTTCAATCTTTTTTTGACCACTATTTCTTGCCTGAACGGCCAAAGCATAAACTTCCTTGATTTTGTCATCTGTCAAAGGAACACAACCTACCGTTACATCTGAACCATGGATAAATATATCGTTTCCAGGTTTTTCTTTCCCTAATATTTTGTCAGAAGCATTGGGATAGTTAATTCCCAATGAAAGATGATAGGTACTCACTGGATTAAATCTTTCAATATAATAAAAGCCTTCGGGCACTTGCAGGTCGCCTTCCGCTCGTTTTGGGCCAAGAATTCCCGAGGACTTGGCCACCTCATAGGTTTTTAAAAGACTAAAACTTTCCATTTTGCTAGCACTAATCCAAATTTCGGTTTTCATTTCTTCTTTAAAAACCCGAATAAATATTCTAAAGCTTTGAGGATCAAATCCTTTTGATTTTATGAGTTTCTCTAAATCAGGCCATTTGGTTGCAAAAGCATCGTTTACTCGCTCATAGGTCATTTGTTTTTGCTTGAATGTCTGAGCTTTGGCCATCATAGTAAAAAGGAAGATATAAGAAAGAAATAAGATTTTCATAGCATATAAAGTTTGGTGAAAACTAGTAATAAAAGGTGTGAATTTCAAATTGTTGGTCTTGCGTACAGATAATTGTCTTTATTTTGTTTGTCTTTGTTTTTCAAATGCTTAATTTTAAAGAGTTTATGTGATATAGTGTTGCTTTTCTTTTTCGATAAGAAGTATTAGCTTGATAAAAAGAAAAATTCAAATCACTACATCCTAATTACTGAAATTATTTAGCCCTGAATGAAAACAAAGCTTCTTTTACTATTTTTTCTGGCTTTTACGGCTCGAGCTCAAAGGCCCCAGTTGCATCTTGTTTTGGCAGCTGATGTTGAGGATAATGCCTACACGGTCAGAAATTTTTCGAAAGAAGAAAAAATCAGAAGTATGTTTGAGTTAGTTTCCAAAGAATTGGATTTTGAGCTTAAAATCAAGTACTTACATACGCAGAAATATGGTTTTTCTGCAAAAGGTGTTCTGGATACTTTGGGCAACCTAAAAATTCTTACAAGGGATGATATCCTAGTTTTTTATTATCTCGGCCGTGGATTTTATCCTAAGCCCACCATAAAAGTGCCGCTTTTGGAGTTTCAAGACACCAAGAAAATGCTTTCGTTTGATCAAATCAGAAAGAAAGTTTCTACTTTAAAAACTAGATTAACCTTATTGGTGGCAGATTGTGATGAAACTTACTCGCTTCTCTATCCCCAAGTTTTGCCTTATTCACTTTTAAAAACGGTTTTTCTGCCGCCCGATGTGGATGGAATACAGACTTCGAGTATTGATAACCATTTTTTGAGAGAAAATCTAGAGGTCTCAAGGTTTGAGGAAAATCAAGTTCTAAAAAAATATTCTTTGGATTCTTTATATCGAGATAATTGTCTGGCTCAACTCCAAGCAATGTTAAATTTGCATAATATCAATGACTTAGAAAAGAAATGGCATACTTCATTATTAATTAATCGACTCTCAAGCTATATTACTCAGCCTATTTCCACTCATTCTTCTTTTCAAGACAGATATAGGCTCGAGCAGATTTTAGAAATTTCTCCAAGGAAATATCGGACGCAATCAATTTCTGAATTTGATATGGAAATATTGGTGGATTCACTTTTTCGAAAACAAAAGATACTGGATTTTGACGATACCTTGAACTTGAAAATAAAAGAATTCTATCTATTCGAAAATAAGCCAATGGTTTCAACCTTTTGGGATACAGAATCACCTGAAATGATTGCTTATTGCCTGGAAACTTTAAATGAATTGAATCGGCTTATAGCTGAATTTATACCGAATAAACCTCTTCAATTGCCCCAAGAAAGATTGAAAATCATCTATAATAGATTAGAATCTTACAAAAAATATGGTTTTCCAAATACCTCAGATAACAATTCAAACTATCGCTCAACACAAATTAAAAAACTACCTTTTGTTCCATTAAGCAATTATAAGTTGACCAATTTTGGTCATGAGGATTTGGCAGATTTAGTCGACAGTATTTTTCTGAAAAAACAATTATTGAATACCAATGAGCCTTTATTACAGAAATTAGACAGTTTGATAGATTATGTAAATAGGCCACAGATTTCTCCTTTGGAACTTCTTTCGGAGAAAGAAATAGATAAATACTACAATACTTTAGATAGTTTGGAGGGCTATTTAGATTTAAAATCTGCCTTAAAAATGGATACAAGTTTGACCAGACGACTGAAAATTTTTCATGGGCGGTTAGAGAATTATAGGAAAGTAGGGTTCCTGGACAAGGACATTGTTAATTTTAAGGGCTTAAACATGTTTAAGGAGGAAAGTATTAAGCATATTATTGATATTCTTTATAATTCAGGAAATTTACTAAATTTCAAAAATCCGCTTCAATACAAGCTAGACAGTGTAATTGAAAACAAGCTCTCGTTCCACACCTTGTTATTAAGCGAAGCTGAATGGAATTATTATTTGAGCATTCTGAAAAGTTTAGACAGCCTAAAAATTATCAATGTGGAAGATTATGAAAATAGCATATCTATTCAATTGGCAAAAAATAGGCTCCTACAGTATCCCGAATTTGGTTTTCCTGACAAAACAAAGAACTATCAAATCGAAATTAATAATATTGAAAAACATAGTTACGGTTATATTAATGAGGTAGATAAAAATGATAGAAGAAATAAGTATTACAATCCAATCATTGATAGCCTGTATCGTAGCCGCCAAATTCTTAATATTTTGTCGCCTCTATATCAAAAAATTCATGAACTATTATGGGCAGATTTACCCAAAGGCTACCCCATCAGGGAGGGAATGCAAGCACGTGAGTCATTTCTTCGACCTATTGTAAACCAGTTATTTTTGTCCGAATGTGGTATAATTGAGGTTGCCAGTGGTCATTCCAGAAACTTACAAAAAAATAAGTACCTTGGTAATTTTACCGATCAAGTGTACAAAAACTTCAACAATGTCATATCAAATACTGCTCTGAATGATGTAGGTGAACTGAGCCTATCGAAAATCTTTACGCCTCTTCCAAAACCATTTATTTTTGATTACAAAAGGGCTGTTCCGGTCATGTGTAATTTGGTAAGTACAACTCCACAGTTTCTACTTCCAGATTTTAAAAAACTACCTACCGAGGCACGTGTTAATGAACTATTTTTGGATTATATTCGAACCACTTCTTTACCAAAGAAAAAAGTTCTTAAAAATGAAATTTCAGGCTATTTTGAGAGAGGTTCAGTTTTGAAAGTCAAGCCTCCTAAGTCAAACTCCAATGCGATTTCAAGCAGCTCGAGCCTTGGCTTGGAAGAATACTTTCAAAAACTGGATAAGGCACGGCCCAAAATCGACAGTATAGAAGTGAGGGAAGGTTCGCTAAGGAGAAATAAAAATTTTTCAAAAATCACATCGATGATGTTGGTAGAAAACTGATTAAATATGAGGCTAGTAGTTATATTACTTTTTTTTGTGTTTAACTCCGCTCTCGGACAAGGATGGATGACAGACAGCGTGTTGTCTTCCAAAATCCCTCAAAAGGCCGTAAATATTGGTCTGTTTGCAAATAAGCTACCTCAAAAAGTTGATTTGTCAAAATATGTACCATCGGTGATAGACCAAGAAAACTTCGATACCTGTATTCCTGTGGCTACCACCTATTATCTACGCACCATGTTGGAGGCCATTCGTTTAGGTATTACCAATGAAAATAGTGACGTAGACGCTCTGAGATATTCACCCTCCTACATATATGCACTCATTAGGCGAGATTCAGTAAAAAAAGATTGTAAAACCTACACCTACATAGAAGACGCCATGGAGGCACTCAAAACAAAAGGTGCGGTCAAGTATGAACAATTACCTTATCCCAATTGTAATCCAGACTTGTCAAAATTTAAACCTGAAACGAATTCACAAATATTAGATTATGTCAGACTTTTCAGTCTTATTGACGATGGAAACAAAGTGATTGCAACCAAGAAGTCTTTGGCCGAAAATCTGCCATTGGTGGTAGGCTTGCAGGTGAACGTAACGCTCAAGAAGCTTGGCCGGCTGGACTGGATTTGGCACAAAATTAAGGAGTTTTTTGGTTTGGAAGATGAAGAGTTTGCTCTTTGGAAACCAGAGGATGCCAATCTTATTCAAGGTCACGGTGTATGTGTTGTGGGATATGATGACACGAAGTTCGGTGGAAAAGGAGCATTCAAAATAGTTAACAGTAATGGGCATCGTTGGGGCGATGATGGTTTTTTTTGGATTTTATATACTGATTATGAGCGGCTTGCAAAACAAGCTTATCAGGCTATTTTACCCAAAATTCCGAAGGGGGAAATGAAATTTGCCGGAGAAGTATCATTTTTGACCAACCAGTTTGGTTCTTCCTTTGACCAATTTAGTTCTGAAAATGAAGCCGAGGTTAGAAAAAATTACAATTTGGATTCATCGAATTTTCTAACCTCCTACAATTTTAAGGAGCCCGTGGTGCATGGAAGTCAATTTCGTTTTTTTGTCAAAACCGATAACGATTTTTTCATTTATATTTTGGATGAAAACAAAGACGAAGATGAAGTGAATAAAGTTTTTCCCGATGAGTTTAACGATTCAGATTTTTTCAAATTAAACGCTCGCTCTAAATATATTTTTCCCTTGGAAAACAGTTGGAAACTATCAGGGCCAAAAGGCCGAGAAAAGGTGGTTTTCTTGTTTTCTCTAAAAAAGTTGGATATCAATAAGTATCAAGAAGAATTAAATAAACTGAAGGATGTTGCATTTGATCGAAAGATTAAAATGATTTTTGGAGATGAGCTGATATCACAGGATTTAATTGATTATGATGGGAGAGATCCTAAGAAAATGAAGTTTTTAGTTTCCAAGAATCATAAAATTGGCTCAATTGTTCCGCTTGTTTTTGCATACGATCACATTTGAAACAAAAAATGCAGCCAAAAGACTGCATTTCGATTTCAACAATTTAATGACTTTACTTTTTTGAATTTCCAGCATATTTACCGCCCAGAAAACCTAAAATAGCCCCAACAACTAATCCGATAATCAAGAATTTAATCCACTCATTATCGTCACTGCCAGCACCTCCTCGGGCAGAGGGTTGGGCAAAAGCCATGATATTTGACAAGAAAACTAGCGAAAATAGTAATGATTTTTGAACTGAAGCTTTCATGATATTATATTTTAAGGGTTAAACTACATAAAGATAAATAAAATTAACTACTGGCAAAATTATACTTACAAAATTTACTGAATTACAGGCAGTTGTATGATGAATTTCGTCCCTTTCCCTTCTTCAGACTCTATATCCAAAGTGCCTGAATGTCCGTTGATGATTATATCTCTGCTTAATGATAAACCCAAGCCAGTACCTTGACCCGTAGGCTTTGTGGTAAAAAAAGGCTGGAAAATTTTATCTTTAATCTCTTCCTTAATTCCGGTACCATTATCTTCTACGGTTATTTTTACAAACTCTTTTCCTTCAATATTCTGTTTCTCGGTTTGCAGAATTACCTTTGGATGAAACTCTTTTTTATTTTCAGTTTTAGCTCTGCTGTTTACGGCATAAAATGCGTTGTTGAAGAGATTTAGCAAAACCCTTCCGATGTCGCCATTATATATTTTAATTTCAGGTAGGTTCTCATCTAATTTGGTTTCAAATTCCGAATTAAAACCAGTGTATTTAGCACGCATTCCATGGTAGGACAATCTCAAATATTCCTCAGAAAGTTGATTTATGTTTGCCAAAATCATCTCACTTTTTTGTCCCCTGGAGTGTTCCAGCATATTTTTGACTATACTACTTGCCCTATTTCCATGGTTTTGAATTTTAGATAAATTAGCTATTAAGCTTTCTATCAAATCTTCTATATCATTTTTGTTATTGGAAGGATTGTTTTGAAGTAAAGCTTTCAATTCGGCCGACAATTCAATGCTTAATTCCGAAAAGTTTGTGACAAAATTCAATGGATTTTGAATCTCGTGAGCAATTCCCGCTGTTAATTCACCCAAGGAGGCAAGTTTTTCTTGAAGTATAAGTTGCTTTTGCGTGTTTTTTAGTTTTTCGAGCGAAGCTTCTATTTCTAACTTTTGTTTTTCTATCAGATTTTTCTGGTCAGAAAGCTCTCTATTTGCTTTAGATTTGTTTTTGTTCAGCACATATAAATTAAGTACGACCATCGCCAAAATAGCTAAAAGCGAAATTATGACAGCTATTATCTGCTTATTTTTTAGTTCTTTTTTAGAAAATTCAAGTTCTTGCGATAAAATTTTCTCATTAAAAATCAGCTGTTGAATCTCTTGGTTTTTCTTAAAATTAAAGAGGCTATCCTTGGCAGCGGTGGCTTTTTTGAAATATTGAAGTGAAATCTCTGGTTGCGACTTTTCGTACAATTCGGATAACAAAAAGCCAGATTCGGCTAATATTTCCAAATTTTTTGATTTTTCTGACAGTGTATTGGCTGCTTTTGCATAAACAAGCGAAGAATCTAGATTATTGGTGTTTTGGAAGGTTTTGGCCACCATATATTGACCCATGGAAAGAATCCTGTCATTATTTGATTTTCTGGACTGAATGCTGCTCTCTCTAAAGTATTTCAGGGCCTTAGAATATTCACCATTCTTGAATCGAATATTACCGAGGTTGTAGAGTAATATTCCATTATCCTCGCTCTTTAGCTTCTTAGCCATAAGATATGATTTTTCGGTGTAGAAATACGCCGAATCATAACGCTTTAGTTGTACATATTCAGCACCAATATTCATCAGTGCCAGTTGATTAAGTTCTTCATTTCTCAATTCGCTTGAAATTCTCGAAGCTTCTTTATAACACTCAATGGCTTTATAGTAATCCTTTTGTTCACCATACACCACTCCAAGGTTTATATGAGCTCTGCTTAGTCCTTCTAGGTCGTTGATTTTTTTCGATAATTTTATGGCCTCAAAAAGTGTCATTAATGCTTTTTGGTGGTTACCCATTCGGCCATATATTCCACCAATCCGGTTCAAGCACCTATTTTTTCCTTTTTCAAAGTTTATTTTGTTTGCCAATTCCAAGCCATCATTGGCATATTTCAAGGCTTTTTCAAGATTGTTGTTCCAGTAATTTTTTGCTATTTGTTCGAGCAATAAGACCCTTGCGGAATCCGGCATTTTTTCAGAAAGTTGTTGCTCTAGCGTAGATTTCTCGGAGTTATTTTGTCCATGCGTGCTGATGACATTCACAAACAAAATGAATAGAAGTAAGTTTCCGAGGGTTTTCATGGAAGGGTTTTGGGCTTTTGGCTAAACAAATTTAGCAGATATTTTATTATTTCCAATCTATCTGTCAAATACTTAGGTTGGCATGATTTTGGAATTTGAAGTTAAGAAATGGTCTCAAATAAACTTTTTTAATAAAGTATTCGTTTAAAAATTATAATGAAGCAAAAATTACAGAAAATATTTACTGTTTTTATGGTGCTTACCATCTTGGTAAGTTCTCATGCCTTTGCTTATTATGAGCATATTTGCTTAATTACTAACCAGAAAACGGTTTCTTTTGAAGCCAAAACATGTGCAGGTAAGTTTTCTGTAAAACAGGAGAGCAAAACTCCGGAATTCAAAAAAGCTTCTTGCTGCGAACTCAGCTTCAAGGTTCAGAAAGTTGATAATGCTCAACAAATTCATTTTACAACCCCTGTTTTTGATTACCTAGAAGGATCTTTTCAAAGACCGGCCTTCATTTTTTCTGTTGTTGATTTTGCAGCTGAAAAGTCTGTAGTTTTTGTATCATCGAACTCTTCACCACCCAAAACCAAACTTTTCATACTTCACGACCAATTTCTGATTTGAGATTTGCTGTTCCCTATTTCGGGATAAGTTTAAATCATTGTTTTACAAAACATTCAAATCATGAAATACATCATTTTCTTTATTTTTATAAGTATTCCGTCCTTTGCTCAGTTTATTGAGGGAAAAGTTACGGACAAATCTAAGCAACCATTGCCTGGAGTACTTGTTTTTTGGTCGAATAATACCAATTCTGCTGTCTTTACAGATCAAGAAGGACTTTTTAAAATAGATAAACCTGCTGATGGCAAGTTTTTGATATTTAAGTTTTTAGGGTATTTTCCTGATACCTTGGTCGTCGAAAATTCAAATTACCTCAATGTTAGTTTAAAAGAAGAAAGCCAACAACTTGAGGGTGTAATAGTTAACGGAAATGCGACATTAATAGATAAGCTTTCTCCTATTCATACCGAAATTATTACCACAAAGACCTTGGCCAAAGCGGCATGTTGCAACCTGTCAGAGAGTTTCGAAACCAATGCTTCAGTAAGTGTAAGTTATGCTGATGCCGTTACGGGCTCTAAACAAATCCAACTTTTGGGTCTGTCGGGTACCTATGTACAAACCAACATCGAGAATATTCCAAACATCAGAGGATTGGCATCTACTTTTGGTTTTAATTATGTGCCAGGCACTTGGATACAATCTATAGATGTGGGCAAGGGTGTAGGCTCAGTAGTGAACGGCTACGAAAATATGATAGGAGCCCTAAATGTTGAGTTAAAAAAGCCTGAGGCGTCAGAAAGAGTACTTTTGAATATGTATTTCAATAATTTCGGAAGGTCTGAGGCCAATCTGAATTTAGCCAAAAAACTGAGTAAGAAATGGGCTGTAGGATTACTAAGTCATGGCTCATTTCTTAAAACTAAAATCGATAACAATGGTGACGGTTTCTTGGATTTACCCAAATATGACCAAGTGAATTTATTGAATCGTTGGAAATATACTTCTGATAGATTAGTGGCTCAATTTGGACTTAAATACTTAAAAGAGAATAGAGTAGGAGGTCAGGTGAGTTTTGAAAGTAGAGAAAATACGCCGAATTCTTATGGGTTTACAAACAATACCCAAAGGGTAGAGTTTTTCTCCAAGACGGCTATTCTTTTCCCAGATAAACCCTATCGCGGCCTAGGTTTAATTCTAAATGCTTCTACGCATAATTCTGATTCGTATTTTGGTTTCAAACCCTATTTTGCCAATCAAAATACACTTTATGGTAACCTTATCTATCAGGACATTATTGGAAATACCAATCATACCTACAAAACAGGCTTGAGTTTTTTGAATGATAATTACGATGAAGATTATGCAGCTATAGCTTTGAAAAGAAATGAAATTGTTCCCGGGGCTTTTTTCGAATATTCATTTAATCACCTCGACAGAACTAACCTTTTGGTAGGTCTTAGAAACGATTTCCATAATCTTTATGGTAACCAGTTTTCTCCAAGAATTCATTTTAAGCAAGAATTTGGTCAAAATCAAACTCTAAGACTATCTGCGGGACGTGGTTTCAGGGTTGCGAATCCTTTGGCAGAGTATTATGGTAACTTGGTCAGCAGTAGGTCTGTAAGAATTTTGGAGCCTCTAAACCCTGAGGTTACTTGGACCTTTGGTTCAAGTTATATGGTCAATATTAAGAAGTTGAGTATCGCGGGAGAGTTTTATTACACGCATTTTGAAAACCAAATGATAGCCGATATGGAGCATGCCGAATACCTTTATTTTTATAATACAGAAGGTAAATCCAATGCTAAAAGTGCTCTACTGGAGTTGAACTATGGCCCAGTAAAAAATTGGGAAGTAAAACTGGCTTATAGATATGTTCAGATTCAACAAACTATGGGTAAACCGTATGGTGAAAAGGTTTTATTGGACAAAATGTTTCTGCCCAAAGAAAGAGTTTTATTGAATGTAGGCTACGCATTTCCTTATGAAAAGTGGAAAATAGATGGAACGCTTCAATGGAATGGAAAAAGAAGAATTGCAGACATGGAGGCCTCGGCAGACCATAAGTCATATTTTTCTATGCCCACCACCTTTGCTCCTTCTTTTGTGAATCTTAACGGCCAGGTGTCACGTAATTTTCCAAGATTTGAGTATTATCTCGGTGGTGAAAACTTAACAGGTTTTAAACAAAAAGACCCGATTTATAAACCTCAACACCCTTTTAGTACACATTTTGACGCCGGAATGGCTTGGGGGCCAGTAGTTGGTGCGACTATTTACACTGGTTTCAGATACAAACTTATTTAACGAGCAAAAAATAATAATTTAAACATAAAACAAACAAATAAAATGAAGAAAATTGCAGCATTAATTATCACAATTTTGGCTCTGAACTTTTCTGCCTCGGCCCAAAGCGAATCTAAAACCGCGGTAGCCAAATTTAAAACCTCAGCCAAATGCGGTATGTGTAAGGCCAGAATAGAGGGCGACATGGGAAAAACCAAAGGAGTGCAAAAAGTAAACCTTGATTTGAACGACAAAACTGTTAGCATTGTTTACAATCCAAAGAAAACCACTCCGGCTGCTCTCAAGGCTTCGATTTCGAAGATTGGATATGATGCAGACGAGGTGGTGGCCAATCAAAAATCACATGATGCATTGCCTGGTTGTTGCCAGAAAGATGCTGCTGCACATTTAGATTGAGCTAAGCAAAACGAAAACAAACATTTAGTAATTGAAAGATGAAAGTTGAATTAAATAGGGTAGACGATGCCTTTCATTTCGAGGCTAAAGGGGCTTCTGGAATAGCGGTGAATATTGATGCGGCTGAAAATATTGGCGGCCATAATGCTGGAGCAAGGCCAATGGAATTGTTGTTAATGGGTCTGGGCGGTTGTACCTCCATAGATTTAATTCTCATCCTCAAAAAACAAAGGCAGCCTTTGGAAGATCTAAAATTGGTAATTGATGGGGAAAGAGTAAAAATAGAAGGGACAGAAATGTCGCCTTTTCGTAAAATCAATATTCATTTTATTTTCAAAGGCAATTTGGACAAATCTAAAGTAGAAAAAGCTATTGCTCTTTCAATGGAAAAATACTGCTCTGCAACGGCTCAATTGGCTAGTTCGGCGGAAATTACACATTCTTTTGAGATTAATGCCTAATTTGGCACGCAGTTTGAAATGCTCCTAGTAAATATAAAAATAACACTAGGAAAAATGAAAAAGTCAATAGCATTAATCGCAGTTTTAGTAGGTTTGTCAATGTCTTCATTTGCGGCAGATTCTCCACTAAATAGAGAAAGAAAGAAAAGCAGAAAAATGAAATCTTCAGCTTGCTGTACTGAAATGTCCAAACAAGAATGCAAAGCAGTTTGCACTAAAGAAGAGCAAAAGTCTTGTATGAAAAAATAATATTTTGTTAGATTTTTATTGTTAAAGATGGCTTCGTTACGGCGAAGCCTTTTTTTTGCTATTTTTGTAGCAATTTTTGAATTTATACTACCCAATGAAACAATATCACGACCTCCTCAAACATATTTTAGAAAACGGAACTGAAAAAACTGACCGCACAGGCACGGGCACCATCAGTGTTTTTGGTTATCAAATGCGATTCGATCTAAACGAAGGGTTTCCCTTGGTAACTACAAAAAAAATACATTTGAAGTCCGTTGTACATGAGCTATTGTGGTTTATTAAGGGAGAAACTAATATCCAGTATCTTAAAGAGAATGGAGTAAAAATCTGGGATGAGTGGGCTGATGAAAATGGAGATTTGGGGCCAGTTTATGGCAAGCAATGGCGTTCTTGGGATAGTAAAAATGGTGAAATTGACCAATTAAAAGAGGTTTTAAAGCAGCTAAAAAGCAGCCCTGATTCTCGTAGAATAATAGTTTCTGCCTGGAACGTTGGTGAACTATCAGAAATGGCTCTAATGCCATGTCATGCCTTTTTTCAGTTCTATGTGGCTGATAACAAGCTGTCTTGTCAATTGTATCAACGCTCCGCTGATGTATTTTTGGGAGTTCCTTTCAATATTGCTTCTTATGCACTTTTGACAATGATGATTGCTCAGGAATGTGGATTAGACTTGGGTGATTTTGTATGGACAGGTGGCGATACGCATATTTATTCTAATCACTTAGAACAGGTAAATTTACAATTGTCACGTACACCACGTGCATTACCAACTATGAAATTGAATCCTGAGGTGAAGTCTGTTTTTGATTTTACATACGAAGATTTTACGCTAGAAAACTACGACCCTTATCCGCTCATTAAAGCTCCCGTTGCAGTTTGATGTTTAGTTTTTTTATCCAACTTTTGTCGGAACAGGTAGACTTTAGTTCTGAAATCGTTTTTCTGAGTTTGGGGTGAGTAAAATCACGAACTACTTCATTTAAAGGTTCTAATACAAAGTTTCTTTTTTCTAAAAAAGGGTGTGGCAGTCGTAAATGATCTGTTGAAATGACATAATTTTCGTAAAATAGAATGTCGATGTCTATAATTCGGCTATCCCATTTTTTTTCTCTAATTCTACCCAAAGAACTTTCTATTGCAAGAATTTTCTGAATCAAACCCAAAGGAAAAAAATTGGTGTTTATCTCTATGACTATATTGTAATAATTGTCTTGATTTTGAACTCCCCAAGCTTCGGTTTCATAGACACTAGAAATTTTAGTTATTTCTCCTAGTTGGTTTGAAAGTGCCTTTAAAGCGATCTGTAAGTTTTTAATTTTGTCGCCAAGGTTAGTACCCAGGCCCAATAGTACCCTTTGCATTATGCTTCGCTGAGGTTATAGGAGGCTATGAGTTGAGAGATTTCATGTAGAAAGTCCGGGTTAGATTCTATTGCATTCCCGACAACTATCATATCGGCTCCTGCGGCAAGAGCGTTCGATGCTTTGGCTATAGTATTCAAGCCGCCACCTACTATCAGAGGAATATCTGTATGCTTTTTTACTGTGGATATAATAGATTCATTCACAGGGTTTTGAGCACCTGATCCTGCATCTAAATAGATAACTTTGAGCCCAAGCATTTCGCCAGCCATGGCAGTGGCGGCAGCTACGTCGGGTTTGTTATTTGGTATTGGAAAAGTATTGCTAATGTAAGATACTGTGGTTGGTTTGCCTCCATCAACTAAAATGTACCCTGTTGGTATTTTTTCCAAACTGCTTCTTTTCAAAATTGGAGCCGAAACCACATGCTGACCTATCAGAAAATCCGGATTTCTTCCCGAGATAAGCGACAAGAGCAAGATTCCGTCTGCTTTGTCATTTATATGGAGCCCATTTCCAGGAAAGATTATTTTAGGAACGGTGGTTTTTTCTTTCAGTTCGCTCAAAACCATATCCATGTTGTCAGTAGAAATAAGACTGCCACCAACAAAAATGAAATCAACCTCTGCTGAATTTAGAGCAGTAATTCGCTCAGATAAGGTCTCTGCATCTAGTTTGTCTGGATCCAATAATACAGCAAATGCTTTTTTACCAGAAACACTATTTGCTGATATTTTATTTATTAGGCTGTTCATTCTCGTTTAGTTGCTCTATTAGCTCCAGAATTTTATTTTTGGCCAAGGTTAAAAGTACAGAGGTAACTACACCCGTCACAGCCGAACCAAGAAATGAAGGCTCTTTCGTGGTTTCTAAAGTTTTAACCTCATCTTCGTCCTCTTTGTCTGTAAATAGTCGAGAAAAAGCATAAGCAGCAACGATAATACCCCCAACAACGAGGATATTTTTGCCCTTGTCTTTGTAGTCAATCAACTGATTCTGAATAGCATCCGTTGAAGATTTTATAATATTCTCAAGCTGATTCTTTTTTTGATCTCTATTTTGCATGTCGATACCTTTAGAAAAACAATGCTAAAATAGTGTTTTTGGTTCATATTTGTAGAATTTGGGGCTAAAAACTCAAAAGACTACCTACGGAATATCAGGCCTTGGCTATCAATGGTGAGCAAGCCATTCTCAAAATGAAACTTTATGATTTTGGCCATTTCTTCTTTGTTTTCATTGGCCAGTTGGAGTTCAAGATTAGCGGCGGTGCAGGGCAATAGCTTTGTTATTTTATCCGTCAAGGCGTTTGTTGATTCGGTATTGAGGCCAAGTTTTTTAAGCTTTAAGCATACATCACATATTCCGCAGGTTTTCGATGTATCTTCATCAAAATAATCTTGTATGAGCAACATTCTACATTTGGCCGACTGTTCGGTGTAGAATTTTACAGCTCTGAGTGCTTTTTTTTCATTAACTTTCCGGGATTCAATGTCTTTGTAGTTAAGCGAAAGATTATCCGCATCTTGCCTTGGAGTCAGAAAGCCCAATTGTGGCATAGTCTTTTGGGGCGTATAGTCAACAATGTGATGCTTGTTTAAGAATTCGAGATTCTGAACAACCTCATTGAAGGAAGCATGATAGGCGTTGCCAATTTCTTGTTCCGAAATATTGATATAGTTGGCATAGATTTCTCCACCGTAGATTCTTAACAGTGTTTTACAGAATAATTCCAGATGAGGATTTCGTAGTTGAAAACTATAGAATTCACCCGAATTCGCTATTATTTTGAGTTTAGATGGGTTAAAATAGGAATCACTTAAATAAATAAGGCCTTGACTTTCAAGTAGTTTTAGGGCGTAATGCGTCAAGCGGACATTCAAGCCGAAAGTTGCGGAAAAATTCTGTATTTCAAAATCGTAGCTTTCAAAGGTTTCACTTTCAAACGCCAGTTTGTAGTAGTTACAAAGGCTTTGATAAACCTTGGAAAGAAAAGAGATTTCTGGATATTTAAGTTCAAGATTGGTCTCTAGGTTTTCTAGATCGTTTTCATTGTAAAGAGCTATAGCATAGGCTTTAAGATTGTCTCTCCCCGCCCGTCCTGACTCCTGATAATAAGCCTCTAAGTTATCGCAAAGGTCTACATGTACCACACATCTGACGTCGGGTTTGTCTATCCCCATTCCAAAGGCATTGGTCGAAACCATAACGCGGGTTTTGTTATTTATCCAGTCTTCTTGCTTGGTATTTCTTTCTTTGAGACTCAGTCCGGCATGATAGTAATCTGCCGAGATGGAATTTGCTTTCAGAAATTTCGAAAATTCTACCGTTCGATTTCTAGTTTTGGCGTAAACTATGGCCGTACCCTCTACTTTTTTTAGAATTTGGAGCAATTTAACTTCTTTTTGCTCGGACTCTATAACCGAGTAGGACAGGTTATTTCTTGCAAAACTTTGCACAAACAAGTTCGATTTTTTGAGCTCCAATTTCTCGATGATATCAGTCCTGACTTTTAAAGTAGCGGTTGCTGTTAGTGCAACGGTAGGTACTTTGGGCAGAACAGCTTTAAATTCGTTGATTTGCAAATAGGAAGGGCGAAAGTCATAACCCCACTTAGAGATACAGTGGGCCTCATCGATGGCTAATAAACCAACTGTCATGTAGTTTATTCTATTCAGAAAATTGTGGGTTTTCAGTCGTTCTGGTGAAACATAGAGGAATTTAATCTTTCCATCCACTGCATCGTCCAAAATACTCTCGGTTTCTGCAAATTTCATCCCCGAATAAATGGCCTCGGCCGCAATACCTCGCTCTTGAAGCTGTCGTACTTGATCTTTCATGAGAGCAATAAGTGGCGATACTACAATACAAACACCATCTAAAATGAGTCCTGGGACCTGAAAACAAATAGATTTTCCACCACCGGTGGGTAACAAAGCCAGCGTGTCGCTTTTGTTTAATACGCTTTCGATGATTTCTCTTTGTAACGGTCTGAACTGGTCGTATCCCCAATATTTTTTTAATATTTCTTCTGGAAGAAGCATACTTTTGAATGAGAAATTGCGTATTTGATTGTAAAGCTATTGAATATTTTGCTTTTTCGAACCAATGGCCTTGATTTTTGATTTATATTTACGAACCAACCGAGCAAATTTTATTTATACTATGAAAAAACTTGTACTTCTAGGTCTGAGCCTTCTTGGTGTTTCGTCGGCCTTCTCACAGCAAAAATACAATCTCAGAACCGAGCACACCAAAGGACAAGAGATCGTTTGTCCCGCCAGTTTTGTGGACAGACCGTCTTTTGTGGATATGCCAGCCGAAGTAAAGGCCAAACTGCAGAATAAAAACGCCAAAATAGGTAGTGGCCAAGCGGCTACGTTTATAGTTAATTACGTGGATTTTCCTGAAAATGCCAAGGCTGCCTTTCAGCGTGCGGTGGATATTTGGGCTGCTTTGTTGGTTTCTAATGTACCTATTCGGGTTACCGCCTATTGGGAAGATTTGGGTCAAAATGTACTTGGAGCTGCAAATACCAACGATTATTACAGGAACTTTCCAGGTGCTAGAGAAGTGAATACTTTTTACCCTTTGGCTTTGGCTGAGAAATTGGCTGGGAGGGAGCTAAACTCTATTAACGAAGATGATATCTTCTGTAGATTTAACAGTAAGATACCATGGTATTACGGAACAGCACCGAACGTTCCAATCGGTACTTTTGACTTTACCTCTATTGTATTGCATGAATTAGGCCACGGGCTTGGCTTTGTTTCCTCCATGCGTGTTTCGGGTCAACAAGGTTTCTATGGTTTCGGAACTAGATTCAATGCCATTTATGATAAGTTTTTACAAACAGGCGAAGGTAAAAGCCTCATAGATACCTTGACGTTTAAAAATCCATCAAATGTCCTAAGAAATTCTCTTGTTAGCGAGGATGTCTTTTTTGTTGGACCTAATACCCAATCAGATGTTAAAGAAAATAAGGCCTTGATTTATGCTCCTAACCCATGGGAGAGTGGTTCGAGTATTTCACATCTTGACGACGACAAATACGGTAATGGTGGCATAAATTCTCTAATGACTCCTACAGCGAGTTTAAGGGAGAAAAACCTGAATCCTGGACCTTTGGTTATGAAAATGTTTCAGGATATGGGTTGGAAAAGTACCTCAATAGTCCACGATGCTTTGAAAAACCGAGCTTTGGCGGGTACGATAAGATTTGAGGCTAATATTTTGTCAGATACCACCCTTAAACCGAATACCTCAAAGTTGGTGTATCTGTTGAATGACGCTGCCTCAAGTCAGGCGAAAACTGTTGAATTACAAAAGGACCCTACCACCGGAAAATATTTTGCTGTAGTTGATTTGCCAGCCAATACTACCAAAGTGGAGTATTATTTTGAAACCAAAGATAATTTTGGTCTAACCACCACCAGCCCAGGAAATGCTGGTTTGGCAGCTTCTAACTTCATTTATAGTTTCGAAATAGGCACTAAAGACGTATCTGGTCCTGGAATAGAACATTATGCACCAGATATTTTGCCATCAACTTCACCCGTAAGTTTGATTGCCAATGTTATAGATGATTTTCAGGAAGGAATTGATACAGTTTATGTGGCTTACTCCGTAAATGGTGTAGTTGCACCTTCAGTTGGCCTCAAAAAATACAGACCAGGTATTGACAACTCTGTATTCTCTCAAGGCAGAGGAGACGACGTGGCATACCTTGCAGAAAACGCCATTAAAAATTTAAAAGTCGGTGATAAAGTTACTTATCAGGTAATTGCAATAGATAAATCAAAAAATAAAACTGTTCTACCAACTTACTATGCAGGTACCAACCAGAATGATAAACCGGCCGAATCTTTTTACAGTTTTACAGTAACGAGTTTGAAATCTGCCAATGCCATTGAATATGTGACTGATTTCGAAACCACTAATGATGATTTTGCTCTTCTGGGTTTCAACATCGCCCAGCCAGAAGGCTTTAGTTCTAAAAGCTTAAACACATCTCACCCATATACAAATGGTTTAGGTCTATTGGATCCAGTGGATGGTGGAATATATATGCCGTTTGACAAAAATGACATAGCCATGTTAAGAACGCCGATTCAATTGAAAGCTACTAATGCGACAATTACATTTGATGAGGTGGCTTTAGTAGAACCAGGCGATGCAGGTTCTGCTTTTGGTGATCAAGATTTCTACGACTATGTGGTGGTAGAGGGCTCACTTGACGGCAGTTTCTGGTTTCCATTACAAGATGGTTATGACAGTCGTGCTCAAACGGTTTGGAATACGGCCTTCGGTAGTAGTTTTACATCGGGAACAGCGGGTAATTCTACCGCTAAAGCTACTCCCGCAATGGTTAAACGTCGTACTGTACAAATTTATGGCTCTGATTTTACATCTGACTTTGCGGGTGAAAACTTGTTGATTAGGTTCAGGATGTTCGCTGACCAGTGGACAAATGGCTGGGGTTGGACCATTGATAATCTTTACATACAAAAAGATGTTCCAGTGGTTCTAGCCAATGAAACCAATGGCACGCCAGGTTTGAAAATTTTCCCGAACCCAACAGAAGAGACTCTGAAAATCAATCTAGAAGTTGCAGAAAGCCAAAATGTGAAGTTAGAGGTGTTTTCGTTAAGAGGTGCGAAACTGGTGGACGAATTGGTACCAACAGATGGAACCATGTTGGACTATGAAATTGCAATTGGGAATTTATCGCCTGGAACTTATATGGTAAAATTGACCGAAAAGCGTGGAAGTGTGGTTAAGAAATTTGTAAAAAAATAATTTAGTCTGATAAAGTAGAAAAGGACGCTAAGCATTGTTTAGCGTCCTTTTTTTGTAAAATAGGGTAAGGTTTCTAAATGTTATTTGAAATTGATATTGAAATCCAAAAGTAATCCCATGAGGTTGTCATTTGAAAATATAGCCTTGGCGATTCGGTTGGTAGAAGGATTTATCCTGAAGTTTTTGGCTGTTCTGAAATCAGCTTTTTCTAAGATAGTATTATCGAATACCGCCCCTAGAAGATTGGTGTTCTTAAATACTGACTCGCTCAAGTTGGCCTCGACAAAGTCAGCCTCTTCGAGATTACAATTTTCAAAAACGGTTTTCTTTAAGTTAGTTTTGTAAAATGAGCAATGATTCAGAATACAGTCTTTGAAGTTAACCTCGAATAGAAAAGGATTACAATTGGCAAACTGAAGGCCCAAAGCCTTGCAATTGTTGAATTTAACATCTTTAAAAGCCGCATTGGTTATTTCTATATTGCTTAAATTACAGTTGGTAAATGTACACTCAGCAAATACATAATCACGGAAATTTGAGCCTGAGAAATCACAATCTACAAATTGACAGTAGTCATATTCGGCTTTTTGGAGAACATCATCCGTTTTTTTTAGCTTAACAAATTTCTCGTTTTCTATTGATTTTAACATATCAATGTACTGATTTCGGTCAAACTCCTTATTTTATAATCTGCTATTTTGTAATCTTCAAAATCATAGAAATGCTCATCAGGCACCGCAACTACAATAGCCCCCGAGGCTTTGGCACCTTTCACACCATTGATGGAATCTTCGAGAATTAAACAGTTTTCAATCGGACAGCCTAATTTTTTAGATACTGCCCAGTACACATCGGGGTGAGGTTTGTTGTTCTTTTCCAAGGTGGCTGAGTGGTAAAAGTCAAAGGCGTCTCTAATTTCGAGCTTTTCCAATACTATATCAATGAGTTCCAAGGGCGAAGCAGATGCTAAGCCTATTTTGAGGCCTTTGTTTTTGAAAAAAGCCAAAGCCTCGATGACACCAGGCATAGCTGTGGCATTTTGCTTGATTAAAGCAAAAACCTTTTCGAAAAGCATTTCTTCCAATTCTTTTTTGGTTTTTCTTGTCCACGGCGAAATTTCAAACCAATAATCAAAAACAGCAGCTGTGGGTAATCCAGTCGTTTTAAGGCAGTCTTCGGTGCTGAGGGTGATTCCTACAGTTTTAAAGACATCTTTCTCGGCCTCTTGCCAAATGGGTTCGGAGTCAACCAGAAGGCCGTCCATGTCGAAAATAACGGCCTGGATTTTTTCAAGTGAAATCATGAAGGTACAGTTTCTGAATAGCTTTGTTTCTCGTAAAGGTCTCGGTACATACCCGCAGTGGCCAAAAGCTCTTCGTGTGTTCCCTGCTCAACGATTTTTCCATCGTCAAGCACAATTATTTTATCTGCCAAGCGAGCATTGGATACCCTATGAGAAATCAGAAAGGTAGTTTTGTCTTTCATGATTTCTCTCAGATTGTTCAAAATGGCATTTTCGGTATTGGTGTCAACCGCTGATAGACAGTCGTCCAGAACCAGTATTTTGGGGTTTCTTATAATGGCTCTGGCAATCGAAATCCTTTGTTTTTGACCACCAGAGAGGGTAATTCCTCGTTCGCCTATTTTGGTGTCGAAACCTTCTTCAAAGTCCATGATGTTATTATAAATTTCGGCTTTTTTGGCCGATTCATAAATTTCTGAATCAGCTACGCCATTAATGCCGAATTTGATGTTGTTTCGGATAGTTTCTGAAAAAAGGAAGACATCTTGTGGAACGTAGGCCAGTTGATTTCTGAAATTCGAGATATTTAAAGCCTTGATATCCGTATCGTCAAAGAGGATTTTTCCCTCATCGGCGTCGTACATTCTAAACAAAAGATTGGCAATGGTACTTTTTCCTGAACCAGTTGAACCTATTATGGCGATGGATTCTCCTTCCTTTATGTCGAAACTGATATTTTTTAGGGCTTTTATGCCTGTGTCAGGGTAAGTAAAGGATACGTTTTGAAAGCTGATTTTACCTTGGAGATCTTGATTTTTATTTTCGGATGAGATAATATCTGTCCTTATTTTCAAGAATTCGTTGATTCTTTTTTGCGAAGCCGCGGCCCTTTGTATTTGTCCCGAGGTCCAACCCAAAGCGGTTAGGGGCCAGGTGAGCATAAAAACATACATAATAAACTCTGTGATGTTTCCTGCAGTTATTTTACCAGCAATAATCTCTTGACCCCCGACATAAACACAAATGACTGTACTCAAACCTATCAAAAACGAAATAGCAGGGGAGAACAAGGCATCAACTTTAGTCAAGCTCAGTGATTCTTTTCTGTAGTTTTCGCTTTCCTTAGTGAAGGTTTCGACGAATTTTTCCTCCTTGGCAAAAGATTTAATAATCCTGATTCCCGAAAAAGCTTCTTGAACAAAAGTGGAAAGGTTGGAAAGACTTTTTTGAATCTTTTCGGACTTTTTGTTGATGATACTACTCACCAAAAATATACTTAAAGATAGTATCGGCATCGGAATGAGCACGAACCAAGTAAGGCGGGCATTGACCGAAAACATGTAACTTAACACCAAAAACACTAAGATTACCATGTTTATGAGGTACATGAGTGATGGGCCGATGTACATCCTTACCTTGGAGACATCTTCCGAAATACGGGCCATGAGATCGCCAGTACTATTTTTCTTGTAAAATGAAAGCGGAAGTGTTTGATAATGAGCGTAAATCTCATTTTTGAGGTCATACTCTATATGTCGCGACATCACGATCAATGTTTGACGAACTGCGAACAAAAAAATACCCTTCAAGATGGCCATGGCCAAAATCAATACACCAAAAACTGCGATGCTAAAGGTGATGATTTTGTAAGAACTGACTTGTAATGATGAGTTTTCGAACAAAAAGTACAGGGCAATATTCGCCTTAACCATTTCTAAGGCATGCCTGACTACCTGAGCGGGTACGATACCAAAAAGATTAGATATTAGCGTGAAAACTATTCCCCAGAAAAGATAAAATTTGTATTTGAAAAAGTATTTATTGAGATGGGCTAATTCTTTCATTTAATCTTTTAGGGGGTATTGCAGCAGTTTTCTACAATCTTACCGAATATATTTCTCAGCAATTTACAAATTAATGGGGCTTATTTCAAACTGTCGATGATTTTGTGATAGTAAGCCTCGTATTGTTGAACGATTACATTCATGTCAAATTGTTTCGCCCTTTCCAAGGCGTTCTTTTTGAAAGTAGGCAATTGGTCGTCTTGGAGCACAAATAAGGCATTTTTTACCATGTCATCAATATCACCCACATTACTTAGGAAGCCAGTTACGCCATGAATGTTTAACTCAGCCAATCCACCTGTATTGCTCGATATTACGGGTACTTCACAAGCCATCGCTTCTAGAGCTGCGAGTCCAAAACTTTCTTTTTCAGAAGGCATGAAAAACAAATCAGCAACTGATAAAACTTCCTCTATAGCTTCGAGTTTACCTATAAAGCGAATATCTTCGCTCAGTCCAAGGTCTCTACTTAAATGCTCCATATTTTGTCTTTCTTCTCCATCGCCGACCATCAAGAGTTTACTCGGAATATGCTTTCTGATTTTTGCAAAGGCTTTGATAATGTCGACAATTCGCTTTACTTTCCTGAAGTTGGAGGCATGAACGAGCAGTTTTTCGTTGTTTGGACAAATGAAGCGTTTGAAATGCTCTTTTTCTTGTTTGTAGAAACGAGTGAGGTCTACAAAGTTGTAGATTACTTCTATATCTTTATTGACTTTAAAAGCTGATTCTGTATCTATTTTCAAATCTTTGGAAACGGCCGTAACACCGTCAGATTCGTTTATACTGAAAGTAACTACTGGACTTAAAGCCGGATCACGACCAACAATAGAAATATCCGTTCCGTGTAGCGTGGTAACTACAGGTATATTCAGGCCTTCGCTTTTCAATATTTGCTTTGCCAAATAAGCCGAAGTAGCATGAGGAATGGCATAATGCACGTGTAAAAGATCTAGATTGGCGTGTTTTACTACATCAACCATCCTTCCGGCCAATGCCGACTCATAGGGTGGATATTGAAACAGGGGATATGAGGAAATATTAACTTCGTGGTAGAATATATTTTCGTTAAAAAAATCGAGTCGTATGGGTTGCGAGTAAGTGATAAAGTGAACTTCGTGACCTTTTTGTGCTAATGCTTTGCCTAATTCTGTGGCTACAACTCCACTACCTCCAAAAGTTGGATAACATACAATTCCAATTCTCATTCTATATTTTTTGCGTATTGAATTATAGAACAACCAAATGCTGGCAAATAATTCCCATTGTAAAATTTAGATTAGAATCAAATTAGAAATCGATCATAAAAGTGAGCAGAAAGCCCAAACCTTGAATCCTGTTTTTTGATAAATGTCACTTACTTTGTGCCATTTAATCATTTACTTTTTATTTCTTAGCTTTTCTTGATATTTTTGGCAACCAAAGAAACTTATATCAAACCATTCCTTAAACTTATTCGTTGGAACAACCTGCTCATTATTGCGTTTTCGCAGTATTTGGTTAGGTATTTTTTGATTCAAAATGCAGAATATTCTATTTTTAGCGATTGGAGATTCTTAATTTTGGTCATTTCTACTTTGTTTATTGCCGGTGGAGGGTATGTCATTAACGATTATTTTGATGTAAAAATTGACCAAATCAATAAACCAAAAGAGGTTTTTGTGGGCAGAATTATCAAACGAAGATATGCTTTGCTTATGCATCAGGTTTTTAGCGGCATAGGCATATTCTTAGGTTTGTTTCTGGGCTGGAGAATTTTTATAATCAATGTTTTCTCGGTAAGTATTCTTTGGTTTTATGCCTCCGTGTTTAAGAAAAAGCCATTTTCTGGAAATCTGATTGTTGCATTTCTCACAGCAATGTCAATAAGCGAAATCGCCATTTATTATGAGCCTGGTCGGATTATCATTCATATTTATGCCCTCTTTGCATTTTTTATCAACTTGGTGAGGGAAATTATAAAGGACTTGGAAGATATGAAAGGCGACGCCGCACATGGATCTAAAACTCTCCCGATTACTCTTGGCATTAGAAAGACAAAGACGATTATCTATGCTTTGTTGATTCTTTTTGTTGTTTTGGTATTAATTCTACTTGCTAAACTGTCTAACTTTAATCTTTGGATTTGTTTCGGAATACTCGGAATACTTTTGATGGTAATGGTCTATAAACTAATTTTGGCCGATAGAAAAAGCCATTTTGCCCAATTGAGCCGAATTTGTAAAATCATCATGCTTTTGGGTGTAGCCAGTATTGTTTTTGTGTAAAATTATGATAAAAATTGCCATTTTTGCCTCAGGTTCAGGGTCTAATGCTGAGCGAATTGTTGAATATTTCAGTTCGAACAACGAAGTGGAGGTCTGTTTGATTCTGACCAATAATCCTACAGCTGGAGTTATAGAAAGGGCCCAAAGGTTAAACGTTCCTACCTTAATTTTCAATAAAAAACTATTTGCCAAAACAGGCAAGATAGTGGAAATACTTCAATCGCAAAAGATCGACTGGGTTATATTGGCGGGATTTCTGTGGTTGGTACCAAATAATCTCACGAGGGCTTTTGAAAACCGTATGATAAATATTCACCCAGCTTTATTGCCCAAATATGGCGGAAAAGGCATGTGGGGGCATCACGTACACGAGGCGGTGGTGGCCAATCAAGAGACTGAGACTGGCATAACCATTCACTACGTAAATGAGCATTACGACGAGGGGAAAATCATTTTTCAGGCCAAATGCGAGGTTACAAAAAACGATACCGCAGATGATGTGGCACAAAAAATTCATCAACTGGAGTATCAATATTTCCCTGAAGTTATTCACAAGGAAATATTATCTGCTAAATAGTCTGTTATCTATCGACATTCTGCCCGGGCCTGTAATGAAAATTGCCGCATAAATAGCGAAAAATAGGGCCGCATGTTCTTTGTCTCCTATGGGATCAGCACCGTGAATAATGAAAATTATGACCGTGCACAAAACCATTAGAATTACCAAAGCAGGACGAGTAAAAAATCCTACTATCACCAATATGGAACAAACTAATTCTGCAAAAATAGTAAGTACCAAAGAAATGGGTTCACCTACACCGATTGGGTCAGCAAAAGACCAATCGCCATTGAGGACATTAGATAGTTTGCTCCAACCATGACCCATCATAAAAAGAGAGGGAACAACTCGGAGTAATAAAACAGCAAAATCTATGGATATGGGAATGTTGAATCTCTTTTTGAGCATAATTATTTAACTTCTTCGTAATCAACATACTGGCCACCATTATCGCTAGGGCGGTCGTTTCTATTGGGTTTGTATTCCACTTTGATTTCACCTTCAGGACGAATAGGAGCTGAGGGTTGGTGATATTTTTTTTGTTCTTTAACTATTTGTCTTCCAACAATTAACCAAAACAAAAACCTCCTCAGCGGTGCCACAAACACCAACAATAACAATATGAGAAATATGAACTTAAACATGCTTTTACTTGATTCTTTTAAACAAAACGAACAGAAATCGTTATTGATTCAAAATTATTAAATTTTTGCTATTCATGGCTTTAATGTTACCAATTATTTTGCAAGGTCAAGCAATTGCCCCAGCGTATCAGGGTTACTAGGCCGTTTTGCATCAGGACTTACAATTTTGCCTGTTTTGTCTATTATCATGTATCTAGGTATGGTTCTTATCATATATAACTGTGAAGCTTTAACTGACCATTCTGGCGATACCCATGCGTTTTCAAATTCCTCTAAACCGTTGGATTTTATGCCGTTACGCCATTTGTCTTCGGTGTCATCGATAGAAATATAAAGGAAAACTATGTTCTTCTTGTCTTTTTCCGATAGTCCAGAATGCATGGTTTTTGAATACGGAAATTCGGCTTTACATGGCCCACACCAGCTCGCCCAAAAATCTACATAAACCACTTTGCCAGCAAATTTGCTGAAGTCAAACATTTTGCCGTTAATATCGGTGAACTGTATCGCTGATTTTTTAGCTGCTTTCTCATCTTCCTCTTTCTTTTTGGCAATGGCTATTGCTTCATTCGCGATGATATCTTTCATAAAATCACCCTCAAATACATACCTTACACTGTTATTTTTGATGTTGCGAGCAATATTTCTAGTTGTTCTAACACCCAAATATTTTTTGTTATTGATAAGAAGTTGGGCCAATGAATAATCCAGTATATCGCCTCCAAAATTTTTCTGAGCAAAATCGGCCTTATCGGTCACGGATTGAAGTTGGTTGGCATATTTTACAAAATCTTTCTCCTCTGAGTTTTTGTAGGTGATATAATACATCAAAAGATTCCTGTAAGACTTATTGTGCATGAGACTGGCATCCTTCATCATATCTGCTTTTAGGGCCTCGACCATCACATTTGGCAGAGAAATTACCCTTCTCAGCTTTTGGTCACTATTTCCCCGCTCTATGGGATAAGCAAATATCAGGTGCCAATAGTTATATTTGATTTCTTTTTCGAGATGTTCTGCTAAAAACTTTGACACTTTGGCTTTTTTGAGGAAATCCAATTGAGCCTTTCTTTGGTCATAAAGATCCATTTCTAACTGGTCGATATTGGCAGTAAGGAGATACTCGTATTGTTTTTTTGTATCAAAAAAAGCTCCGAATTTCTTATTGAAATCTTTTATGAAATCTTCATTTTCAGGTGATTTCAGTTCTGTCAATAAGGAGTCATATTTGGCGAATTTGAATTTAGTATAAATGTCAGAGCTATCTGCCAATAATCCCTCAGGAAACTGAGCGAAGGCCTTAAAACTTATAAAAAGTAGAACAATTAATTTTTTCATTAAAACGAAAATGGTTTACTATCTATTAACAAATTTTGTTCCTAAATATTGGATTAATCTGTTTTTTTAGGTCCGATAATAATGGTAAGACCTAAAATCAGGCAAAAAATTGCAACTCTGACTTTGAATTTACGTAATTTCAAGAATTATAACATGAGCAACTAACATTCTTAAAAAATGAAAAGTTTTTGGACAATCTTATTTGTTGGTATCGTTAGCCTCGTTTCTTGCAAAAAGGAAGCTGAGGTCATTGAACCAACGACGGAGGTTTTCAAAACTTTGGAAGATTTGGAAACTGAAAAAGACTATAAATGGGAGGCCAATGTGGAAAAATTAATCATTCTCAAGGATAATTCAGCTGAAATAGTTGGTTCAGGAGTGGATTTTTCACAAGGAAATTTAAAAATTTCAGCACCAGGCACTTATAGAATCTCTGGAAAGCTAAGTAATGGCCAGATTATAGTTCAATCGGCCGGAAATGATATTGTAAGGCTAATTTTGAATGGGGTAGAGGTGCATTCTGACAAAGGTTCGTCCTTGTTTATTGATAAAGCGGAAAGGGTTTTGATTTTTTTAGAGAAAGGAACTGTCAATAATTTCAGTGATAATGAAAATTACTTATTGACCCAAGATGGACAAAATGCTACCATTTACAGCCAAACCTTCACGATTGTTGATGGTGAAGGGGTTTTGAATGTAAAGTCAAATTTTGAAGATGGTCTTTCGTCAAAAGATGGTTTGTTGATTCGAAACGGTAAAATAAAAGTCGATGCCAAAGATGAGGCTATCAGGGGGAAAGATTTTGTAGTAATTCGAGGCGGAGAATTCGATTTGATAGCTGGTGGTGACGCTCTTAAGTCTGATAATGAGGTCAATAGGAATTCTGGTTTTATAGAAATAAACGATGGTCTGTTTGATATAACTGCCAAGGGTGATGGAATTTCGGCTTATTCAAAAGTTAATATAAATGGTGGTGTTTATAATATTAAAGCTGGGGGAGGCTTTGCAGCTTTTTTGCCCAATGGAAACTCCGCAAAAGGAATAAAGGCCGAGAATGAGGTTAATGTAATAGCAAAACAATTGAGTCTCAATTGTGCAGATGACGCCATTCATTCTAATTCGGACCTTAGAATACTTGGCGGTGAATACAAAGTACAGACGGGTGATGACGCTTTTCATGGCGACAACTCACTTACCATAGAAAATTGCAAAATAACAGTCCTTTATGCTTTTGAAGGTTTTGAAGCCAAAACCATCAATATCGGTGCTGGAAAGTATGAATTAAGCACGCTAAATGACTGTATTAGTGCCTCATCTATTAGAGATTCAGAACAAAATGATGGTTCGTATGTCTACATAAAAAATGGTACCCTGATTTTGAGAAGTACTTCTGGCGATCTTTTGGATAGTAATGGTAATGTGGAAATGAGTGGTGGAACCATGATTATGCACGGGCCGATTTCAGCCGAAGTGCCATTGGATTACAATGGTACTTTTCGAATGATTGCTGGTCTAATTATAGCCTCTGGTTCTAACTCACGGTTTCTACAAGCACCAAGTGCTATTTCACCCCAAAATTCGGTTCTCATAAACTTTAAAAAAGGAAATGAGGCGGGAAAATTGATCAATATCAGTAATGCCAAAGGAGAGAGCCTAGTGACTTTTAGGCCGCAAATCAATTACTTTTCATTTATTTTCTCTTCTTCAAAATTGATAAAAGGAGGAAACTTTACGGTATCTACTGGTGGATTGGTGGTAGGTACAGCAGAGAGTGGTTATTACGAAACTGGTGTTTACAAAGATGGCACAGTCAACGGGAATTTTACTGTAAACGCAGTCATCACCCAATTAAATTTATAAACAAAAAAGCCAGTCTGAATCTTCAAACTGGCTTTTTTGTATTTTTTTGTTTAGAAATTTGAAAAAGGTTTAGTTTGTCTTGTCCCGACCTCAGAGAGGTCGAAGGATTATAGATTGAGATATAACGACCAGCCGAAGTTCGACCTCTCTGAGGTCGATTCATTCGTGATTTTATTTGTTGTTAATATGCTTTGACCGCTCTACGGTCCTTTTTGCTTGTTTGATTTTTGCCAATTATTTAAGAAGCACTTTTTTATTTTAGGAGATTGAAAAAAGCTGAAGACATTAAATCCTCAGGTTCAAATAATTAAAAATCAATGTAAATCATAAATTTAAAAAATGTTTCGAGTTGGCCTATCCGACCTCAGAGAGGTCGAAATATTTTAGAAATTTAAAACGATTTAGTTTTCACCAATCCGACCGCAGAGCGGTCGAAGGATTTTAGATTGAGATATAACGACCAGCCGAAGTCCGACCTCTATGAGGTCGATTCATTCGTGATTTTATTTGTTGTTAATATACTTTGACCACCCTACTGTCCTTTTTGCTTGTTTAATTTTTGCCAATTATTTAAGAAGCACTTTTTTATTTTAGCCTAAAAAAAAGCCTGAAGACTTCAAATCCTCAGGCTTCAAAATTAGATATCAGCGTAAATCGATTCAATCCGTGTTATCTGTGTACCATTCCACCTCAAACAACCACATTCACAATACGCTTCGGCACTACGATTATCTTTTTCAATTCTTTGCCTTCCATCCATTTGATAACCTGCTCGTTAGCCAATACTTGCTTCTCTATTTCTTCTTTTGGCATATCTGCTGGGAAGTTTATATTCACCCTCACTTTTCCATTGATTTGGATAGGATATTCAAAACTATCTTCTACCAAATAAGCAGGATTAAAAGTCGGAAAAGTAGTTTTTGTGATACTCTCTGTCTCGCCAATTTGCTCCCAAAGTTCTTCTGCAATATGCGGAGCATAAGGAGAAATGATGATCAACAAATCTTTCAAAATGGCCAATTTGTGGCATTTTAGATCCGTCAATTCGTTTACACAAATCATGAATGAGCTCACTGAAGTATTGAAAGAGAAATTCTCCACATCTTCTGCTACTTTTTTGATGGTTTTGTGCAAAGATTTTAATTCGTCTTTGGTAGGTTCTTCATCTTTGAAAATCGGATTACCGTTTTGATCGAAAAACAAACGCCAGAATTTCCTCAAAAATCTATAAGTTCCTTCAATTCCACGCGTATCCCAAGGTTTCGACTCTGTCAAAGGCCCCAAAAACATCTCGTAAAGACGCAAGGTGTCTGCTCCGTATCTTTCTACCAAGGTGTCAGGATTGACTACATTGAACTTGGATTTGGACATTTTTTCAACCTCAGAACCGCAAATATATTTCCCGTCCTCTAGGATGAATTGTGGTTCATCGCCAATATCGTTTCTGGTAGTTTTGAATTTTTCTAAATCCAAAACGTCCGCCTCAACGATGTTTACATCTACATGAAGTTTTACGGTTTCGTATTGATCCTTTAAACCCAAGGAAACAAAAGTTGGTTTTTCGGCATCTTTAACTCTGTAAACAAAGTTACTACGACCCTGAATCATCCCCTGATTGATCAATTTCCTAGCAAATTCCTCTTGTTTTACATAGCCCAAATCTTTCAAAACTTTGTTCCAGAAACGGCTATACAAAAGGTGACCCGTGGCGTGTTCGGTTCCGCCCAAATACAAATCAATATCTTGCCAATAATCCAATGCTTCTTTTGATGCAAAATCGGTGTCGTTGTTGGCGTCCATGTAGCGGTACCAATACCAGCTACTTCCTGCCCAACCTGGCATGGTGCTCATTTCTAGTGGATAAGCTTCTGTTGAACCTTCGGGTGTATAAGTCCAATTTTTAGCTCTCCCTAAAGGCGGTTCACCTGTTTCTGTAGGTTGGTATTTGTCTATTTCAGGTAAAATCAAAGGCAAATCCTTTTTATCTACCAAATGAGGCACTAGCGTTCCCTCTGCATTCGGCTTGAAATAAACCGGAACTGGCTCTCCCCAATAACGTTGACGAGCAAAAACGGCATCACGCAAACGGTAATTTACCTTTCCACGTCCAATTTTATTTTCTTCCAAATAAGCCACCAATTTCGCAGTTGCTGCTTTGTAATCCAAGCCATTTATCATGCCCGAATTGATGTATTTTCCTTCTTTTGTGGCATCTGCTTGGGTTTCGATATCTGCTTGAGCATCTAAAATCGGAATGATGGGCAGACTGAAATGCGTTGCAAAATTCCAGTCACGTTGATCGCCAGATGGTACACCCATCACAGCACCTGTTCCGTAGCCAGCCAATACGTAATCTGCAATCCAAATTGGCACTCGCTCGCCATTGAATGGATTTATGCAGTATGAACCCGTAAACGCACCCGAAACTTTCTTAACATCAGACATACGGTCCAATTCCGAACGTTTTTGGGTTTCTAGGATATATTCTTCTATGCTTGCTTTTTGCTCAGAAGTGGTCAAATCGGCCACCCATTCGTGTTCTGGAGCCAAAACAAGGAACGAAACGCCATAAATCGTGTCAATTCTTGTAGTGAAAACTTCAATTTTTTTATCAGAATTCTCCACTTCGAATTTTACCGAAGCACCATTGGATTTTCCAATCCAGTTGCGTTGTTGGTCTTTCAAAGATTCCGACCAGTCGATGGTATCCAAGCCAGAAATCAATCTGTCGCAATAAGCGGTGATACGCATCATCCACTGACTCATTTTTTTCTGAATCACCGGATAGCCACCACGTTCCGAAACGCCGTCTTTCACTTCGTCGTTTGACAAAACCATGCCCAATTCAGGACAGAAATTGACCACCGACTCTGCCAAATAGGTCAAACGGTAGTTTAAAGAAACCTCATATTGTTTTTCTTTCGACCATGAATTCCATTCTTCGGCTGTAAATTCTGGCAATTCTTCGTCACAAACCGCTTTGGCTGCATTTGAGCCGCCTTTGGCAAACAAATCGTACAAAGTAGCCACATTTTCGGCTTTGTCGGTCTCCTTGTTGTACCAAGCATTAAACAATTCCATGAAAATCCACTGTGTCCATTTGTAGTAAGCAGGGTCAGAAGTACGCACTTCACGCGACCAATCGTAGCAAAAACCGATGTTTTTTAACTGGCCGATATAAGTTTCGATGTTTTTCTCTGTCGTAATGGCCGGATGCTGCCCCGTTTGGATGGCATATTGCTCGGCAGGCAAACCAAATGAGTCAAAACCCATAGGGTGCAATACATTGAAGCCCTTGAGTTTTTTGTATCTGCTATAGATGTCAGAAGCGATGTACCCGAGTGGATGACCCACGTGCAAACCTGCCCCAGATGGATATGGAAACATATCCAGAACGTAGCATTTAGGTTTTGTGGTGTCTATTTCAACTTTGTTGGTGTGGTTATTTTCCCAATATTGTTGCCATTTTTTCTCTATCTCTCGGTGTCTGTACTCTGCCATTGCGTTTTTTAAATCAAATTTTCCGCAAAATTAGCGATTTTTGGTGGAAAATCGATATATAGCTTTTTGAACTGGGAATGGGCTTTAATTATAGGGCTTAAATTATTTGAAAACAACGGCAGTAAATTTTTATCATTTGATTTACCACAGAAAATCAAAATATCGAATTAAGTGTTATTGATAAAAAAAGATTAAATTTGTAAACAAAATTGAATAAAATGATAAATCTTGAAAATATTGTTTGGAAAGAAGGGAAGCATTTTGTTGCTCAATGTTTAAATGTAGATGTATCTAGTTTTGGTGAAACTAAAAAAGAGGCATTAGAAAACCTTCAGGAAGCCCTAGAGCTTTATTTTGAAGACAGTAGTCCTAGTTCTATTCAAGAAATAGAGCAACTTGAAATTATTCATACTACATTTTCTCATGCCTAAATTATATTCTTCCGAATATATCGTAAAAGTTTTAATGCGAATGGGATTTGAATATGTTTCCAGAAAGGAAGTCATGCAAAATTTAGAAAAGGAATTAATCCTGTTTTAACTGTAATAGTACCTATGAATAAAAAGGAAATACCTTTTGGTACTTTTCGTTCAATTGTGAGGCAATCAAATTTGACGATGGAAGATTTTGTTTAAGGATTTCGAACAAAGTTTTATACACCCAGTTTCTTAACATCCTTCCCTATTACTTTTAATCCGCTACCATGAAAAGGGGTCTTGAATTAATTGATATAGAATTGTTGATAATTAGAGTGGAAAACCTCGGCTATTTAGTTTCGAAATTGTGAATATGTAGGGAACCGTTTGAACTAGCAATATCATAATGTCGGATTGGAAATCCTCCCTATCTCGCTTCGACAACGGTAAGATGTCGAAGAGTGAACTTTCAGAAACTTCCTACACTGGAATTGGAAATCCAGAAAAACTAAGATTTGATCTTGCTGGTTTTTGGTCTCGTAGATACAAAAAAAGAAATATTGGTTTATTCAGCTGAAGAATTTATTGTAACTGTAACTGTCGTTTCTGCTCAAGGGCACTATTTAGATAATTGAATACTTCATAAACCTAGATGTAAATTATTTTTTAACTTATATAAATAACGAAAACATTAAACTATGTCCATAAAAGTTTATTATTTTAGAAAAATAAAAGGAAGTATTTTTTATTGTTTCGTTATATTTATTTTCCTATTTCAATCTTCTCAATCTAATGCCCAAGAATTAGTTCTTTTACCGACTCCAGGACAAGAAGAGATTAAAGTTTTGCCACGTTTTTCAAATGATAAGTCTGAATTCTTAAGGCTTTTGCAAGAAAAGTTTCTTGTAACTGAAAAGGATATAAATACAAACGCGTTCATCGATCTTAAATTCACTGTTGGAATGGATGGCTCCCTTTCAAAATTTTCCAGCTCCAATAATTCAAATTCAGCATTAATTGAACAATTAATTTCGATAATAATCTCATTAGGTTCTTGGCATCCCGCTTTTAATGAAAAAAATATTGCTGTTGAGTCAACTATATCAATAAAAATTCCTTTAGAGGTTGATGAAATATTTACAGCGGTTGAGCAAAACCCTGAGTTTATGGGAGGCCAGAAAGCTATGTACAATTTTATAAATGATAACATTAAATACCCTTTTGAGGCTCAAAGGAATGATATTTCTGGTAGGGTATTTTTAAAATTTGTTGTTGAAAAAGATGGTTCAATTGGGAATGTTGAAGTAAGGCAAGGTTTGGGTTATGGTTGTGACGAAGAGGCGGTAAGAGTTATAAAGTTAATGCCTAAGTGGAACCCTGGCAGTCAAAACGGTAAATTGGTAAGAGTATATTATAATATGCCAGTCTTATTTAAAAAAGATTAGTGATAGAAAAACCATGCATGAACTCTGCTCTTGTGCATTATTTTGATAGGTAATTTAAAGCATTCTATTCTTTCATGGTTACAGAAAAAATACATAATAATATGATTAATAATTACTTAAGATGAAAATTGTAGAATTAGTTAAACAACTTAATGATTCACTTCCCTCAAATGAAGAACTAATAAGTTTTTATCACCGTCATGATTTAGAACTAACTAATAATGAAGCTTTAGTGGAAATTCACAATAGCTATACAAAGTACGATCAAAAACTCGAGAAAAGTCTGTTTGATTCAATAATTGTTAATAAGTTTTTTGAAAGACTTGCCTTCTTTACTTTTTTGAATCATAATCCTGTTGGTGAAAATCTAATTGAGTTTGCAGTGTTTTTAGAATCGGATCCTGTGTATTACAATACTGTAAGTGGCGAAATTCTTGTCCAAAAGCCAGGATTTTACTATTTGGATTATCCAGGAATGGTGGTTAAGGCATTTAATTCTTTGGAAACTTTTCTTGAAACCTTGATAATTCTTGAAATAGCACTTAGAAATAGTATGTATCGTAAAATTGCAGTTTCTCAAGAAGTTCTTGAAAGAATTCTCTCAATTAATGCACCAAACTGCAGGGAGTTTTTGATATTTCTATTTGATAATATAAAGGATTTTTCTTGAAAATCAACTCATTTCATTCGCTGTAGACTGACCTTAGAGTGTATTTCGGTCTTCAGGCCGGATAACTTGAATCACAAAAGACAAGTCCTTTATTCTAAATTTTTATCTTTAAAAATTTATCTTTCAGACGACCTCAAGTTTTTCTTAATTCTTAATAGGTGAAATTTTGATGGATTTTGCCATATAGTTAGTTTTCAGTTGTTTGGCTAATTCTGCGAAATTCAATCAGATTTTTTTATATTTGCTGATTAAACAACAAGAAAATGACCGTAAAAATACCAGCGAATGCAAAAAAAGCAGAAATTGAGGCGGTGTTCAAAAATCTTCAAAAGGATAAAAAAACTTTAAAACCGCAGGATTTTATAGGTAAATTCCCCTTTAAAGGTGATAGCTTAAAATTTCAAGAAGATTTGAGATAATGAATGAAAGGGCGATAATACTAGATACCAATACACTTATTAATTTCCTAAGAGGTGAAAGATTAGAATTAGAATTAACCGAAAATAAAGATATCTACATTTCAGAAATAACAGAAATGGAAATCCAGTGTAATTCTAATTTTTCCAAAAGCCAAAGAAAAGAACTTAAACTATTTCTATCAACTCTTTTTGTTATTCGTTTAAATGAAGAAATCCGAGAATCCGCAATAAAAATTAGATTATCAACCAAAATGAAGTTGATGGACTCTATTATCGCAGCTACCTCCCAATTTTCTAATATCCCATTAATAACCTGTGACGCAAGATTTGATTCAGTTAAAACTGCTCAAATAATATTGCTCCCAACTCTTGATAAACGAAATAGCTGATGCTTAGCTTGTTACAATTTATATAACAGACAGCAAAAACCCTCACCTCCCCCCAGCCGCACAATGTTCTTTCAAATATTTAGTATAGAGCGTAGAAAGGTGTAAAGTGGTGCCTTCGCCTTCGTAAATGCCGTGGCTTCGGTTGGGGTAGGGCATAAATTGGAATTGTTTGTTGTATTTTATCATTTCGTTTATGAGCAGTTCGGCATTTTGGTAGTGCACGTTGTCGTCGCCTGTGCCGTGTATGTAGAGCAGATTTCCTCTGAAATTCTTCACAAAATGCATTGGAGAGCCATTTACAAAATCTTCTTTGTTCTCCTGAGGTAGGCCCATGTACCTTTCCTGATAGATGTTGTCGTAGGTAAGTTGGTTGGCTACTGCGGCTATCGAAATGCCCGTTTTGTAAATTTCAGGGAACTGGAAAAGACAGTTTAAAGTAGCAGATCCGCCACCACTCCAACCCCAAATGGCTACACGGGAAGTATCTATGAATTCGTATTTTTTGAACATCGCCAATGCTCCCATGGCTTGGTCCCGGATGTTGACAATGCCCACTTTTCTGTAAATCGATTTTCTCCATTCTCTACCTTTGGGAGCAGGAGTACCTCTGCCATCTAGGGCAGCATAGATATAGCCATCCGCTGCCATATTTCCTGTGTAAAGTCTGTTTCTATCAACACCATAAACATCATTTACAACTGTTGCTGCGGGTTCGGAATAGACGTAAAACACAATGGGATATTTCTTTTTGGGATCAAAATTCTGCGGTTTCGCGATAAAGCCCTCCATTGTTGTACCATCCGTTGTGGTAACTTGGAAAAACTCAACGTCCTTTTTTTGAAGTTTTTGATTTGCCAAAATTGATTTTGATTCATCTATCGGTTTTCCAGAAGGCAGAGCTATTATTTCTGATACTCTTGGGGTGAAATAATTGGAAAAGTTATGAAAGGCATATTTTCCATTATCCGAAATCCTGTAATTGTGTGTTCCCTTAAGTTCGGTTTGACTAACTTTTTCGGCTTTTGTAACTTGGCTGATTTTGGTTCTGTAGAGATAAGATTGGGTGGCATTGTCGGGCGAAGCCATAAAGTAGATATAATCATTTGCCACATCCACGTTCATGATTTTCTGTATGTCATAGTTTCCTTCGGTTAGCAAAGTTTCATTTTTCCCGTCTCTCGAAACCTTGTAAATGTGCCTCCACCCATCTTTTTCACTGACCCAAATAAAAGACTTTCCGTTTTCTACCCAATCCCAACCTTCAATATTTCCATAACTCCAACTGTTTCTTACATCTATCCAAGCGGCGTCTTTTTCTTGGTAAAATGTCCTAGATGCACCTGTTTTGGCGTTGCAATACATCAATTTGCTTTCATTTTGCTTTCGGTTGAGCTGTTGAATAATCAGCTCATCAGCATTGTTGGCCCATTCCATTCTTGGAATATAATGTTGCTGCGGATCGCCCGGTACGTTCATCCAAATTGTTTTTTTTGTAGCAATATTGGCCACACCCACTTTACATGCCGATGGACTTTCGCCTACTTTTGGATATTCTACAGGCACGTTCTTCGCATAAATTTCGTCGGTATTGTTGATCATCAAAAAATCCTTGATTTTGGTGGCATCTATTTGCCAAAAAGCAATGCTTTTGCTGTCTGGACTCCATCTGAATCCATCTCGGCAGTCGAACTCTTCCTCATAAGCCCAGTCAAATGTGCCATTGATTATTTTGCCTTTGGTTTGGGTGAGTGGGCTTATTTTTTGTGTCTTGAGGTCTTCTATATACAAGTTTCTTTCACTCACATAAGCTGCCATTTGGCCGTTGGGTGAGACCTTGGCAAACATCAGTGAAGAAGCAGGTCGTCCTTTTCCCAACTGCGTTATAGCCTTAGTTTTAAGGTCCAAAATCCAATAATCGCCTTTGGTTTCTTGTCTCCAAACCCTTTGAGTATTGGTAAAAATCAAAATTTTGTTTCCGTCTTCCGAAAAAGAAAAGCTTTTGGGTTCAATTGGGCTGTTCGAATTTTTTGGTATTAGGGCAGCTTTATCTACAAAAGTCGATTTTTTGTTTTCAGGCAAAGTATATTTTTGAATTTCGCCTGATTCTATCGTAAAATAGTCGTTTTCTTGCCAAACGACATTCTGAGCTTCAAGGTTTAAGGAAAAAAGGAGGAAAAAATTAAATAGTAATTTGAAAATCTTCATAATTGGTTTGGTATTGGCTTATTTTGATTGGAAAAATTAAGCAATTTTTTGGAGATCTTTTATTTTTTTTATTTTTTTGATGTTTTAGGTCTTAGATAAATTTGACCCATATATACCAAAAAACGTACCCCTTTTGGAGAGGTACGTTTCTAAATTGTTTATTTCAATAGCTTATTTAACTATTCTATTATCCCAGTTTACTTCTTGAACAGGTCTTTCCATATTCTCGAGCACTTTCATGCCTACCACAGGTATTTTTATTTGAGCCAATTTATTGAGCCTTCTCATATCTACCCATCTATGGCCTTCATACCAAAGTGAGAAATAGCGTTCGTCTAAAATTGCATTAACCAAATTATCTTTTCCCGTAACATTATCCAAGGCTTTGTTGCCATTGGTAGTTCTAATAAGATTTATTAATTTAAGAGCCTCGGTAGCTGATCCTGTCTGTGCCTCGACTTCAGCTAGCATCAAAATTAATTCTTCGTTTCTTATTATAGCTACAGGATCTGTTGCAGCTTTCCAAATATTCGAAAGGTACTTGCCCTCATAGCTTGATCCACCAGCTGAATATGCTATCGTTGGATTTTGAACAGCTACTTTTGACCATCTTTTGTCAGCTTTGTCTAGTGCATCCCACTCGGAGGTTATACCTACAACACGCACAGATGAGGTATTTAATAGTGGATTTGCAAAATCAGGAGATGATGGACTAAAAGTATGCTTTGGTCCGAGGTTTAGGTCTCCAGCTAGGTCCATGAAGCTTTGACCCAATAAAGTTTTAACTTTAGTGTAGTCACCTTGGTAAAGTGCAACTCTAGCCGCTATAGCTCTATTAAATTTCTTGAATGAAGTCGGAGTGCCGAAATTACTACCGGCTACTCCCGTACCAAATCCAGATGGAGAAGTAAACGGAAAACTTGAACCGGCAGCATCTAATTGTCCAGCGGCATCATCCAATATTTTTGCTATACCAGCCAAGGATTCGGTGTAAGATGCAGGCTTAGAGGGGTTAAATGGGTCTTCTACATTTAATCTTATCCCGTTTTTGCCTTGAGCATTAACCATATAAAGATAGGCCAATCCTTTAAAGGTATTGGCTACGCCTTTGTAAGCATTTTTTTGGGCATCGGTTACTTGAGTGGTTTTATCACAAGCAGCCAAAATGATGTTGGCCTGTCTTACTGGAAGCCCAAACCCTGTAGTTGCACCATTATAAAAAGCCGAGTTATCTATTGGTCTAAGTCCATTTAGCTCTGTCCACCAACGTGACTCGGTAGAGTTAAAGTTAAAAACTTCCTTTCCAACTACACCTACTACTTGGGTATAGGTGGCTAAACCATTTCTTGCTAAAGAGTAAGAACCCAATGCAAGGGCATCTAGCTGAGCCTTGGATGCGTTTTCTGAAACACCACCAACAGATGGGAAGTTAGGGTCATTGACTACTTCGAGTTCACATGACTGCATGGTACTTAAACCTAGTACTGCTGCAAATATTTTATATTTTAAATTTTTCATTTTATAAATTTTTCATTTTTAAATTATAAATCTACACTTATATGAAACATCAAACGTCTAACAAGAGGTGCAGAGCCAATATCAACCCCACTACCCAAAGCCGCCGAGCCGAAGTTTGAGTTTTCTGGGTCATATCCAGCCGTGTAGTCTGTCCATCTGAAAAGGTTATTGCCCGAAACTCCAACTTTTAAACCGTCTAATTTCTTACCGATAATAGATTTTGGAATTCTATAATAAAGCGAGGCCTCTCTTAGTTTTAAGAAAGAAGTTACCACTGGGTTGTAGCCAGGTTTTGGTTTTCCATTTTCGTCAAGGCCATTCACATTTTGTCTATAATTACCGTTTTCTGTTTTACCGTCACCAGCTTGGTTAGTTTCATTCCAGTCAGAAGTATTACCGCCTTCGTCCCAAAGTACACGAGCCAATGATACCACAGCAAATTTATGTCTATAATGAGCTAATGCCGAGAATTCGAAATTCTTGAAAAAAGTAATTCTTTGATTTAAAGAAAACTCAAACTTAGGTTGTTGATCACCGTAAACTGTCCAAGAAGTTGGGTTTGCAGGATCTGTACGAGGCTGACCTACTATTTGTGTAGGAGATAAACCTTCTTTAATTCTCCATTGTCCAAAAGTGGCACCGAATCCGCCTGTTAAACGCTCAGGTACAGTTAAACGGGTAATTTCAGAACGGTTGAACCAGTATATAGGTTGTACAAACCAAGTCAAATTGCTACTTTTAACAACATCCGCCCCTAATGTAATTTCTACTCCTTTATTGGTAAGGTCAGCTGCATTTACGTTTGTTGACGTAACCCCTGTAGTAGGTGCTGTAACAAGTGGTTGAATGAGGTCAAACACTTTTTTGTTGTAAAAGGTCACTTCTGCAGTTACTCTGTTTTTAAATAAGCCAAAATCCACTCCATACTCTAACTCAGTGGCTCTTTCTGGCTGTATGAGTGTATTGCCCAATACAGTAGAAGGTGTAAGTCCACCTTGACCGCCAATTCCTGTTACGCCAAGTTGAGAGTATAAAATACCCCAAGTAGGCAATCCTGCCGTTTGACCATAGGCTATTCTACCCTTTAGTTGAGAAATCGGGCTATCTGAGGCCCATGATCCGAATTTATGGAAATTAGACGCAACCGACGCACGTGGAAAGGCATACCATTTATTAGGGTCGCCATTTAAGGTAGATCTATCAAAACGAACCCCAGCTGAGGCTATAATCTTGTCTCCAAAATTCACTTCCTCTTGAGCAAAAACACCTTGGTCAGTATTTCTTCTGTAATCGACATCTTGCTCAAAAGCCCTAGCACGCGAGGCATTAGAAACACCTGCAGGTAAACCTCTACCACGAATGAAGTTAGAAGCTGCGTTTGTACCAAGTTGAACTATACCCGCTGATGTAGTGAAGTTAAAAGCTGAGCCAGTAGGGGCATAGGTGTGCACGGCCGCCAACTGAATGTTATAGTTAGTTACTTCGGCCCTGGTATCTTGAGCGTAACCCGGGTTGGCTTCTGCTTTTTGAGACTGAAGGTCAGACGGTAACCATATTTTGGCTAAACCATTTTGGTAGTCAGTTCCACCTGATAGTTTGAAAGTTAAAGAGCTGTTTTCAGTATTTAAAGCCCTCGCGGTTAAATTAACGCCACCAATAAATCTGTTGACTTTTTGATTATTTAAGGCTCTATCTCTTATGGCTAGAGGGTTTTCGCCTACCGGTGAGTTTGGATAGTTTCCGTTAGCATCAGGAAATAATTGAAGATATGATGGTGTGTAAGGAATGTTGTACCCATAGTTTATACTTGAGTTGTCATTACCTGTCCAGCCACGGTCATTGTCAGAGTTTACAAAATTGGCATTCACTGCCAAGTCTAACCAAGAGGTTAACTTATGGTCAAGGTTTGTTCTAAAAGATGCTCGAGTAAAACCTGTGTTTTTTACGATGCCAGTTTCATCAGAATACGACCCATTTACGTAAAAACTTGTTTTATCATTTCCTCCAGTAAGGCTTAATCTTGAGTTCTTAATCTGACCGGTAGAACCAAAAATTTCTTTTTCCCAATTGGTATATTTACCAGCGGCGGCATTAAATGCAGCTAGACCAGCGTCACCATTGATAGCCTTGGCCTTGTCTGCGGTCCAGGCAGCACCGCCATAATAAGCGTATGCATTTGCAACGCCAAGATCCTGACCAAAACTTACTTTGGTTTTTCCTCCTTTACCTCTTTTAGTGGTGATAATTACAACACCGGCATTAGCACGAGTACCATATATTGCAGCAGCAGAGGCTCCTTTTAATACCTCAATACTTTCTATGTCGTCAGGGTTAAGGTCGGCCAAGCGGTTAGCGTTATTGTCTTGAGCTGAAGCTGCAGAACCACCAACAGCTTTATTGGCTTGTGATCTACCATTGGAGTTTTGGCTGTTATCAATGTAAACACCATCAACAATAAATAGTGGCTGAGATGCAGATGAACCTAAGGTAGAAACACCTCTAAACTGCATATTAAACCCGCCACCAGGCATAGAACCATTGGCTACAATATTGGCTCCTGCTAATTTCCCTTGTATGGCTCCATCAGTTGTAACTGGTGTGGTGGTCCCAGTTAAATCCTTAGAAGATAGTCTAGAAACGGCGTTAGCCAAATTACTTCTTTTAACATTGGTAGCAAGACCTGAAACTACAATTTCGTCCAAATTTGCAGCATCTTCAGAAAGCTCAACATTGATTGTAGAGCTATTACCTACGGTTACCTCTTTTGAGGTATATCCTACCGCACTAAAAACTAAAACTGCATTGCTCCCAACTTCGAGGCTGAATTTACCATCACCGTTGGTGCTAATACCTTTATTCGAGTTTTTAACACGTACACTTACGCCAGGAATACCCTGACCCCCAGAATCATTTACTGTTCCACTAACAGTTTTGGATTGAGCCAATAGCGAGGAACTCGCTATTAGAAAACTCAATAATGCAAAGAGTAATCTTTTCTTCATTTGAATTTAATTGGTTAAAAAATTTGTTAATTCTACAAAAAACGTAAGAAAATTTGTAAATAAACAAGTTTTGGCAAATATTATTCAGATCCTTGGTTAATGTGAGTTCAGGAATGACATTAAAATTTAGAGAAAACGTCTAATGCTCACCTTGACTGGGGAGATATTTGACAAAAGTCAGTGAGATCCAAACTTCTCGTTCAAATTGATCCTCACTTTTCAGTGTTGAGATTTCAAATTTTCGAAAAAAGCAGAATCGAACTGTTTTTCTTTTTGTAAATTAAATGAACAAGAGTAGCAAGTAATTAGAGTTATTAGTATGTATTTCACCGTATAAAACTAGGGATTAAGTGTGAACTTTAAACCTTATTTGAATATAGTATAAGAATTAAAATTTAGATAGAATTATTTTTTTTGGGAATATCTTTAGATTTCAAATTGAGAAAAATTTTAACATCTTTCAAAAAAACATTTCCTACAGACATCAAAAATAGTAATTATCAAACCAAACACTACTTTCCGTTCCCAATTCTTTCCTTAAAGAAATTTTTTCTTTAGATTTAACTTCATAAAATTCAACCATAATCTTAAAAATGAAATATCTCCTTGTTTTCTGTGCAGGAATTCTATTTTCAGCAGCCCAAAGCCCGATTGTCAAATCCGAATTTATTTACGAAAATGCTCCTTTTCCTTCTTGCCATGCATCTTCGTTGACCGAAACACCCAATGGAATAGTTGCAGCATGGTTTGGTGGAACAGCAGAAAGAGACCCAGATGTGGGTATTTGGGTGAGTAGAATAGAAAATGGCAAATGGACCACACCAGTTGAAGTAGCCAATGGGGTGGAAAGTCCAAAGAAAAGATATCCGACCTGGAATCCCGTTTTGTTTCAAATGCCTGGAGCCGAGCTGATTTTATTTTACAAAGTGGGTCCAAGTCCATCTACTTGGTGGGGAATGCTGAAAAGGTCTTTTGACGGAGGAAAAACTTGGTCAGCAGCTGAAAAACTGCCTGATGGAATCTATGGGCCGATAAAAAACAAACCTGAGTTGTTGAGCGATGGTACTTTGCTTTGTCCAACCAGTTCTGAGGATAATGGCTGGCGGGTGCATTTTGAAATGACCAAAGATGCAGGTAAAACTTGGACAAAAACTGCTGCCATAAATGATGGAAAAGAGTTTTCGGCTATACAGCCAAGTATTTTGTTTACCAAAGATGGCCAATTGCAGATTTTATGTAGAAGCAAGAATAGCTATGTTTTAGAGGCTTTTTCGAAAGATAATGGAAAAACCTGGTCGGCATTGAAACCAACAACATTGCCTAATCCAAATTCTGGGACAGATGCCGTCACGCTTAAAGATGGCAGACAATTGATTGTTTACAACCATGTCGGGAAAGGAGATGAGTTTTGGGGAGGAAGCCGCTCTCCATTGAATGTGGCGATTTCAGCCGATGGTAAAAAATGGAGTTCTTTGGCTGTTTTGGAAAATGAACCCAAAATGGAATTTTCCTATCCCTCGGTTATACAAACGTCTGACGGTAAGGTACATATCACTTATACTTGGAAAAGAAAGAAAGTGAGATATGTGGTGCTGGATGTGAAATGACGGCCACTTCACTTCGGCTTGGCTCAGTGACCACACTTCGGCTCCGCTCAGTGTCCGATACGTTGTCTGAGAGGAGTCGAAGACAAAAGCGGCACTTCACCTCGGCTCCTCACAGTATCCAATGCGTTTTCTGAGCGGTGGTCATTGAGCTTGCCGAAATTAGCAGAAGACAAAAACGTCACGTCACTTCGGCTCTCCTCAGTGACCGAAGTTCGATGTCTGAGCGATGGTCATTGAGCTTGCCGAAATGAGTCAATGACAAAACCCAAATTTAATATTCAACCCTATAAAAATAAAAAATGGCCATTTTAGACATTTCCATAATTGTCCTTTATCTGCTTGCTATGGTAGGCATAGGCGTCTTTTTTTCCAGAAAAAATAAAAGTACGGCTCAGTTTACTACGGCCTCTAGCACCATTCCGGGTTGGGCGATTGGAATGAGTTTTTATGCTACTTTTCTTAGTGCTATCACTTTTTTGGGAGATCCCGGCAAATCATTTGGGAGCAACTGGAATCCCTTCGTTTTTAGTATTTCAATGCCTTTTGCAGCTTATTTTTCTTCTAAATTTTTTGTAAGTTTTTATCGAAATACCGGAGAAATCAGTGCTTACACGCATCTCGAAAAACGGTTTGGTTCATGGGCAAGAAGTTATGTCATGCTTTGCTTCATTCTTACGCAATTGGCCAGAATGGGTACCATTTTTTATGCCATCGCCATCGCTATCAACGCTTTTACGGGCTTTGATATTCCTCTAATTATTTTATTTTCAGGTATTTGTGTGATGGTCTATACGGTTTTTGGTGGAATGGAAGCGGTGATTTGGACAGAGGTAGTGCAAGCGGTACTGAAAACCATGGGAGCATTGCTTATTTTAGGAATTATTTTGTATGCCATAGATATTCAAACGATTGTAAGTGAAGGCCTTGCAAAAGATAAGTTTAGTTTGGGTACTTTCAAACCTGATTTTACACAGAGTTCTTTTTGGGTGGTTTTTATCTATGGTTTCTTTATAAACTTGGTCAATTTTGGTGTAGATCAGAATTATATCCAACGCTACCATACCGCCCAAAGCACCAAGGATGCTCAAAGAAGTATTTGGCAATGTGTGATTTATTATGTGCCAGTTTCCTTCATGTTTTTCTTTGTGGGTACTGCTTTGTTTGTTTATTATCAACACTTTCCTGAGCAAATTCAAAGCTTGAAGGAAGTTGTTTCTCTTGAAAAAAGTATCGCATTTACTGATTTACAACCAGCAGATTATGGTGACAGAGTTTTACCACATTTTATCAAAACCAAAATCCCGACGGGTCTTTTGGGATTGTTGATGGCGGCTTTACTTTCAGCTGCTATGAGTACCATGAGTAGCAGTATGAATAGTTCAGCAACTGTCTTTTTGAAAGATTTTTACACCAGATATTTCCAAAAAAACTTGAATGATTTGCAAGAACTAAGGGTCTTAAGAATTGCCACGGTATGTTTTGGATTATTAGGAATCAGCTTCGGCATAGCCATGATTGGAGCCAAAAGTATTTTAGATATTTGGTGGAAACTCTCTGGCATTTTCGCAGGAGGCATGCTGGGTATTTTTTTATTGGGCTTCTTGGTTAAAAATGCTGGTAAGGCAGCGGCCATCGGTGCTACTTTGGTCGGAGTGGTCGTAATTGCCTATTTGTCTTTACAAACTTATTTGCCAGAAAACTTTAAGACCAATTTGGAGCCTAAAATGACCGTGGCATTTGGTACATTGACAATTGTAGGAGTAGGTTGGTTGATTACGAAACTTGCGAAGCCTTAGGTTGTTAACATTTTCTCGCAAAGACGCAAAGTCGCTAAGATTATATAAGGCAGAAAAAAATCTCCTTAATATTTCATTTCCAACCCCACGGTTTCCAGTTTATTTGGATGGGATTTTTTAGGTCAAATTTTACGGTAAAAAGTCTATCGGAGCCAATTCTTCGTAGATTATAGCTGAAAAAATCATCGTTGAGCTCCACCCACCAAACATTTGTTGCGGCTAATGGAAGCATTTTGGCAGTTTCATCATCTGCAGGAAACATCTGTAATCCTGCTTGCCCAATGTTGGAGCTTGTGCCGCCATACATGGTTACTTTGTCTGGTTCGCCATTTTCGTGTCTGTGATCGTGTTTGAGTTCAATTTTATCACCTTTTAAAGTGAAAACCCAAGTTCGGGATTTATCCTCTCCAACATAAAATGGGATTTTGATGACGTTTTCTTGACAACTTATGACTTGCATTACCAGCCGTTTGTTTTTGAAAGTGTCATTGTCTGCTCCTGCAATGGGTGTTCCTTCATAGGATTTGCCACACTGTTTTTTTAGATTTTCCCAAAAAACTAAACTATTTGGCTTTTCTTGTGATTTACAAAGAAAAGGTGCCAGAGAAAGGAGAATTAGAATGATTTGTTTCAAAGTTTGAAATTTTGAAAGCAAATTAGACATTTTCTAGAGGCAAAAACAATTAAAACATTATATTTTGTATCTTAAATGACAATCTGATTGCGGCTTAATTACGTACTTTCGCTAAATTATGATTGAGAATTTGAAACTCCATAAATTATGAATAAATTATTTCTTCTTGGTGCATTAATTATTTCGTCTTCTGTTTATTGTCAAAATACCACCGAAATCAAGAAATACGCCATAGAAGTGGCCGGAATCAAGGTGGGGGAGATGCACGCAACTAAACAGTCGTTGGGTAAAGGTTTGGTGAAATACCATGTAAAAAGTGATGTCAAGGTGAACTTACTGGTTTACACTTTAAAGATAAAATATGAGGTTATAAGTCAGTTTGATAAAAATGGCTTAGTATATTCTGAAGCAAAGGTGAATTCAAACAAGGGCGATTTTTTTACGACGACTTTACTGAAAAATGGAATTTATGAGGTGAAATCGAAGCAAGAGAAGAAGGAGTTTGAAAAAACTATAAGTTCAGACATCACTTGGTCTTCAAGTCGTTTATTTTTTGATGAACCAACAAATAATCAGAAGTTTTATGCTGAATATTATGCTCTATTCAACAACGTAAAGAAGAATAAAGATGGTACATTTACTTGTCAGATAGAAAATAACATTGACAAGTATGTGTATGAAAATCAGAAACTTGTGCGGGTAATCAAAAAAAATCCGATTAAAAATATTGAGTTGCGTTTTATCACCGAAAAAGTGACAACTAGTTCTGGGATTTGAATAACAATTATATGTCAAAAAAAATAGTAATTATAGGCAATGGTGTGGCAGGAATCACCACCGCAATAGAACTTCGAAAGATTTCGGATTGTGAGATAACCGTTGTGTCAGAAGAGTCTGAATATTTCTTTTCCCGCACAGCATTGATGTATGTTTTTATGGGCCACATGAAGTTTGAACATACACAACCGTTCGAAAATAGTTTTTGGGCGAAAAACAATATAACACTTAAAAAAGGAAGGGTAAATACTGTATTTCCAGAAAAAAATGAAATTGCTTTTGAAAACGGTGGAATTCTTAGCTATGACTATTTGGTCTTGGCAACGGGCTCTAAACCAAACAAATACAATTGGCCAGGGCAAGATTTAGATGGGGTTTCGGGTTTATATCACAAACAAGATTTGGAATATCTGGAAAAATATTCTTCAAAAATAAAAAAGGCCGTGGTCGTCGGCGGTGGATTGATAGGATTGGAGCTGGCAGAAATGCTAAATTCGAGAGGCATTGAGGTTACTTTTTTGGTCAGGGAAAATAGTTTTTGGAGCATGGTTTTATCTGAAAATGAGGGCAGAATGCTTGAAAAGCATATTTTGTCTCACGGAATTCAACTTAAACTAAAGACCGAACTCAAAGAAATAAAAGGAAAGGGATCGGTGGAATCTGTCATTTCTTCTGATGGTGAAAGTATTGAATGTCAGTTTGTTGGATTAACTGTCGGTGTAAGTCCCAATGTTGGTTTTCTTCAAAATTCAAGCTTAAAAATCAATAAAGGCATTTTGGTCAATGAATTTTTACAAACCAATATTCCCAACATCTATGCCATCGGTGATTGTGCCGAAATTCAACAGCCTCAGCCCGGAAGAAGGCCCATTGAAGCTGTTTGGTATACGGGAAAAATAATGGGACAAACCCTTGCGAAAACATTGGCGGGACAAAAAACTGCCTATATTCCGGGAAATTGGTTTAACTCTGCCAAGTTTTTTGACATTGAATATCAAACTTATGGACTAGCACCAGCTAAACTGAATGAATATCAAGGGGAATATTATTGGGAGAAAGAAAATAAAGCGGTTAGAATAGTATTTAACAAAGAAAACAGAGTTTTTGAAGGAATAAATACTTTCGGAATCAGAATGCGTCAGGATTTCTTTGAAAAAGTTTTGAATAGAAAAGAAAGTGTAGATTTTGTAATGAAAAATCTCGATAAGGCCAATTTTGATCCAGAGTTTTTCAGAAAGTATGAAAATGAAATTAAAAGCAACTTTAATCTACAAAATGCTTAAATATAGATAATTATGAATTTAGATATAAGTAAAAAGACAGGTTTAAGCCTAGGTTTTGGCGGAATGCTAATTCTGATGGCAGCACTTTTCAATCTTCTGAATGGTTCAGCTTTGTTATACATCTCTTTGTGTATGATTTTGGCGGGAATTGTCGTGTATTCATTTGGTGAATACACAGGAGAATTGTCAGGTATAAAAAACAATGAGGTTTGGTTTAAAAGTGTTTCTTCTAAAGGAGTGGTGGCTTGGATTCTTGGTTTTGTGCTTACTGCTTTTTATGTTGTAATTTATTGGTTTCCAACGTATTTGGGGTTAAATAGAAAAGGGGTTAATACTGGTTTAGTTGCCTTTTTTGACCCTTTGAGTTTTGCATTAAATGGCCACGGTGCTAGTCAGTGGTTTGTTTATGGAACGCTTTATACAGTTGCTATTTTGGGTTTTGGGGTGAAATTTATTCTTAAATATCGCCACAGCAACTATCAGATAATCAGAACTTTATCTGTGATGTTTTTTCAGTTGGCGTTCGCATTTTTATTGCCTGAGTTTTTGGCAAAGCTTAATCCTGACTTGGATTATTTTGCAAAAGATCTCAAAAATATGTGGCCATTGAACTACTATTTCTTTGAGGATTGGCACTTGAAGGCCATGTTGGGAGGCGGAAATCTAGGAATGTTTATGCTATTCTTTGGTATAGGAATGATTTTTTTAATTTCACCCATACTTACCTATTTTTTCGGTAAAAGGTGGTATTGCTCATGGGTTTGTGGCTGCGGTGGTTTGGCCGAAACTGCTGGGGATTCGTTTCGTCAACTTTCAGATAAATCCGTAAAAGCCTGGAAAATAGAACGATGGTTGATTCACTCGGTTTTGTTGTTTGTATTTATCACTACGGTAGCAGTCATTTATTCATTTTTAATCAATGAAAAGGCAGCTTTAGATCCCAAGCTTTTTTTGGTTGGGGTAATTCTTTTTTTGGGAGTATTTAGTTGGTACATTTTCAAAATTGGCTATAAAAAGCTAGCTCTAGATGCCCGAAAAGGCATTTATTGGGCATCAGGAATAATTTCAGCTTTCTTGGTCATCAATATGGCCATCGGCAATACCAACGTATTTTTTATAGATTCTTATACTTTACGTTCTTGGTACGGTTTTTTCATCGGAGCAGCATTTAGTGGAGTAGTTGGAGTTGGTTTTTACCCTATTTTGGGCAGTAGAGTTTGGTGCAGATTTGGATGCCCAATGGCCGCCATTTTAGGATTTCAACAAAAACTGTTGTCGAGATTTAGAATTACAACAAATGGCTCTCAATGTATTTCCTGCGGCAATTGTTCTACTTATTGTGAAATGGGCATCGACGTACGTGCTTATGCCCAAAAAGGTGAAGATATCGTACGTTCATCGTGCGTTGGTTGTGGAGTTTGTTCGGCGGTATGTCCTCGCGGGGTTTTGAAATTGGAAAATGGTAGAGTGGAGATTTGAGAAGAATTATTCCCTTTTAATTCAAAAAATACAAAATTTGAGCTAAATTGGCTTTCAAATTGAATGAAATGAAAGATTTAACTATATCACTTCCTGACGAGATTTATGATTCTGTTGTGAATCTATTAAAGCAAATTCCAAATGTTTTATTGAATGAAGAAGACGATATCCCAGAATGGCATAAAGATATTTTAGACAGTAGATATACTGAATTTTTAAATAATCAAAACAATGGAAGTTATTTCCAGGAACTAAAGTCGAGACTATTATCAAATGGTAAGATTTCAGGTAATTCTTGAGCCAAAGGCTTAAAGAGATATTGAAGAAGCTTTTGAGTATTATTTACGGATTTCAGAAAAATTAGCAATTAGAATTCTTCGAGAAATTGAAAATAAATTAGAAATAATTTCAGACATTCCCGAGGCTTTTCAAGTTCGATATAAAGAGTTTCGAACAATTTCGCTAAAAAAGTTCCCTTACATGATTCATTACTTTGTTGACAGCAAAAGTTTAGAAATTCATATTTTAGCGGTTTTACACACTTCCGTGAATACTGATAAATGGCTATAAAATATTGTCAAGAGATTCCTTCCTTGAATAATTCTCAAATGCCGTTTTAACCTCACCAACAATATATGATTTCAAATCAGTCGCATGAACCTCATAATGTTTTGAACTTGTTAAGAGCTGTATATTAAGTAATCTTTCAATTTCCCATAGCGTTTCTGTGGTGAAATTATGTGTACCACTCAACCATCTGCTAATTTCTAAAGGTTTCTTACCCAACATAAAGGCAAACTCCTGATTAGTAAAACCTCTTTTCTGAAGGGCATCATCTATTTGAGCGGCCAAACCCATTCTTTTGGAAATATTCTCTTTTGTTTTTTCTGGTATATGCTCTTTTAAGCTTGAGATGAGAACTCCTGTATGTTTTCTTGCTCTATTCATTTCAAATCAATAATTCTGAATAAACAACAAATAGTTCCTACAAATTCCCCTTCTTAAACTCCTCCACAGCATGATTTGCCGCTCTGGCAGTCAATGCCATATAAGTTAGAGAAGGATTTTGGGTTGAATTGCTGGTCATACAAGCACCGTCTGTTACAAATACGTTTTTACAGTGGTGCAATTGATTCCATTCGTTCAACTGAGAGTTTTTGGGGTCATTACCCATTATTACGCCACCCATTTCATGAATATCCAATCCAGGATTCCACCCATTTCTCGAATGTGTTTTGATATTTGTAAAACCAGCCAAAGTGTACATTTCTGTCAATTGTTCTCTGAAATCTTTGGCCATTTTGGCGTCATTGCCATCCATTTCTACGTGAATCCTTACTTGTGGAACGCCCCATTGGTCTTTTAGGGTTTCGTCCAGTTTAACGTAATTACTTATTTTCGGAATGGTTTCGCCCATAAAATGTGAGCCCACACGCCAATTGCCATATTTTTTCTCGAACAGGTTCTTCTTCAGTTCCTCACCCCAGCCTTCTCTGTTGGTTACCTCCATTCTGCTAGCACTAAAGCCTGAAGCATAGCCCCTTAGGAAATCTGTTTCTTGCTTTTTAACATTTCTAAAACGTGGAATATAGCTTCCATTAGGACGAATTCCATCTGTTTTTTTATCCAAAAAGCCTTCATATTCTCCTGAAATTGTAGTTTCGAAATTATGGAAATGAATGTATTTGCCCATTAAACCATTGTCATTGCCCAAACCATTAGGGAATCTGCTCGATTTAGAATTTAAAAGAATAATATTCGTATTTACCGTTGAACCATTTACAAAAATAATTCTAGCAAAATATTCTATTTCTTGTTTGGTGATGGCATCTATTACTTTTACCCCAATTGCCTTTTGTTTTTTCTCATCATAAATGATAGAATGCACAACTGAATTATTCCTCATGGTCATGTTTCCGGTCATTTTGGCCCATGGTAGTGTTGAGGCATTGCTACTGAAATATCCGCCATAAGGACAACCTCTTTGGCATAAGTCTCTTTGCTGACACTTGGCTCTACCTTGTTGGTAATGAATAGGTTGTGGGTCAGTCAAATGTGCACATCTACCGATGATAACTGGTCTTGCTCCGTTATAATGTTTACGCATTTGGTCGGTAAAGTGCTTCTCTACGCAAGTCTGTTCATGTGGTTTTAGAAATTCTCCATCAGGCAATGATTCCAATCCGTCTTTATTTCCAGAAATACCTGCAAAAATCTCTACATGACTGTACCAAGGAGCCAAATCTTCATAGCCAATAGGCCAATGCACATCGAACCCATCACGGGCTGGTCCCTCAAAATCGTATTTGCTCCAGCGTTGTGTTCCTCTCGCCCAAAGTAGTGATTTACCCCCTGATTGATAGCCTCTTATCCAGTCGAATGGTTTTTCTTGAATGTAAGGGTGCTCGGCGTCTTTTACAAAAAAATGACTAGAATCCTCCCCAAACGCATAGCATTTGGTGGCAATGGGATTGGCATCTTTCATTTCTTTGGTGATTTGACCGAGGTGTTCAAATTCCCAAGGTTGCATCATGGTGGTGGGGTAATCGCCGTGGTTGACTTCTTTGCCCCGTTCTAAAACCAGGGTTTTTAAGCCCTTCTCGCTGAGTTCTTTAGCGGCCCATCCGCCACTTATTCCTGAGCCAATCGCTATGGCGTCAAAAGTTCTTTTCTTTTTAGAATCTATATTAAAATTTGCCATAATTCTGATTAAATCGCTACACAGCCATGGAAATATGCCGGGGCCATTTGATAGTTTTTATGATTGGTTAAATAATACTCGGAGCTTGTATAGGACCTGATGGTCAGGTTTTTAAAAAAATCTACTGTTTTTTTGTTGGCAGTATTATTTTTCAAGATTTCCAAAGCCTGAAGGTTATCCAGTTTTTCAAAAGACTTTTGGTGTTTGACCATCGCTTCTTTCTCTAGATTTTTCAAAGTTTGTTTCACTTCGCTTTGAATTTGTTCGGAATAACAGTCTTTTATGACCTTTTCAAGATATTTATGAGCTCCTACCGACTTAGCTCCTGGAGTATTTGTCTCTGGAATAATACAATCTACTATTTTGGCAAACATTTCTGAATTCTCAAATTCAAAATGTTCAAAACTGCCAGAATTCCAGTTATTTGCCCAACTTGGTAGGTTACCGAGCCCTAAAAGCCCAATTCCCAAGGACTTTATTACATTTCTTCTTTCCATTCAAGGTTGATTTTTGGCTAAATTACGGATTGACTTTTGAAAATTCTACATTTTTAAAAAATATTAATAATTCAATTTTCATTCATTCTCCTTAAAGTTTGAAAATACCCTTTTTCAAGGGTAAATTTGTATTAGAATCATAAAATATGACCCCCAAAATAAGAGTAATCATTCCGGCCTACAACGAGCAAGAATCTATCGGAAAGGTAATTGCCGAAATTCCAGAAATGGTCAGTGAAATTATCGTGGTGAGTAATAATTCATCGGATAATACCGAAATGGTGGCGAAAAATGCTGGGGCTACCGTGCTTAAAGAAAATCAGAAAGGTTATGGCTATGCTTGTTTGTTGGGAATGGATCACATCGCCAAGAATGCTCCAGATACCGATATCGTTGTTTTTTTAGATGGAGATTATTCAGATTACCCCGAAGAACTTTTGCTATTAATTAAGCCAATAATAGCAGATAAGATTGATATGGTAATAGGAGCAAGGGTGGCACATTTGCGTTTACCCAATTCTATGACCCCACAGCAGGTTTTTGGCAATTGGTTGGCTACTTTTTTGATGAAAGTATTCTTTGACGCAAAATTTACAGATTTGGGACCTTTTAGGGCCATAAAGTATCAGAAGTTGCTCGATTTAAAAATGGAAGACAAAACCTATGGATGGACAGTAGAAATGCAATTAAAAGCCCTTAAGCAAAATCTTTCGTATGTAGAAGTACCTGTGAGATATAGAAAGAGAATTGGAGTGAGCAAAGTTTCTGGTACCATAAAAGGCACCATAATGGCAGGGGTAAAGATTTTGGGTTGGATTTTTAAATATAGCTTTAAGTGATTTTTTTGTCAATTATAACTGTGATTGTATATGGAATCGCCGCTTTGCTGGTTCTGACCTACAGCATATCGCAGTTTTTTCTTTTTGTAAATTACCTAAAAAAAAGTGATCCTAAACCTCTAGCAACTTTTGAGCATCTTCCTTTTGTGACCATTCAGCTACCTATTTTCAATGAAAAATATGTGGTTGAGCGGCTTTTGGACAATATTTCGAAAATTACCTATCCAAATCTTCAAATTCAGGTTTTGGATGATTCCACAGATGAAAGTCTCGAAATTTCACAAAAATTGGTCTCCGCCCTTCAGCAAAAGGGTTTGGATATCGAACTGATTCATAGAACGGACCGCTCAAATTTCAAGGCTGGTGCACTAAAAAATGGATTGAAGACTGCCAAAGGTGAGTTTATAGCCATATTTGATGCAGATTTTTTACCTGAGCCAGATTGGCTCATCAAAACCATACACTATTTTACGAATCCAGAGGTGGGTGTGGTTCAAACCCGATGGAAACACATTAACAGAAACTATGGAATTTTGACCAAAGTTTTGGGAATGGCACTTGATCACCATTTCACCATTGAACAAGTGGGCAGAAATCAAAGTCATCACTTTATAAACTTCAATGGCACAGCGGGCATTTGGCGTAAAACTTGTATTCTAGACGCCGGAAATTGGCAAGGAGACACTTTGACGGAGGATTTGGACCTTAGCTACAGAGCCCAAATGAAAGACTGGGAATTCGTTTATTTAGAGGATTTGGCTACTCCTTCTGAATTGCCCGTGGTGATGTCTGCGATACGCTCTCAGCAGTTTAGATGGAACAAAGGTGGAGCCGAAAACTTTCGCAAATATGGTTTTGAGGTCATAAAAAGTAAAACAATTGGCCTAATTACTAAAATTCAGGCTTTCGCACATCTTTTAAATAGTTCAGTGTTTGTTTGGGTATTTTTGATGTCCATCTTGAGCGTTCCGTTGGTGGTTATACCCGCTACCAAATTTGATGCTTTCCTTATTTTCGGTACTGGATTGAAGTATACGGTGTTGATATTATTTTTTGTGTTTTATGCTACTTTTAGAAAAGTTCAGAGCAAAAAACTTAAAGATTTTCCTCGGTTTTTATTTCAATTTCTGATATTCTTTCCTGTCATTTTAGGTCTAACGTTTCACAATTCCATGGCCGTTCTGGAGGGATATTTTGGGATTAAATCTGACTTTATCCGAACCCCTAAGTTTAATATTTTAAAGCCGACCGATTCTTGGAAAAATAATCAATACCTTGGTAAAAAGTTGACTTTTAGTTTATTAATTGAGATTTTTCTCGTTTTTTATTTCTCGTTTGGAATTTACTTGGGGTTCAAAAATCAACTTTACAGCTATTTACCTTTTCACTTTCTTTTGGTTTTGGGTTATTTCATAGTTGTAATCAAGTCATTTGATGAATAACAAACCGAAGATATCGACTCCTTGGATTGTTGCCATCGCCTCACTTTCGTGTTTACTTTATTACTATTTTGGATATCTTCTTCAGAGATCTGATTTTGGAATTCTTTTAGGTCTTTATTCTGGTTTTTTCTTGGGTTATTTCTTCATAATTTTTTCAGATTTCAAATACAAATTTCTTCTGGGACTTGTTTTTCGATTAGTACTTGTATGTCAAATACCGAATCTCTCACAGGATTTTTATCGGTTTATTTGGGATGGAAGATTGATAATAAACGGATTAAATCCCTACTCATTTTTACCAGTAGATATTGTTAATAGCGTTTTTGAAGGCGATTTTTTGATTGGTAAAATGGGTGATTTGAGTGCTCATAACCACAGTAATTATCCGCCTTTTAATCAACTGATTTTTGCCATTGGTGCCTTTGCTTCACCACGGGATATTCTAGGCAATGCATTGGTTTTCAGACTTGTAATCATTCTGGCGGATATTGGTATTTACATTTTCGGTCGAAAAATTCTTGATATTTTTAATTTAGAAAAGGATAAAATTTATCTTTACTTTCTTAATCCTTTGATTATCATTGAGCTAACTGGTAATCTTCACTTTGAAGGTGTAATGATGTTTTTCCTTTGTTTGGCCTTCTACTTTTTCTACAAGTCTAAATATTTTGCTTCTGCCGTTTTTATAGCATTGGCAATTTTGACCAAACTCGTGCCTTTGATGTTGCTGCCTTTTTTCATCAAAAAAATGTCTTTACGCAATCTTCTGATATTTTATTTTTTAATTGGGATAATTTGCTTAGGAGCATTTTTGCTATTTTTCGATAAAAATTTAGTGGCCAATTATTCCAAAACTGTGGGTTTATGGTTTACCAATTTTGAATTTAATGCTAGTATTTATTATGTTTTAAGAGAAATTGGCTTTTGGATAACAGGGTATAATCTAATTGGGGTAATTGGAAAAGTAACGCCAGTTATAATAATTGTGACTATCTTCTGCATGGCGTTGAAGAAGAAAGATTTTCTTCAAAATCAATTTATGGCTTTGATGGTCTATTTTCTTGTATCCACCACCATCCATCCGTGGTATCTAACTTCTATGATATTTTTTGGTGTTTTTCTGAATGTAAAATCCATTTGGGTTTGGTCTTACCTCATAATATTGAGTTATTCGGCTTATACTACCAATCAATTTTCTGAAAAACCACTTTTTCTTTTTCTAGAATATTTGCCAGTAGTCGGATTATTTTATTTTGAACTGCGTAAAATGCTCAAAGAGACAGTTATTGCCGAATAGCATTCCATTTCTTTAAAAGTTCAGTGGCAATTTTTTCATGCCCCTTGGTATTGATGTGGTCGTCTAGAAAATAATAATCCTCAGTTTTAAGTTTTCCGCCCATGTTGACAAAGTAAATGTTTTCGACTTTGTTATCCATAGCATATTTCTCAAATGCTTGAACTACTTTGGGTTCAGTATAAAAGCTTCCGGAATAAGTAAAAATGATAGGGCCAGTGTATTTTTCTCTGATTTGATTTACAATCCCGAAGAAGTCTTTTGAATAGCTTGGGAATTTTTTAAATTCCGCCCCTAGATCATCGCCTTTTGCATTTGGATCTAACTTAGGACTCGGAGTTATAAAGTCAATCAAAGCAGCTTTTACGTGTTTGAAAAGATAATATTTTTTGACCTTGTTATTGTTTTTTACCTGAGATTCAAAATCCGCGACAGTTTTGTCACCAAGTTTTTTGTTTTTAATCCAGTAATTATTTTCCTCCAAGTCGGTATCGTGAAATTGAATTACAATAAGCTTGAGAGAATCAGGACTTACTTTTTTGAAATTAAAATACTCTCTTGCTGTTCCGTAAGAAGAAATTCCAGAATTCAGTGTTTTTAATTTTGACTGCTTTTCAAATACTTGAGCGAAAGTTTTGTCCTGGTCGATTCCCCAGCCCATCGTAAATGAGTCTCCCAAAAACAGAACCTCTGGATGGTTTAAATCTGACTCAGAGTCTCTAAATCCGGCAGAATTGACCTCATAACGATTATTAAACTCATAACTCGCAAAGCTCGAATTACCTGGTTTTAAGGTATAAAATAGGGTGGAGTCAAATCTCGCACAATCTGCTTCAAATTGAATTAATGGTCTGTTGGCCAAAGAAACACGCTTAAAATGTCCAAAAAAACCTTTGCCTTTCACACTTTCAGGTAGGAAATTTGGGCCCAAATTAAAGATTACTAGATACGTAATTTCCCAAAACAAAAAGAGGGCAATAAAAAGCCACCATTTGGTTTTGAATGCTTTGGCCAGAAAATATCCAAATAATAGAATAGACAAAGAAATACCCCAAACAGAAAAAAAATCCTGCATGAATGCATTGACTCTAGGGCGATTAGGAAAACTCAATAGTTCGCCGCGAAAAACAATGATGGCAAATAAAAGAACCGAAAATAATAATCCAATGAGGTATTTCTGTGATTTGGTCATGAAGCTGTAGTAACAATCTCGTCTTTATCTTCCACAAAATTAACACTTATTGCTGCAATTAAGAAACAGATTCCACCTAGAATTAATGCAAATATGGCTTGACCTCCGAAAAGGTATTTCACCAATAAACCTCCTACAATGGCATTTAAAATCTGTGGTATGGTTATGAATAGGTTGAAAATACCCATGTAAACACCAATTTTGTGTGAAGGAAGGGCACCTCCCAAAATCGCATAAGGCATCGCTAAAATACTTCCCCACGCTATTCCAACTCCAACCATTGATAGCAACAGGAAGTTTTCATTTGGAGCAAAATAGATCGAAATCAATCCAACGGCTCCAGCAATTAGTGAAAATGCATGTGTTTTTTTTCGTCCATATTTTTTTGCAATACTGGGCAGAATAAAGGCAAATACGGCACTCACAGCATTATAAACACCGAAAATAATGCCCACCCAGTCGCCAGCCTTGTTAAACATCACCGAGGAATGATCAGATTCTGGTAGACCATAAATATGCTGAGCCACCGCAGAGGTGGTATAAACCCACATACTAAACAAGCCAAACCAAGAGAAAAACTGAACCACACCGAGCTGCAGCATAGTCTTGGGCATGGCCAAAATATCTGATAAAATGTTAGAAGATTCATTAACCTCTTCCGCTTCATCGAAACTTTTAAGTTGCTCTGGAGAATATTCCGGAGTGGTGCTAATGGTCCAAATGATGGTTCCCAATAGAACAAGTCCACCAATGATGAATGACCAGATTACATTTGAAGGTACTTTACCTTCAGCTGTTGGAGTATCAAAACCGAGCCAATTGGTTAAAATATAAGGTAACCATGAACCCACTACTGCACCTATTCCAATCAGGGCAGTTTGTATAGCATAACCTTTAGTTCTTTGGGCGGAATTGAGTTTATCTGCCACCAAAGCCCTGAAAGGCTCCATAGCCACATTAAACGAAGCATCCATAATCATCAAAAAGCCCGCACCTACCCAAAGAGCTGGTAAATATTTGGTAAAATTTCCCGCATTGGGCATCAGGAATAAGCCTAAAGCCGCTAAAATAGCTCCAACCAGAAAGAAGGGTCTTCGTCTGCCCAAACTAGTCCAAGTATTGTCGCTCATTTTACCTATGATTGGCTGGACAATCATGCCTGTTAAAGGAGCAACTATCCAAAACCAAGATAATTGATGTACATCAGCTCCAAAGTTCAATAGAATTCTACTGGCGTTTCCGTTTTGAAGAGCAAAGCCCATTTGAATGCCCAGAAATCCGAGACTCATGTTCCAGATAGCGGCCGTTGACAAATTCGGTTTTTTCGAACTTGTGTTTTTTGAAATTGATCCTGAAGAAGCCATTTTTATATTTAAGGTTAAGGTTAATGTTTAATCTAAGGTTTTGTGATCTCGAAAATCTTAAATGAATTGGGTTTGAGATTTATGAAATCTGTTTGGGACCTATCCAGAGCAATTTTTTGCTTTTCCTTCCCTTCGAAAACTTGCTTTAGTTTTACTTCATTTACACTCCCACATTGATTTTCCAAAACATTTCTAGGGAGAGAAACTTGGATGTTTTTTTCGTTATTTAGATCGAAGTTATATACAAAAAGTAGTAATTGACCTTTCGTAAACCTCAAATATGAATAAACCTTCGAGGAATCATATCCTTCTGAATGAAAATTCAGGTATTGTAAGTCGTGAAATTCTCCATCAGAAACGGCAGGGTTATCTTGTGAAAAAATTAATGTTTTTTGATAAAAATCTCGAAGTGCTTTTTGCTCTTTACTTAGTTTTTTGGTGTCAAATTTGCCTTTATTTATCCAGTCTTGAAGTTCGGTCACTCCCCAAAAATCAAAAATTGTGGTGCGACCATCATTGCCTTGGAAACCTTCCGCTTGAGCCGGTTTTACACCAAGTTCTTGTCCGAAATAAACCATTATCGGCCCTGTATGCAAGGTAGCAGATAGCATCATGGCAGCAAGGGCAGACTCCGGATTTTTGCCAAATTCCTCAGAGGCTATTCGCTGTTCGTCGTGGTTTTCGAGGAATCTCAACATTCTGTTAGAAAAATTCCCTGATTCTTTTTGCCAAACAGCCGTTATGTCATTGGCGTTTCCTTGACCTTCAATCAGTCTTCTAAGAGCATCATAAAGACCTACTTTATCATACAAATAGTCAAATTTGCCTTTGAAAAGATAGCTGCCGTATTCATTCGGATTATAAATCTCAGCAATGAAAATTACATTTGGGTTTACCGCTTTTATTTCAGGAATTACCCAGCCCCAAAACTCCACTGGTACCATTTCCGCCATGTCACAACGGAATCCGTCAACACCTTTTTTAGTCCAGTAAACAAGGATATCCTTCATTTTGAGCCAAGTATCAGGTATAGGATTGAAATAGGTTGCTTTACCATTTAGATAATCCATACCGTAGTTGAGTTTTAAAGTCTCAAACCAGTCATTGATGCTTGGTTTGGCAGAAAAAACATCATTTCCGGTGGCTTTCGCAGGATATTCGGTATATTTTTCTTTAAACGCAACTGGAGGATTTATACCTACAGGAATTTCAAATGCTTGATTTGGAAGATAATAAAAGTTGTTTTGTGCATCGAAAGTCTTGGTTTTGTCATCTTTTTCTCCAAAATCTGCAATTCCTTTTGGTTTTACGTCAGAATGATACTCTCTTGAAACATGATTCGGTACAAAATCGATGATGACTTTTAATTCGTATTCATGCGTTCTTTTTACCAAATCTTCAAATTCAGTCATTCTATTCTCCACATTTTCAGCCAAATATGGATTTACATCGTAATAATCTTTAATGGCATAGGGAGATCCTGCAATACCTTTCACTACTTGAGGATGATCTTTTTTGATACCATATTTACTAAAATCAGTCATGGTGGCATGTTCAATAATGCCTGTGTACCAAACATGACTGATGCCCAGCTCCTTAATAGACTTTAAAGCATTAGTATTTATGTCTTTAAACTTGGTCGTTCCGTTTTCTTCAAGGGTTCCGTTAAATTTATTGGTGGTGTTTTGGTTAGCAAATAACCTGGTGAAAATCTGATATACGGCTATTTTATCCGAATTTTTAGTTTGATTTTGGGCAATACTCATAATAGGCATTAAAACAATGAGAATTGAAGATAAAAACTTCATTTTAGGTTAAAGTATAATTTCAAAGGTAAATATGTTTTTTTTATGAATAAAGCCTCATAATGCTTTATTTTGTAAAAAAAATACTATTAACCTGATGAAGAAATGTTTAACCAATTTGTATTATCTTGGAATAATACTACTTTGCTGTGTTTTTACAGTACAGGCACAAAAGGCCGAAATAACAAAGGTAAATCCCACCAATTGGTTTGTAGGAATGAAAAATCCTAACTTACAGATATTGATTTATGGGAAAAATCTTCAATCTAACAAACTTTCTCTTAAGCCTCACGCAGGAGTAAAACTTAAAAAAGTACATACGGTTGAAAATCCCAATTATTTGTTTGTGGATTTGGAAATTGCCAAAAACACCAAGGCCGGCAACCTTCAGTTTAGTTGCAACGGAACCAGTTTTTCGTATGAACTTAAAGCCAAATCAGCCCAACCACGAGGACTTTCTCAGGCCGATTTTATCTATTTATTGATGCCTGATCGATTCGCCAATGGAGATTATTCTAACGATAAATTTGCTGACATGGCAGATCCTAATCATGATAGAAAAAATCCGTTTTTTCGTCATGGAGGTGATTTACAAGGGGTTACACAACATCTGGACTATTTAAAAGAACTCGGTGTAACGGCAATTTGGATGACACCTGTGATTGAAAATAATCAATATCTTACCGACGAAGGTGGTGCCATGAGAAGTGCATATCACGGCTACGGTTTTACTGAACATTATAATGTGGATAAAAGATTGGGAGGGAACGAGGCATACAAGAAACTCTCCAATGAAGCTCACAAAAAGGGTATAAAATTGGTGCAAGATGCTGTTTATAACCATGTTGGCATAAATCATTGGTTTTTAAAAGATATGCCTTCTAAGGATTGGCTCAACCAATGGGATAAATACACCAATACCACCTATAAAGATCAACCGTTATTTGATATCCATGCCTCGGCCAAGGATACCAAAGAAGTTAGAAATGGCTGGTTTACTTCATTTTTGCCAGATTTGAATCAAAACAATCCATTCGTTGCCAATTTTCTGATACAACATGCTCTTTGGTCGGTCGAAACTTTTGACCTTGACGCTTGGCGAATAGATACCTATATCTATAATGATTTGTACTTTATGAATAAATGTAATCAGGCTTTGCTTACCGAATATCCTAAAATACATATTTTTGGGGAATCGGCGGTCAATACAGTTATCAGCCAAGCATATTTTACCAAGAATAATTTGGCGATTCCTTTCAAAAGTAATTTGCCAGGGGCTTTAGATTTTGTGGTGGAAGAGGCCATTTTTGAAGCATTAAATCATGATTTTGGATGGAATGATGGTGTGAGCAGGTTATATTCAGTATTGGCTCAAGATTTGGCCTATGCAGATCCAAGCAAAAATGTTAACTTTCTTGAAAATCATGACCACCATAGGTTTTTCTCGGTGATTGGTGAGGATTTTGAAAAATACAAAATGGGAATTGCGTGGTTGATGACATTAAGAGGTATTCCGCATTTTTATTACGGAACAGAAATTCTGATGAAGAACTTTAAAAATCCTTCAGATGCTGAGGTACGTAGAGATTTTCCGGGTGGATGGAAAGAGGACGAAGTTAATAAGTTTGAAAAATCAGGCAGAAATGAGAAGGAGAATGAAGCTTTCGAGTTCGTAAAGAAATTAGCGAATTTTAGAAAAAGTTCCGACGCCATTGCCAACGGTAAATTTATGCAGTTTGTGCCTCAAGATGCTGTCTATGTGTATTTTAGACATACTGAGAAACAAATCATAATGGTGGTTTCCAATACATCAAAATCCGAAAAAAATATTGATACCAGTAGATTTGAAGAGATTTTGAAAGGATCAAAGTCTGCGAAAAATATTATTGATGATGTCAATATTGCAGACATATCAAATTTAAAAATACCCGCAAAAGGGGTAATGATTCTAGAAATAAACCAAAGTAAGAAATAATGATTAAGGCTTTTTTGTTTGATTTGGATGGTGTACTTGTAGACACAGCTGTATTTCATTACAAAGCTTGGAAAAGATTAGCTAACCAACTTGGATTTGATATTGATGAAGAATTCAACGAAACCCTCAAAGGTATAAGTAGGATGGATTCGCTTGATGCCATTTTAAAACACGGCGGAGTTAGTCTGAGCCAGGAAGAAAAAGAGAAATATGCCAAAATCAAAAACGATTGGTATCTCGAATTGGTTAATCAAATGACTGTCAATGATATATTACCCGGTGTTGAAACATTTCTAAAAGAATCAAGGTCTATAGGAATAAAGATTGCCTTGGGTTCAGCTTCCAAAAATGCAAGTTTAATATTAGAAAAAACCGGAATTCTTGTTCTTTTTGATGCGATTATTGACGGGAATCATGTGTCAAGAAGTAAACCAGATCCTGAGGTGTTTCTCAAAGGTGCGGAAGCATTGGGAGTAGAAAATGATGCTTGCGTAGTCTTTGAAGATGCTTATGCGGGAGTTCAAGCCGCCAAAGCAGCGAATATGTTGGCTGTTGGCATTGGAAGTGAAGAGGTCTTGCACAATGCTGATTTAATCACGAAAGGACTGAATGAAATGAGTCCAAGCGAAATAATTACGAAAATACTTTAAAAACGAACATAAACAGAAATGAAAAATTACATCAAGCATGATGAGTGGAGGGTAGTTGAGAGCGGATTTCATGCGGAATTTAATGAGATTACAGAGAGTTTGATGAGTCTCGGTAATGGTAAAATGGGCCAAAGGGGCAATTTTGAAGAAAGATATTCTGGTAAAACACTACAAGGGAACTATGTGGCTGGGGTATGGTTTCCTGATAAAACTCGTGTTGGCTGGTGGAAAAACGGCTATCCCAATTATTTTGCCAAGGTAATTAATTCCATCAATTGGATAGGTATTGATGTTGAAATTGATGGTGAAATGGTTGATTTAGCCAAGTGTGAAATTCTAGAGTTTTACCGTGAATTACATATGCAGCATGGCCATTTAATGCGTTTTTGTAAAGTTCGTCTTCAAAATGGTAAAGAAATTCGTATAGAAAGCATTAGATTTTGCAGTATTACGCATGACGAAATTGGCCACATCGAGTATGAAATTATTCCAGTAAATTTTGATGGAAAAATTAAAATAACTCCTTATCTAGACGGTAACGTACAAAATAGAGATTCCAACTACAATGAATATTTTTGGGATGAAATCTCAAAAAGTTCCGCATCCAATAGGGCATTTTTGCATGTTAAGACCAAAGGAAATAAGTTTGGTGTTGAACAGTTCGATGTTGCCACGGGAATGGACCTAGAGATTTGTTTGGCTGGCCAGAAACAAGAAATTTCGTTTGAACCTGTTCAAAGCGAAAAATATGTGGGTTTGACCTTCGAAATTGAAGCAAAAGCCATGCAATCTGTCAGAGTTTTGAAAAAAGTTGCACTTCACAACTCTAACAATTTCTTCCCAGATTATTTGGTATCAGAATGTACCAAATCTTTGGATGCTGTTGTTGGTCTCAAAATGCAAACACTTCAACGTGCAGCTTGGAAAGCAAAATGGGAGAATTGTGATATCAAAATTGAAGGAGACGAGTCGGCCCAGCAGGGTATAAGATTCAATATTTTTCATCTTTTACAAACCTATACTGGTCAAGACGCCCGTCTAAATATAGGTCCTAAAGGTTTTACTGGTGAAAAATACGGTGGTGTAACTTACTGGGATACAGAGGCTTATTGTATACCTTTCTATTTGTCTGCAGCAGACCATTCTGTCGCCCGTAATCTGTTGGTGTACAGACACAATCACTTGCAAAAAGCCATTTTGAATGGTCAAAAATTGGGTTTTTCCAAAGGAGCTGCCTTATACCCGATGGTAACCATGAATGGGGAAGAGTGTCACAATGAATGGGAGATTACATTTGAAGAAATTCACAGAAATGGTGCCATTGCCTATGCCATTCACGATTACATCAATTATACTGGTGATGAGTCGTATCTCAATGAGTTCGGCTTAGAGGTTCTGATTTCTATATCAAGATTTTGGTCGCAACGAATCACTTGGTCGCAAAACTTGGACAAATTTGTAATGTTGGGCGTCACCGGGCCCAATGAGTATGAAAATAACGTAAACAATAACTGGTATACCAATTATATAGCCGTTTGGACTCTAAAATACACGCTGGAGGCCATTGAGAAGGTAAAAGAAAATGCTGAAGACTATGTAAAAGTTAAGTCTGAATTGCATTTTCAGGAAAAAGAAGAAACGGATAGGTGGAAGGATATAATAGAGAAAATGCATTTTCCTTATGACCAGGAGAGGCAGGTTTTTCTACAACAAGATGGTTTCTTAGACAAAGAACTCTTAAGTGTTGACGACATCGTGCAACATAGACCAATTAACCAAAATTGGTCTTGGGATAGAATTCTGCGTTCTTGTTTCATCAAACAAGCCGATGTTTTACAAGGGCTATATTTCTTCGAAGACGACTTCGATATGGATACGCAAAGAAGAAATTTTGACTTTTACGAACCAATGACTGTTCATGAATCATCTCTATCACCTTGTGTGCATACTATTTTGGCCTGTAAATTGGATAAAATCGAAAAAGCTTACGAAATGTATGTTCGCACGGCAAGATTGGACCTAGACGATTACAACAATGATACCGAAGACGGGCTTCATATCACCTCTATGGCAGGCACTTGGATGTCTGTAGTAAAAGGTTTTGGTGGCATGAGGGTGAAAAATACCAAACTTCATTTAAACCCAATTTTACCTGATAATTGGCAATCATTGACATTTAGAATTGGTTTGAAAGATAATCTTCTTGAAATTGGCATTGGAAAAGAAGGCGTAATCATCAAAAATCTTTCTGAGAAAAGTGTCGAAATTTCACTTTTTGGGTCTGACATTACTGTTGCAGGTCAAGAAGAGTTTGTGAAGTGTACTGTTGAGAATTAAAACCTAAACGAGGAATTGAGCCCCAATTCCTCGTTTTTTATTTCCTAAAGAATGGAAAAACATAAAAATACTTGGAAGAAACTTTCCACCACTATCCAGTATTCTAATCCTTGGATTGAAGTTCAGCACCACGAGGTTTTAAATCCTTCTGGAGGTGAGGGAATTTATGGACAAGTAAATTTCAAGAACATTGCAGTGGGTGTTGTTCCTGTTGATGCTGAGGGCAATACTTATTTGGTAGGACAGTTTCGTTTTCCTTTGGAAGAATATTCTTGGGAAATTCCTGAAGGAGGATGTCCGTTAGGTGAGGACGTTTTAGCCGCTGCTAAACGTGAGCTGCTTGAAGAAACAGGCTTATTGGCTAAGAATTGGACGATGATTTCAAGAATTCATACCTCTAACTCCGTTTGCAACGAGGTGGGTTTTATTTTTCTTGCCGAAAACTTAACACAGGACGAGGCATCACCTGAAGAGACAGAAGACTTGAAAATCAAGAAAGTAACGTTAAAAGAAGCGGTTGAATTGGTAATGAACAACCAAATTACCGATTCTATTTCGATTGCAGGTTTACTAAAAGTAGCTCGACTGAAAGGTATTTAGTCAGGATTCTATTCCTCCTTTCGTCAATGAATCTAAGGCAGCATAGTTCGTTAAATCATATTGACAAGGTACAATAGAGATGTAATTGTTCTCCAAAGCCCATAAATCGGTATCTAATGCCTCAGGCTCTCGGTTTACAAAATAACCTCCCATCCAGTAATATGGCCTACCATGTGGGTCTTTTCTAGAGTCAAATTCCTCCTGCCAATAACCGTTGGTTTGACGACAGACTTTTATGCCTTTTATTTCACCTTTTTTCTGGTTCGGGAAATTGACGTTTAGTGCTGTTCCTTTAGTTAGGCCATTTTTCAAAACAAAGTTAGCAATTTGCCCAAGGTATGGTCTTGTATGTTCAAAATCAGCATCATAGTGGAAGTCGTCCAAGGAAAAACCAATGGCAGGAATACCTTCAATAGCACCTTCGATGGCAGCTGACATTGTTCCTGAATAAATGACCGATATAGAAGAGTTCAGACCGTGATTAATTCCACTTACCAATAGGTCTATCTTTCGACCTTTCAGAAACTCATGTTTGGCTAATTTAACACAGTCGGCTGGTGTGCCAGAACATTCAAAAGACTCTACCTCTCCAAAAATAGGCGATTTTTTAATATGTATAGTTGAATCCACAGTTATGGCATGACCCATACCCGAATTAGGGCTATCAGGAGCCATTACGTACACTTCGCCTATTTTCGACATTTCCTCTATTAATACTTTTATGCCTTTGGAAGTTATGCCGTCGTCGTTGGTTACTAATATTAATGGTTTTGTCATTTTAATTCTGATGAAATTGATTCAATTTTTTTTCGCTAATCAAAGGTAGGATATTTATTTTTCTTCTATTCAAAGAACGCAAAAAAACTTGAATAGACAGCCTCAAACTTATGTTATTTGGTGAAAAAGTTCCCATTTTATGTTATTTTTGCAGAAACTTAAACGATTAAAATGCATATAGCTATCACTGGCAATATCGGAGCTGGTAAAACTACATTGGCTGAAAAACTCGCAGATCATTATGGCTGGGAGGTTTATTATGAGGCGGTTGATGGTAATCCTTATCTTGCACCTTTTTACTCTGATATGCCCAAGTGGTCTTTCCATTTACAGATATTTTTTCTGAATTCACGGTTTGAACAAGTTCTGAAAATCATCAATCAACAAGAGAAAACCATAATTCAAGACAGAACTATTTATGAGGATGCTTATATTTTTGCCCAAAATCTCTACGAGAACGGACAAATGAATGAAACTGATTACACAACATACAGAGGGTTATTCAATACCATTATGAAAGCCATTTCTCCACCTGATTTGATGATTTACCTAAAAGCCGATATTGACAAGCTAACTTCACAGATAAAAAAGAGAAACCGAGATTTTGAACAAAATATAGACCCCAATTACCTAATCAGTCTAAATAAGTTGTACGAAGGTTTCACAAAACAATATCAGCACGGAAAATTGATTGAGATTGATGTCAATAATTTAGATTTTGTTGCAAAAGCAGATGATTTTAAGAGTATTGTGGACAAGATAGACCGAACTATAAATTTGGGAACACAACTCAAAATTTAACTTTATTTATAATAATTATTATCCTTTTATTGGCTTGAATTTTGTTATTTTGAAAATAAATTAGAAAAAAGTCCTAATATATAAAATTAATCAATTGAATATTAATCACTTATGAATTTTAAAAATTTAAACAATATTGGCGGATGGCTCGTTTTTGCGATTTCGTTGATTACATTCACGCTAACTGTTGAGCCCACGGCCAGTTTCTGGGATTGCGGTGAATTCATAGCCTGTGCTTATAAATTGCAGGTTCCTCACCCAGCAGGTGCACCGTTTTTCTTGCTAATCGGCCGCATTGCGTCAATGTTCGCTGGTTCGGATGTAACCAAGGTCGCTTTAATGGTCAACATGGTATCAGTTTTGGCAAGTGCTTTTACCATACTCTTTATGTTCTGGACCATTTCCTTGATTGGAAGAAAAATGGTGGGCAAAAATGCTGACAATATCACCACTCCAGAGACCATTTTAGTTCTTGGTGCGGCTTTGGTAGGCTCGTTGGTTTATAATTTTTCGGAGTCTTTCTGGTTTTCAGCTGTTGAGGCAGAGGTTTACGGCATGTCGTCGTTTTTTACGGCGATAGTTGTTTGGGCTGCATTCAGATGGGAATTGATCGAAAATCCTGCTGCACAAAATAAATGGCTGCTATTTGTTGCTTATTTGGTGGGTTTGTCCATTGGAGTTCACTTATTAAACTTGGTAACTATTCCAGCTCTTGCTATTTTGTTTTACTTTAAAAATACCGATAAAGTATCTTTCAAAGGAGGATTTATAGCTTTCTCAACAGGTTTAGTAGTTTTGGGTGTGATAATGGTAGGTTTAATTACCGGTTTACCAACCTTGAGTTTCTCATTCGATAAGCTATTCGTTAATTCATTTGGTTTGCCGTTCGCATCTGGTATGATTTTCTTCATTATCGTGCTCATAGCATCTTTGGCTTACGGAATTCATTACACCCAAAAGCAAGGCAAGGCTATCGCCAACACCATTTTGTTATCATTTGCTTTTGTTCTGATAGGATATTCAACTTATACTATCGCCTTAATTAGGTCAAATTATAATCCGCCAATCAACGAAAATAACCCGAGTGATGTACTAAACTTTACGTATTATCTAAAAAGAGAGCAGTATGGTTCTAGACCATTGCTTTATGGACCGATATACACCGCTCAATTGAACGAAATAAAAAAAGGTGAGCCAAATTATAAAGTTGGAAAAGATAAATATGAGGCTTACGATTATAACCCTGAGTACGTTTGGGATAACAACGGTAAAATGTTGCTTCCACGTGTTTGGAGTCAGGATCCTGCTCACATCAGCCTATACAGGAGTAAACTAAATCTGGCCGAAGGTCAACGTCCCGGACTTTTCGATAATCTCAAGTTTATGTTCAGCCACCAGTTTGGACACATGTATTGGAGGTATTTTATTTGGAATTTCTGGGGTAGAGCTTCTGATATTTCGGATGTAGCTGGTACAAATATTTTTGAAACTAAGTCGGAGCTTCCTGCATCATTTGCAAATAATAAAGGCCGTACAAATTATTATGGACTTCCACTGATATTGGGTATTCTGGGCTTTTTCTTTATGTATCTTAAAAGAGGTAAGGATGCTATTGTAATGTTCCTGTTGTTCTTCTTTACGGGTTTAGGTCTGGTTATTTACCTCAATTCTCCACCCGTTGAGCCTCGTGAGCGTGATTACATTTATGTGGGTTCGTTTTATTTCTTTGCTATTTGGGTAGGAATAGGAGTAATGGGTCTGGCCGAGTATGTGTTGAAATTTATCAAAAACCTTTCGGCTAAAGCGGGAATTGCCACGGTTCTTGGGCTTGCTATTCCGGTAATTATGGCTAAAGAAGCTTGGCCAGGTCACGATAGGTCAGACAGATACCACCAGATAGATTTTGCCAAAAACCTTTTGAATTCTTGTGAAAAGAACGCCATACTATTTACTGGTGGCGATAACGATACCTTCCCACTATGGTATGTTCAGGAGGTAGAAGGATTTAGAACTGACGTGAGAGTATGTAATTTGAGTCTTTTGGGTACTGATTGGTATATAGACCAAATGAAACGCAAAACTTATGAATCTGAAGCTTTGCCGATTTCGATGAATAGTGAAAATTATTACAAGGGTATCAACGACCAGATTCCTTATGTAAAAAATCCAAATCCACAGATTCAAGCGGGCATTAACCTTAAAGAATATTTGAATTTGGTAAAAAAGAACGATCCTGCGATACAAATGCAAGTTAGTTCTGGTGAAATGATAAGCGTATTGCCTTCTCCAAATTTCTATATGGATCAGAATTCGGAAGAAATCGCAAGGGCTAACTTCGTTCCTGAAAAATACAAGGCTTTGGTGAAAGACAGAATTGAGTGGAATTTTGGTGAGAGAGATATTCTGAAAAACGACCTTCTAGTGTTAGACATCATAGCTCAGAACAATTGGAAAAGACCAATATATTTTTCGGGTACATTATCACCATCTTCATATATGAATCTTAAGGAGTATTGTCAACTTGAAGGATATGCCTACAGACTTATGCCTTTCAAAGTGGCTGGTGCAAGAGATGGTTTTGTGAACACTGACATCATGAAAGATAGGCTTACCAACAAAATGGCCTGGAGAAATCTTAATAATCCGAATGTTTATTATGATTCAGAAACCTATCTAAAAGTGCCAATGGTGACAGCTAGGTTTGCGTTTTTGAGGTTGGTGGACGAGTTGGTTAGAGAAGGTAAAAAAGAGGAAGCGGAGAAGTTTTTGGATAAGTCACTTGAATTAATGCCAGACAATACCGTTCCTTACGACCAATTGGTGAGCAACTATCCAATATTTTATTACGAAATAGGTAAGCCTGAAAAAGCCAAGAAAATTGCTGAATTGATGGTAAATAGAGCTGATCAAGAATTGAACTATTTCATTGAGCAAAACAAAACTCCTGGAAATAGACAATGGGGTGATGGGAATATTCAGCAGTTTATCCAGTCCAATATGCGTACCATTCAAATGCTTTATTCGGCTGCAGAGCAATATGATAAACCACTTTCCGAAAAATTCAAGAAAATATATGATGGTCACTTAGCCAAAATTCAATAGTCGACGATTTTATCATAAAAAAGCCCTGAATAGCACATATTCAGGGCTTTTTTGTTACTTTTGCAATCATGTTGCAAAAAGGATTTTACATCAAGAATTTCTTGATTCTGAATTTTATTTTTTCGTTTCAATTACTTCAAGCTCAAGAGGTTAATTGTAATTGTTTCGTGGTGGGCAAAGTCACGGATAAGCAAACTCGTGAGCCCATAGTCGGGGCTCTGATAGAGATAAGTGCACAAAAAAAAGCCACTTTTTCCGACAAAAATGGAGACTACAAGATTGAGAATGTTTGTGAGGGTAAATATGAAATGAACATCAGGATTTTGGGGTATGATGCCCAAAAACTGGAGGTAAACCTTATTCATGAAAATACACATAACTTCAAACTGAACGAATCAGAGATTCATTTAGATGGCATAAATATTTCAGCCAAAAGAATTGAAAGTGTGTCTGGGAATGAGAAACAACTAGATGTCGAACAGCTTAAAAAGCTAACAGGTCAAAATTTGGCCACCATACTTAACTCGATTTCAGGCGTTTCGATTATTCAAACAGGTTCTTCTATAGGAAAGCCAGTTATTCATGGCATGCATTCTAATCGTATTTTGACCATAAATAATGGCATTAGACATGAGGCTCAGCAGTGGGGAAATGAGCACGCACCTGAGATAGATCCGTTTTTGGCCAAACAAATCACGGTGATAAAGGGAGCAAAAAGTGTACGTTATGGCCCGGATGCCATTGGTGGAGTAATTATTATAGAACCCAATGAGCTCAAACATTTAGATAGAATTCAGACCGAAATAAACCAGTATTCTATGTCAAATGGCTGGCAAAATGGACTTTCGGCAATTGTAGAGAGTAGTACCCATAAAATAAAAGGTTTGGATTGGAGGCTACAAGCCAGTACGAAGAAAGGCGGCGATGTTGCAACTCCGAATTATAAGTTGGCCAACACCGGTTCTCAAGAATTCAATTTTTCTATCGGAGCTAAATATTCAAGAAGGCGGACAGACTTAAATGTGTTTTTTAGTCAGTTTAACTCAAAAATCGGCATTTTCTCTGGTTCGCATATCGGGAACACAACGGATTTGGCCCAAGCAATTGGACGAGATAAACCTTTAGATATTTACACGCCAGAGGAATTTACTTATAAAATTAATAAACCTTATCAAGATATTCAGCATAGTTTATTGAAGCTAAAATTGAATCAACAGCTTCGAAATAATCAAAGCCTGCAGATTACCTTTGGTCAGCAATATAACTTTAGGGCTGAGGTTGACGCTTTAAGGGGAGATAGAAATACCGCTCAGATTTTTAAAATAAACACAAATACTTTGGAGGTGTTGTTTAACCACAAACCTTTTTTTAAAAATATTGCAGGAAATATTGGCCTAAATGGTCTTTATCAATATAATATCTCAACAGGAAATATTCGAGAACCGCAAAAATCAAATGTTTTGATTCCGAATTATACCAATTTTACGATGGGAGCTTTTTGGATTGAGCGATATGTTAAAGGGGATTTTGAGCTTGAGGCGGGAATACGATGGGACAAAAGATATCTCGATGTTTTTTATCTAAAAAGACTCCAAACACAGGTTACAAGAGATGAATTTAATAATCAAAGCATTACCAATACATTCAGTGTCAGCAGGAATTTTAATAATAGGCTAAAACTTGGGTATAATTTTGCCACGGCCTGGAAGCCACCGGTGGTGAGCGAATTGTACAGCGATGGGGTACATCATGGTTCTGCGGCCTATGAGGTCGGAGAATTGAGCTTAAAGACTGAAAAGGTTTTAGAAAACTCTTTTGTATTAAATTTCACTAGTAAATTCTATCAGCTTGAGGTTTTGGCTTACTTTAACCATTTGAATAATTACATATTCTTGGCACCAACTGGTAATTCCATATTGACTATTCGTGGTGCGTTTCCTGAGTTTAAATATACCCAAACCGATGCACGGTTTGCTGGTTTTGATATTTCAAATACATGGTCTAAATTTCAGAGATTTACTATTTCAAATCAGCTTTCTTTACTCTGGGCCGATGATCTAAATCGAAATCAACCCTTGATTTTTATGCCAGCAAATAGGTCTGAAACCAACCTGACCTATAGGTTTAATGACTTTTGGGTTAATGAAATAACCTTAAATCATCGATTGGTTTTTAAACAAAATCGTACTCCACAGGCATCTATTTTTGAGAAGGCCTCAGATTCTTCATTTTTGAATCTTATAAACGGAGATTATATGGCTGCTCCGGAGGGCTATAATCTGTTTGATGTAATGCTGTCGAAGGATTTTAAGTTAAAAAAAACGAATTCTTTCAAAGTAAGCCTAGAATGTAAAAACATTTTGAATACCGTCTATCGCGACTATCTCAATCGTTTTAGATACTTTTCTGACGAAATCGGAAGAAATTTTTCGGTAAGAACGAATATCATTTTCTAAATTGTTATTATATTTGCAACATAGTTGCATTTAATCAATAATTTTATTTCAATGAAAAATTTAGGTATTTTCGTTTTGAGCGTTGTATTAGGTTTGTCGGCTTGTAAAAAAGAAGACGAAATAGGTGAGGAGAATGAGTTAATTACTACTGTAAAGCTCAATTTTAAGAATGGAAATGAAACCAGGTCATTCGCTTATAAAGACCTAGATGGTGACGGTGGTATGGCTCCTACAGTGGAGAAAATAAACTTAAAGCCAAACACAAGCTATGACCTAAGTGTTGAATTTTTGGATGAAAGTAAAACCCCCGCCTTGAATATTACAGAAGAGGTAAAAGAAGAAGGGGATGAGCATTTGGTAGTAATCACCCCTTCAAGTACTACTATTGGAACATATACTTATGCAGATAAAGATGTGAATCTGCTGCCTATTGGGTTAATGGGCAAATTCACTTCAAAATCAGCGGCCGCAGGTTCTTTGAAGATACAATTAAGACATCAGCCACCGATTAATGGTAAAAAATCCAAAGATGGTACTGCTGCTCCAGGCAGTGATGACATCAATATTGACTTTCAGATAGAAGTCAAATAAATTATATAGTCCACACAATTTTCCTTTTTTAAAGGCATATTTGCTCAGCAAAACGTCTATGTCAAGATATTTCATTGTATTTTTGTGAAATTTTATTGAATGAAGTATCTACTTAATAAGTTTTTAGCAAATAGAGATGGCCTGGCCGTTGCCACTTTTTTGGCAGGCTTACCGTTTATTTATTTCCTTCGTGATGGTATTAAGCTCGCACCAGCGAATACTTTTTTTGCTATTTTTCTACTTTTTTTTCCATATGTTCTTTCCTTTCTTTTTAAGGATTTAAGGACATTCGATATGCCCAACAAGGTGGGCATCACGATGTTATCTATTTTTATTTTGATAGGTTTTTCTTATTTTCTACTTAGGGATAGATACACTGCTGTAAACGGCACAAGGGAGTTTTTGAACTTCATTCTTATTTTTATTCTGTTTTTTGCGACACTTTTTCTCAGAAGGGAATCGCTCAACGAAACCTTCTTTTATTTCGTAATTTTTCTTTCTATTCTAGGGGCTGTTTCGCTTATATATTTTACTTTCACCAATCCTCTTTACCAGTTTGGTCAAAGGGCATCCATAGCTCTTGACGAAAAAGGTGCCACCGGCGGAAACCCTCATATTAACTCCCGAGGGGCATTTTATGGTTTGGTAGCTAGTGTTTTAGTGTTAAAATACCACCAAAGATTTAAGATTGGTTTCATTATTCCTTTGTTGACCATTTTACTGCTTTTTGTGGTATTGTTTCTAACGCAAACCATGCTTGCAATTTTGTCAGCCTTTATATTTTTGAGTTTGTTTTTTTATTTTAATTACAGTCTGAGGCAAATAGGTTCAACCATAAAGTTCTTATTTTCAAAGTGGTATGTTCTACTTGCCCTAACTTTGGGAATAGTAAAAGGTATTTCTTCGTTAGATAAGGATTCTGATTTTATTACTCCAATTACAAAGTATACGACCTACAGGTTTAATAACATTTTGAACTCGTTGGCTGGCAACGAAGGGGGTAAAAAGGCCAAAGTTAAAGGCGATGATTCTGCCAATACAAGAATTATGCTTGTAGGTAAGGTTTTTGAACGTTTTGAAAAGAATTTAGAAAAAGGTAAAGTAAGATATGTACTTTTTGGGAATGGCTACCAGAGTTTGTATGTGGATGTACCACACATGGAGGTTCTTGATTCTTACGGCATTTTTATATTTATTTTTTACTCTGTGATGTTTTTCTATTTAGTAAAAATAGCATGGCGAGAAATCAGGAATCCTGAAAGCATGGGCACTGAGTTTATAGCTTATGCCTTTATATACTATTTTGTGGCCAATTTCGTGGCTGGAGTTGTGATAGATTACACCCGACTGGGTATGTATATCTTATTGGTCAGGTTTGTTCGGAAATAGGTTAAAGCTTAATTTTCCATTTCTCCGAAATATATTTCTCTATTTCCTCTGGTTTTTTATTCGTTGCCTTCTCTATTTCGTAAATATTGATGTCTACCAAAATTCTGTACCAAAAGGCCTGTAAAAAATGAAAAATCCAGCCTTTTAATCCGTCTAGAATACCTAACTGAAACACAAATCGACCAGTAAAGTACATTAAAGGTCTCAGGCCGTAAGGCAGTTTGTAATAAAAATTATCTTTTAGCTTTCTTTTTCTTTCGGCTTGTTTCGTGATATTTACCTCTTTCTCAGTGTTAACTCCTAAGTCATATTTGTTCGACAAAAAGTCAACCGCCTCTCGTCTGGCATAGTTGAGGTGCTTAACGGTCCACCAATTGATATCATTTAAGTTTTCATCCACCATATCGTTTTCAAAACACACAATTTCACCAGAGTTGACTACGATGTGCTCATCCATGAATCTCTCCTCGCTGTAGCCTTTGCCAGTTTTCCAGAGTCTTATCAACTTTATAGGGTAAAAACCTCCATTTTTGATCCATTTTCCTTTAAAATAGACTCGTCTTTTAAGTTCTATTCCGGAAATCTCTGGTTTTAGAGTGGGTATTTTTTCTATGATTTCGGCCTGAAGCTCTGGTAAAATATATTCATCCGCATCCATTCTCATGGTCCACATTGATGTAATGTCGCAGTTGTCTATGGCCCAGTTCATTTGTTTTGAATGATTGTTTTCCCATTTATTTTGGTAAACATCTACTCCAAGGTTTCGGCAGATTTCAAGTGTTCGGTCGTTGGAAAAGGAATCAACAATGCATATCCGGTCGCATATAGGTTGCAGAGATTTTATGCACCTTTCTATGTGTATTTCTTCATTATACGTGAGAATGACTGCCGTAATGCTCATTGGAAAGGTTTTAGAGGACTTTCTATGGTTTATAAATTTACTTAAAAATCAAAAATACAACCATTTTTTCAGAAATACACTTATCTACATCTAAATGAGGCCTTTTGTAGAGGGATAAATGATTTTATTTGTCAAATTTGCCAAAAGGCAAAATCAATAAGTTTTTCTATCTTTGCGAAACAAATTCTCGCAAAACGAGAGTTTATCTTAATTCCAGTTTTTGATTTAAAGGCAAATTTTGTCGAAAAAATCAAACCACTATAATAACCTTTGATGAATATTAAGTTTTTAGACGGTCTTCGGGGTATGGCGGCCATATACGTAATGATTGGCCACGCTCGATGGTTACTTTGGGAGGGCTACTCGGAAGGTTTTTTAAAACATACGCAGGCTTACTCGATATTCGAAAAAATTGAAATGTATTTTTTTACTTTATTTAAATACGGTCATGAAGCTGTCTTGTTATTTTTTGTTTTGTCGGGCTTCGTCATTCACAACGGTTTTGTGAGGAAATTCCAGAAGAACGGCGACCAAAAGATTAATTTTGGGCATTTTTATTTGAAAAGAGTGCGAAGAATATATCCACCATTTTTGTTTGCTTTGGTTTTAACTGCGGTTCTCGATTTTGTTGGACGTTCTTTAGGTTATACCATTTACTCAGCCCAAACGATCAATGCAGGTATCAATACGACAATAGGCAACAGTTCACACAGTTTATCTACTTATATTGGCAATGTATTTTTCCTTTTTCATCAGTATGTACCCGTTTTTGGAACTAACGGACCCACTTGGTCGCTAAAGTTGGAATCCTGGTTTTATTTACTCTATCCATTCTTTTTACTGTTTTCAAGGAAGAATATCGTTCTCTCTACAGTTTTGTTGATTGTTCTATTCTATTTTTCTAATTACAGCACTTGGTGGTCAGAACAACTCTCCATCGAAGTTTTTGGAGGCCTAATGTGCTGGTGGTTAGGTGTTTTGTTGGCAGAGGTATATGCAGAGCGAATAAAAGTTAGTTTGATGATTTTTATTGGCGTGGTGATCTTTGGGTTTATCCTACTAAATTTTATTTCAATAGATCAGAATTTCTATGATTTCAAAATTGCCCTTCTCTTTACTAGTGTAATAGCTATTTTACTGTTTTTAAATCAGAAGCAATTCAATTTAAGGTATATAGAGCGTTTCAAGTTTTTTGGTGATTTCTCCTATACCTTGTATATTACTCATTTTCCTATTTTGGTTTTCGTTTCTGGAATGATTTCAAAGTATAATCAAAATCAACTTCCACAGCATTCATTTTATATTTTGGTAGGAGCATTAATCACCATTGTATTTGCCTATTTTAGTCATTTTTTGGTAGAAGTGCCGTTTTTGAAGTCTCAAAATTCCAACAAACAAAAGCAAACATTATCAGAAGAAACTACTTTTGTAAAGTATGAAGATATTAATAATTCATAATATTCTCTGGACACATTATAAATCGGTTTTGTTTGAAGCTATTGAGCAAAACAAGGCTAGAGATATGGAAATATGCGTTTTGCAAATAGCAAAGAATGATATTTCTCGGAAAAACATGGCCAGTTCAGAGGTGAATTATGCTTACAATTATCACTTACTTTTTGATGATTTCATCGAGAATATTCCTTCTGTGAAGAAAGTTTTGGCCGTTTTGAGGTTTATTAAGAACTATAATCCTGATGTGGTAAACGTAACGGGTTGGGCAGGTGATTTGTCTCTAACTTTGTCAATAATTTTTTCATTTTTTTTAGGAAAAAAAATCATAATCTCCAATGAATCTACCTCATTCGATCATCAAAGGTCTTTTATCAAGGAGTTAGTGAAAAAGACGCTTGTAAAAATGGCCGATGGTTTCATCGTTTTTGGGAAGACCTCAAAGGAGTATTTGTTGAATCTCGGAGCGAATGAAAGTCAGTTTATTGAGGAGAAAGGTGCTGTAGTAGATGACAAAAAAATTCGAGAAATTTATGAAACGGCCCGAATAGAAAAGTTTCTGGCAGGAGAGGTTAAAACATCTCATAATTTTATTTTTGTCGGTAGAATTATCGGGGTAAAGAATATTCCAATACTCATAAGAGCTTTTCAAGAAATAAAACAATCTATAGCCGAGGCTAAAGATTGGGGTTTGATTATATTGGGTAATGGTACTTTGGATGAACAAATAAAACTGGAGATATCAAAAGGAGATCAAGATATTTACAAATTCGATGCGGTGCATTGGCAAACAGTTCCGAAGTATTTCAGCAAATCTGATTGTTTGGTGCTTCCTAGTAAGTCTGAACCATGGGGTTTAGTGGTCAACGAAGCCATGATTTGTGGCCTAGGGGTAATTGTTTCAAATGCCTGTGGATGTAAAGATGATTTGGTCGCAGGCAATGGCTTTGTATTTGAGGCTAACAACCAAAATGAACTGAAAGAATGCATGATAAATTTCGTTATAAATGTAGATAGGAGGGAATCTATGAAGAAAAACTCCCTAGAAATTATTGAGCAGTTCAAGGTCGAGTTGGTGGCAAAACGAATTATTAGTGGCTTTCAAAAAATATATCAACAAGCGTAATTATGCATTTTGTACACATATTGTCATACACTTGGGAAAACGGAGGTGCCTCAAAAGTGGTTTATGATTTGGCAAAATTTCAAGTTGAGAATGGGGACAAAGCCACCGTTATAACCATGGATATGCCTGGTCATAAACGCTATAAGGATATTGAGGGAGTGCAATTTATAAGTGTTCAACCCCATTTGTTGACGAGATTTTTTCCACTTTTTTCAGTTGAGCTCTGGAAAATTCTCAAAGAGAATAAACAGGGTTTTGATGTAATTCACCTTCATGGCCTTTGGAATTTTACCCTTTTGGCGGCTCACTTACTCGGACTACATCAAAAAAGCATAGTTACTGTTCACGGTTGTGCTCATCCTTATACATTTATGGGGAATCGACTCAAAAGAGCCCTTTTTACCTTCAGTTTTCAAAAGAACTTCCTCAAAAAAGTTAAAATGATTCATGTTCTTCATCATGGTGAATTAAACGAAGTGGAAGACTACATGGGAGCTAAATCCCTTAACATTCGGATTATTCCGAACGGAATCGATATTCCCGAAATTCCAAACAATAGACCCGATGAAGGTAAAAGAGTGTTGTTCTTAAGTCGGTTGCATCAAAAAAAAGGTTTAGATTTACTTTTACCTGCATTTAAAAAAGTTTTGCTTCAAGTTCCTGATGCTGAACTGATTATTGCTGGCCCTGACTTTGGTATGTTAGATTTTGTTCAGGATTTTATACTGAAAAATAAGCTTGAGAATTCAATAAAATATATCGGTACTGTTAACGGACAAGCCAAAACCGATCTTTTACTTTCATCGAAGGTATTCGCATTGCCTTCGTACTCAGAAGGTTTTTCTATTGCTGTTTTGGAGGCATTGGTTTATCAAATTCCAGTAGTGGTTTCTACCGAGACAGGACTTTCTAATGAAATAAAAGAATCTGAGGCCGGAATTGTAATTGAATTTAACGATGATTCTATTTCATATGCCATCATCGACCTATTGAAAAATGCCGAGAAGGCGAAAGAAATCGCTCAAAATGGCAGAAAACTTGTATTAGAACGCTTTGAAACCAACAAAGTTTGTAGTTTATTCGACCAAGAGGTTAAGAAATTATTTTGAACCACTTAGGTTTGTTTTTTTCTCTAAAATCGCAATCAAAGTTAAAATAGTTGGTATGATGACAGGCAACAAATGGCGTTCAAATCCGAATGCAATGGTGTATGGAATAAAGTAAAGACCAATCAGACTGATATACTTTAGGCTTAAGGAAGCGTATTTCTTTCTTTTTTTGCCAAAAAGTTTTAGAAATAAATTAATCAAACAAAACCACTGCAATGTTCTGAAAATCAGCATGTAAGCCATGCCGAGAATTTTTATTGGTGAATAATGGCTGTCTTCATTTTGTGGAAATATCCCGTTCGGCCTTATATCAAACCAAATTGTCAAAATTTTTGTAGGTAGAAATGCTATGATTTTGTCCAGATTTCCCTCATAATATTTAACCGTTTTTTCCTTAAAAAACTCATTAAATTCCCATTCCGTCTTCACGCTTTCTGGTATTTTGTAGTAGTCAAAATAGTCTAAAATATCCAAAGAGTATTTGGGGTAAAAATTAGCTGTAAGTTCGTTGTTTCCTTTATAAATATTAAACCACTCCAAAGAATATTTCAAAGTGAATCTTCCGGAGTTCTTTAAATTAAAGCTTGCAAGTGAATATGTCGAAATGCCTAATAATAAAATACTTACAAAAATTAGCTTGGCCTTTTTTATATCGGTAAGAAGTATAATGGTGGATAAAATAGGTATAATATAAAGAAATGTATTTTTCGAGAAAAACAGAAGAGATGGTAAGACTACGAAATAAACCTTCTGCCATTTTGTAAATGGTTTATCATTAATCACCAAAAACCAATAGTAGGCCAGTATCGGAATGATATAAGATTCTTCTAAATCGATTTGTAATCCATGAAGAAAAATCTGAGGGAAACTCAAAAGAAAAACCGCCAAAATTATTTTGTGCAGTGGCCTGATGTTTCGTTTGTTAATACCTTCATGTAAAACAGGAATCCAGAAAAGGGAGAGAACCAGGTTTTTAAGAAGTGTGACAAACAATATTTTCTCCGTACCAAATATCTTGCTCAAATATGCTATAAAATAAGGAATAGCAGGAAGGCGATGAGCCCTGAATTCAATCGAAATATTGTCGGCATATCGGCCTTCAAATTTGTTGTGTTTGATAATGTTTTCTACAACGTCGCCAAAGTTAAAACTAATCTCAAAAATGGAGTGATTCCAGTCCTTTAAGTAAACGCAATGTATAAAAATTGTCCCCAAGCAAATATAGAGTAGGGTAAATACCACAAGTTTGGTTTTCGAAATCATAAAGAATATTTGAAGCCCGTTGCTTTCTCAAAAAATAAAAATCCCCTCAAAATTACTACATATTTCTGTTTTGACTTAGTTTTTTTGAATGTCGTCCGTTCAAATTATCGGTTTTTAGAAATAACGGACTCCATTTGCTATCTTTGTGAAGGTTTTCTAAGGTTTTAAATTTTCGGAAACTTTACTTTGCTTAGTTAATATTCTACTGGTTTTCAAACAGAATCTCAATGCTTAAAAATATTTTCTCTAAATTAACCTACTTACTTTATGTTTTGATAATTGTAGGTATTGGTTTAGAGATATTCCTTCGTTTTTTCTCGCCAGTGCCTGTAAGACTTAAAGGCAACAACATCGTTTTACCCAAAAATCAACAATATAATCTGCCAAACGAAAAATTCACCAAGATTTCAAAAAATGCGGTTCATACTAAAAATTCTATAGGTTTTAGAGGCGAGGAGTGGGATTTAAGTTCTAAAAGGACCAAAATGCTTTTTGTTGGTGGCAGTACAACTGAATGTTTCTACATAGATGATAAAAAACATTGGCCCTATTTGCTTTCACAGAAACTGGGACCCAATTTTTTGGTCAATAATGCCGGACTAAACGGACATTCTACTGTTGGTCATATTTCATTGTTAAATGGCTACCTAGCTCAGTTGAAACCCGATTATGCCTTTTTTTTGATTGGAATTAACGATTTGGCCACTACTGACAACGGCGGAAATAGTTTTGACAGTAAGTTAGTTGAAAAAAACATGGAGTACTTCGTACTTCAAATTGAAGAATATTCTAGACTTGTTAATTTACTGCATTCATTTTACAGAAGTTATCAGGCCTTTAAATTAGGGGTTAAGGACAATGCTGAGTGGCATTTAGAGTCTCAAAAGGAGTTGAAATCTCTGCCTCAAAATGAGATGGATGAGATTCTCAAGAAGCATAAAAATGCCCAGGAGGGCTACAAAAAAAGGATTCTGGAAATCATAAATATTTGCAAATCCAATAATGTAAAGCCAGTTTTTTTGACGCAACCTCTACTTTTTGGTGAAGGTATCGACCCAACCACCGGGTTAGATTTGGCGAAATATCAGGTTTATATTTTTAGTGGGCTGCAGTATAGTCAAAAGCTCGAGCCTTATAACCAAACGCTTCGTCAGGTATGCACCGAGTCACAAATACAGATGATTGATTTGGCAAAACTTTTGCCTAAGGACAGTAAATACTTTTTTGACGATATGCATTTTTCGGATGCTGGATGCGAGAAGATAAGCGAAATCATTTTTGAAAATTGGGAAAAGTAAGTTTTTTGCAGTGAAATGAGGGTTTTATTTGCGTTTCAGTTTGTTTATTAGAAATAAAATCTTAATTTTGCACTCCAATTTTTTTATTATCATTTAAATTTAGCTAAGATGTACGCAATCGTAGAGATAGCAGGCCAGCAGTTTAAAGTTGAAAAGGGTCGTTTCATTTATACCCACCGTTTGGCGGGAGAAACGAACGCTGAGCTTGTTTTTGACAAGGTGCTCCTTGTTGATAATGGCGGTGCAGTTTCAGTAGGAGCTCCAACCGTGGCAGGTGCAACCGTAAAATGCACAATCATTGAACACTTGAAAGGTGAGAAAGTCATCGTTTTCAAGAAAAAAAGACGTAAAGGTTATCAGAAGCAAAATGGACACCGTCAGTCGTTGACAAAGATTCAGATTGACGAAATAATTGCAGCTTAATTAATTAATATTTAAAACATTAAAAGACGATGGCACATAAGAAAGGAGTCGGTAGTTCTAGAAACGGTCGTGAATCAGAAAGCAAGCGTTTAGGCGTGAAATTGTATGGTGGTCAGTCAGCTATTGCTGGTAACATCATCGTTCGTCAGCGTGGAACAAAGCACAACCCAGGTCAAAATGTTGGCTTAGGTCGTGATCATACTTTGTTTGCTTTGACAGATGGCTTAGTGACTTTCAAGAAAGGTCGCGACGGCAAATCTTTCGTTCACGTGCTTCCAGCACCAGTGGAAGCTTAATTTCCGAAAAGAAATTCATTAAAAAGAGGCTCAGCCTCTTTTTTTATGCCTAAAAATCAAACTTAATCTATCAAACTGGTGTTTTAAAGGTTAGTAAAAAAGAATAAACATGTTGAAGAGAAATACGATGATTTACACTGAATTGAGTCCCAATCCTAACTCAATGAAGTTTGTGCTAAATTTTGAAATTGTACCCGAAGGTTTGTCTTTTGACTATCCAGACATGGCCTCTACCTTGGATGAAGCAAAGGCATCTCCTTTGGCCTCTGATATTTTCCAATTTCATTTTGTGCAAAGAGTATTTTTATCTTCCAACTTTATAACCATCACCAAAGACTCAGATATTGAATGGGAAGAGTGTCTTTTCGACCTCAAAAAATTCTTAAAGATATTTTTTGATGAAAACAACTCTGTTTTTGCCCAAAAAACAATTGATTCAAACACTTTGATCGTTGATGCCAATGATTCTACAATCGTTGCCAAAATAAAAGCTACACTTGATCAGTACGTTCGCCCGGCAGTTGAATCTGACGGTGGGGCAATCAATTTTTCATCGTTTGACGAGGAATCTGGCCTTGTCAAGGTTTATTTGCAAGGGTCATGCAGTGGTTGTCCTTCTGCCACTATTACCTTAAAATCAGGCATTGAGCGTTTGCTAACTTCTATGGTTCCTGAGGTCAAACTTGTCGAAGCTGAAGAAATCTAAGATTTAGTTGAGGTTGGCAATTGCTTCTTTCATCAGCTTGATTTGTCTTTTCTTCTGAAGAATGGTTGGTGCGGCAACACGTTCTTTACAGTCGAAAATTGAGCATTTCTCGCACGTTTGATTAACCTTTTGGTGTTTTACTTTGCTGTCGTTGAGGAATGCAATTTTTTGACTTACTTCTGGAGAAATTTCAAAACCAATGCTTACACTTACGTTGGTGCTTTCTAGAATATTTAGGGGTCTTGCGATTGAAATTACAAAGTATTGATTACCAGCATCTTCGTAGTCAGATACTTGAGCCTGTACAATTAAATCCTCCTTTTTGTTTTTTTGCAAAGACGATAAATCATCCAGTATTTTTAAAGATACCCAGCGTCGACAGTAATTTTCGTTTTTGCTCTCCTGAGGGTCATGTAGTTTCGAAAGATGAAGCTCTTTTGTTAAAAAGTAGTCTTTTGAGCCTACTGGAGCCTCGAATCTGAGGAAAAATAACTTGTCAATATCAAAACAATCAGGCAGAATGCTGAAAATTCTGTGTAGTAGAGTCTCTGGCGTCGTTTGAAATTTCTGGATTATCTCGATTAGTTTTTTCTCTGAGAATTTTTCTTGAGAAAAAAGTTGTTTTAAACTTTGAACCAGTGGATCTTTCTTAATCAAAATGGCCCCAGCGAAATAAGAAGCTTGAAAATTATTGAAGACCTCCTCAAAAGAATTTACTTGAATCCAAGATGAGGTCATTGGTCTCATCTTTAGATTCATGTGAATAAAGCCCAACTCTCTAGCAAGGGTAAATGCCCTTTGATCAGAAGATATTCTTTTATTTATAAGGAGTTTTTTTGATTTTGGAACAAAAACAGATCTTATTGAACCCAAAATCGGGTAATCTTTCTCGTCAAAGAATTCAATGATTATTCCGTATTTGTCTGATAGTAAGTTGGATAAGTAGAATTCGTCAACAACAGTATCCTCTGCAATTTTATTATTTTTCAAGAAATCCTCAGCTATTTGCTCAAGTTCTGGAAAGTAATTGTTATGCATTTCTTGGTAGGAGCGGAGTACTGCGAAATAGAACTGCTCTACACTCATACTATAGCTTTTACCAATTTTTATGATGGTATTTATAAAAGCACTCAGCTTAGTAGGTGCGTCAGAGAGCATTTCTAATAGGTTGGCAGGGTCAATTCCAAAAAAATCAAACGGTATTTCGGTTAGGAAATTTGACTTTAGTAAGTTGGAGATTGGCTGTAGCTTTTTGTTCAACTTTAGCGAAACCAAACTATCATATTCTATTCCCAGTGCCTCTGCTAATGCCGATATTTTGTCTGTTTTGGGGTATTTTTTGCCTTTTTCTATTTCGTTGATATACGACATCGACAGACCCGACATGTTCGACAGGTCCTGCAAAGAAAATCCCTTTTCTTGGCGTAATTGTTTAAGTTTTAGGCCAAATATCAGTTTAATATGATCAGTATTGAGGCTCATTATGATTTTCGGGCTAACGTTTTTTATCGGATAAGAACTCAGTTTTTTGACTCTGTAAATTCCATGTTTATTTCAGAGCCCACCCCAGAAAGGAAGTTTCCGGTACTCGCTTGTAAAGTTAATTTACCTTTAGAGAGCGTAACTATCTTAAATTGGCCTTTGAAACTGGTGATGTTTATGTCTAATACTGTTTCTCCTGATATTAAATCCCAGGTGCCTCTATTGAGTATGGTTTTTGTGATTTTATCAACGGCTCTGGTCTCTTTATCGGCTCTGAATTCAAACTGTAGACCATACAATGCCACGGCAGAAATGTTCAGTTCAGAATTGCTTAATGTTTTGCCACTTGTGTTAATGTATCTACTTAATTGCCAGCTATTTAAAGATAGTAATTCCGATTGACTTAGGTTGGTGGGTTCTACTTTGTCTTCCTTACAAGCTAAAGAAATGAAAACAACAATTGCGATTATTAAAACTTTTTTCATTTTTTTTGAATTAATTTTGTAATAAAACGAATTAGAATGCCTACAAATTTAGGAAAGAAATATTTAGGATATATTAATAGGCAATTTTATATATTTATTTTTAGTCTTTTTTCAATTTCCGCCTTTTCTCAGGCCTGCCCACAAACACTGGATTTCGACTTTAAACCCTCTCAACCGGGCAATGGAATCAATTGGTTGCAGTTTCCAGAGTTTGATTTGCCGTTTAAAATAGTCTATGGCGGTCCCTCGAGATTTGTAAGTACTGAGCTCATGTTTAAGCGAGGCTTTACCCATCTTTCCAATCCAAATTTGATTCACCTCATTCCCGAGAAAAATAGGGCGTTTATACAATATAGCGTTGCATATTCCAATCCTGGTCAACCTTGGATGACACACAAATCACCTTTTAACAACGATTTTAGCGTATATCAGAGATATTGGGACACAGAAATCACAAGAATAATCGGAGAAACGAATGGTAAAGATAGAATCGCGGCAGATATTTATGTTTTTGATGTGGAAACACAGCTAAAGTCGGACGACTCAATTTTGGTTTTGAAGAATTCAAGCGTGGTTCCCCAACAAATTAGGAATTTATCCAATCAACAGTTTATTGAACAATACAAACGTGGAATTCAGGATTTGTACGGGAAAGCCATGCAGTATATGCTGGATAAGGGGAAAATTACCGCTCAAAATATTAGTTCCTATTCTGATGCCCCCATTCTCAATACATTCATAAATATTCAGGGAAGGTCTTGGGATGCTTGGAAAACAGATAAATCTGCGGTAAACTATGTATGTTACGATTTTGATAAGAACCAGGTGGGTGGTTTAGCTTACAACACCCAGACTTTCATGACTCCCTCAGCATATTTTTATTACGACTATCCACATCCTTTTGCGGGTGAGTATTTGTCGTATTTATTGTTTCAAATTGAAGCCAATAGGGCCTGGACCTCCAAAGATCAAATGGTTTTTGTATGGGGAAAATACAGTTTCAACAAAGAATTTGTGCTAAAAAATATAAAACCATGGATGGCAGAATCCATGGCTATTTTTCCGTTTTTTGCCGGTGCCAAAGGCTTATGGTTGTGGGAGGATCCAACCATAACTGAAAATGATATGTCAAATTATGAGTACTTTACGAAGGGTTTGTATAGACTGTCGAAGTTTAAAAACATGTTTGAAGGTGATTATAAACTCATAGAGACAATATCTGCAAGAGAATACAACGAAACCAAGAAACCGATTTGGAGAGGGGTTTTTAAAGATAATAAATTGTTGGTGGTGGCCCATAATCCGAACGCCAAATCTGAAACTGAAGAGGTGAAAGTATTGGTTAATTATGGGAATTTTAACAAAGAAATTACGCTTAAAGGTTTTGAAGTTTTTCTTTGTCAATTTGATCTTTCGCTTCCGACCGGTACAGAGCCAAATATAAACTTTACAGACTTAAGTTGCTTTCCGAACCCAACATCTGATCAAATAAGAATACAATTGGGGTTAAAATCGGCTACAAAGTTTAGATTGAAAATTACGGATATCCTTGGTAAATCACTTTACAATGAAGAAGTTGAGTCCAAAGAACAGGTTTTTGATAAATTAATAAATGTTTCAGATTTTAATACCTCTGAAATCATCGTGAGTATTCAAGATGACAACTCCGTAATTTCGAAGAAAATAATTATAGCTCAATGAACCATTTAGCAAAGGAAACGAGTCCATACCTTCTCCAGCATAAAAACAATCCGGTTGATTGGCATCCTTGGGGCCAAGAAGCCTTACAAAAGGCTTTGGATGAAGATAAAGTAATAATTCTTAGCATCGGTTACTCGGCTTGTCATTGGTGCCATGTTATGGAGCATGAATCATTTGAAAATGATGAAGTAGCTAAAGTTATGAATACCTTTTTTGTAAATATAAAAGTCGATAGAGAGGAAAGACCTGATATCGACGGTATTTATATGGAAGCCCTTCAGAATATGGGGCTTAGAGGTGGTTGGCCGCTGAATGTATTTTTAATGCCAAATACAAAGCCTTTCTATGGAGGTACCTATTTTCCGAAAAAAAACTGGATAAATCTCCTATACGGTATTCAAGAGTCTTTCAAAGAAAAACGAGAGGCCTTAGAAGAATCAGCAGAAGGTTTTGCTCAAAGTTTGAATAACAAAGACTCAGAAAAATATTTGTTTGGAAATGACCAAACCGCTTTTCGTTACGATTCTGAAGAACTGAATCATATAGAACAAAAACTATCGAAAGACTTTGATAGAGAGTTAGGTGGAATGAACCGAGCCCCGAAGTTTCCGATGCCCAGTGTTTGGAATTTAGTCTTGAATTTGTCTTATCAATTGAATAATGCTGAAACAATAGTTCAACTACAAAACACATTGGATAGGATTGCTTTGGGAGGGATTTATGACCATTTGGCCGGAGGTTGGACCAGATACTCCACGGACGAAAGGTGGAAAATTCCACACTTCGAAAAAATGCTTTATGACAATGGCCAATTATTAAGTTTATATACCAAAACTTTTCTTTTTTTTAGTTCGAAAAAAGCTTTTACCGAAAGTTTTGAACTCTATAAATGGGCGGTAGAATTGAGTATTAACTGGCTAAAAACCGAAATGACTTCAGAGTTGGGAGGTTTTTATGCAGCCCTTGATGCTGATTCTGAGGGCGAAGAAGGCAAATATTATGTTTGGACAAGTGAAGAAATTACGGAGGTATTGAGCAGAGACTCTGAGGAATTTCAGCAGAGCTATGAATTCTCACAAGAAGGTAATTGGGAACATGGCAACAACGTTTTGCATTTGGAAGCCTTACCTAAGAACTGGGAGTTTTTATTAGCTTGTCATAAAAAATTAGAGAATTATAGAAAGGCAAGAATTAGACCTGGCTTGGACAATAAAATAATTTGTGGTTGGAATGGATTGATGCTTACTGGTCTTATTGAAGCCTATAAAACATTTGGAGTAGGTCTGGATTTAATAGAGAACAATATCCGATTTATTGAAAGGTATCTGATTTCAGAATTCAGGAATGTGGACGGAGCTCAGGCTTTTGGGCTTTGGCATCAATACGATGTAAAGAAAATACCAGCGTTTCTAGATGATTATGCAGCCATAATTGAAGCTTTTATTCAATATTATCAAGTCAGTTTTGAAGAAAAGTGGCTTTTTAAGGCCGACAGCCTTTTGAAGTATACCTTGGCAAATTTTTTCGATCCAGAGGAATTATTGTTTTATTTCACGGATATTGAAGGAGAAAAATTAATTGCTCGAAAAAAGGAAATCTTTGATAATGTGATTCCAGCCTCCAACTCTATGATGATTAAAAATCTCTATTTTTTAGGCCGGTTTCTAAATAATTCAGCATATTCTGAGCTAGCAAAAAGTATTTTTTCAAAAATAAAGCCTTTGTCTCTTAAAGATCCGCAATGGTTAAGTAACTGGACGGATGTCGGTTTGTTAATGTCGACAAGTCCAGTCGAAATTACGGTTTTTGGTCAAGGCCATCGAGAAATAGTATCAGAAATTCAAATGAGCTATTTTAATCCTAACGTTATTTATTTTGGAGCGGACAAACCGTCAATTCTTCCAGAATTTGAAGGAAGGATGGGCAATCCGAAAGAGATTAATATTTATGTCTGTGTTGACAAATCTTGTCATTTGCCAGTGAAAACAGCCCAAGAGGCTCTAAAATTACTGAAATAACGATGCAAAATATCTTCACACTATCTATTTTATCAGAAAAAGCTATTAGCGTTTTTTTGAATAAAGAAATAGGTTTGGAGTCGCATCATGAAGTTCTGTGTTTGAAAAATGCATTAGAAACTCAAAATTGGCCATGGTTACTCGAAATCGTACCTTCTTATAATTCCCTTAGCATCTTTGTTGACGTCAGTTTTTACTTTTCGCAGAATTCTTTAGTGACTTTTTTTGATGATTGGTTATCGAAATATTCCTTCACTGAAAATCCTACAAACATTGGAAATGAATTGGCCAAAGAGATTCCCGTGAAATATGCAGGTGTAGATTTGTCGTTTGTTTCCAATTATTGTCAATTGTCTATTGATGAGGTAATTAATGTGCATTCTAGCTCGATTTATACGGTTGCTATGGTTGGTTTTTTACCAGGTTTTCCTTATTTGTTGGGAATGGACGAGCGGCTATTTGTGCCAAGAAGGAGTTCTCCTCGATTAAAAGTGGCCAAAGGAAGCGTGGGTATCGGTGGTTTTCAAACAGGTATTTATCCATCAGAGAGCCCGGGCGGCTGGCAAATAATCGGAACAACGGACTTGGAATTGTTCGATTTAGAACATTTAAGCTATCTAACTATTGGTGATAAAGTAAAACTTAAACCTATTTGAAGAAAAAATGAAAATTCTAAAGAAGGGTATTTTAAGTTCATTTCAAGACCAAGGAAGGATAGGTTATCAATCCATGGGAGTGAATATTGGTGGGGTAATGGACAGTTTAAGTTTTAGATTGTTAAACTTTATATTAGGTAATAATGAAAACGAGGCCGCAATAGAAATTCATTTTCCCGGGCCACAAATTGAATTTGAGGAATCCTGTTATTTTGCCATAACGGGTGCAGAATTCAACGCTAGCTTGAATTCGAGTTTGATTCGAAATAATAAAATGTACGGGGTTCAGCCCGGGGACATAATAGTTTTTAGGAATAAAATTAAGGGTGAAAGATTATATTTCGGAGTAAAAGGTGGTTTTGAAAGTTTAGATTGGCTGAATTCAAAATCAACTAATTCTCAGCTGAATTATCCTACTTTTTCGGGAAAAATAAAGCTGAAAAGTAAAGTCCAGTCGACTATCACTCAAACTAATTATGGAGTAGATTTTGCTCCTGATTACACAGAAAAACGAATCAAGTTCGTGCCAAGTTTTGAGTTTGATCAGTTGACTGAGGATTCGGTCCATCATTTGCTAAACTCCGAGTTTCTTATTTCAAAAGATTCAAACAGAATGGGTTATAGACTAAGTGGCGAGCCATTGCATCTGAATCAAAATAAGGAATTGGTATCAGCCTCAGTCACCAAAGGTACCATTCAGCTGCTTCCTGATGGACAATTGATCATATTGATGGCTGATGCACAAGTGAGTGGCGGATATCCTAAATTAGGCTTTGTTATAGAAAATGATATTTCTAAATTATCACAGCTAGGTTCACAGACTAAAATTGAATTTGAGAGGATTAGCTATGAAAATGCCGTTGAAATCATGCTTCAAACCAAAAAAACTATTGACTTAATCCAAAAATCTCTAAAGCTTCGTGAAAAGGAAAATTGATATAAACTGCGATATGGGGGAATCACTCGATTTTCTCTTTTCAGGGCATGATGAGGCACTAATGGCTTTCATTAATTCAGTCAATATTGCCTGTGGGTTTCATGCTGGAAGTCAAGAGATTATGGAGAGGACCATAGAAAATGCCCACAAATATGATTTAAATATTGGAGCTCATCCTGGTTTTGATGATAAACCAAATTTCGGAAGAAACGAAATGGAATTATCTTTCGCTGAGGTTAAGGAACTAGTAAGTGCTCAGTTACTTATTATTGATAAAGTATTGAAAGCGAAAGGAATAAAGATGAATCATGTGAAGCCTCATGGTGCTTTGTATAATATGTCTGCAAAAAACACGGAATATGCCCGAGCAATTGCCGAAGCCGTTTATGAGTTTGATAATGACCTAATTCTATTTGGTTTGTCTGGTAGTGTAAGCATCTCTGAAGCCCAAAAAAAGGGATTAAAAACTTATGCAGAGTGTTTTGCAGATAGGTCATACCAGTCCGATGGTTCATTAGCAAATAGGAGTTTGCCAAATGCTTTAAAATCAGATATAGAAGACATAAAAAAACAGACCCACTCACTCGTGAATGGGTCTGCTATTAATACTTTAGATGGTAGGTTAATCGAACTTCAGTGTGATACTATTTGTATTCATAGTGATACGCCTAATGCAATAGAATTCGCTAAAGCCATTTACGATGTCGTAAATTCTTGATTATTTCATTAACTGACCGCTAATGGTCAACAGTTCAAGTTGAGATATTTTAACATTGAACTGAGCACTTACCAATCGATTCAAAACTGTATTGTAGCGGGTTTGGGCATCATTTATTTCTAAAATAGTTGATGAACCTAGCTTGAATTTTTCTAATGAAATAGAAAGGTTTTCTGCCGCTATTTCTTTGTTTTCTTTCTCTAACTCAAGAAGTTTTTTGTCGGTTTCGTATTGAAAATAGGAGGTAGTAAGTTGATTTTCAATCCTATTGAGTAAATCGGCCTTTTGGGCTTGGATTATTTCTCCATTGATTTTGGATGACTGAATGTTCCTATTGATCAGCTGACCATCAAAAATTCTCCAAGTGGCCGAAACACCTGCATTTAATCCAACAGATTGGTTGAAAGTTATCAAACCTGCATTGTTTGAGTTAAAATTGTATCCGAACGAGCTATTCAAGTTAATTCTTGGCTTCTTGAATGAGCTCGCTTCTTTTTGGTTTAGAAGGTTTATCTCTTCCGTTTTTTTCAAATTTAAAAATTCTGGATTCTGCAACTTGGCCTGATCTATTAGAAATGACAAATCGTACATTGGACTTGCAATCTGATCTTTTTCAACCTCAAAATCTATTTTTGGGTCCCTTCCTAGTACACCGTTTAGGCTAATTTTGGCGTTTTTTAGTTGATTACTGTTGTTGGTTAGATTTGTCAATTGCGTACTTAAGTCAGCTTTGGACTGCAAGTAGTCCAATTTTGAGCCTCTACCAATTTGCCATCTTTCTTCAGTGATTTTGAGCCTTTCTTCGTAGTATTTTATTATCTCATTTAGATATTCCTCAGTGTTTTGCAGCCTTTGAATATCGAAATAAATCTGCATAACGTTACTCAAGGTATTTTGAATAGCCAATTGCTGCTGTATTTTTGACTGCTGACCCTGGGTTTTTAGTCTTTCGTAAGCGGTTTGCATTCTTCGACCATCATAGAGTGTATACGCTAGAGCTAAATTGCTAACGGGAGACAAAGATCTACCGAAACGATTGATAACCCTACCGTCCACGAAGTTTTGATTAACTTGGTTGAAAGTCGAGTTAAAACTTGTATTCCAGTCTATGGTAGGCGTCATTCCAGCGTTGGCTTTGAATATCTGGTTTTGAGCAAGTTCTACCTGTTTTTCAGATACTTTCAGACTAAAATTGTTTTCTAAGGCATATTTCTGAGCATCTGTCAATTTTAATAAACCTTGCGACGAAGCGGTGTATCCAACGAGAACTAAAAATAGTACTTTTACGATTGATTTTTTCATAAATTATATCAAACTTCAGCCATTTCTTCGATGGCTTTCATTCTTTCAAAGTTTTTCTTTTTGCTTAAATAAATGTACATGGCAGGAATAACATAAAGTGTCAATATCAATGACATAACTAAACCGCCAATAACTACTATACCCATTGAACGTCTACTTGAACCAGCAGATCCCAAGGCCAATGCTATTGGTAATGCACCAAAGGTGGTTGCCAATGTGGTCATTAGAATTGGTCTCAAACGCAAGGTGGCCGCTTCGACTGCTGCCTTAGCTTTTGGATATCCTTTTTCTTGTAACTGATTTGCAAATTCCACAATCAAGATACCGTTTTTGGTCACTAAGCCAATCAACATAATCATTCCAATTTGGCTGAATATATTAACAGTCTGGTCAAATAACCATAGGGATAAAACAGCACCAGCGATGGCCAAAGGTACTGTAAACATGATAATTAATGGATCCACGAAGCTTTCAAACTGAGCAGCAAGAATCAAGAATACCAATATGAGGGCAAGTCCAAATGAGAATAGTGTATTAGATGAACTTTCGGCAAAGTCTCTTGAGGAACCGGTAAGAGCTGTTCGTATTTTCTCATCACCCAATTTATCTCTAATTTCGTCCATAGCTTTTATGCCGTCTGCAATAGTTTTGCCTGGAGTCAAACCTGCCGAAACAGTCGCACTCATATAACGGTCATAATGATACAACTGAGGTGGGCTGCTGTTTTCTTCTACTTTTACGATATTATCAAGCTGCACCAACTCTCCCTGACTGTTTTTTACATACATGCTCTTCAAGTCAAGAGGTTCGTTTCTGTCGCTTCTCTCAAACTGTCCAATTACTTGGTACTGCCTGCCGTTCATCGTAAAATAGCTAAACCTTTGACCAGCAAAAGCCAACTGCATAGTTTGGGCAACATCGGCCACAGCAACTCCAAGACTCTTCGATTTTTCTCTATCTATTTTGATTGAAAGCTCTGGCTTACTGAATTTCAAGTTAACATCAGATGTAGTGAAAACAGGGCTTTTCTGAACTTCCTCCATGAATCTAGGAAGGTATTCTCTTAGCTTAGCAAAGTCTGGTGCCTGTATTACATAACCTACTGGTAATCCGCCTCTTTTGTTTACAGCAATTGTTTGTTGTTGATTTACAAAAGCTCTGGCATCAGGTAATTTTTTAAGTAGGTTAGAAACTGTCTCGGCTACCTCTGCCTGTGATTTGGTTCTCTCATTTTTTGGATAAAGAGCTATTCTACTAAATCCAGTGTTAGCAGCCCCAGAACCTCCAAATGATGGTGCTGTCATGGTCATTACTCCAGCCAGCTCAGGAACAGAATCTTTCATCATTTTACCGGCTTTCTGAATGTACTTATCCATGTAGTCGTAAGAGGAGCCCTCTGGGCCGGTGAACTGTACTTGCAAAGCACTTCTGTCATCTAATGGTGCCAGTTCGGATTTTAACTCACCCCAGAAGAAGTAAACCATTCCAAAAATGACCACCATGATAGGCATTACGAGCCATTTTTTGGTTAAGAAGTTCAAAAGGCTACTTTTATAATTCGACTCCATGCCTTCAAAGAAAGGCTCTGTCATGTTATAAAACTTGGACTTTTTAATGGTCTTCCTGTTCAAATAGGCGTTTAGCATAGGCGTCAATGTGAGTGACACAAATGCCGAAATCAATACAGCACTGGAGAGTACCACACCAAATTCTCTGAAAAGCTTTCCAACAAAACCTTCCATAAAAATTACAGGTAGGAACACCGCAGCTAGCGTAATAGATGTAGAAATAACAGCAAAGAAAATCTCATTTGCACCTTTTACTGAGGCTTCTATAGGGTTCATGCCCTCTTCAATTTTCTTGAAGATATTCTCTGTAACCACAATACCATCATCAACAACCAAACCCGTGGCCAATACGATGGCCAATAGTGTTAGCACGTTTATGGAGAAACCAAAAATGTACATAATAAAGAATGTACCCACCAATGAAACTGGTATGTCAATCAAAGGACGTACGGCTACAATCCAGTCTCTAAAGAATAAGAAGATAATGATTACCACCAAAATGATAGCGATGGCCAAAGTTTCTATTACTTCTTCGACAGATTGTTTTACGAAAGTAGTATAGTCTAAAATTGTACCGAGCTTAATATCAGGCGGTAAGGTCTTTTCTATATCTGCCTTTCTTTTGTAGACTTCTTTAGCAATGTCTAGGTAATTAGCACCTGGCTGGGGCTGAACTGCAATACCACACATAGGTACACCATTCCATCGAAGGATAGTTTCTAGGTTTTCGGCACCTATTTCTGCATACCCAATGTCTCTAAACTTGATGATTCTATCTCCAACGTTTTTAACAATCATGTTGTTAAAATCGTCTGCATTTGTAAATCGTCCAACTGTTTTAACGACGAGTTCAGTATTTGTACCTTGTAACTTTCCAGAAGGTAATTCAACGTTTTCTCGGTCAAGAGCCGCCTTAACATCTTGTGTGGTTACACCCATCGAGGCCAATCTATTTGGGTCCATCCAAAGACGCATTGCGTATCTTTTGAAACCCCAAATACGTATCTCACTGACACCTTCAATTGTTTCTAATCGCGGGGAAACCACATTTTCAGCATAATCAGAAACATCCAGTATATTTCTTGTGTCGCTGTTTAGTGATAATGAGAGTATAGTTTCAGCATTGGCATCAGCTTTTCTTACCGTTGGCAAGCCATCTAAGTCCCTTGGAAGTATAAATGCAGCTTGCGAAACTTTATCCCTAACATCATTGGTGGCTTTTTCCATGTCCACATCAAGGTTGAATTCTATCGTAATATTCGAATTTCCTTGGTTTGAACTCGAACTCACAGATCTAATTCCTTCAACACTGTTTAGTGCTTTTTCGAGTGGTTCGGTGATCTGCGATTCTATGATATCCGCATTTGCACCCGGGTAGCTCGTGCCAACGTTTACAATTGGGGGGTCAATAGAAGGATATTCCCTAACACCTAGATATTGATAACCAATGAACCCAAACAATAGAATGAGTAGGTTCATTACAATCGCCAAAACTGGCCTTTTGATCGATAAGGTTGATATTGACATAATTAATTATTTTTTGTAAATACTGGACTTCCTGCCTTTATTGTCATTAATCCACTAGTTATCAGTGAGTCCCCAATATTCAGGCCACTTAAAACTTGTAAGTTATTGGCATCTCTTAATCCTGTGATTATACTAACTTCTTCTGCTTTGCCATTTCTTTTAACAAACACTTTTTTACCATCAGCCACCGGTATTACCATTTCGGTAGGAATCATTATTGACTGTGAGGTACTCAAATTCAGTAAAACTTTTATAAACATACCTGGCATCAAATTATTACCTCCATTTTGTGAAATGGCACGAACTTTTAAGGTTCTCAATGCTTCATCTACTTTAGGATCAATAGCTACAATCTTAGCCGTATACTCATTATTTGAACCGTCGGTTTGAAACTTAATTATTTTTCCAAGCTTAACCTCAGAAACATATTTTTCTGGAACTGTAAAATCTAACTTTATAGGATTTAACTGTACAATTGTAGATATGACAGTTGCAGGTGTAACATAAGCACCCAATGAAATGTTTTTTAAACCAACTTTTCCTGAAAAAGGAGCCCTGATCTCAGTTCTTTCCAATTGAACCTTTAATAAGTCTTTATCTGCTTTCAAGGTGAAAACTCTGTTTTGAGAAATCTCGTATTCTTCTCTACTTATAGCGTTGATGTCCAACAGTTTTTTCTGACGGGCCTCTATTTGATCGGCTAATTTTTCCTCCAATTCTACTTTTCTTAATTGAGCCAAAATATCGTCGTCTTTGATTTTTGCGATAAGGTAACCTTTAGGAACTACCGAGCCCTCTGGAATACTTAGTTTTACAATTTTCCCTGAAATTTCACTTTTAACCTCCACTTCTTCGTTGGCAATGGTAGTACCAGATGAAAATACAGTCTTTTGAGAATCACCTAGGCCCACAACAGTGGTAGTTACCCTCATCGGTTTCGCGTCTCCGCCTTTACCGCCCATACCTGCATTGCCTGATTTTTTATCACCTGGTTTATCGGATTTTGGTTCTGAGCTATCATTGAAGAAGAAAATTTTACCTAAAATCAAGGCTAAAATTAAGCCAGCTGCTATTAAAAGAGGACGCATAAATGTTGTCTTAAATGGTTTTTGTTACAAATAGAATGAAAAATGTTCATACATAAATCTCTAATGGATAAGGTATGTATTTTTATAGACAAAAATAAGTTATTAAGAAACTAATCACAAGGCGTATTTTTTATTTGTCATTTTTTGGTTTTATTTGATTTTTGTAAGCTTAAAATCGGCCATTTATGTTTAAAAAGTCAGGAAAAGAGATATTTGCGGCAGCTTTTTTGATGGCCACCTCCGCCATTGGTCCTGGATTTTTAACACAGACCACTGTTTTTACGGAAAAACTTCTTTATAATTTCGGATTCATCATAGTTGTCTCAATTCTAATTGACGTTGTGGCACAAGTTACAATTTGGCGAACGTTGACCTTTTCTAACCTAAAGGCTCAACAGTTGGGGAATATTTTACTTCCCGACTTAGGCAACCTTTTGGCGGTTTGTGTGGCATTTGGCGGATTAGTTTTTAATATAGGAAACTTTGCGGGAGCTGGTATGGGCATAAATGCTATGTTGGACATTCCCAACGAATGGGGCATTATCATAACCGCTGTGATAGTTTTTTATCTTTTTTACTCAAAAAACAACCTTGAAAAGCTAGATTATGTCATTAGAATATTGGGTATTCTGATGTTGGTTTTGATACTAATAATGCTTCTAAAAGCGAAGGTTGATTTCGCAAAACTCGTTGAATTTAGTGTAATACCAGAAGTTTTTGACATAAAATCAACTATTACGCTGGTTGGGGGCACAGTGGGTGGTTATATCACTTTTGCTGGTGCACAGAGACTTATGGATGCCGGAATGGTAGGAGAGAAGTACTCTGGGGAGGTCGCTAAAAGTGCATCTATCGGCATTATTTTCACAGGCGTTTTGAGGTATTTTTTGTTCATAGGTACGCTTTCAATTGTGCTTGCGGGCGTTAGCATTGATGCCAATAATCCAACTTCATCCGTATTTATGGCAACGTTTGGCAGTATTGGCAAGATACTTTTTGGCCTTATGATTTGGGCAGCTTCAATTACATCAGTTATTGGTGCTACATATACTTCCGTGGCTTTTCTGAAAGATTTTCATCCGATTTTTGAGCAAAAAAATAAAATTTTTGCTTTGATTTTTGTGCTTATATCTGTTTTGGCCATATTGATTTTTGGAAAACCCGTGAACTTATTGCTGTTTGCTGGTTACATCAATGGATTTATTTTGCCAGTTGGATTGGCCATCGTTTTACTAAGTATCCGAAATAAAAAGATTTTTAGTGGGTTTAATTATCCTGTTTTGCTCCAATTGGTAGCTTGGGTTATTGTGGTGGTTTTGGCAGGCTTTGCTGTTTACAGCTTATTTTGAATTTAATTTTATTCCAAAGTATTCCTTTAGAAATATTTTTGTCCTAAATTTGTAGAAAAAAAGAAGAATAATATGTTTGGATATCAATTTCCCACTTGGTTACCTATTTTGTTTTTTGTTGTGTTGCTTGCTGGTGCATTTGTAGTAGGCAAATGGTTGGTGAAAAACGATAGAGATTATAAAGGCATAGGAAGAAAGTAATTTTATATACTTTTACTGAAAAATCCCTTCACTCAGGTGGTATACATTTGCGGTTGGGATTTTTTTATGGATTACTCTGGCCATAATACTACTTCTCAGGCCGTTTGAACAAACAATTATAAGATTCTCTTTATTCGAAATTTCTATAAGTCGTGTCGTTATTTCGTGTGCTGGTATGTTTATTCCACCAATGTTTTGCTCCAGATATTCTTCCTTTTCTCTAATATCTATAATGATGCTATTCGGGATTTTCTGAATTTCAGATAAACCAATCTCTATGATTTCTTTCATTTAAAGCATGTTTTGGTCGGCAAAGCTGAAATATCCGTCATTTGAAAAAATAATATGGTCTGAAAGTGTCATGTCCAACAATCGTGCTCCCTCGCAAAGTTGTTTTGTGAGTTTTATATCTGCTTCACTAGGGTTGAGATTACCACTAGGATGATTGTGGCTGAGAATTATACAACTTGACAACTGCTCTACTGCATGTTTGAATATAATTTTCGGGTCAGCTATCGTGCCAGTTACTCCTCCAGTGCTTATTTGAATGATTTTGACCACTTCTTGATTCCTGTTAAGGCAAACCATCCAAAATTGCTCGTGGTCGAGATCCATCATATAGGGTTTCAGAATGTTATAGGCCTCTTTTGAGTACCTTATTCTATCTTTTTTTAGCGGGTCTGTGTCTTTTCTGCGTCGTGCCAGTTCCATGGCGGCCACTATGCTGATAGCTTTTGCCTCACCTATGCCTTTGAATTTCATCAATTCTTTTACACCCAATTTGGCGAGTTCATTAAGATTATTTCCTGTAGATTGTAGAATTAATTTAGCCAATTCTACGGCAGACATTTCTCGCGTCCCCATGCCTATTAATATTGCAATCAATTCGGCGTCAGAAAGGCTTTGCTTGCCTTTATTTAGTAGTTTTTCTCTTGGGCGGTCGTCTTCGGCCCAAGCTTTTATGCCAGATTTTATGTTGTATGACATTTATACTTCTATTTTTTAGAATAAAACTAAACAAAAAAAGGCTGACTCAAAAAAAGCCAGCCTTCAAAATAATATTTTTCTAAAAATTAAGCCGCCAAAGCATTTACATGCTTAGTCAATGAGGACTTAAGGTTAGCTGCCTTATTCTTGTGAATTACATTCTTACGAGCCAATTTATCAACCATTGAAGAAACTGCTTTCAACAATGCAGATGCCTCAACTGCATCTTTAGAAGCTCTCAATTTTCTGATAGCTGTTCTAGTAGTTTTATGTTGGTAACGATTTCTTAAACGCTTAGCTTCGTTTGATCTAATTCTCTTTAATGCTGACTTATGATTTGCCATCTGAAATATTTAATTAATTCTTATTCTCTATTTTTCTGGAGTGCAAAATTAAGAATTTATTTCGGAATGTAAAAAAATATCTAGAAAATATTCATTAAAGATTTAAATTTTAATGGATTCCTGGTTATTTGATATGCTTTTGAGAGGAATTTAACCTGATTTGGCTAAATTTGTTGCCTATATTTAATTACATTTCAATTGTTATGACAAAAAAGTTAAGTTTCATTTTGTTGTTGTTAGCGGGGTTTTCCTGCAAAGTTTCTCAAAAAAACAAAAATTATACAGCTGCACCAAATTCTATTTTTGAGTTTTTTCAATATGACAAATCTAAAAGAACTATGGTTTCGGTTCACCGTGGTGGGGGAGAACTAAAAGGTTTTCCAGAAAATTGCCTCGAATCTTTTGATTACATTTCGAAAAAAATGCCCTGTTTGATTGAGTGTGATATAGAAATGACCAAAGATTCGGTGATGGTTTTGATGCACGATAAAACCCTTGACAGGACCTCAACCGGTAAAGACTTGGTTGTAAATAACACCTTTGAAACCGTTCAAAAGTTGAAATTAAAGGATAATTTTGGTAACGTAACCAATTTCAAAATCCCGACTTTGGAAAATACCCTCAAATGGGGTAAGAATAAAGTGATTTTTACCCTCGATGTCAAGAAAACCACTCCTTACAAAAGTGTAGTTGAAATGGTAGATAAATTGGATGCAGAAAATTATGCCTTGATCATCACCTACAATGCCAATGAAGCTATTGAGGTGTATAGGTTAAATCCGAATCTGCTTATTTCGGTAAGTATAATGCAAGTATCTGATTACGAGCGTCTTCATGAAGCTGGCATTCCAGACAAAAACATGGTGGCGTTTATCGGTACCCGAGAACCCAAAACAGAACTTGTTGAATTTTTGCATAAGAAAGGTATTATGTGTATCTTGGGTGTATTAGGCAATTTAGACAAAAAAGCAGCTGCGAGAGGGAATGACTATTACAAAACATTTATCGATCAAGGCGTGGATATTTTGGCAACAGATCGCCCGGAAGCAGTAAACGAAATAATAAACAAACTATAAATAATGAAAAAACTCCTAACCCTATCTTTATTACTGGGCTTGACTCAGGTTCAAACTGTTGCTCAAACCAACATCAAACAAATAATTGAGTTGAAGGCCAAAGAAATTGAGCCAAAAGTTATCGCTTGGCGAAGAGATTTTCACGAACATCCAGAGCTTGGAAATCAGGAATTTAGAACGGCAAAAATTGTTGCTGATCATCTAAGGTCATTAGGCATCGAAGTTACAGAAAACGTAGCTTTTACGGGTGTTGTAGGTGTTCTTAAAGGTGGAAAACCCGGTCCAGTTATGCTATTGAGGGCAGATATGGATGGCTTGCCAGTTACCGAAAGAGTGGATGTTCCGTTTAAGTCTAACGTTAAAGTGACTTATAATGAGCAATCTACAGGTGTTATGCACGCTTGTGGACACGATAGCCACGTGGCCATTTTGATGGGTACAGCTTCAGTCTTGGCCGGAATGAAAGACCAAATAGCTGGAACTGTAAAATTTGTTTTTCAGCCAGCTGAAGAAGGTGTTACAGATAAAAACATAGCTTTTGGAGCGGATGGAATGATAAAGGCTGGTGTTTTGGAAAATCCTAAGGTAGATGTGGCTTTTGGATTACATATCAATTCTCAAACGCCTGTTGGAATGATTGCTTACAAACCAGGTCCGGTTATGGCGGCAGTAGACGAACTCAACATTAAAATAAAAGGAAAACAAACACACGGGGCGTATCCATGGGAAGGAATTGACCCCATTGTTACTGCTTCGCAAATAGTTATGGGTCTCCAGACTATTGTTTCGAGAAGTGTAAAGCTTACTGAGGCACCTGCTGTAGTGACTGTAGGAGCTATTCATGGAGGTATCAGACACAATATTATTCCGGAAGAGGTAAAGATGATAGGTACTATCAGAACTTTGGGAAGGGAGCAAAGGATATTGGTACATAAAAGAATAGCAGCCATAGCCAAAAGTATTGGTGAAGGTGCTGGTTGTGAGGTAGATGTGGATATAGTCAACGGTTATCCTGTAACTATTAATGATGTAGAATTAACCAACATGATGATTCCGACCTTGTACGAATCTGCCGGAAAAAGTATGGTGAAAGAAGTTCCGACAGCCATGGGAGCCGAAGATTTTAGCTATTTTCAAGAAAAAGTACCTGGATTTTTCTTCTTTTTAGGAGGTATGGATCCAAAGAAATCATCTAGTGAAGCAGCACCACACCATACACCAGACTTCTATTTAGATGAATCTGGTTTTATCGTAGGAGTTAAAACATTCTGTAATTTAATTTTCAATTATCCAGCTCTTAAAAATCCAGCTCCTGCAACAACTTCAGCTGGTAAGAAAAAAACAAAATAAATGGCCGCTGAATTAGTAGAGGTGTTTCCAGATAATCCCGATGATAGGGTTATTGACAAAATTGTAAACTGTTTAAAAAACGGTGGGGTAATTATTTATCCCACCGATACGGTTTATTCCATGGGTTGTGATTCGAGCAATGTGAAGGCAGTAGAAAAACTATGTAAACTCAAAAACATAAAGCCAAGTCAGAATAAATTCTCGATTGTTTGTAGTGATTTAAGAGATATTTCAACTTACGCCAAAGTCTCCAATGAGGCCTTTAGGCTTATGAAAAGGCTTCTTCCAGGGCCTTTTACATTCATTATGCCTTCTACAGGCGATTTGCCTAAGATTCTGCAAACCAATAGAAAAACTATCGGAATTAGAGTACCTGACCACAAGGTTCCCAATCTGATTATTCAAAAATTGGGTCATCCAATCATCACAACTTCGGTGAAAGACGACATTGACGACATTGTAGAGTATCCGAATGAAATAGAATTACTTTTTGACCAAAATCAGCACAAAGTAGACATGATAGTAGACGCTGGTTGGTGTGGAGTAATTCCGTCCACAGTAGTTGATGCTACCGAAAGTTCAAACATTCATGTACTTAGAGAAGGTTTGGGCGATTTAGGCGATATTTAAACATCTTTCATGCTTAAAGCAATTCTTTTTCTTTGAACATCCACCTCTATAACTTTCACCTTGACTTTTTGATGCACTTTTACCACCTCGTTGGGGTCTTTTATGAATCTATTCGCCATATTAGATAAATGAACTAGGCCATCTTGGTGAACGCCAATATCTACAAAACATCCGAAAGCGGTTATGTTGGTCACTATTCCTGGCAAAACCATGTTGGTAGTCAAATCCTTAATGTCATTAACATTTCCAAACTCAAAGCTTTCCAGTTGTTCTCTTGGGTCACGACCAGGCTTCTTGAGTTCATTCAGAATGTCATTGAGCGTTGGCAATCCAACTTCTTTGGTAACATATTGTTTTGGGTCAATACTTTTTTGAAGATTCTGATTTTCAATCAATTGTTTCAAAGTGGTGTTCAGGTTTTTGGCCATTTTTTCAACCAAATGATAGCTTTCTGGGTGAACTGCAGAGTTATCTAGCGGATTTTCTGCTCCATGAATCCGAAGAAATCCTGCTGCCTGTTCAAATGCCTTTTCACCGAGCCTAGGTACAAGTTTTAGCTCTTTTCTACTATTGAATTTACCATTTTTAGTTCTGTAATCAATGATGTTCTGGGCGATTGAAGGTCCAATCCCCGACACATAACTCAACAAATGTTTACTCGCTGTATTCAATTCTACACCTACCAAGTTAACGCAAGATTCTACGGTCACGTCTAAGGACTCTTTTAGGTTTTTTTGGTCCACATCGTGCTGATATTGTCCTACTCCTATAGATTTAGGATCGATTTTTACCAATTCTGCCAAAGGATCCATCAATCTTCTTCCGATAGAAACTGCTCCTCTTACCGTCAAATCTTTATTTGGAAACTCTTCCCTAGCTATATCAGAAGCTGAGTAAATCGATGCCCCTTGCTCAGAAACCACCACTGTCATCACCGATTTTCCTTTTTCAAAGCTCGACAGTGCATTTTTTACAAAACTTTCAGTCTCTCTGCTTGCAGTACCATTTCCGATGGCAATGGCCTCAATTTTATGTTTTTCAATTAATGATCTTACTATTGCAGCCGATTCTTGCTGTTTTGTTTGTGGAAAAATGACCAAATCTTCTATTAAATCACCTAATTCATTCAACACCACTGTTTTGCAACCTGTCCGAATTCCCGGGTCAATCGACAAAACCCTTTTTTGGCCCAACGGTGCTGAAAGTAGCAATTGTCGTAAATTTCCTGTAAATATCTGAATCGCCGCCAAGTCGGCTTTTTCTTTCAGCTTATTGTCAAACTCTTTCTCTAAGCTGGGTAATAGAAGTCTTTTCAGTGAAACTTCTATGGCCAAGCCGACTTGCTGTTTAGGTTCTGTAAAGCCTTGTAAATAAATTCTTTCTAGCAAATCAATCGCATAATCAAGCTCGATATCAATACTCACTTTCAAAAATCCCTCTTCTTCGCCTCTTTTTATGGCCAAATATCTGTGTGAAGGGATGCTTTTGCCTGCTTCTGAATAGTCGAAATAGTCTTTGTATTTTGCTGCTTCAGTTTCTTTTCCTTTTTTTAGTTTTGAGGTCAATATTCCGCTTTTTTCAAAGACAGTTCTTATCTTATTTCGGGCATTTATGTCTTCATTTATCCATTCTGCTATGATGTCTCTCGCTCCAGCCAGTGCTTCAGACGTATTTTTAACTTTGTCAGAAACGTACTTTTTTGCAATATTTTCTATATCTCGGTCTTTCTGGCCAAAAATAATCTTTGCAAGCGGTTCTAAACCGTTCTCAATGGCTATGGTGGCTCTGGTTTTCTTTTTTTGCTTGTATGGCAGATAAATATCTTCTAATTCGTTTACAAATAGAGCGTTCTTTAAGGATTTTTCGAGCTCAGGCGTTAGTTTTCCTTGTTCTTGGATCGATTTCAGAATGGCCTCGCGTCTTTTATCGGCTTCTATGAATTTTTCATGAAGCTTCTTTATATCTAATATTTCTACCTCGTCGAGGCTTTCCGTTACTTCTTTTCTATATCTGGCTATAAAAGGCACTGTGGCACCGTCTAGCAATAATTCTACCGTTTTTGTGATTTGAGATGATCTAAGTTTGAGTGTTTCACTCGTATATTGAATTTGTTTGGCGGTCATTCCAACTATTTGTTTTTATTTTTGGTCTTCATTACAAAAATCAGAAGATTTTCTCGAAAACAAGTTTCTCAGAAGGCTTTATTTTTGAAGAAAATTGCAATCGCCTGACAGATATTAAATTATAAAATGAACATCTCATGAAAAATACATTGATTCAATTATTATCAACATTTTTGGTTTCTTCTTGTGGTTTTATTGACCTTAATCCAAAATCAAGCACAGATTTGTCCACCGTAACAATTAAGTCTGGGCAGAGTTTTGGTTTTTGTATAGGTAAATGTCATGCTGAAATGACCATTAAAGGCCAAAATGTGGAGTTTTTAGTCAAAGAGCGTAATTTTGAAACAGGCGTATTGGAAAACAAGGAATACGCTTATAATGAAATTCTTACCAAAGAAAAATTAGACAAAATCGGTAATTTGATTGAAGTCGAGAAGTTTTTTAAGCTTGATGAGGTTTATGGTTGCCCAGACTGTGCTGATGGAGGTTCTGAATGGATAGAAATAACAACCGCCGATGACAAAACCAAGAAAGTGACATTTGAATATGGAAAAACCGTTCCTGAAATTGAAAATTTGATTAAATTGCTTCGCGAAGAAAGAGAAACTCTTCATACTAAGTACGTGAAGTAAATATTAATGCTTGAATTTGATTTTCTTGTAATAGGTGGTGGTGCAGCAGGCTATTTTGCGGCTATCAATGCAGCTCAGAATTTTCCCAATATAAAAGTTGCTATTTTAGAAAAAAACCGTGAGGTTTTGCAAAAAGTAAAAGTATCGGGAGGAGGGAGATGTAATGTAACAAATGCCATCACCGAGCCTATAGAGTTAATAAGAAATTATCCCCGAGGTCATGAGTTTTTGCTAGAACCATTCCAGAGGTTTGGATCTAAAGATGTTTTTACTTGGTTTGAAAAACGGGGAATTCGACTCAAAACAGAGAAAGATGGCAGGGTATTTCCAGAAAGTAATTCTTCTCAAACCATTATTGATTGCTTTTTGTATGAATCTAAGTCAATCAAGCTCTTTACTTCAGAAAGAGTGGAGAATATTGTTAAAAATGGAAGTTTTTGGGAGGTTTCCACCAATTCGGAGAAGACTTTTGTTGCAAAGAATCTGCTCATAGCCACAGGAAGCGACAAAAGAATTTGGGAGATTCTAACCCATTTGAATTTTAGAATAGCACCACAAGCTCCGTCGCTTTTTACCTTCAATATTAAAGACGAAAAACTTAACGATTTACAAGGAGTAAGTTTCCCAGCTTGCTCGGTCAAAATTCTTAATTCTACGTTTGAGCAGTCTGGTCCTTTACTCATTACACATTGGGGATTATCCGGTCCAGCCATTTTAAAGCTCTCGGCTTGGGCCGCTTTAGAACTGAAAGCCAAAGATTATGCTTTTAGGATTGACGTAAATTGGCTTCCTGAATTACAGAAAGACAAGGTTTTGAATGAATTCAGGCTAAATCTTGAAATAAACCCAAAGAGAAATGTTTTGGCTAATCCGATGTTTGGTCTTACGGCTAGATTTTGGAAATACATTTGTGAAAAAGCCGGAATATCTGAGCATCAAAAATGGGCCGAGACGGGCAAAAAGCATTTTCAGGCTTTAGCTGAAAATCTCCTTTCAGCAAAATACGAAGTCAATGGGAAAAGCACTTTTAAAGAAGAATTCGTCACTGCAGGAGGAATAGACCTTTCAGAAATAGACCCTGAAACTTTTGCCTCAAAAAAATATGAAAACTTGTTCTTTGCTGGGGAAATTTTAAACATAGATGCAGTTACAGGTGGATTTAACTTTCAAGCTGCTTGGACGGGTGGCTGGCATGTTGCCAAAGGTCTAAGCTTTTGACAACAGACTCCCCAAAACCATGGCCAGTAAGCTAGTCATAAATCCAAAAACCGCTGGAGGAACTCCCAAATCGATATTTAGTGCTATTAGCCAAGAAATTGTACCGAAAATCATAGATAAAATTGCACCTAATTTATTGGCATTTTTCCAATAAAGACCTGCAGCCAATGGCACAAAAAGTGCCACCAAACTCAAAGCAGATGCCTCGCCCACTAATTCATAAATGTTGGTTTTTACAAATGTCATCGAAACGGCGATGATGGTGATAACGATGGTAGAATACCGCATGATTTTTAACAAATCTTGATCTTTTAATGAATGGCCAAAATAGGGTTTTATAATGTTTTCGGCCACAACTGTTGCTGGTGCTAAAATAGCAGCACTGCAAGTACTTAAAATGGCTGAAATTAAAGCCCCAAAGAAGAGAATTTGTACAAAAAGATTAGAATGAGCTAATACTAATTGCGGAATAAACATTTGATTGTCAGCTTTTAATAGTTCTGGATGAGAAATAGAACCGAAAAGCACAACCGACAAAGGTAAGAATGCGACAGTTAGGTACATGAAGGCCGAAATTACCGAGCCTTTGACAGCTGAATTCTCTGACTTGGCAGATAATACTCTTTGAAACACATCTTGTTGTGGAATGGAACCCCAACCTATTGTTATCCACGCCGAAAAATATAAAAGCCATGAGTTGGTATTGTTTTCTTTAGGAATTATCCTGAAAAAATCTTTTGGAATGTTTGATTTTAAGACATCCAATCCGCCAGATTGTGTATAAAAAAAATAGCTTAGATAAATTAAACCGCCTATTATTATCATCGTTTGAATAGTATCTGTAATAGAAATTGACCACATACCTCCAATAAATGTGTAAAATAACACTATTGAAGCACACAGAAGTACTCCCAAAACAAAGGGCAGCCCAGAAATGGCTTGTAATATAATGGCTAGGGCAATTAACTGTGCAGCAATCCAACTGAAATAGGAGGGAATCATGAAAAAAGCAGAAATGACTTCTACTTTTTTGCCAAATCTCAAACCGAAGTAATCACTGAATGTATACAGTTTAAGTTTATAAAGAGGTCTTGCAAAGAATAAACCTATGAGCAATAGACATAAAGACGCTCCAAAAGGATCTTCAATGACGCCAATTAAACCATGGCTAAGAAACTCCGAACTCGCACCCATGACCGTCTCTGAACCAAACCATGTAGCAAACAATCCTGAGGCAACCACGAAGGTGGGCATTTTTCTACCGGCAAGGACATAATCCTGAGAATTCTTAACAAATTTGGAGGAATACCAACCAATTAAAATGGTGATAAACAGATATATTCCGATAAAAATTAATAACATGAAACGAAATAGCGAAGTTTTTAAGAAAAAAAATGTAAATTTGACATCAAAAGTAAAACATTATAAATATTCTCTTTACAAGTGACGCATTTAATTGAACGATTTACTGAGCATCTAAAAAAAGGAAAATATAATTCGGCCACAATCGCTGCTTATCGAAACGCCATTTTTGTTTTTTATAACCATTTCAGAGACTATCCTCAAAGCAAAATTACGGACGAACTTATCTCTAATTATCTTCTGGGATTATCAAATAATAAGAATTCTAAGCACGATGCTATACAGTCTGGTAAGGCCATCAAGCTTTTTTATGAGGTTATTTTCAGTAAAAAACTTAATCTTAAGTCTACTGGAAAAATAAAGGAAGATCAGGTGATTGATGTGCTATCACATGATGAATTGTTTCAATTATTTAATGCAGTGAAAAATATCAAACATAAACTTTTATTGATGTTTGTATATAATAATGGCTTGAAAGTCAATGAAATAATCAATCTTGAGGTAGAGGATGTTGATACCGAAAATAACACTATTACGATTAAGAACGAAAATGCCAAACGTACCAGAGTATTGAGGCTTTCGCCGAATCTCAACTGGCACATTGAAAAATATAAGCTGAAACACAATCCTAAAAAAATATTCTTCCCAGGTTCTGGAGGTGAAGGGTACTATTCGGCTCGTAACATTCAATTGTTTTTCCAAAAAGCCTTAACTGATGCTGGTCTGGACAAGCATGCAACATTGAACACTCTAAGGCATAGTTTTGCGGTGCATTCTTTGGAAATGGGAATGGACGTGCATATCCTACAGAAAATACTGGGTCACAGTAATATTCAAACTACCACGGTTTACAATCAATTTGTAAAAGTGAAAATGGAAACTCTCAGAAGTCCATTGGAAAATATAGATATTGTAGGTTAGTTTTTCTCTTTTCTGAGGCTATCGATATCTATTTTTTGGTGTTTTAGTGCATTAGATTCTAGCTCTATGTATTCCTTTCTTTTTTTGGAGATATCTACCGCCGCATAAATAGCGTGAAGCATAGAGTTAGCATCTGCTATGTTTTTGCCAGCAATATCAAAGCCGGTTCCATGATCTGGAGATGTTCGGATGCCCATTATACCTGCCGTAAAATTGACACCGGTATCAAAGGCTAACATTTTGAAAGGCGTAAGGCCTTGGTCGTGGTACATGGCCAAAATTCCATCGAATTTTTTGAAGTTTCCGGTAGCAAAGAATCCGTCCGTCGGGAATGGTCCCATCACCAAATTTCCTTGTTTCTTAAATTCCTCAATGACAGGGTTTATGATATTTATTTCTTCATCACCCAGAAGACCGTTTTCACCTGCATGCGGATTAAGCCCCAGAACAGCAATTTTAGGCTTTGAAATGCCAAAGTCAATCTTCAATGACTCTATCATTATTTTGAGTTTGGTTGTAATTAGCTCTTTTGAAAGAGTCTTTTTGACCAAATCAATCGGAATATGACCTGTCACAACACCTATTCTGATGTCTTCAGAGATCATGAACATCAAAACTTGCTTTTTTTCAAATTCTTTTGCCAAATATTCGGTATGACCTGGAAACTTAAAGGTTTCACTTTGAATGTTTTCTTTAGATATTGGTGCTGTTACCAGACCATCAATTTCTCCTTTTTTTAGATCCTCAGTGGCTCTCTTTAGGCATTCAAAAGCTAGCTGACCTGCTTTTGGGTCTAGTTTCCCTAATTGAATGTCGAAAAACTCACCTTTACCACAATTAATTAAGTTCGAGTTTCTTTGATTAGCCTGCTTTGGTTCGTTAATGGTCACATATTGCCATTGATGTAAATCCACAAATTGCTTGTATTTGGCAAGATGTTTACCTGAGCCATATATGATTGGGTTACATATTTTGTTTACTCTTTGTGTAGCAAGGGCTTTTAAAAGTACTTCTGGGCCTATGCCATTTATATCGCCGATTGTGATTCCTATTTTGGGCAAAAAATCGTTATCCATTTCTAAAGTTTCATCAGATTTAACGCAAAATTAGTAAATTTTCATGGCTGTTTTTTGTTTATTTTTCAAAAATGACAAGTGTGTCCAATTTGCATTCCAGAAATTCTGTTTAATGGTTGAATATTTGTAAAAAAAATATTTTCAATTTAAATTAAAATTGATTTCAAATTGAACTCCGCCATCGGATTCGGTCTAAGGGTAGCCTCAACCGAATATTCTGCTTGCATTTTTTCAACTTTCATTATTTTATACAAATAGATATTATACTCTCTCTCCAAAATTGAACATTCGTAAGTCTTAATATTGTGAATTGTATAGCACTTGAGTTCACATCAAGACAAATCTTTACTTCTTTTTTCCGAAAAAGGTAGTAAATACTATTAAAGTACTTAGGTCTGAATTTGGTAAGAAAGAAATTAAACCCAAGTCAAAATAATAAGCATAGAGAATAATTGCCGATTGGTAGATTAAAAGATGTATTTGGTAGAAAGTTGATTATCAGGCATTAAACCTCAAGCTGTTTCTAAGGTCAAAGAAGCAAATAATCAATTAAAAACAATTACATCATGAAAAAATTAGCAACATCATTCGTTATTATTTTAGGTTTAAGTTTTGCGGGATTCCAATCTTTTGCAGCAAATAATTTTGAAAAATCTAAAATTTCGGTATCAGAAAATCCTTGGGAAGTTTTTAAAGGAGTGATACATACTTACAAAAATTCAAATGTGGAGTTTATGTACAAATCAGAAGCAGAACAGCAGGTGTTTTTAGCTGCTGCTGATGAAATGAAAGAAAAGCTGTCAGAATATTCAGATTTTCATGCCGAGGAAAAAATCAAGAGAATCAATCAAGCTGTTACTATTTTTAAGTATCTGTGGGATACCAAGGAATTAATTCATGGCGAAAATATGGACAATGAGATAGTTGAAATTCCTGAAGTTAAATAAATGCCAAGGCTAATAGAAAGAAATCGAGATAGTGAACTGTCTCGGTTTTTTGTGTTTTGTTGTAGTTTCAAACCAATAAAACTGCTGATTTTTTTATTCAAAACACAATCGGTTTAAACTGAATATCGACTCGTCGGTTTCGAGCTCGGCCTTCCCATGTGTTATTGTCGTATGCGGGAGCATCAAACGCAAAGTCTTTAAATCTGATTTTTTCTTGTGGAATATCGAGCGTTTTTAGTAATTCTATTGCGGATTGGCTCCGCATTCTACTCAAATATTCATTGAATTCTCTTCCACCAATGGGATCGGTGTGGCTCATGATATTTATCTCGTAATACTCTAAATTTTTAATACTTTTTACCAAATCAGCCAATTGCTGGGCTTGATTTTGATCGATATGATATCTTCCGCCACCAAAATATATACTTTTAACGATCTCTTTCATTTCTTGCCCGAAAGAGGTACTGCAACTGAAAAACAGAATGGCGAGGATAGTTTTCATTTGTAAATCGTTTTATCAAATATAATATAATGGATTTATTTTTAACCTAAATATCTCTGATTTGTTTGATTTACAATGAATTATATCAAGTTATTATCTGTTTGAATTCAGGACAAACTCTTCTATGATCGACCATCTTTCACCGTTTAATTGTTGAATCAGGCTTATTTTTTGAAAAATCAGATATGTGGGCAGAGAAAAATCCTTGATTTCTTGAAATATCTTGTCTGTACATGTGGAATTCCTCGGATGCATTAAAGTCAAGTGAGGCTCATGTTCTCTTGGGTAATCAATTATTCCCTTCAGAATACTTTTTCTCAATGTATGAAACGATTCAACTTCATCCGAAACTGGCAAATAAACTCCTTTTCCATCAGAAAACCTTAACGGACTACCAAACTGAAGTTTGAGCGGCTTAAATTTTAAGTTTTGAAGGTTAATTTTTAGTTGATTCAAGTCTAAAAGTTCGTCTTCTCTGCATAATGTGATATGACTGTCAATCAGCTTATGTTGTAGAGGATTGTATTTTTTTCGTATTTCCTCAATATCAGTAGATTGATTTTTGTCTGTGAACAAGGTCAGTTGAAAGCGTTGCATAATATCTAATTCACAATTTCTTGTTTGAGCAATTCAGCATGAGACCTGCTGATTCTATGGCCTGCTTCTGGTATAAAAATATACTTTTTGGTCGAATCCATTCCAATTTTTCGCTTTGCATACTCGAAATTTTCAGGAGTTACAACCCAATCTTTTCCACCATACATCACTACAGTCGGGATTTTAATTTTCTCCCAAATAGGCTCTATTCGCCTTAGTTCTTTGATATGGTCATATTTTTCATCAGTAGCGGTCACGAATCTGTTAGGTATGAACCATCGCAGAACAGGCCATTTTCCGTATTTCGAAAACTTAAAAAACTTCTCCGCTTCCGGATCAATTGCGGGAGCCATCATGATGAGTTTTTCGTATTTTTCAGGATTTTGTGCCACCATATATGCCCCTATGGGTGCTCCATAACTTCTGCTGACAATGATTGGTTTCTGACCCGACTTATTGAGTTCTAAAGTTTTTTCGAGAAGCTCAGCTTGCTTTTCAATGCTTACTTTTTTGTGTTTTTTCTTGAAATAAGAAAATCCATATCCAGGTCTATCGGGTGCCAAAAGGTGGTATTTTGAGTGAAAGCTTATATCATCCAGCTGCTTTCTAAAACCTTCCCAACGACCCGGAGCACCATGAATAAACAAGATGGGTTGTAGCGTATCTACTCCGAAAGTGGCTGTATATAACTTATAATCAAGTCCTTTCTGTATTTTGTAATTCGGCTTAAAGGACAGAGTGTCGTAATGTTGCCTGATTTCTTTTTCAGTAACAATATATTTTTTGAAACATGAACTTAGAAATATTGATAATACTACGAACCCGATAAGATTTTTACCCATTTTTATCCCAATCAATTTATTAAAAAACGGTTTTATGCGGAATAAGTTTGTTTAAAGACTACTAATTATTGTAAAGGATAGAGTCACATGAGGTTTTGGGTGTGTGAAAGAATCATAAATCCTGCCTTTTTAAAGCATCCATCGCATAATTTGCCGCCCGAGCTGTCAAAGCCATAAAAGTAAGTGACGGATTTTGGTTGCCTATCGAAGTCATAGCCGCACCGTCTGTCACGAATACATTTTTACAGGCATGAACTTGATTCCATTCGTTCAAAATCGACTGTTTTGGGTCTTTTCCCATTCTTGCACCGCCCATTTCATGAATATCCAATCCTGGATTTTGCTTACTATCGAACATGTTGACGTTTTTGCAACCAGCCAAATTCAGCATTTCTTCAGCAGTAGTCATAAAATCCTTGGTCATTTTAAGGTCATTTTCATGATAATCAATATCTATAGCTAGTTGTGGAATGCCACAAGCATCTTTTTTATCAGAAAGTTTTACATAATTACTTTCTCTAGGAATTGATTCGCCTTGCATCTGAATATAAATGCCCCAAGGCCCTGGTTTGGTTTTATTCTCTTTGAATTTGGCTCCAAAATCCTCCTCAGTGAGCATTCCTTGACCTCTACTAGCCGAAAAAGCCACCATGTAACCTCTTTGAAAATCCATTTCTTGTTTATGAAGATTACGGAAGTTGGGCATGAATGCGGTAGTCGGCCTTCTGCCAAAATAATATTGATTTTCAAAACCTTCGTAGGTGGCGGAACCTTGACCACGGTATTGGTGGAAAGCAATATATTTTCCCAAAACTCCTGAATCATTGCCCAAACCATTCGGAAATCGATTTGATACTGAGTTTAAAAGAACCAAATTAGAATTTAAACAAGCGGCATTTAAGAAAATGATTTTTGCTTTAAAAATATGCTCCTCTTTGGTTTGGGAATCAATAACTTTTACACCTGAAGCCTTTTGTGTTTTTTCATCATAAATAATCGAATCAACCACAGAATCAGGCCTTAGTGTTAAATTTCCTGTTTTGGCAGCCCATGGAAGTGTAGATGAATTGGAAGAAAAATAACCACCATAAGGACAACCTCTGTAACACAAATGTCTTGCTTGGCATTTACCGCGACCTTGGTCGAGGTGGATTTGATTTGGCTCTGTTAAGTGAGCACACCTACCAATAATAACCTGTCGATCCTTATATTTTTGTTCAATTCTCTCTTTAATGTGCTTTTCTACACAATTTAGTTCCCAAGGTTTCAGGAATTCACCATCCGGCAAAGTTGGAATTCCGTCTTTGTTGCCACTAATACCCGCAAAACGCTCCACGTGGCTGTACCAAGGAGCCAAATCTTTGTATCGGATAGGCCAATCTATAGCAAAACCATCTCTCGCAGGGCCTTCAAATTCTGCATCGGACATTCTTTGGGTTTGTCTCGCCCATATTAAGGATTTTCCCCCCACTTGGTAGCCACGAATCCAGTCAAATGGTTTTTCTTGGACGTATGGATGTTCATCGTCTTTTACAAAAAAATGCTGAGTGGCCTCATCGTATGCGTAGCATTTATTCACGATTGGGTTTTTATCCTTCTCTAAAAACGTTTCTCGACCTCTATGTGGCAAATCCCATGGATTGGCCATGGCTGTTGGATAATCTGAAACGTGCTTTACATCTCTTCCCCTCTCAAGAACAAGTGTTTTCAAGCCTTTTTCGCAAAGCTCTTTTGCAGCCCAACCGCCGGATATACCTGAGCCAATCACTATGGCATCGTAGGTAATAGATTTATCTAAATCAATGTTAAAATTCGCCATACTTAGTTACATATTTATCCTCCATTTCACGCATGAGCTTTACATCTGCTGGCTTTTTGTCGAGAAATCCACAAAGGTGAAGTACGCCATGAGCCATTACTCTTGTGAGTTCAGACTCAAAATCTACTTTGAATTTCTTCGCATTTTCGGCAATTCTTTCAACACTCACGAAGATATCGCCTTCAATCATGCTTTCATCTTCTGAATTATCAAAAGTAATAATATCGGTGTAAGTATCATGGTTAAGATACTCCAAGTTGATTTTATGAAGGCCTTCGTCGTTTAAAAATATGTAATTTAACTCACCCAATTTGAAGCCCTGTTCTTTTACTAGGTCTTTCAACCAAGATTTTTTCTTACGTATATCGAGCACTTTGAAACCCTCAGTTTCAACATTAAAATTTATCATACAAAAAGTTTAAAAACATACAAATACAAACCGCCGATAAGTATACCAGTGATGAAACCCAGAACCACCTCAATGGTTTTGTGTCTAGACAAGGCCAAGCGAGACCAAGCATTCAAAAAACCGAACAAAAATAAAACTATACTGATTTGGGGATTGATAGGATAAAATAAAAAAGAAAACAAAAAATTATAGCTGGTATGCATAGAAATCTTTATTCGTTGATTTATAAAATAGCTACTCAACGAATGCAGAAGAAAGGTGGTAACTAATAGCTTACCTTTAATGTCAAAATTGAATGCATAAAATATTACATTTAGTATCAAAAATACAGTTATGAGCACCTTGTAAACTCCTTTTCGCTTGTTTCTGTCAGAGACGTCATAATCGGCGAATTTCTTCTTTCTAACATTATAACCTACATAAACAGCAATCGGAATAACCACCGAAAGCATAAAAACCAATGGTAAATTCCTTTGGGCTGGATTATCCTTTTCCAAATAAAATAGATAAAAACCAAAAAATAAGGCCAAGGAGAGGGGATTGCCAACCGTAGAAATAATCTTTGCGAGTGTCTTCAATATTTGCTTTGAGGTAATGTATTCCAAAAATATACATATTTTTGCAATTGAAATAAAAAAGTTTTAAATGAAGATAGCCGCCATTGATATTGGTTCCAACGCAGCCCGAATGCAAATTTCCTCGGTTTTGAACGACGAAGGGAAAATTTCATTTAAGAAAATAGAATATGTAAGATTTGCACTCAGACTTGGCCACGACGTTTTTTCATCTGGTAAAATACACTACGAGAGCGAGGCAAGAATCAAAAAACTCTTGACCGTTTATAAATTACTGATGGAATTGCATGAGGTGGATGCTTATCTCATTTGTGCAACTTCGGCCCTTAGAGAAGCAGAAAATGGCCTAAATATCTGCGAAAGGGTAAAACTCGAACTTGGTATGACCATCAACTTGATTTCTGGTGAAAAGGAGGCCGAGATGATCAATAATGTCATTGTCCATGAGTTGGAAGACAATAAAACTTATTTGCACATTGACGTTGGTGGTGGTAGTACCGAGCTTAATCTTTACAACGGAAAAGTAAAAGAGACTTCTCAATCTTTCAAAATTGGTTCTGTACGACTTATGGAAGGGAAGGTCAACAAAGATGTTTGGAAAAAAATGCACGCATGGATTCAAGAAAACGTGCATAATCGTACAGATGTGATTGCAATTGGAACAGGAGGCAATATTTCGAAGTTGTTTGAGTTTTTAGAGAAAGACGAAAATGGCCTGGCAGACATAAAAAGGCTTGAGGAAGCTCGAGAATATTTGAGTCAGTTTAGTATAGAAGAAAAGATAAACAAACTCAAAATGAATCCTGACAGGGCAGATGTCATAGAATATGCCAGTGAAATTTATTTTTCTGCTATGAAATGGGCTAAATCAACCAAAATGTTTGTGCCAGATTTGGGATTAAAAGACGGAATTATGCTGGAAGTGTACCAGAATCTAAAATCATAAAATGAAGAAAAAAGGTTTTATCTTCTTTACTATTCTCTCTTTATTGGCCTCTTTAGGCGTTTCTGGACAAACTTTCTTTAAGTTCTCAGGAAACATTAAGAATTTTAGTGAACCCAAAATATCATTAACTATTTATAGAAATTGGGTAGAAAATCCACTTGAGTTGGAGCTTAAAGTTGACAAAAAAGGTAGTTTTTATTCCGAGATCGCATTGGAGGACATAGCCTATTGTGACCTGAACATTGGTGATGAAGGTTATTTTCTATGGAAAATTGAGCCGAACGACGATATTACTTTAAGTTCTGATTATCAAGATTTTGAAAACACCTTAAAACTCACTGGAAAAGGTTCTGAAAAATGGCTTTATCTCTTGGAACAAAAGAAAAAGTTTGAACTGGAGAAAGACTGGGATTATGAATTAGAAAAACTCAAGAAAATTTCGAGAAAAGGGTACTTTGACCTGACCAAATATCTCTATGACGAACAAATTGCTTTGCTTACCACATATAGAGGTAAAGTTTCAGAGGATTTTTATTCACTACAAAGGGCCGATTTATACGGAAAATACAGTTTTCTAGAACTTGGTTTTTTGAATTATCACAAAAACTTCACTGAGGCTGAATTTCAAAGATTCCAATTAAAGACTTTTCAAGCCAAAACGCAGACCAAATCCTACGAGTTTGGGTATTTTGTAGAGACTCTGCTGGAAAACCATAACAAAATCGGCCAAAAGTACAATCAGTCTATCATGTTAGAGTATGAATCTATTAAAAGCTATTTTGTAGAAAAAGATTTAGTAGAGAAACAATTAATGGAGAGGATTTTAGCCAACAAAATATTGAACTATTTGGATAATTTTGGTGCGAGTGAAGAAACCAAACTCCTGGTGGCGTCCTACAAAGAATTTTCTAAAAATGCCACTTACACCAATTTCTTGATAGAAAAGTTAGGCAAATTTGAAAACTTGAAAATTGGAAAAGAGGCGAAGTCATTTATTCTACCCGATGAGAAAGGAAATTTAATTTCGCTTAAGGACTTCCGCGGCAAAAACGTAATGCTGGGCTTTTATGCATCTTGGTGTGGCCCATGTGTGGAAGATTTCCAAAATCTCAAAATAGTTGAAAACTACTTTAGAGAGCAGAATAATCTGGTTTTGGTATTTATCAACATGGAAAACAAGGATGACTTTAGGACTTTTTTGGAAAAGAACAAACCCTTAGGAAAACATCTCAATGGTTTTGAAAACCAAGAACTTAGAAAAGATTATTTTACAGATAAATTACCAAATTACATCTTGATTGACAAAACTGGCACAATTATTTCTGATAAGGTAGAAGAACCCTCTGGTGATGAGGGTCGTGCCTTAATTCAGCAAATAGAACGCCTTGTGAAATGAAAAAACTGCTTTATGTATTGGTTCTTTCTGTTTTTTTTGCCTCATGCAGAAAATCAACAACTCATTCTAGCAATCACATCAACAAGATACTGGTTAATAAATGCCAAAATTACCTCGGAACGCCATACAAATTTGGGGGCACTACAAAAGAGGGAATGGACTGCTCAGGACTCATTTTTACTGCTTTTAAAGAAATAGGAGAAGAAAGTCCTCGGGTTTCTTACAAACAAGCAGAGTTTTTTGAAGAAATCAAAGAAGACGAAATAAAAATAGGCGATCTGGTTTATTTTAAGGTCAATAGTGGCAGAATAAACCATACAGGCATTATCTCAAGAATTGAAAACCGTGAGGAAATTTATTTTCTACATGCCTCAACCTCGGCTGGTGTTAGAGAGGACAATTTGCTTTCTAAATATTGGAAGTCTAAATTTGTAAAGGTTACTAGACCACAGATTTGATTTTTACGTTATTATTGAAAGTCTCTCTAACAGTATGCTTAGAAACATTACCTTAGGTGTAATTTTTTGTTTTTTAGGAGCCAATTCCTTCGGCCAATCACAGTATTTCGGCCAGAATAAACCACGAAATAAGACCAATAACTTCAAAGTTTTAGAAAGTACTCACTTTCAGCTATATAATTACTTCAAAGAACCAACTCCAGCCCAAGAATTCATTAAAAATAGTGAATATTGGTATAAAATGCATCAAGAAGTATTTAAGCTTGCATTTATCAAGCCCAATCCAATTATTCTATATAATACGCATCCCGACTTTCAAGAAACTACGACTATTGGGGGAGAGATAGGCGAGGGTACAGGCGGTGTAACAGAGGGACTTAGAACGCGAGTTGTTATGCCCATGATGTTTACCAAACGCCAAACGGATCATGTTTTGGGCCACGAACTGGTCCATGCCTTTCAGTACCAAACTATGACTTACGGAAGTGATTCCACTACACTAGCCAATATTGGTAATCTTCCTTTGTTTATGGTTGAAGGTTTGGCAGAGTACATGTCCATTGGACGTAAAGACCCGCACACGAGCATGTGGATGCGTGATGCCGTGCTGAATAATGACATTCCGAGCATCAAGGATTTAGAAGTCAAACAATATAAATATTTTCCTTATCGCTGGGGTCAAGTTTTTTGGGCCTATGTGACGGCCAATTATGGTGACGATATTATCAGGCCACTTTTTAAAGAAACTGCAATATATGGTCTTGAAAAGGCCTTTATTAGGTCTTTTAAAATGGATTCTGAAACGTTTTCGATTAAATTCAAAAATGATTTAATTCAATATTATACGACGCAAAAGCAAGGAAAAGAAACCGAAATCAGAGGAAAAATTCTAGGGGCTTCTAAAAAGGGAGAGGACATGAATATCTCACCAGCAATTAGCCCAGACGGTAAGTATTTGGCCTACATTTCATCTAAAAACGTGATATCTCTCGATATTTTCATTGCAGATGCCACCAATGGAAAAACTCTCAGAAAAATTGAAAGTACTTCTTTTGGAGCTCATGTGGATTCTTACAGTTTCATAGAAACATCAGGAACGTGGTCGCCTGATAGTCGAAAATTTGCTGTTGTAATTCAGTCTAAGGCGAAAAATAAACTTATGGTGATTGATATCATTACCGGGGAGAAAAGAGAATATTCCCCTGAAAATGTGGAAGCTTTTTCAAATCCTTCTTGGTCGCCCGACGGCACTCAGGTCGTATTTTCGGGGTTAAAACAGGGCATTTCTGATATCTACAGTCTTAATTTTAGAAGCGGTGAAACGACCAATCTCACCAACGATGAATATTCTGATATCCAGCCTACTTGGGCACCTGACGGACAGAAAATATATTTTGTGAGCGATAGGGGTGGATATAAAGCAAGGTTGGAGCAGGAGAATTTCAAGATTTCAAGTCTCGACTTGACTACAAAGCAAATCTCAACATTACCATTATTCACAAACGCAGATAATATGAATCCACAGGTTTCATCAGTCGGTAATAGCCTATATTTCATAAGTTCACCTGATGGTTTTAAAGATTTATACAAAATCAATTTAACTGATAATTCACTCACCAAAATGACGAATTATTTTACAGGTATAAGTGGAATTACGATGTATTCTCCAGCTATATCGGTAGCATCAAGAACAGGAGAGATAGCTTACAACTATTTTAACAAAGGCGATTACAACATCATAATTGCCAATGAAACTCATTTCTTGAATCAAAAGGTTGAGCAAAATAACCAAGAGGCGGCAGATTTATTGGTACCAGGTAAAATCCTTTCAGGTTCAGACATTGTAAATAATAATCTTAGAAACAGAATTTACCCAAAAAACTTAGAATTTCTTGCCACAAAAGAACAGAAATACAAACCAAATTTTAAGCTAGAATATTTAGCTAATTCAGGTTTGGGAGTGAGTACTTCAAGATTTGGAACTGGAATGGGTGGGGGTATAACGGCTCTCTTTGGCGATATGCTCAATAATAACCAATTGATGGGAACGGTGGCACTCAATGGTGAAATTCAAGATTTTGGAGGGCAATTATTTTATATGAACCAAAAGAATCCACTTCAATTTGGATTATCAGCCTCTCACATTCCTTACAGATTTTTTGGAGACACTAACTTTAAAATAAAAGATACGCTGGGAACGGCTAATGGTTTGAACTATTATACAGCTGATGTCAACCAAAGAATTGCTCGGATTTTTATTGATCAAGTTTCTGGATTTGTTTTTCGTCCGTTTAGTAAAAGCACAAGACTTGAATTTGGACTTTCGAGTAATTGGTACTCATTTAATGTAAAAGAATATCCGCAGTTTGGGGAGATAGGAGTTGGTTCTGATGGTTTCGTATACGATTTTAATGCTTATCAAAGTGGTCGACCTACTAAATTAAATGCAAAAGAGTTAGGCTATAACAAATTCAATTTGGCTCAGTTATACACAGCTTTTGTAGGTGATAACACTACTTTTGGCACTGTAGCTCCTTTGAATGGTTATCGATATAGAATTGAATTGGCTAAATATTTCGGTACGGCAAGTTATAATTCTGTGCTTTTGGATTTTAGAAAGTATAAATTCATAAAGCCGCTTACATTGGCAGGTAGATTTATGTACGAAGGCCGATTAAATCCGAGAAATATTGAGCTTTTGAATCAAATCAATCCGCTTTATATTGGTTTCCCATGGTATATGCATGGTTTTTGGGGTAATGCACTCTCTAAACAGCAAGGCTTTATCACTCAAGAAAACTTGCAAGGCGAGCAAATGGCTGTGGCCAACTTCGAAGCTAGAATTCCTTTCACTGGACCTGAAAAATTGGCCTTAATTCCGTTTCAATTTTTACCATCTGACCTCAATTTCTTCGTAGATGGAGGTTTAGTTTGGTCTAAACAAAAAAAAATAGGGCAGACTTATCCCTACGAATCGTTTGGTAATAATACCATTTCGTTCAAAACTTCTCCTATTTTCACTACTGGCTTAAGCCTAAGAATCAATGTTTTAGGCTACTTGGTGGTGGAGCCATATTTGGCAGTTCCGGTGTATAACGGAAGGAAACAGCCCGTGATTACAGGATTTAATTTTATGGTACCTGGGTGGTAAAGTTTTGAAGTTTGAATGCTTGCATATATATTTGCAACCGAAACGGGGATGTAGCTCAGTTGGCTAGAGTGCTTGACTGGCAGTCAAGAGGTCGTGGGTTCGAGCCCCATCTTCTCCACAAAAAAACCTTGAAGAGCGACCTTCAAGGTTTTGTTTCTTAAGAGCCTTTTATTATCAAACGGAACTTTTAATAGCATTTAAGAGAATTTCGTTTTCCTCTTTTGTTCCAATCGATAACCTCAGACAATCTTCGCAAAGTACAACATTTGATCTATCTCTTACGATAACTTTTTGACTTAATAAATAATCAAACAATTTTTTGGCTTCTTTGAATTTAACCAAGAGCATGTTGGAGTCTGAAGGGTAAATTTTAACGACAGAGGATATTTTCAATAATTCAGAAGCCAATTCAACTCTTAATTGATTGATTTTCTCAACAAACTCATTCTTCTCTGCGACTTTTTCTAAAGCCTCAACCAGTTTCTGCTGAGTAAGGATATTTAGATTGTAAGGATATTTAATTTTATTTAAAATTTTGATAATAAATGGATTACAATAGGCCACGCCTAATCTTAGTCCAGCCATTCCCCAAGCTTTTGAGAAAGTTTGTAACACCACCAAGTTTTCAAAATTCTGCAATTCGGTTATAAACGATAGGGAGTCTGCAAAATCTATGTACGCCTCATCCACAATCACCAATTTCTCTGGAAATGCTTTAAGTATTTGATAGATAGCGTCTCGATTGACCAAATTGCCACTCGGATTGTTTGGGGAACAAATCCAAATCATTTTGGTGGCTGAGTTAATGGCATCGAATACGTTATCTAAATCAATATCAAAGGCCTCAGACAAAGGAGCTTGCTGTACGTAGACTTGTTGAATATCAGCACAAACTTTGTACATACCATAAGTCGGTGGCATAATGACGATATTGTTTTGCAAAGGCTCACAAACAGCCTTAATCAACAAATCTATGGGCTCATCCGATCCATTTCCCAAGAAAATAGATTCAGGACTTACTCCTTTCAAAACTGAAAGTTTGTTTTTTATTTCCCACTGATAAGGGTCAGGGTAACGGTTGAAATTTTCGCCAGATACAGACGAAAAAGGGTTTTCGTTGGCATCTAGGAAAGTACCCTCTTTGCCCGAATATTCGTCTCTGGCTGAAGCATAGGGTTGTAATTTTAAAATATGAGGACGTATTAACTGATTGAAATCCATATAAATAAAAAAAATGAGTTGCAAAATTAAGTAAAAGGTATAGGAATTTAGACTGAATCCTATATTTTTACTTTTCCAAAAGAAAATTTATGAAAGAAGAAATATCCGAATACTTTAAAAATTTGCAGGATAAAATCTGCAAAAGTATTGAAACAACTGACGATAAAGGTCGCTTCAAAGAAGACAATTGGACTCATGCAACTGGTGGTGGTGGACGTACCAGAATAATGAACAAAGGAAGAATAATAGAAAAGGGCGGGGTGAATTTTTCGGCGGTAGAGGGCCAAATTTCTACGTCTTTAAAAACCATGCTGAAGGTAAAGGAGAATCTTGATTTTTTTGCAACTGGAGTTTCTATTGTTATGCACCCCGAAAACCCTTTTGTGCCCATTATACACATGAATGTGAGGTATTTTGAGCTTTCGGATGGCCAATCTTGGTTTGGTGGTGGAATTGACCTTACGCCACATTACATTGACATGAAACAAGCTAAATGGTTTCATGAAAAGCTCAAAGCGGCTTGCGATACTCATGACGAAAAATACTACGAGGCCTTTAAAAATTGGGCAGATGATTATTTTTATATTCAACATCGCAACGAAACCCGGGGAATCGGTGGAATTTTCTATGATTACTTGAAACCTAACGTTGAGATACCGCAAACCAAGACCACACATACCAAAGACGAAATATTTGCCTTTTCAAAATCGGTAGGAGAGTCTTTTGCTCCTATATACACTGAATTGATGCACTCCAACTACTCAAAAGCTTATACTTCGGAAGAGAAAAAGTGGCAGTTGATCCGTCGGGGAAGATATGCTGAGTTTAATTTGGTCTGGGACAGAGGTACAAAATTTGGTCTTGAAACCAACGGCCGAACTGAGTCCATTTTGATGAGTTTACCACCACACGCCGACTGGGACTACAATTTTGAGGTAAAACCTTCTACCAAAGAGGCAGAGACTCAGAAAATGTTGGTAAAAGGGACTAATTGGTTTTGAAATAATCCAAATTCCACTCGGTGTTTTGATTATAATAGATCTCCCCTGATTTAATTTCTAACGGCGAATCGAAGTTATTTTCATACAGTTTTCCAGTACCTAAGCCTTGAGGCAAATCGTTTTTGAAAGTAGCTGCGAACTGACAAATGGCATTCAGACCTACGTTTGATTCTAAAGCAGAAGTCATCCACCAATCTATTCCTAAGCTCTCAGCTGTTTTAATCCATTCTGAAGAACCTGAAATTCCGCCCATTAAACTCGGTTTCAAAATGATATATTGTGGTTTTATGGTTTTGAGAAGGGTTTCTTTCGATGAGAAATTTTCGATTAGTTCTTCATCTAAAGCTATAGAAACAGGAGTTTTTTCGCATAAATTCGCCATTTCCTCCCATTGATTGGTTTTTATTGGCTGCTCTATACTGTGAATTTCGAATTCAGAAAGTTTTTTTAGTTTGTCTAATGCTTCTACGGGTGAAAAAGCACCGTTGGCGTCAACTCTTAAGGAAATTTCAGATACTGAAAACTGTTTCCTTATATATCTTAACAATTCCATTTCTTCATTAAAATCTATTGCACCGATTTTAAGTTTGATAGTGTCAAAACCCGCATCAAGTTTTTCAACAATCTGTTTTTTCATAAAATCCTTGTTGCCCATCCATACCAAACCGTTTATTTTGATTCTCTCTGATTTTTCGAAGAAACCATTTGAGAAAATCTTTCTTTTGCCACCATTCTTAAGGTCTAAAATGGCTGTTTCAAGTGCAAATTTGACACTAGAGAAATTCGTTAAGTCGAGTTCTAAATCATCAAGATTTTTGTAAATGCCTGAATTAATGTGATTTGTGATTTCTTGAATTTTGTTTTCCGCTAGATTTCCAAAATCCAGGCTAAGACCTTCCAAAGGTCCCGCCTCACCTAATCCAAATATTTCTGGCGTGTTTTCATCAAATATTTTGATAAAGTAAGAATCTTTATTTTTCAAAACTCCACGAGAAGTACCCGCATCAAATCTAAAATTTAGCGTATGTTTGTAATATTGAGCCTTCAAAGCCATCTATGTTGCAGTTTTTAAAGTATTTGTTATTTCCGTTTTCGCTTTTGTACAAAGGTATTACAAGTTTGAGGAATCTTTTGTTTGACATAAAGATTTTACCGAGCTTCGAACCACCCTTGCCCACCATTGGCGTTGGAAATCTCACAGTGGGCGGAACGGGCAAAACTCCAATAATTGACTATCTGATATCCATTTTGTCAAAACAAAAAATAGGCGTCATAAGCCGTGGATATGGTAGAAAAACCAAAGGTTATATTTCAATAGATACTAACACCAGCCCTGAAAAGGTGGGTGATGAGCCTTTTATGCTTTCGAGGATGAATCCTGAGGCGAATTTCTTTGTCTGTGAAAATAGGGTTGTAGGTTACAGCAAAGCCGTAAATGCTGTTAAAGACTTGGAAATTGTTCTTTTTGATGATGTTTTTCAGCACAGATACATAAAACCGAAATTAAACTTGCTACTTTGTGACTACAATCGGCCATTTTATGATGATTATGTTTTGCCTACAGGTATGCTCAGGGAATCAAGATACGGAGCGAAAAGAGCTGATATAGTGATTGTTACAAAATGTCCGGAAGCCATTTCGGGGACTCAAAAAAATGAGATCAGGGGAAAAATTGCACCCTACTGCTCGAAGAATATCCCAATATATTTTGCAAGTTTCAAATCTCAAATTCCTAATAATTCAGAAAATACATTACTAGATCCACACTCGAAGGTTGTTTTAATTTCTGGATTGGCAAATAATAGTGGATTTAGAAAAGGTCTTGAAAAAGATTTTAATATATTGAAACACTTTGAATTCAAGGATCATCATAATTTTAAGAAATCCGAACTGCAGCTAATAATTTCAGAATTTACCGATTATAATTTTGTTTGTTCTGAAAAAGATTTCGTAAAAATTAAACCTTTGCTTTCTAGTTTAGAATTGCCAAAATTCTTTGTTTCGAGGCAAAAAGTTGAGTTATTTGAAGAAGAATCATTTAAAAAACTCATTTTGGCTGTTCTTTGATTTACCTAATTGCCATAAAATGACGTTATTTGTATTTTGAATCAGTATTTCATCCAATATGCGGTTTTTCACTTTAAGTGCTGTCTTTTTCCTTATCAGTTTCAATATTTTGGCTCAAATCCTGGACGATTCCACCAAACAGGTTTATGGCCCAAAGACCGTGAAATACAGGTTAGAAAAGGATATTCTTAAAAATTTTGATACCCAATATAGCCCTGATACGCTTCTGGATAAGTTTTATAAAACTGATATTTTGAACGAAAGGAACTGGCTTTATCAAGATTTGGGGAATATTGGAACTTCCTCAAAATCAATACTTTTTGAAGAACAAACAGATCCCGCCACAAAATTGGGCTTTAATACCTTCAATTTATACGCACCAAATCCGGCCAATTTTAGATATTATAACACACGTTCGCCTTACACCAACCTTTTCTATATGCAAGGCTCATTTGGTCACACTCGTTTGGACTTTACCCATAGTCAAAACGTCAATCCAAGACTAAATTTTACCCTTAATATTTCTAAATACAACTCTTCAAAGCAAATAGATGCCACAAATTCGGAGCAAAAATTGGTGGATCATTGGAATTACGACCTTTCAACCAATTATCTTTCTAAAAATAAAAAATATACTTTGCTCGCCACCTTCTATCATTTCAACCACAAGCAGATAGAACAAGGTGGGATTTTGGTAAAAGACAGTCTTTCGATAGATATCAAAGACCTGAGAAGTAATTACAGGAGATTTTATGACTCGCAGTTTACTGATGGTGTTTATAACAACGAACGTCTCAATAATGTACATGTTTATCAGCAAATGATGCTTCGTAGTGGTTTTCAGGTATTTCATACTTTGGATTACGAACACCAAAAATACACCTTCGTTGATCCCGTCTTTGCTGAAAATTCCTTGCAAGCAAGCTACAACATTGACATCGTGAGCTTAGCTAGCGACTCATTGATACAGAACTTTACATTTGGAGTTTTATCAAATAAAGTGGGCTTTAAGGGCCGATACAGAGGTTTTAATTATCTTCTTCACGCCAGGCAACGATTTTATAGATTAGACAATAAGTTTTCTGAAAGATTTACAACGAAGCTAAAAAGCGAAACTTTTTTGGGTGGTTCACTTGGTTACTACTTCAAAGATTCTTCTAATTTCCTCAATGCAGATGCTGAATTCTCTGCGAGCTTGAAGAATTTCTTGTTGAATGCAAAGCTATCTTTCAAAGGTTTGGAAGGTACTTTCTATCAGTCTGTCATCCCTGTTGCTTTGTTTTATGATAACTTTGATAATGGTGTTTTGAGTTGGAACAATAACTTTAAAGGTTTGTCGACAACCCATATCAATGCAGGTTATAATCTCAGATTCAAATCTATCAGTTTTAGGCCAGAGATTGCTAACACACTTCTTGGAAATTATGTATACTTGGACCAAAAACTAAAACCCGTACAAACCGAAACGGTCATAAATATCACCAATTTGATATTGAATGTCGGAATCAATAAAGCTAAATTTAGGGCAACTAATCAGTTCATACTCAATATTCAAAATGCAAAAGAAATTTACAAATTGCCTACATTGATAAATTACACCCATTTAGAAAGCAATTTTACTTATGCTAAAGTGCTGAAAATATATTTTGGAGCTGATGTGTTTTTTAAATCAAAATACACAGCAGATGCGTACTCACCACTTCTGAATCAGTTTTACTTGCAGGATGATTTTAAAGTATGGGGAGTGGCTACGGTGGATCCTTACATTTCTTTTCAGATAAATAAGGTCAGATTGGCCTTCAAATTAATTCATGCCAACCAAGGTTTTCGCTATCAAGGTTTTTACACCTCGCCGTATTATTTGGCTATGCCGCGTTCGTTTGTGCTGAAGGTCGACTGGCCTATTTTTGACTAAAATTTTTGAAGAAGGGTATTGAAATGTAGTATTTCACCCAAAAATTTGTTTTGGGCCTTCGATAATAAAACATCAAAATGCAATTGTTTGAAAACATCAAACTGTTCCTTAGTGCTGAAAGTAAACTGGATGGAGTAGTTCGAACTCTCAGGGTCAATTTCTGTGAGTAATTTATAAGAATGTATGTCTTCCACCCAAATCCTAATGTCTTCGATTTCCCCCTTTATCCAGGCCTCAAATGCAGCTGAGTTTGACTTTGAGACCGAAAATGTAATATTCTCTAACAACATGAATTTTTGTAAATAAAAAAGGGTATCTATTGAAAATAAATACCCTTGAGTAAAAATAATTTCTAAATTAATTTTTTGCTTCTTCGAATAAACCGAAGTGCTTTACAGCGTAATAAATGGCAAAAATGATAGAAGTAAATGCTAAATCGCCAACTAACATATTTTTAAAGAAAGGTAAACCAGCCTGATAAGAAGCCAAAATACCAGTCATATTGTGCGGATAGGATCCTACTGCTGGATTAGGCGTAACGCTTTCGGTATAGAAAAATGCAAAGTTTGTTAAGAGAAAAAATACCGTTGAAGAAAGTACGATAGCAACTAAAGTTCTACCAAAATTAACTTTTTCAAGAAGTATGTATCCAACTGCAAAAATCAATGCATATCCCAAGTAAACCACGGCCGAGCCCGAGTGAAATCCATAGCCAGTTACAGACTCAAGGACGATATCAGTAAACAATATGGTGGCAAATGGGAAAACCAACTTTAACCATTTGTTTGAAATATATGCCGTGCTAAACAACAATATGGCGGTCATTGGTGTGAAATTCATCGGGTGATCCACTAATCTAGAGACTGCCGCGAGTATTATCAAAGTGCCTATTAATAGACCAGTTTTTATTTCAGATTTCGACATTTATTTTTTTTTTTTTACAAAATTACAAAAAAGCATTTCAATAAAAAAGCATTCTATTCCTTCAATACCCAAGTGTCTTTACTGCCGCCACCCTGCGAGGAGTTAACCACGAGGGAACCTTTTTTTAGTGCAACTCGTGTCAAACCTCCTGGCGTTACATATATTTCTTCACCAAACAAAATGTAAGGCCTCAAATCCACGTGTCTGCCTTCTATGCTATCACCAACTAAACACGGGGCTGTTGATAAAGAAATAGTTGGTTGGGCAATGTAATTCCTCGGATTGGCCTTAATTCTCTTTCTAAAAATATCTTGCTCTTCTAGGGTTGATTTTGGTCCAATAAGCATTCCGTACCCACCAGCTTCGTTGGCTTCTTTTACCACCAATTTTTCTATATTTTCAAGAACGTATTTCATACTTTTCGGTTCTTCGCAGAGAAAAGTCTCTACATTGGAAAGTATTGGTTCTTCGTTGAGGTAGTATTTGATAATTTTCGGTACATAAGCGTAAACTACCTTGTCGTCAGCCACACCTGTGCCAAGTGCGTTTGCTAGACCAAGATTTCCTTTTTTGTAGGCTTTGAACAAATTTGGAATACCTATCAATGAGTTTGGATTGAAAGTTTTTGGGTCGATGAAAACGTCATCTAGCCTTCTGTATAGCACATCTACGGTTTTGAGGCCTTTTGTGGTTCTCATTTTTAACAGGTCGTTTTCTACAACCAAATCTCGGTAGTCTACCAATTCTACGCCCATTTGTTGAGCCAAATACGAATGTTCGTAATAGGCTGAGTTATAAATTCCGGGAGTTAAAACTGCAATTGTGGGGTCTGATTTGCCCGAAACGTACTTTAATACATCGAAAAGCTTTTCAGTATATTCGCTTATTGATCTTACTTTGGCTTTTGAAATCAGTTTAGAGAGTCCTTGTTTTGATAATTCGCGACCTTGAAGCATGTACGAAACACCCGACGGACATCTAAGGTTATCTTCAAGAATCACAAACTCCCCTTTATCGTTTCTGATGAGGTCTGTACCGGTAATGTGTATATAAACGTCCTTGAGGGGTCTAATGTCCATACATTCTTTAATAAATCCTTTACTGCTAAAAATCACATCAGACGGAATAATTTTGTCTTTCAGGATTTTTTGATCAGAATAAATATCTTTAAGGAATTCATTTAGAGCGAAAATCCTTTGTTTTAATCCTTTTTCAAGCCTTGTCCATTCTTTTGCCTTTATAATTCTTGGAATAATATCAATCGGGATAATTCGTTCGGTTCCACCTTCCTCAGAGTACACATTGAAAGTTATGCCCATATTTATCATGGCAGTTTCAAGATTTTTTTGCCTCGATCGTAGCTCGTCTATGCTCAAGTCATTGAAATAATCATATACCATCTCGATTCCCTTGTGCGGAAGGTTTGAAGTACCCATCAACTCATCGTAGAACTGATTGGTTTGGTAGTCGCTAAAATTACTGTTCATTTTTTCTTTGGTAAAATATGGTAAGAAACTATACAAATAGTGATATTTTTGTAAAAAAAATCGCCTAAATAGCATTGATGCCCTTAAAGTACAAAATTTACGTTTTCATTTTATTAAGCCATAGTGTTTTTTCTCAAAATTTTTCGGGAATCACTGGGAGCAATTACATTGGTACAAACGCTATTCCAACCAATCCAGCAAATGTCGTAGATACGCGTCACAGTGTTTTTATAAATCTCTCAGCTGTAGGTATAGATTTTCAGAACAATTTCGTTCGTTGGAATGCTCCATTTTCATTACTAAGCTTTGTGACTCGTACCACACCTTATAAATACAGAAATGCGGATGGGAGCAAGGTAGTTTGGAGACCAAGTTACCTCAAAACATCCGAAAGAGGTAAGGACTTATCAATTTATGCCAATGGCGAATTACGAGGGCCATCTGTTGGTTTTGATGTAAAAAAATGGGGTTTGGGAATCGCAGGTGGAGTTAGGTACAGATTTATGAATTCTTTGAGTAGGACCTCTGAAGAAATTGGCAAAGTAATAGTAAAAGGAACGCGTTCGGCGGAATTAATCGGAAATACATACCCCAATACTCACGGCAACCTCAATTCTAGCTTCATAAATGAATTCTACGGCACCATAGGTAAGGTAATAATAGAGGACGATGCCAAATTTATAAAGATTGGAGTTTCGGCCAAATACTACGTCAGTAGCAATTACAACCATATTCAATCCGACAATTTTGATTTCACCATTTTACAAAATACGCAAGATAACACAAGGCAAGATGTTGACATTAAAAATGCTCAGGCTACTTTTACAGATGCCTCAAGTTTTAATTCATTAGAAGCTTCCAACTTTACGGGACAGATGCTCCAATTTAAGGGCAACGGTGTGGGGTTTGGAGGAGATTTGGGCATAATTTATGAGTACAGGCCTGAAATTCAATCTTTTTCAAGAAATAATAACGGAAGGAGATTCGTAGATCCTACTAAGAACAAATACCTTTATAAAATTGGGTTCTCTGTAATTGATCTGGGTTTTATGAAGTTTAGCTCCAATGTAGAAACAAATGCTCTTTTCAATTCAAATAATGTTATACTACCGCAAACGTATCAGAAATTCAGGGGTTTTGAGCGTGTAATAGCCACCACCAATTCAATATTTGGCTCTGCAAATGCAAATACCAACTCTTTCATGATTTTAATGCCAGCCACCAGTATTTTTACATTCGATTATCATTTAAAAGAAAACTATTATATTAACCTAAACTGGCGTCAATCCCTCTTAAATGCAACTAGAAGAGGAATTGTTAATTATTCGGGTGTTTCTATTACACCAAGATATGAGAAGAAAAGTATGGAAATTTCAATTCCTGTTGGCTTAGAAAACAATTATAAAAACCTGAATATAGGTGTTGCATTTCGTTATTATGGATTATTTTTTGGCTCTGATAACATTACAGGTTGGATAAATACCTTCAATCCAAGAGGTTTATCTGTATATGCCGGGGCTTTTATCCCACTATATCAAAGGCTTCCAGGTAGTCCATTAAAATGCTTCAATGTGGCTAATCCGCAGTCGTATCACAAGAAAAGATTTAGAAGAAGGTACTAGATGGTTGAAAAATTCGGTGGGATTTCTTTAATAATCTTGAATCAATGTCATTTAGTTAAGTTTTTTTTTACTCTAAAACCTCACCCTAAATCCCTCTCCACAGAAGAGGGACTTAGTATTTGTACTTAACTAAACGGCATTGAATCTTGAATTTATAATCGGGAATCTCGCAGTTCAAAAAAAATAGCAGAAAGTTTGTCAACTATCTGCTATTCAATTTGTTAACGTGACGAAGAAGAGATTTGTATGTTTATTGATATTTTGAAACTGGATGCTTGATTATTAGGGGGTTAGGGGTTTTGGGGTTTGTCATTTTTGGGTTTTGGGTTGTCATTTTGGGGTTGGTTTGTCATTTTTTTGTCACTATAAACGGGTATTTATGCCTGTTTTTTTTTGATTTAATGGTGATAGGTTTGGGTGTTAATTAGGTGTTGTTAGGAAGTACAGGAGCATTTTTTAGGTTTTCGATGTCTTTTTTCTGATATTTTATGAGTTCTTCCTGCAAAGTGTTTATTTTTTCTACTGCTTCGTAGTATTTGGGTTCTGGTTTTTGATTTTCATCGTTACGATAACGTAATGGCTCATCGTCATCGGTGAATAACCAGACAGGGTCTATCTTGTAGATCATGATGAGTTTTTCTATTACTTCACCATTTAAGTATTTTGTTTTGCCGTTGATGGCTTCACTTATTCGGCTGCCGCCTACTTCAAGTTTTTTGGCCATATCTGCCTGATTTTTAAATACTTCTGACGCAATTATTCTTATTTTTTTGGGTATCATTATTTATAATAGTTCTAAATTATCTATTTTACGTAATTTTTTTCCGTAATCGTATGGATTATTCCGTTATCGTAATATATATTTGTAACAGGTATTTATAACGGGTAAAATTAACGGGTAATTATGACAAAGGCAAGAGTAGAATTACGTGATTTTAAAGGGAATTCACCTAATGATCTTGATGTGAAGGAATGGAGGAGTAAGGTTGAGGTGCTTTTGGGTCAAATGAGTAGTACCAGGGGGTTGTCGAAGCAACTTGGTGAGCATGATGAGTTTTTTAAAACTACTGAAGGATATTGGGCTGCTAAGAATGTGAAGGAAAGCCGTGGTGGACTTGGTGTGACTGTTAGGGTGGCAAGGGCTTTGGAGAAGTTGGTGGAGTCGGAGGCGAAGGTGAGTAAGCGTTTGACCAGAAAGAAGCTAGTGAGTGAAACTGTGGTGTTGGTAGTGGTGTGGGGAATGTTGCTGGGGCTGACGATGGCCCCGGCAGCTGCCCAAAGAATGGATGATGGTTGTATGAAGGCGGTGGTGGAAGACCCAAGTGCTAATGTGGGAGCTACGATGATTGTGAGTGGGCTTATCATTTTTATGATTAGTACGGTGACTTGGATGTGGTGGTGGGATTATAAGAATAGGATGGGGGATAAAGCCCCCTAACCCCCAGTGGGGGAATTGACTTGGATGGCGGCCCTTCGACAAGCTTAGGGTGACATTATTCGACAAGCTCAGGGTGACATTATTCGACAAGCTCAGTGCGGGCGGAGCTCAGGGTGACAAGAGTAGATAATTAATCAATAATTTTTATGGAAAAGATGCATGGAGGCTCTGCTAATAGCGGGCAGGTTGGAAGGAGACTGTCTTTGCAGGATAAGGCGGTGATTATGTGGGCGTTGGACACGCTGGCTGATAATAGTATGGCTTATGTGAAGGAGGTAAGGATGGTGATAGAGAGGCAGATGGTTACCACCCCACAGCCCCCTCCTTTGAAAGGAGGGGGAGTAGTTTCGAGGATTGCACATGCTATTAGGATTAGCAAGGGGCTGAGTGTGGAGTATTTGGTGTGGATGCGTGATGACCAGAGCAGCTTTGTGAAGGGTGTGGTGAAGGCTATGATGTGGCTGGTGGTGGAGCGGTATTTTTCGGACGAGACGTCGGCGAAGTCGAGGTATTTGGATGAGTATAGGAAGTGTGGGGATGTGCTGAATAGGTTTTAGCCAAGCCCCCCAGCCCCCGGTGGGGGAGTTAGCCCCCGACCCCCGGTGGGGGAGTTTATCGGGATTGATTTATAAGGGATGTAATTTATTTTTTAGCAAATGTATAAAGGGGTGTTTTCGGAGAAGGAGAATAGGGCTAGGTATAGGCTGCATTATGTGATTAGGAAGGAGGGGTTTAGGCTGGTGACGAAGAATAGGACGGTGTATCTGAAGCATAGTTTGGCGGCTAAGGATAGTAAGAGTTTGAGCAGGCTAAGGAGGGAGTTTGGGTATGCGGTGCAGTGGGAGATGTGACCATCAGCCCCACCCCCGACCCCTCCCCAGCAGGGAGGGGAGAGATAAAATTTGAATTTAAAATTATAATAATTATGTGGAATAGGCTGGATAGGGATGGGAAGGTTTCGGTGCTGTGGTATGTGCTGATTTTTGTGGGTTTGAGCGTGTGGGGCTTGGGCTTTGGGAAGCTGGAGGTGGGTGAGTGGTTGGCTTTTGTGGTGTTGTTGGGGCTGAATATAGCGGGAGAGTTTAATGAGGCTGCTGCTAGGACTGGCCTTCGACAAGCTCAGGCTGACCGAGAGAAGGCTGAGGCTGAATGCAAGGAAGTTGAGGAACGACTTATTGTGGTTGAGCAAATAGCTCATGGCTTGATAAGGAATAGGAGTACTAAGGATAGGATTTTTGTTGAGAATCGGTGGGGAGCGTACAGAAGAAAATATAATGTATGAGACGAATAGCTAGGGTATTGAACTGGAAGCTGCGTGTTGGCGGGAGTGTGGACAGTGGCTTGAAGGAGGCGATGGAGGTGTTTTTTGAGGAGTTGATGCCGGGACTGGTGGTTGGGCTGATGGTGTTGGTGGTGTTGGTTCATTGCCTTGGAAGGTGATGAAAAAGCGAGATAGAACGGTGCTGGAGGTGCAGAAGGCGGTGATAGATGCCTTGCCGATGATTAGGGAGAAGGTGGAGAAGGGGTATTTTGTGAAGGAGGCTGCAGAGAGCTGTGGGGTGAGCTATATGGATTACTGGAAGTACTGCCCAGTGGCGGAGAGAGAGCGTATTTCGAAGGCTTGGAGGATGTTTAGGATTGGGAGGTAGGCTCAGCCCCGGCCTTCGACTTCGCTCAGGCACCAGGAGGGGAGTTAAGCCCCACCCCCAGCCTTCGAACGGAATGCCGCCCACTACGCTCAGGCACCAGGAGGGGAGTTGAAAAAGTTAAATTTTTAAATAGATAAAAGTATGTATGATCAATTGATCGTGGATTTGGAGACGCTGGGTACTAAGCCGGGTGCGGTGATACTTAGCGTGGCTTTGGTAGAATGGAACTGGAAGGGCGAGATTGGTAAGAAAGGAGTGTTTAAGATTCCTTTGGCGGAGAGTGTAGCGAAGGGGTTTGTGATAGAGCCTGAGACGGTAAAATGGTGGAATGAGCAAGATAAGATTGTGTTTGCTAAGGCTTTAAATGCTTCAGTACCTACTAATATGTCTGGTACGATTTTGTCAGAGATGATGAATTTTTTTGCGGATGTGATGGGTGAAAAAACTGGTGTTTGGGGCAATGGGTCGAGTTTTGATTTGGTGTTGTTGAAGGAGTATTTTGATGGATTTGGCTATCACACACCTTGGAATCCACGGATTGAGCGTGATGTGCGGACGATAGTGAGTTTGCTGCCTGAGGTGAAGAGGGAGTGGAAATTTGAGGGTACGAAACATGATCCTGTGGATGATTGCTTGAACCAGATTGGGTATTTGGTGGAGACGGTGAAGAGGTTTAGCCCTGTGGCCCCCGGAAGCCCCCTAGCCCCCGGTGGGGGAACACAATTAAATCCAAAAGATTTGGATTCGTGGATGAGTACGGTCAAGGTTATCGATCAAGAGAATAATAAGCAATGATGGCGGTGGGGATTTGGATATGGAGTTTTTTGAAGGCTTTTGGGTTGACGTGGTTGATCTTCTGGTTTTTGGTGAAGGTGGATGCACTGGATTGGCTGCTGGAAAAGGCCACCACGAGGCTAAGGAGCTGGGGGGTGGTGACGCTGATAGTGGTGATGTTTTGGGTGATGGTGTGGGTGTTTTTTTAGCCCCCCAGCCCGAAACGTCGGACCGCCCCCGTGGGGTAGTGACTTGGATGGCGGGGCTTCGACAGGCTCAGCCTGACCATGTGAGATTGATTTTTGGAATTTTTAAATGATAAAAGTATGGATAAGCTGTATACGGAACGGACGATTAAGACGATTAGCGGGATTTATGTGGATGTGTTTGAGCCTAAGCCTGAGATGTTTGTGATAGAGGATATAGCTCATGCACTGAGTATGATACCGAGATGGGGTGGGCATTTTCCAATATTCTACACTGTGGCCCAGCATAGCAGGAATGTGGCTTGGAGAACAAAGGGGGATATTTTGGAGGCTCTGATGCATGATTCTAGTGAGGCATATTTGATGGATTTGCCGAGGCCGATTAAGCGAAATATGCCTGAGTATAAGGCTATAGAGGATGGGGTGATGAAGGTGATAGCGGAGAAGTTTGGGTTTGGTTTTCCTTTTTCGAAAGAGACCAAGGCTGCTGATAAAGCTGAGCTTGAAGATGAGTGGAAGGTGCGTGAAGAGTTGCATGGTTTTTCAAAGGGATTCAGTACTGAATCGGATTTTGCTTACCAAAAAAGGTTGTTTTTGGAGACTTATGAATACGCACTTAAAAATAGAAAATGAGGTATGAAAGCGGAGAATTTTGACAAGGTAAAGGTGCTGATGGAGGAGAGGGAAAGGCTTGCATCTATAGTGGAGAGGGTTGCACAGAGTGATATAATTACTTTTTCTAAACAGGGGGCTGGTAGGCAAGACTTTACGCTGTCTGACAGTCATTCGATGTTTGATGAGTTCAGGGGATCTGTGGTAAAGCTTTGTAAGGAAAATATTAAAGAGGTTGACGAAAAACTTAAGGATTTATGAAAAGGAATGATGTAGTGGCTGATGATAGCCAACTGGAGGTGAAGTTTGATAGGTGTGCTTGTAACCGATGTGGGTCGGTGAACCCGGTGCAGGTAACGGAGGATATGAAGACGAATATTGGGAAACCTGCACTGAAGGAGAGTAAGAAGCCGAAATGGCAGTGTACTGTGTGTGATAAGGTGCAGGTGTATTGCCCCCCGGCCCCCGGTGGGGGAGTTTAATCCAGCCCCCCGGACCCCGGTGGGGGAGTTAGTTGGAGGGCGGGGCTTCGACCCCTCGACAAGCTCGGGGTAAACGGAGCTCAGCCTGACATGGGATTGATTTTTCAAACACAAATAACAAATAGAGATGCTAATAATTGATGGTTTTTTTAGAACGAGTACTTGTAGTACTAAGCCTATTTATCAGATAAGTGGGGTGTTTGATATTGAGTTTGAGAAAAGTACTAGGATGACACGCAAGGTGGAGATTGCGGAAGCTTTTGCGAAGGATTTGGAGGAGCTTTTGGGAAAATATGGACATACGGGAACTTTGGTGGAGTTTGAGTCGGGCAAAAAGGTAGAGTTGCCTTTTTAACCACCCCGGAACCACCCCCAGCCCCTCCTTGCCTTCGACTACGCTCAGGCACCAGGCGGGGAGCGGATTGGGGCTTCGACCCCTCGACAAGCTCGGGGTAAACGGAGCTCAGCCTGACAGGAGGATTGATTTTTTTAACCTTAATAGAGATTTTATGAAGAAGATTATTCATTTCTTTTTGACTGCAGAGCCTTTTGCGTTTTGTGTGGGGTTGTTTTTTGCGGTGGTGTTTTTGTCGATTTTGATTGGGATTATTAGGTCGGCTTTTGAGGATTGATGGGGGCTTCAACTACGCTCTAATTGACAGTAGTGAAGTGGCTTCGACAGGCTCAGCCTGACATGGGATTATAAAAAAATTGATTACGAGTTTTTCTGGAAAATAAATATATGGGTCTTAGCAGAGAGGAGATTTTGGAACAGACGGACATGGGTCTGGATGTGATACTGGCGAAGGTGAGTGAGGCTAGTAATGGCGTGCGGAATTATGCCTATAAGTTTAAGTGCGACCACCTGAAGGTCGAGAATAACCCTAGCCTGGGCCTGCAGAAGAATGAGGCGGGCACGGAGTGGGTGATTCGTGACTGGGGCTCCTCGGATAAGACTTGGAGTGCGTTTGATGTGGTGATGGAGTTTGAGAATCTGGATTACTCTAACGCCTGCAAGTGGATATGCCAGCACTTTAACCTGGTAGAGAATGGCAAGGCTAGCCGCAGCTATGAGTATGAGAAGATAACGGAAGGTCTGGAAGACGTGGAAGTGAAGAAGCGTGAGTGGGGGTATCTGGATGATTTTGAGATGGCAGCACTGAAGGGGATTTTTGCTAAGCATGTGTGGGAGTGGATGGGGAGAAGCCCCCTAACCCCCGGTGGGGGGAATGGGAAGGGTGAAGCGGCCCTTCGACAGGCTCAGGGTGACAAGGGCACGGGGAAGGATGCTGTGGCGTTTGAGCGGGCTAAGGAGGTTTGTTTGAAGTATGGGTTTAGGCCGTTGGCTTGGCATAGTTTGGTGAGTATTGATAAGAAGACGGGGCAGAAGGTGAAGCATGTGTTTAAGGCTACGGAGACGTATCCGATGTTTGTGTGGCATATAGGGGGCGGCAATAGCTCACGCAAACCACCCCGCCCTTCGGGCACCCCTCCTTTGGAAGGAGGGGATTTTGAGAAGCCTACGGCTTATAAGTTTTATGAGCCGTATGGGAAGCAGCGGTTTTTTTATGAGGGGGTGGTGCCGAAGAATTATTTGTTTGGGCTGGAGCAGGTGAAGGCGGCGTATGATGATCTGCCGAATGATGCGGAGATTATGGATAGGTTGGGGATTAATCCGGAAGAGCATGATGGGTTTGTGGCGAAGATGCTGCAGGAGGCCTACGATGCGGGACATGAGCCGAATAAGCTGCCTGAGGTGTTGGTGGCGACGGGTGGGAGTGATGCGTTGAATATGGCGGCGTTGGGGTATTTCCCTGTCTGGGCGAATGGGGAGCATATAACGCCGGAGTATTTTCCTTATAAGAAGTTGGCCGAAATGGCGTGGCGGGTGATTAATGTGCCTGATATAGATGCCCCTGGTAAGATGGCAGCTGCGAAGTTGGCGGAGCATCATATAGAGATTTGTACGGCATGGCTGCCTGAGGAGTTGGCCCAAAAGCGAAGTGGTAAGAAGGAAGAGGATGGCAGTCCGAAGTTTTGCAAGGATG
>NZ_RJUF01000173.1 GCF_024343775.1 Lacihabitans soyangensis | reverse complement strand
ACAATTATGAATATATCCTAAATTATTTCGACAATAGAAGTACAAATGCCTCAGCAGAGTCTTTTAACGCAAAAGTAAAAGCATTAAGGAGCCAATTCAGAGGAGTAAGAGACATAAGCTTTTTCCTATTTAGATTACAGAAAATATATGCTTAATCTCCCCCCAACTTTTTGGATTGATCCTATTTTCCATCAATCAAATAATAGATTAGTTGCGTTTAAAAAGTTAGCCCTATGGTATAATTCAGTAGAAAAGTTTGAGGTGAAAACCTTCAATACCATCGCTAGGACTATTCAGAACAATTATGAATATATCCTAAATTATTTCGACAATAGAAGTACAAATGCCTCAGCAGAGTCTTTTAACGCAAAAGTAAAAGCATTAAGGAGCCAATTCAGAGGAGTAAGAGACATAAGCTTTTTCCTATTTAGATTACAGAAAATATATGCTTAATCTCCCCCCAACTTTTTGGATTGATCCTATTTTCCATCAATCAAATAATAGATTAGTTGCGTTTAAAAAGTTAGCCCTATGGTATAATTCAGTAGAAAAGTTTGAGGTGAAAACCTTCAATACCATCGCTAGGACTATTCAGAACAATTATGAATATATCCTAAATTATTTCGACAATAGAAGTACAAATGCCTCAGCAGAGTCTTTTAACGCAAAAGTAAAAGCATTAAGGAGCCAATTCAGAGGAGTAAGAGACATAAGCTTTTTCCTATTTAGATTACAGAAAATATATGCTTAATCTCCCCCCAACTTTTTGGATTGATCCTATTTTCCATCAATCAAATAATAGATTAGTTGCGTTTAAAAAGTTAGCCCTATGGTATAATTCAGTAGAAAAGTTTGAGGTGAAAACCTTCAATACCATCGCTAGGACTATTCAGAACAATTATGAATATATCCTAAATTATTTCGACAATAGAAGTACAAATGCCTCAGCAGAGTCTTTTAACGCAAAAGTAAAAGCATTAAGGAGCCAATTCAGAGGAGTAAGAGACATAAGCTTTTTCCTATTTAGATTACAGAAAATATATGCTTAATCTCCCCCCAACTTTTTGGATTGATCCTATTTTCCATCAATCAAATAATAGATTAGTTGCGTTTAAAAAGTTAGCCCTATGGTATAATTCAGTAGAAAAGTTTGAGGTGAAAACCTTCAATACCATCGCTAGGACTATTCAGAACAATTATGAATATATCCTAAATTATTTCGACAATAGAAGTACAAATGCCTCAGCAGAGTCTTTTAACGCAAAAGTAAAAGCATTAAGGAGCCAATTCAGAGGAGTAAGAGACATAAGCTTTTTCCTATTTAGATTACAGAAAATATACTGACTTAAAGCAAGCATATAACCTTAGCATGGAACTTTCTAATATTTTCCATCAATCAAATAATAGATTAGTTGCGTTTAAAAAGTTAGCCCTATGGTATAATTCAGTAGAAAAGTTTGAGGTGAAAACCTTCAATACCATCGCTAGGACTATTCAGAACAATTATGAATATATCCTAAATTATTTCGACAATAGAAGTACAAATGCCTCAGCAGAGTCTTTTAACGCAAAAGTAAAAGCATTAAGGAGCCAATTCAGAGGAGTAAGAGACATAAGCTTTTTCCTATTTAGATTACAGAAAATATATGCTTAATCTCCCCCCAACTTTTTGGATTGATCCAAGGGCAGCCCTCGATGTCGGCTTGGAGCCTATTATTGGGATTGAACTGGGACGCCTAGTCGGGGACGCCTAATTCAATGACCTACTTATTACAAATTCAATAAAAAAGCCGACTCATTTCTGAATCGGCTTTGAGCCTCTTATCGGGATCGAACCAATGACCTACTGATTACAAATCAGTTGCTCTACCAGCTGAGCTAAAGAGGCGTCTATTTTAATTAAGTTTTGCTTTCGTGTTGAATGCTGTTCCTTAATTGTGGTGCAAAACTATATCCAAAAAACACACTACGCAAATATTTTTTATCTTTTTTTTGAAAAAAAACCTAATCGTTTGATTATCAAAACTTTTATTTTTGGTCAAACAATTAGGCTTTCTAAAATTAGTTGGCTGCGTTGATAAGTTTGATTTTATCTTGCAAATCTTTCAACTCTTTTTCGGCTTTCAAAACCTTCTGCATGTATTCAGCCTTGAGTTTTTCGGCATTTTTAGAGTGGCCAAAGAATTCTATGTTGTTCCTAGTAAGGGTAATTTCCTCTTCCAAGGTCTTCATTTTACGTCTAATCTCACTTTCTTGCTTATCAAGGTTCTTGCTGCTGCCACCTGTTTTCAACACCACCTCAGCCTCGTTTTGTAGCATCAGTTTGTCTTTCTCGGTTTTATCGAGACCTGAAGATGTCTTGACAAAATTGTTGATGGCTTTTATAAATCTTGCCTGAATATTTTGCATGTCTTTACGAGGTACAAATCCAATGGCAGCAAATTCTTTTTTATAGTCGCTCAACTTAGCCAAGTCCGAAGTACCAGCTTCTGCCAGTTTCTCGATTTCTTCACAAATAGCCACTTTCTTGACAAGATTCGCCTCGAATTCTGCGTCTTGTGACTTGGTTTCTGTACGTTTCAGATCAAAATATTGGTCACAAGTGGCTTTGAACCTGTTATATAAGGTATCTTTATATTTCTCAGGTACGTGGCCAATCGTCTTCCATTTTTTCTGTAAGTCGATGATTTTGTTGGTGTTAGGTGCTGAGTGGTCACCAGTAGCCAATATTTCGTCAGCAGCAATGCATAATTCTTCTTTGGCCTTGTAGTTGGCCTCACGTTTGGCTTCCAATTTAGCAAAGAAATCGCTCTTGTTTTTGAAAAACTGTTTCAATGCATGCCAGAACTCTTTACTGATTTCTTTGCCTTTGTCACGTGGCATAGCACCTTTGATGGCATTCCACTGGTCTTGGATTTCCATTACTTCCTTAGACTTGGCATTCCATTCGTTTATGCTGTCACTCTGGAATTCCAGGTAGGGCTTTAAGTTAAGAAACAGTTGATTTTTAGCATTGAAAATGTCCTCATTCAAGGCACTGTTTTCTTTGGCTAGTTCACGTTTTTTCTCGTATATAACATCAAATGCAGCCTTTAATCTAGCCCAAAGAGCATCTTGTTCTTCTCTTGGTCCAGGCCCTATTTGTTTGTATTCTAGTAAAAGTTCGTTGGCTTTCTTCAATATAATGTTGGTGAGCGGGCTTTCCTTCAAAGAATCGGCTATCGCCTCAATTTTGATTACCACGCCTTCTTTGTTAATTACATTTTTCTTTCTGTCGAGGTCTTTAAGCTCATTTTGAATACTTCTGATGTCAAAGTATCTGTCCACTAAAGCGTTGTAGGCCGACCAAAGCGTGCCATTATGCACTGAATTGATGTTTCCAGCATTTTTCCACTCAGTTTGAAGTTTTTTAAATGCCTCCCAATTGTTTTTCGACTCACCTTTTTCTTCTATATCTACTATTTCTCTTAGGCTTTGAAGTAATCTAGTTTTCACCTCGAAATAGTCTTCTCTTTCTCTTTCTAACTTTTGGTAAAAGGCCTGTCTTTTCTCACGAATTTGAACCAAAATACCCTCAAAACGAATGGCATAATTATCATTTTTGAATTCAAAACCTTCGTCAGTACCGTTCTGCTCCTTGTATGACTTGCGAGCTTCAGCTTTTTCTTTTTGCGTGAGTTCGTCGAACACTCCTCTGATTACCTTAAGTACGTTATCGATGTTTTTGACATCAGATGCAACAAGACCTCTAGAGTTCATGGCCACGAGCATTTTGTCTGCTAAGTCCACGTAGTCTTTCTTGGTGTAGTTGGTAAAGTCATTGTCGAAACTTGGCATAGAAGATGGCTCTTCTAATTCTTCAATTTCTTCAATATCTGTACTTTCTGTCTGAATCTCTTTGGCCAGTTCATCGGAGCTTACTACCGCTGATTCTTCTGGTAAATTGTTTTCGTTACCGTTTTCATCCTTGCTATCCTCTTCTGTAGTATTCACAATATGCTCGACAGTAGTACTTTCTACGGAAGCTTGAGGGTTTGTGATGTCAATCATTTTTTCTTCTGCTATTATTTCAGAACTTTGGGGAGTTTCTGTTGTTTCAATAGCTGAGGTTGTTTCTACAGTGGTTTCGCCTGAATTTAATTCAGTGCTTTCCGAAACTAAATTTTCGGCATTGATGTCATCAATGTTGTTGGTCGGTTCGATACTTGGTTCAATCATCAAAATTCGTTGGTAATCTTATTCAGGTCGCAAATTTAATAAATATACGTAACAAACATAAAAAAGGTTAATAAATCATGGACAAAACTACTGTCGCCAATCTTCGAAATAACTACACACTTAACGAATTATCTGAAAATATTGTTTCTAAAAATCCATATATTCAGTTTGCCGAATGGTTTAAAGATGCTCTGGAGGCCAAGTTGGTTGAAGCCAATGCTATGGTTTTGTCTACCATCAAAGACGGAAGACCATCGGCAAGAGTGGTTCTGCTTAAGGGCTTCGACGAAAATGGTTTTGTTTTTTATACCAATTATAAAAGTCATAAGGGACAGGAATTGGCAGTCAACAATGCTGCTTGCTTAACTTTCTTTTGGGATAAACTTGAGCGTCAGGTGAGAATTGAAGGCTTTATGGAGAAAGTTTCGGAGCAGGATTCTGATGAATATTATTGGTCAAGGCCTCGTGAAAGCCAGATAGGTGCTTGGGTAAGCAGCCAAAGTGAGGTGATTTCGGGAAGAGACATCTTGGATGAAAAATTAGCTTTTTACCAAAAGGAATTTGAAAATTTGGAGGTCATCCCTCGTCCGCCACATTGGGGAGGATATGTTCTAAAAGTAGAGCGTATAGAATTCTGGCAAGGTAGACCCAACAGGTTACATGATAGGATATTGTTTACGCAAGAAGGCGATAATTGGAAAATAGAAAGATTAAGCCCTTGAAAGGTTTTGAATATTAATGTAACAGATTAGAAATTCCCTTGGGCTTCCGTTAGTTTAGTATTTTTTCTTTAGACTTAGAAAGTAAGTTGCTAGTACCAACTCACATGACCATCATTTTGGTATTTCTGATAAGGTTTCCGAATTTTTTGGCAAAAATAGATTCTTTGGTGGGTTTTTTATTTGCTTTCCATTCGAATCGATCCAGTTTCATGTCAGCGGTGATAATTTCTTTTGGTGGAATCAGTGTAGACTCTGGATTACCTCTGAAAACTATACTTTTTATTTTTTTATCCTTAAAGTAAAACTGCATACTCGAGCATTGAACTGTATTTAAGCCAATTATTCGGTTTTTTTCGTCCAAGGCAAAATACTTCGATTCGCCATTGCCCTCTACTTTTATGGTTTGAAGAACCGATTTTTCGTCAAAAATAGCATCGATTTTTCGTCCTTTTATTTGGTTGAAATTTCGGATGGTATCAACCTCGACCACAAAGCTATTCTGTACTAGCTGCATTAATTTGAGTCTATTGTTTTTCAGGGTGATTACAATCGTATCGGCTTCCAGCTGGTTTTCTTGGTTCCAGATGATGGGTTTTGTGTAAAAGTGAATGAGCGAGTCTTTGAGATTGTAAACCAAAGAATCGCTAAGGCTTTGAAAATCAGTTCTGTAAACTTCCACCTTGCCGTCCGCAATGATTTTTTCTATGTCCTTGCTGGTTGGGGTGGTATTTTTACTAGTGGTGTCAGTTGGTGTAACTGCCTTTATTTCAGTATTTTCTAAAGGCACCAGTTTGGCTTTTTTCTTTTCCAATATCGGGTTCTTCACTTCAACCGTTCCAGAAGAGTCTTTGGTTATTACCTTTTTTGCGAGACTTAAAGTGTCGGAAGGTTTATTTTTTGGTTTTTCAAATACCCACAAAGTATCTGAAGCTATAAGCAAGGTGTCTTTTTGAGACACACGCTGACTTATGGTATTGCCTATGATTTTGGTAAGCCCAGTTTCTCCAAACCGCAGCCCTTTTTCTCCAACTACCACCAAACTGTCTTTGAATGACACAAAAACCACGTTCCCGTCTGCATTTCCTGAGCCTTTGGTGTTGTCAAACTGCAAAGTATCGCCTTCCAAACTGTAATCAGCATTGGTTACTTTGGCTCTACCCTGAAACGCCGAAACTTTAGTTTTGATATTATACCTACCTTTGTATGCTGACAAGTCGCCATTTTTGCTTTTTATGGTCGTAAAGGTCTTAAAAATAGCTTGTTTGGTATAAGTGTCGTAGTCGAGCGAGTCCGTGCAAAGGGTGTAGTTGGGATTTAGGATTTCGACATCTCCAATGTATCTAAAATACTTGGTTTTCGTGTTGTAATAGCCTTCTTTTGAGCTCAATCGGCTGGAATCTTGGTTCAGAACTCCAGGAACGGGATAATAGGCTTGATCACGGTTGAGATCGTAGTGCATTTTAGTGGTTCGGAGCGTTACTTTTTTGTCTCGAAGAATCACTTGTTTGCCGTAAACTTTGGCAAATCGCAGATTACCGTCGTAAAGGAGGGTATCTCCCACAATGGTCAAGGTATCGCCTTGATTAATCACAATTTTGCCGTAAGCCTCAATGAAATTGGAGGATTGATTATGAATGGCTTTCTGACAACCCAGTTTTACGCCTCGGTGAATAAAAATCACATTTCCGAGGAAAGTTTGCGTACGAGAAAGGCTATTTTCTCCAACCAAACTATCGGCTCTTACGAGTTCTATCATGCTTTTGGGGCCATTATCTTTGATGGGGTTCAAAGGCTTTTGTGCAAAAATCTGTGCCGAATTTGCCAAAATAAGTAAACCCAAAATGGTGAAAAATGATGCTTTTTCTCTCAAAGAATACGAGGTTTTGTGATTCATACAGCAAAATTAACGTATTTTTGTTAATGATTATTCGCAATATTGGATGCTAGAGGAGTTTTTAGAGTTTATTAACAAAAATCAGCTTTGTGCCACCACCGACAAAATCCTGGTAGCGGTGAGCGGAGGCAAAGACTCCATGGCACTACTACAACTTTTCTGGGAAGCCAAGTTTAACATTTCGGCGGCACATTATAATTTCGGGCTGCGTGGACAAGCTTCTGATGGTGATGAAGAATTTGTTCGACGGTTTTGCGAAGAAAAGAACATCCCTTTTTTTTCTACAAAAACCGACACCAAACAAGTCACCAAAGATTGGGGTGTTTCTACCCAAATGGCCGCTCGTGAGCTAAGATACACCTGGTTTAAGGAGATTATGGCGGAAAATAAATTCGATTTTTTGGCTACAGCACACAATCTCGACGATAAAATAGAGACGCTTTACCTCAATATTACCAAAGGCACAGGCCCGAAAGGCTTAAAATCTATTCCGCTCAAAAAAGACGGCGTGATTAGGCCACTTTTGTTTGCGGGCGTAAGCAAGATTATGAAATATTTGGCAGACCAAAATCTGACTTGGCGGGAGGATGCCTCTAATCAAACCAATGACTATCAACGTAATAAAATCAGGCACCAAGTCATCCCGGTTTTGAAAGAAATAAATCCAGGAATGGAAAATACAGCCCAGAATAATTTTCAGCGTTTTACGGCTTTGAATGAAATTTTCGAAGAAAAACTACAAGCCTTTGAGCAGACCATTGACTTTGGTGAGGTTATCAAAATTCCATCAGAAAAATGGAAAAACAGTGCTGGATTCTCATTGGTTTTGGAGGAGTTTTTGAAGCCTTATGGGTTTAATTTTCAGGACGTTGAGGATTTGGTAAAGATTGCTTTGACAGGTAAAAAAATCACCTCTGCAAGCCATACAATTACCGTCGGTCGTGGAGAGTGGTTTTTGGAAAAAAACGTGGAGGACGCCTCCGAAATATTTGAATTTCAATCTCCCGGTGTTTATGAAATAGGCAGCAGAAAAATTCAGATTAAAGAAACGAAAGACTTTCCAAGTATTATGGATATTCGAAAAATCGAACAAGCTTTTTTCGATTTTGACCTAATACAATGGCCGCTCACCTTGCGTGTTTGGCAGCATGGAGATAAATTTCAGCCCTTCGGGATGGAGGGTAAAAAACTGGTTTCTGACTTCTTGATTGATGCCAAAATAGATGCTCCACAGAAAAAAAATCAACTTGTTTTGACAGATAAAAACCAGCTTCTCTGGCTTGTAGGCCTTCGTACAGATGACCGTTACAAACTCACTTCCGCCACTAAAAACATGCTCAAGGTAAGTTTTTTGGATATTTAAGTGTCTTTAAATCAATTTATTATAGTTTGTTTTCAAAGAGAAAGTGTCTTTTGGCACGGCATTTGACATTGCTTTGTAAATGTTTAGGCATTTCCTAGTAAATTAAACGCTTAATCCGATGCTGTCCAATTTAAAAACAAAAGTCACCTTTGTGATATTCTTTAGCTTAATAGGTTTTGGGATAAAGGCCCAATCTGCCAAGCTTAAAGCCGCCAACGCCGAATTTGATAGGATGTCGTACCCTCAAGCTGTACGTAATTACGAGGCTTTTCTCCGCAGTGGCGATAACAAAAAAGACCAACAAAAGGAAGCATTGATAAAATTGGCTTTTTGTTACAGAAAACTACAGGACACCAAAAATGCTGAGCGGGTTTACAAGGATTTGTTCAAAGACCACGAAGAGGGCTTGGACAGCGAACAGTTTTTGTTTTATGCTCAAGCATTGGCCAATAACGGCAAGTATCGCGAGTCTCAAAAAATGTACAGCCGTTACGGTGAACAACAAAAGGAGGACCTGAGAGGCCGTAAATTTACTGTGGCTTACATGGATAACTCTACTTTCTACAAAGATTCCGCACTTTATAATGTTGATTTCGTTTACCCACTCAACTCCAAATACTCAGACTTTAGCCCAATGTATTATGAGAACGGTCTGGTGTTTGTGTCAGCCAGAAACGAGGGTTCTGGTATTAAAAGAGTTTTTAATCAAAACGAAACCCCTTTTTTAGATCTATTTCTTTTTTCCGATACCATGTCGCTTCGTAAAGAAATACGCCAAAGTGTTGAAGCAGCTCAAGCAAGTTTGGGTTCAAGCGGAAAATCCATCAAGCCAAATAAAGTGCAAGGCAATGACAATTTTGAGGATATTGAAGAGCCAGAAATTGACGAATTTAGTAAATCGATTAATTCAAAATATCACGAAGGGCCGGTTACTTTTTTTAAGGATTATAAGAAAATAGTTTTTACCAGAAACAATTACAACAAAGGCAAGGCACGCAAAAGCGATAAAGGAATAAACATGCTGAAGCTTTATACAGCCACCAAAAAGGGTAACAAATGGACGGATATAAAAGAATTGCCTTTTAACTCTGACGAGTATTCCACGGGACACCCAGCTCTATCGCCAGACAACCGTAAAATGTATTTCGTTTCAGACATGCCCGGTGGTTTTGGTGGTACCGATATCTATGTGGTAGATTACCGCGACGGCAGCTGGGGTTCTCCAGTGAACCTTGGTAGAGAAGTAAATACCGAGGGAAGCGAAATGTTTCCGTTTGTAGACGAGGCTGGCAATTTCTATTTCGCCTCTGATGGCCATGCTGGTTTGGGAGGTTTAGATATGTTTTATGTGGAATTCAGAAATGGTCTGCCTTTTGGAGAAGTAGAAAATCTTGGGGCTCCGATAAACTCTACCAAAGACGATTTTGGTTTGATAACTGATTCTGAAAGAAGTCAGGGCTACTTCAGCTCAAACCGAAGAAAAGGATATTCCGATGATAATATTTATTCGTTTACAAAAGGTTGTAACTCTCTGAATATTATTGTGATGGACGAACATACCAATCAACCCTTAGCCGATACAGAGCTCAGGTTGGTAAAAAATGGCGTAAACAAGAAACGTTACATTACCAACTCACAAGGACAAGCTTCTTTATGTTTGGAAAGTGGATCCGATTTTGAGTTTTGGGCATTCAAAGATGGATATGAGGTGGGTACAATTACTTATGGTACGATGTCTACGTCACATTCAAAAAGACAACAACTTAAGCTTTATCTTGAACCCTCGAGGCGTCCTATGGTGCGTGGTAGAATAGTATCAGAAGTGGACCAAAGACCAATAGCTGGGGCCACAGTAACGCTTGAAAACGAGCGTGATGGAAGTTTAGAGACTGTAATCACTGGAGTTGATGGAAGATATGCCTTTCAACCAGACCGTGACGGCAAATACAGTGTGACTGCAGTGAAGGATAATTATGCCAAGAATACCGAAAGTATTGGAAAAATTAAAAATTCTAAGAAAAATATTTCGGTAGAACAAAACTTTGGCATGATTGGTGAAGGTGATATATTTAGATTAGATAATATCTATTACGACTTGGATAAATCGGAGATTAGAGCCGATGCAAAAAAGGAACTTGACAACAAAGTGATTCCGATTTTGAAGAAATATCCAGACATTCAGATAGAAATTAGGTCGCATACGGATAGCAGAGCTAGTGAAGACTATAACCTCAGATTATCAGCGGCAAGAGCCAAATCGGTGGTAGATTATTTGATCAAAAAAGATATAAGTCCAAGCAGGTTAACTGCACAAGGATATGGTGAGAGTGAGTTGGTGAACGAATGTGATGATTCAGCGAAATGCTCAGAAAGCGAACATCAGCAAAACCGCCGAACAGAGTTTAAGATTTTGGCTGTTAAAGAATATTTAGGTGCCAGAAAATAAGAAAGACAAAGATATTTTTTTTCATAGTTTAGGGTTAAGGTTTATTGCAAAAAGCATTGCCGAATTGAGTGATGCTTTTTTTCCAAACTCTAGAACATGAAATTCGGAAAAGATTAAATTTTTGAATCCGTGTACTCGAAACACGGCACTCAAATAAAGATATACCGAGAGGTAGTTTTTTTTCATAGTTTAAGGTTAAGGTTTATTACAGAAAAGCATCGACGATTTGGGCGATGCTTTTTTTCCAAACTTTAAAAAATGAAATTCAGAAAAGATTATATTTTTGAATCCGTGGTCTCAAAACTCGAAACACGGCACTCAAATAAAGATATACCGAGAGGTAGTTTTTTTTCATAGTTTAAGGTTAAGGTTTATTGCAAAAAGCATCGTCACATTGAACGATGCTTTTTTTGTTGGATTTTTCGATTAAGTGCGTCTATGATACTTTGTGTGCCGTGCCAGGCGGGCATTCTTTTTGCGATTCGTCGCACCGTTTGAAAAAAAAGAATGGCAGCGGCCAACCGTCAAAAAAAACACTTTCTGTGCCGCATCGGCGGTCCGAAATGATCCTCTGAAAAAAACGGTTTTGCATTTGAGTTTTAGTTGAGATTAGTGTACCCGATTTTTTTCAACGGACTGCACAGAAATTATTAGGAACATTAGTATTTATTGCAGTATAGCAAGCTCGGTTATGTTGCTATAAAGTTTAAGGTTTATTTATTTTCTAAACCTTTTTTTTAGAGCTTGTTTATAACTCATTTCACTTCTTTATCGAATGCTTTTTGCTTCCTACCGAATCTATCTTTAATTTTGCTGAAATCATTTCTTTTAAATGCTTACAAGTCTTCTCATAAAGAACTACGCCCTCATCAAGCATCTGGAAATTCAACCTGAAGCTGGCCTGAATATCATTACTGGAGAAACCGGTGCTGGTAAGTCCATCATGTTGGGAGCCATGGGTCTACTTATGGGAAACAGAGCCGACACCAAAGCATTGTTTGACGAAAACGAGAAATGTGTTGTAGAAGGTAATTTTGATATCTCAAAACTTGACCTGCAAGCTTTTTTTGAGGACTTGGAACTAGATTACGAGCCCTCGTGCCTTATCCGCCGTGAAATTTCTCCCAATGGCAAGTCGCGAGCTTTTGTCAACGACACGCCAGTTACCTTGGATGTTCTGAAGACTTTGGGTGTTTATCTGATGGATATTCACTCGCAGCACGATACCCTTTTGCTCAATACCAATGCCTATCAACTGGCCTTGGTAGATGCTTTTGCTGGAAATCAAGCTCTTTCGGAAAAGTATCTGGTGTCTTACAAAGCATTCAAGTCTGCCGAAAAGGCTTTAGCAGTATTACAAAGCGATGCTGACAGCCTCAAAAAGGAATTTGATTATAACAAATTTCTTTTGGACGAATTAATCGTTGCCAAATTGGTAGGAGAGGAGCAAGCTGAATTGGAGGAAGAATTGATGATTTTGGAAAACGCAGAGGAGGTAAAACGAAAACTCGGTTTTGCTTATGAATATCTTAATAATGCGGACCTTTCGGTGCTTGGTTTACTGAAAGACGCCAATGTTGCCTTGGGTAGTATCAGCGGAATTTCCGAGAAATATGCGGCATTAAAAGAGCGTATAAATAGCAGTTTGATTGAGCTCCAAGACATTTCCAACGAAATAGAATCAGAGGATTCCAAGGTTGAAACCGACGATGAAAAAGTCGTTTTTTTGCGAGATAGACTCAACGCCATTTTTCGTTTGCAACAAAAACATGCGGTGAAAAGTATCACTGAACTCATCGAAATCAGAGAGGATTTGCAACAAAAGGTGAGTAAAGTTGTCAATCTTGGAGAAGAACTGGAGGTTTTACAAAAAAACAAAGAAAAGCTATTTGCCGAAACACAAAAACATGCCACGGCCCTTTCAGAAAGTAGAAAGAAAGTGATTCAGCCATTGGTGGATAAAATCCAAGGGCTATTGGCCGAGCTCGGAATGCCTGATGCGAGATTGCTGATTGGTACAAAAGAAAAGGCCTTTGCATCGGATGGTATTGATGATTTGATTTTTGAATTCTCGGCCAACAAAGGCTCAACTCCAAAACCGCTTAAAGATGTGGCCTCAGGAGGAGAGTTTTCGAGGGTGATGTTGAGTCTGAAATATGTTTTGGCGGAGAAAAAATCACTGCCAACTATCATTTTTGATGAAATAGATACGGGTATATCAGGCGAAGTGGCCATTAAAGTGGGTAAAATGCTCACCGAAATGTCATCGAAACTTCAAGTGATTGCCATTACGCACTTGCACCAAATTGCAGGAAAAGGGCAAACGCACTTTTATGTGTACAAAGACAATTCTGACACCAAAACGGTGAGTTTGATGCGAAAACTCGAGGCCGATGAGCGAATTATAGAAGTGGCCAAAATGATTGGCGGTCAGAATCCTTCTGAAAGTGCCATCAGAAGTGCCATAGAAATGTTAGAAAACAATAACTAAAAACAATATGAAATTCTCAAATTTGATTTTTGCTCTTTTGATCGGCTTTACAATGGCCTGTGGCAACAAAATAGATGGTGAAATAGAAAAACTAAATACGGTTTTGATGAAAGGCCACGATGAAGTGATGCCCAAAACCATGGCCATTGCTGACATCAAAAAGGATTTGATGGCCGCTGCTGAAAAAGCATCTGAAGCAGACAAAGCTGTGGCACTTAAACTTTCAACAGATTTGCAAAAAGCCGAAGATGATATGTACGAATGGATGAAAAACTTTGGCGTGGCCATGAACGAAGTGAAAGATAAGAACGAAAAACTTAAACTTTACACCGAGCTAGAAGTTGAAGTTAAGAAGCTTACAACAGACACCGAAACGGCGATAGCGGCGGCCAAAAAGTTCACGGAGGAACACAAATAAGATTTTATTTATAATCCGCATCCCTCTCCGATGGAGAGGGTAAGGGGTGAGGTTACACATGCAAAATGAAAAGATTTTCAATATTTGGATTACTTATTTTCTGGTCATTAGCCATCTGGAGTTGCCGAGACTCCAACCGTAAATTGCCCTACATTGGTCAACACGATGTCAACGAAAAAGGTGACTCGGTTTTTCACACCATTCCTGATTTTAAATTTGTGAATCAAGACGGTGATACGCTCACCCAAGAGGCTTTTAAAGGCAAAATATATATTGCGGACTTCTTTTTTACGTCATGCCCGACCATTTGTCCGGTTATGAAAACCCAAATGCTCAGAATCTACGAGAAATTCAAGGACAATCCTGAATTGGGTATCCTGTCTCACACCATTGATCCTCGTCATGATTCGGTGGTGGTATTGAAAGCCTACAAAGAGAAACTAGGCGTAAACACCAATCAATGGCAGTTTGTAACAGGCGAGCAGGAGAAAATCTACGAAATAGCTCAGAAATCGTACATGGTATCGGCCATGGAAGACAAAGAGGCCGTGGACGAGGGCGGATTTGTACACAGCGGGGCGTTTGTATTGGTCGATAAAAACAGAAATATTAGAGGAGTTTATGATGGTACCAAAGAAAAAGAGGTCAATAGACTCATCAAAGATATTGAGCTTTTGCTTCAAAAATAGTTTAGTTCTGCTTTGCCTTTTTGCCACCGCTTGTGCCAGCGAAGAGAAGGTAAAATATGAACAATACGTAATTTCAGGAGCAGAAATATACAAGAAAAACTGCTCCAATTGCCACGGCCTAGACGGCTCAGGCCTACGAAACTTATACCCACCCATCAAAGGTTCAACTTACCTACAAGACAAAAACAAGCTGGTCTGCATCATCAAAAATGGACTCGAAGGCCCCATAAACGTTGCTGGCAAAACCTACAACCAAAAAATGCCCGCCGCCAAAGGCCTCTATGACCTCGACATTGCCCAATTGATTACTTTTCTGAATGATAAGTGGGGGAGTTCTAAGAAGATTGTAGAGGTTGGAGATGTTGCTGGGGTGGGGTGTGAGTGAAAATATTTGGAAATGTAATTACTCAAATTTTGCAAAGTGTATTGTCAAAATTTCGCCTATAAATAGTTTTATTTCGCTCTGAAGACCGATTGACGCTACAACCTTCGTCTGAAAATTAAGTAGAGTTGGGGATTAGACCATTTTTTCGAAAATTTGACAAGTTTGTGTATTTTTGTTCTATGAATGTGTCTTGTTATAATTTTGAAAGTTCAACAGATGGGCTTCGTTTTGAATTTGAGAGTACAAGTTCTAAAAAACAAATCCGCAAAGTTGTTGAATTTACTCCATTGCCTCAAAATCCAACTATTTATAATCTTGGATTTGGGGATTTGAAAGCAGATGGAACTATTGATGATTTAATCGTTATCGATAACGAAGATATGGAAAAGGTTTTAGCAACGGTGATTCAGACAATTTTCAAGTTTTTCGAATTGAACTCAAAAGATATTATTTTGATTTTGGGAAGTACGACAAGCCGAACAAGATTGTACCAAATTGTTATTGCAAAGAATATTGATGAAATGAATGGTACTTTACAAATAAGAGGAATAAGGAACGGGGAGATTGAAGAGTTTGTTAAAGGAATGAATTATGAAGGTTTTTTAATAAATTTGAAATTATTATGAAAGCAAAATCATTGGAAATATTAACTCCTAAAGTTACTGTTAATCCAAAACTAAAAAGTAACCCGAACGACCCATTTATTCAAAAAAAGATTGAAAAAGCAACTGAACTTTTAAATAGTTTAAAAAAACCTTTTCAAGTATAATTGCTCAGCCCTTCTAGCGACCAGTATATAAATAATTCGTATAGCGATTATTCGAATTTTGCTCAGAGTCTTGTCGAAATTTTCCTTTAAAATTGATTTGTTTCGGTCCAAAGACCGATTGACGCTACAGCTTAGTCTGAAGACTAAGCAGAGCGAATATTTAGAAGATTATGATTTAATCGAATATTATCAATCATAATGAAATCTACATTTTAATATATGAATTTCACCCTCTTCATATTTGTAAATTAATCGATGTTCTTCATCAATTCTACGAGACCAAAATCCAGCATATTTGTGTTTTAATGGCTCTGGTTTTCCGATTCCATCAAACGGATTTCTTGCAATATCTTTCAGGAGTTCATTGATTCTTTTGACTTTCTTTTTATCTATATTTTGCCAATAGACATAATCTTCCCAAGATTCATCCACAAAAACATATTTCATACTTCCACCAAATCTTTTGAAAATGATTGGCCCTTTCTGAATTTCTCTATGGCAGAATCCAATCGACTTTCATTTTTTCGAGAAGATAATTCGTGATTGGTAGCCATCAACGAATTATATTCATCTAAAGACATCACCACAATACCTTCGTCTTTACCTCGGTTGATGATTAGTGTTTCAAAATTCTGAACTACTTTGTCCAGATATGTCTTAATATCTTTTCTAAAGTCGGAGATATTTGTTGTTATCATTTTTTGTACTAATATTTGTACGAATTTATGTACAAATTTTGAAAAATGCAAGTATAATTAAGAAAGAATAAAAAAGATTCTCAACGATACTTCTTAATCTCGTTGATTAAATTCTTTTCACTCAATAATTTTAATATTTTCTGATGCTTAATTCAATCACGTATTGGATTGCCCTCTTACTCTTAATATCTGACTGAAGACTGTTTTACAATACTGCTTAATCTGAAGACTAAGCAGAGCAAGGTTGTGAGTGATTTTTTATGTTGGTAGACTGTTTTACACTACTTCTTAATCTGAAGGTAAATAATAGCATAGTTGATGTGGTTGCTGGTGTGTTAGTGATTTTAATAATGTCATAATAATTTTTTTTACACCATACCTTAGTTTAAAATTAACACAAGATCTTGATTTTAAAGAGTGGATTTTACATGTTTTTGGGTACTAGGCACGTATATAATATTTTTTTTGAGAATTAATAAAGCAGAGATCAAATTCCTGGTGGTAAAAAAACTCAAATAACATTGTTAACTGAAAAATTAACCAAAAACTTTAGATTTTGGGAATAGGAGGTTAATTTTACATTGCTAAATTAGTTTTAATAACGTACTTAACTCTCTGTAATGCAAAATTTTCTGCTGTCCAAATCTACAATGCTTTTATTATTAATATTCTTATGTGTTTGTAATTTGGGGTTCTCGCAAAACATTACAATTACACCCAATGGTATTAATCCATCTCAAGGGTTATCAAAAATGAGCTATTCCCAGATTAATGCTTTGGAAATGAATACTCTAGGTGATTTGGTAATTGACACCACTTTTAACTGTGTTAGATTTTATAATGGTGTAAAATGGGATTGTCTAAATTTTACGAATTATTCAAACTTGCCAGAGATTACAGCTAAAAAACTTATCAATACTGACCTTAACTTGCGTCCTTATAAAATTGAAATTGATAAAAATGAAAATATTTATATTTTTGGAGAATTTTCTAGTTCCTTTTCAATTGGTAATGAGACTCTTAACCCTTTGGGATATCAAGATGTATTTCTCCTGAAACTAGATAAGAATGGTATTTTTAAGTGGATTCGGCAGGGTGGAGGTACATCCTGGGATTTTAGCTATTCTATTAAAATTGATTCAAAAGGATTTATATATGTTACAGGTGAGTTTGGTGAGAATGCTAGTTTTGGGACTAATTCAGTTCAGTCTAATGGAAGACAAGATGTATATTATTGTAAGTATGATAGTTTGGGGAATTCTATTTTTGCCAAATCTATTGGTGGAGAATGGGATGATAAGGGGAAGAAAATAATAGTTGATGCCAATGATAATGTCTATTTATTTGGTGAATTTTCAGGACAGGTAAATTTCGGTTCTATTACCACTAATCCAGATGATTATTCAACAAAAATATTTATATCCAAAATAAATCTTCAAGGAGATTTGACTTGGATTAATTTTATTTCGAGTAATTACGGGGTTAAACTGACAGATGTGGATTTAAACGCTGATCAAAGACTATGCATAGTTGGCAGTTTTTCGGGCGATATTCAATTTGGTTCAAGCAATTACTCATCTGGCCGAACTAGCAGTATATTTATCGCAAAGTTTAATACTTCTAATCAGACATGGTATCAATCTTTTGTTTATCCTCTGTATTCTGCAACTGAGGCCACCGCAATTAAAACTCATTATAACGATTACATAATAACGGGAAAAACTTCCCAGGGTATTTTTTTGACGAAATATAATAATTCCAATAATATTTGTTGGACGTATTTGTATCCAACAACAATTTATGATAATCAACCTAGTGATTTAATTATAAACAGGGATGGGGAAGTTTACTTGATAGGAACTTTTTCAAAGTATTTTTCGATTCAAAATAACCTTTTGACTGCTAAGGGTGATATAGATGGATTTATTGCTAAAATAGCCGTTGATGGTAATTCAAAATGGTTAATAAGTTTTGGGGGAACTAATGGTTCGGAAGTCCACCCAATCTCGGGAATTATAAACAAAAAATCAGAATTAATAACAATAGGAATGTTTGACCAAAACGCATATTTCGGGTCAAAATATTTATTTTCATCTAATTACTTATCAAATTTTATATCTCTATTAGTAGAAAAATAACGGCAGTTTCCAGCTATGTCATAGTTACTATTACTATAACAACTATATACTATACTGCAATAGTAATATTTTAATTGCTTAGGGTAGTTCAGTAGAATTGATTTTAACTTGGTAACGTGTTAGTAATCACTTAAATTCATTTTAATATTTCTACTCCATTATGACTCTTAGAATACACAATAGTTTCGAGCGATTCCAACATAAAAGTGCCTTCGGGCCACTTATAGAGGTTTTGGAGAAGTCTTCTCTATATTCCAAGCCACCCGAAGCGGTTATCGCTCCTCATTCCGGTATTTCTATAAGCTAATAACCTTATAGCCATTCTCTTGTAAACCAAACATGTAAACAAAACCGCTTGAGGTGGTTTCGATATACGGATGAAGGTCAGATTTGGTGACGTTCAAGGCTTTCATGGCATTCTGACAAATTACTATTTGGATACCAGCAGTTTTACAATCTTCTACCAAGGCCAGTAATTGTTTATCGGTTGTAATTTCCTTTACTACTGTGCCTATCAATACAATTTGAAACTGAAGATTAGGACTACCTTTTCGCATTCGGAGACCGGTTCTAACTGACCCTTCGAAATGCTTATAATTGCCAGCTAAAATGGCATATTTCCCATCGGCTTTTATAGAATTTTCGATTTGATTTATTGCTGCTGTAGTCTGTGCAGAAGCTTTATGATTTGCTAACAATAAAACTATAAAAATCAGAGGGAGTACTAGCTGTATTTTTTTCATCTTCTTTTACTAATTTTTGATTTCTATATTTAATTGATTCTGAATCCAAAATAGGAAAACTTATTTAGAATGCATAGAAATATTCTTTTTTGAAGAAGAAACTCCCGTAATTATATTTTAAATTGATTAAAACTTTCTAAAATTTAGATTTTCTGAAGTTATACGAAGGTAAACAGAATCAAAAGGCCTTGGTAGGCCGATATTGGGTTGAGATTATTCGCAAAAAACGCTTCTAATTGTTTTTAAATCCTAATAAATGTTTCCCTTAATTCCCAGTAGTATCCACAATAGTCCTGAGCGAATCCACCATAAAGGTGCCTTTGGGGCGGCGGAGGGAGTATTTGGAGAAATCTTCGGTGGCATCCATGCCGCCTGAGGCAGTTATGGATTCCCTTGGAGTTTTTATGGTTACCTTCTTGTCGGTGTAGATTTTCTTGTTTACTGGGCTCCAAAATAACTCTTCCGTGGAGAGGCTTTGTTGAAGCAAACGGTTGTTAAAGAACACGTTACCTTGTATAATGTACAGGTTTTTTTCTTTCGAATATCGTCCCGAATCGCCTCTGAGCATAGAGTATTCAACGCCGTTTTTGTCGAGGAAGTTAACGTATACGGCTTTTGGATATACTTCGTCTTGGTTTTGAAATTTGAGCTGCTTGGCAGTGGAAATTTTCACTTTAACTCTGCCAGAATCGCTGTGGCTGATAGACAGGTTATCTATGTTCAGAATCGGTCCCATGTATTCTATGAATTCCTTTTTGGACTTTTCCTCCTCACAACTCCACAAAAGGGGAGAGCCAATGAAGGCGATGAAACACAAAAAGTAAAGCCTTTTCATGATTAGTCTATACGAGGTTTGTTGAACCAGCTGCTTAGTAATGAGAAGTTAACAGATACTTTGGTGTAGTTTTCTTGTATCAGGCTATTGGTATTTACACCTCTTCTACCCAGTGACAAAGCGATGTCGATGTAACTCGGATTTCCAAAACCCATGGGCACCGAAAGTCCCAGGCTAAAGCTTTGGTCTTTGATTTTGGTGTTGTTGATCATGTAAGGTGTATCTATGTATTTATAGCCCAATCGGTAAAATACTTGGTTGAAATACTTACTCGATGAAGCATTTGGCAGCCATTCCATACCGAAATTGAGTTCTTTGGCATCCACCAATATTTTGTTGGCAGTTGGGTCAAATTGCTTGTTGCCCGACCATTTTGTGTAGCCATATTCTGCCGCAAAAACCCAGTGGTAGTTGCTTTCAAGGCTCACGCCTATTTTATATTTGCTTGGTATTTGGCTGGTAATATTGGTCAATGACAAGGTATCAGGACTTTGGATATAAACAGGGCCATTGCCTGCCTCACCCAAAACGCTAAACACTTTCAGTGCCTCGCCTTTCAATGCTGTTCCTATCTGATAGACACCGCCTATGTTCAAGTTCCATTTTTTGTTTAGTTTCAACTGGTACGTTAAACCTGTTTTGGCTGAAGCACCTTTTAAACTATAACGGCCAGAGTTTCTGAAGTATTCCGACGAACCCGAAATAGTAGAAGTAGTATCTCTTTGAATATTTCCAAAATTATACTGACCTTCGATTCCCCAATAAAGCCCTTTGTAAAGCAAAAATGAGTTTGTAAATGCTACTCTCGAAATACCTCCAGCATTTCTGTATTCTACTTCGTTTGTTTCGTTTGAACCCACAAAATCCTTCTTTACTTTAGAGATATTGTCTGCCATAGAGAACGGTCTCATACTGATGCCCATGGCCCATTTTGGTTTAACAGGAAACACCATGGTAAGATTGCTCATATTCATGCCGAAATCGTCCTGCACCTTGTTGCCTTGGTTCAATACCTTGTAAGCTCCCTTGAGGCCAATGTTGAATGCCACATATTTGTTCAAACCTATTGTACGGTTTTTTACCAACATAGCAGGGTTGATGTGGTTGATATAGAAGCTGTTCGAAAATGAAACTCCCGTACCACCCATCATGTCCTGAGCTGCCACAGATTCTTCAGTGATTTCTCCGATTCCGATGGTATTGTAAGGACTGTTTCCTTGGCCTTGCGACCATGCAAATTGTGTAAAACTTATGAATGTAAGGAGAAGTAAGTATCTAAATTTCAGTAACATTATATTGTAAAATTCTGTTTAGGCCTTCTAAGACCAAATTTGGAGCTGCAAAGGTCGGGTATTTTATCTTAGTTTCAAAGTAAGGAGCATCGCCACCACAAATTAAAACCCTTAAATTAAGTTTTTTTAAATATTCATCAATGATTCCGTTGATTTCAGCGGCTATTCCGTTCATCACTCCACTACTCATGCAGGATTCGGTAGAATGACCAACCAATTCGGGTATCTCAAAGTTATCTAATAACGGCAGTTTTTTGGTAAAAGTGTGTAAAGCATTAAATCTCATCCTTCTTCCGGGCGAAATTATACCTCCTTCGAACGCATTTTGGTCAGAAACTAAATCGTATTTGATGGCCGTGCCGATGTCGATAATTAGGCAGTTTTGACTAGGATATCGAAGGTTTGCTCCAACTGCCGCCGCTATTCTGTCATAACCCAGCGTTTTTGGTGTGGCGTAATTATTTTTTATTGGTAAGGGGGTATTGTAATCTAGGAAAATAAGAGATTTAAGAAAGTTTAGATTTTCTGAAATTTCTGAATTTGAGAGGGTTACGGAGGATACAATGGCATTCTGAACCGAGTTGGCCTTCAGAAGTTCGGCAGTTTCGGAGAGTGTGGCCACCCTGAAAATCTCCAAGAGGCTATCATTGTTGAATAAACCAATTTTTATTCTTGTATTGCCGAAGTCTATACTGGCGTTTGTCATAAAAAATAAAGCCGTTCTGTTTCTTAGAACGGCCTTACAAATATAGTTAAAATACTAAATTATGCAGCATTTGATTTTTTCTGCCAGAAGAACAAAATAACGAAAGCCACAATCAATATGACTGGGAAAGTTACCATTGTTCCTAAGGTAGCCTGACCGGCTGCAAGTTCAAGAGCATCACCAGTTAAACCTTCTGCCGCTTTTGTGGCGTTGTTAGAATCAATCCATTTTCCAATGATAGGCTGGAATATAGCTGTTGAGAACATTCCGATACCACCAATTACTGACATACCCAAGGCTCCACTCAATGGCACTTTCTCGGCAATAAAACCTACCATGTTTGGCCAAAACAAAGCCACCCCAAGAGCGAAGAAAACCGCAGCAACGTATGCCATGCTACCTGTTTGGGTGCTGAAAAGGTAAATACCGATGGCGGCAAATACTGCAGAACCTAACAATACGCCTGTTTGATCGAATTTTTCGACGATTGGGCCCGCAAAGAATCTAATAACTGCCATGAGACCGGTTACTAAAGCTAATATCAACATCGGGCTTGCACCACTTTTGCTCATAATTAAACCTGTCCATTGTTGTGGTCCAAACTCTGTGATGGCTGTTATGGCCATACAAGCAAACATAAATAAGAATAGCGGAGTGAACATCGCTTTAATGTTTTCACCAATAGAAGTAACACCCTCTACTTTTGGCTTAGGGAACTCTTGTCCCCAGAATAAATATGCATATATAACAGTAGGAATTAATATTACCCATATTTGTGCTTGCCAGCCCAAATTAGCATCGGTCATGAATTTAGACACTAAACTACCGATAACAATTCCACCTGGAAACCACATGTGGAAACGGTTCAGCATTTTACTCATTTTTGCACCTTGATAAGTATCTGCTATCATCGGGTTACAAGCTGCTTCTGTACATCCATTACCGATACCAATTAAGAATGTCGAAACTAACAGACCTGTATAACCACCTAAAGTTTGAGGATAAATTGTCAACAAAATACCAGCCGCATGGCAAGCAAAAGCAATAAGCATGATTTTCTTTGGTCCAACCGTATGATAAACCAATCCACCGATGATCATCGCAACCGGAAAACCAACAAACCACATTGAATTTATAAAACCAAGTTGTTCTGCGGTAAGATTGAATTCTGTACCTAATTGTGGAAGAATACCTGCTCGGATACTAAATGAAAATGCAGTTGTAATAAGAGCAAAACAACTACCAAGAAAAAGTCTCTTGTCGTTTACCATATCTTTAATATTTAAGGGTTAAATTTTTAAATTTCGTAAATCTACATTTTTTTTATTTTTCTGTAAAGGAAAAATTAATAATTGTATTAAAAACACTTCCAATAATTTTTTAGCGGATCATTTTAGATTTCATATCACTATACTAAGAATAGTTTTTATTTTACCAAGTATTAGGTGGCTTTTTGACCTTAAACTATTGATTTGGTGCCTGCTATAGGAAGTTTCAAAATTTGAGATTTTCATAATTGCGGTTAAAACAGTCTGGTGAGTTTTTTTGAAGGTACTTCCAGACGAATTTTATCAATTAATACTTTTACCAATGCTTTATTTTTCCTAAAATTGCAATTTCAACCTAAAAAAAAGCAATGGCAAGGAAGATAAGAATGGGTATGATAGGCGGCAGCCTTGAGGCATTCATAGGAGCGGTTCACAGAAGAGGGGCTGCATTAGATGGAGAAATAGAGTTAGTATGTGGGGCGTTTAGTTCTAACCCCGAAAAATCAAAAGCTACAGGAGAAGCACTTTACCTCGATCCAAGTAGGGTTTATGGTTCCTTCCAAGAAATGATATTGACTGAGAAAAACCTTCCAGAAGGTGAGAGGATGGATTTCGTGTCTATCGTTACGCCGAATCACGTTCATTTTGAGGCTGCGAAATTTGCTATCGAAAACGGTTTTCATGTGGTGATGGATAAACCCCTGACTCTCAATATGGAAGAGGCAAAAGCTTTGAAGCCGATTGTTGAAAATTCGGGATTGCTTTTTGCTCTTACACACAACTATACCGGTTATCCGATGGTAAAAGAGGCGAGAGCCATTGTGAAGTCAGGAGCTATCGGTAAAGTAAGGAAAGTAATTGTAGAATATCCGCAAGGTTGGTTATCTCAACTGGTTGAGGCAACAGGCCAGAAACAAGCGGCTTGGAGAACAGACCCAGCTCGTTGTGGAGCCGCGGGCGGAGTAGGTGATATTGGTACACATGCCGAAAACCTTGCGGAATATATCACAGGTTTGAAAATTACCGAGCTTTGTGCAGATCTAACGATTTTTGTGGAAGGTCGTCAATTAGACGATGACGCCAATATTTTGTTACGTTTTGACAATGGTGCTAAGGGAATTTTGCATAATAGCCAAATTTGTAATGGTGAAGAAAACGATTTAAATATCAGGGTTTATGGTGAGTTTGGTGGCCTTAAATGGAGACAAATGGAGCCTAATACTTTGGAATTGACCAACCAAGAAAACGGTTCCAGAATCATCAGAACTGGGGTTGGAAATCTTTCGAAACACGCTCAGGCACATACACGTCAGCCCGCAGGTCACCCTGAAGGTTATGTAGAAACTTTTGCCAATATTTACAGAAATTTCGCATTTGCTCTTAGGGCCAGATGGGGAACAGAAAACCGTGCAGTGGCGGTGGGGAATTTGGGTGGAACGCAAGATAATGCCGATGCTTACATTCCAGAAATTCACGATTTTCCGGGTATAGATGACGGTTTACGTGGAATGGCATTTATAAATACCGTTGTGAAGTCTAACGCAACTGAAAACAAATGGACGAAATTTGAAATATAGTAATTGTTGACAAAAAAATATAAATTAGAAATGAGTAAAATCAAAGTTGGGGTTGTAGGTACAGGTTTTATTGGGCCAGCTCACATCGAAGCCTTGCGTCGTTTGCCAAACATCGAAGTGGTGGCACTTTGCGAGGTAAATATAGAATTGGCTACAGCAAAAGCAGCTCAATTGGGCATTGAAAGACCGTGTACTTTCGACCAATTGTTGGCCATGGAAGATATCCAGTGCGTACATATCTGTACACCAAACTTCCTCCACTATTCTCAGTCGAAGGCTGTGCTTTTGGCAGGTAAACACTGTGTTTGTGAGAAACCTTTGGCTACAAACTTGGAAGAAGCTGCTGAATTGGTAGAGTTGGCAGCAAAATCGGGCTTAGTAAATGCCGTTCACTTTAACTTAAGATATTATCCTTTGGTTCGTCAGATGAAAATGATGAAAGAAAAAGGTGAATTGGGTGAAATTTACTCTGTTATTGGCTCATACTTACAAGATTGGTTGTTCTACGCCACTGACTATAACTGGAGACTTGAGCCAGACAAATCCGGAGATTCAAGGGCCATTGCAGACATTGGTTCGCACCTATTGGATTTGATTGAATATGTAACAGGCCTGAAAACCGTTCAAGTTATGGCTGATTTTAATACTGTTCACAAAAACCGTAAGAAGCCTTTAAAACCAATCGAGACCTATTCTGGCAAAATGCTTCAAGCAGAAGATTATGCCGATGTGCCTATCAATACAGAAGACCATGCCAATGTGCTTTTACGTTTTGACAATGGCAACAGAGGTTCAATCACGGTTTCACAAGTTTCGGCCGGACGTAAAAACCAATTGAAAGTAGAGATTTCTGGTTCTATAAAAACCTTGGCTTGGAACTCAGAAGCTCCAAACGAAGTATGGATTGGTGCTAGAGATGGAGCTAACTCTGTTTTGATGAGAGATCCGTCATTGGTTCATGAGGAAGTTCGTTCGTTGATTACCTATCCTGGTGGACATAATGAAGGTTTTGGTGATACTTCTAAACAACTGTTTAAAGAAGTTTACCTAGCCGTGGCCGAAGGAAAACAACCCGAAAGTCCAAAATTCCCGACCTTTGCTGATGGATACAGAGAGCTTTTGATATGCGAAAGAATATTGGAAAGTAGCAGAAGCGATCAGTGGGTTACGGTTTAAATTTACGATTGATTCGATTTTTGATTTACGATTTTTGAAATTTTGACAATAGGCTAAAAGCTATCAGCTATAAGCCAAAAGCTAAAAAAATAATGAAAACAATAAAAGGACCTGGTATATTTCTCGCTCAGTTTATGGGTGATGAAGCACCATTTAATTCACTTGATACTATTGCGGATTATATGGCGGATTTAGAGTATAAAGGCATACAATTGCCAACTTGGGATCCAAGAGTGATAGATTTGAAAAAAGCGGCTGAATCGCAAACGTATTGTGATGAGTTGAAAGGCAAATTGGCTGATAAAGGTTTGGAAATAACCGAATTATCAACACATTTGCAAGGTCAGTTGATAGCTTCTCATCCTGCTTACAACACCATGTATGATGCGTTTGCACCCGCAGAAGTACATGGCAATGAGCCAGCTCGTAGAGCTTGGGCTGAGCAACAATTGAAATATGCTGCTGTGGCCTCAAAAAATTTAGGTTTAAAATCACACGTTGGATTCTCTGGAGCTTTGGCTTGGCCATTTTTGTACCCTTGGCCACAAAGACCTTCTGGATTGATTGAAACTACTTTTAAAGAATTGGCTAACAGATGGAAGCCGATTTTGGATATTTATGACGAAAACGGAGTAGATTATTGTTATGAACTTCACCCGGGTGAGGACCTTTTCGATGGTTCTACTTTCGAAATGTTTGTGGATTATCTGGGCGGACACAAAAGGGCTAATATCAATTACGACCCGAGTCATTTTGTGTTGCAATGTCTTGATTATGTTCAGTTTATTGATTTATACCACGACCGCATCAAGGCATTCCATGTGAAAGATGCTGAATTCAATGCCACTGGTCGTCAAGGCGTTTACTCGGGTTATTCTGGTTGGGCAGATAGAGCAGGACGTTTCCGTTCATTAGGCGATGGTCAGGTAGACTTCGGAACCATTTTCTCAAAACTTTCTCAATACGATTACGACGGTTGGGCGGTTCTAGAATGGGAATGTTGCATAAAATCATCTGAGCAAGGTGCTGCTGAAGGGGCTCCATTTATCGAGAGTCACATCATTGAAGTAGCCACCCGTGCATTTGATGATTTCGCGGCCACTGGAGCTGACGAAGCTGTGAACAGAAAGGTTTTAGGAATATAATTCTCAGGTAAGATTTAATATTGAAAAAGAGCCGAAAGGCTCTTTTTTAGTTTTTAAAGTTATCGTGAAAATCAGGAATATATCATGCTAGCTAGGTCCTTTAGCTTTTATCAGAGCCATAAAATTCTTTTCTATTTTGTTTGTTCAAACCATGTAATGTTTTGCATTTAGAACCTCATTATTAATATTTTAAAGGAAACTTTTTAAAATAAATGCTTGAGTTGCTAATTATAAAATTAGGGACATTGAGTAATATTGTAGCAAACCTTTATGTAAATGGGCAACCAATAGTTTTTGCTATCGATCGCCCAAAGTTTTTGCAAATTTTAATTCTACTGCGAACCTGCACAACCTTCATTGAAAACACGAACTTTTGAGCCCTGATTTGCCCTGAAACCTGGCTGAAGGATTACTCTATTACCTCCGTCATATTTTATATTTGCCCCAGATTGTATTGTACTTGATGTAAACACAGTGTGTGAGGCCTCGTATTTACGATATGTACCATTTGTTTGAGTAGCCGTAACGCTTAGGTTTGTGGTGCAATTTCCATTACATATTTTACCCCACCAAGTGGCCCATCTACTGCTCCCATCTGATGCCCGAGGCCGAGAGTATTCAGAAGTTACCCAAACTGTATTGTCGTCGGAAGGGTCCACCATTGCCGAGGTATAATCGCCCCATCGATTTCTCATCGGATTAGAGGAGTCTAATGCTTGATACCAATCTTCTCCTGATTTATAGACGGTTTCATAAAGTGTGGGGTCTCCAGATCTTCTTACCCAAACACAAGCAGAAGGGTATGTGCTCGTGGTGAATTTGGATGTGCTAATAATTAAATCTCCAGCATTATTTACGGCCAAACAAGGAAAGGCATACATAGTATTGGCATCAGAACTGACTCTTATTGCCTCATATGCGGTGGCGTTATATGGGTTTGATGAAACTATTTGGACAGTAGCAGTGCTCGGACTTGCACCATCTGGTAAAAAAACTGTTTGGGCTGAATATAGCCTTCCATTTCGCCAAATTACTGATAGTACATCATGATCGCCACAGTTTATACGATTAGAACTGCCCAATTGTGGTGCCAAATTGCCCCCTGACCTTCCCCAAGCTGTACCTATACTCACCCAACTTTCTTCTGTCAAAATTGGGGAAGCGGTGTTTCCCGAAATTTTAAAAAAACGTAAATCATTGTCATTGACATCGTCGTTGGTTACCAGCCAATGATCGTTCATATTGGGGTCGTAAGTCAATGCTGGACAAATAGTAGAGTATCCGCTTACATTGTAAGAAGTATAACTTATGGTGGAACCACTATAAAGTTGGTTAAGGTCGAAGATAAAGACCCTTGATTCGTTGCTGCCACCTGCATTGGGTACACTAAACATGTTGCCTGTAATTGTCAGCCATTTGTTATTGAACCCGATACTTGGATAGTCAAACCACTGATTATTGTCTGCATCGCCATCTATTCTCCAAAACCACCAGCCACCTGTTGGGTCAGGTGTTTGCGAAATAGCGATGAGGATGGCCGAATTTGCGGTTTGAGCATCGGTAAGTATAACATAAATCCAGCGATTTCTATAGGGATCGTAAATGATTTTTGGGTCAAACAAATCGGTATTATCTATACTGGACCAAAAACCTCCATTAGCTGGTGTTTCTTCCTGAAGTTGTTCAAAGAGTATATTTCCTTCTTTGTCTTGAATTCTCATTCGGTCATTTAATACTTCAAAAATATGATCATGCCCCACCGCACTGCCAACATCTGGCGGTAAGGTAAATCCTCCTCCAGAGTTTATAAAGGCATTCAGACCCTGATAGGTTAGGCAAGGTGCCTCAAACTGAGATATTTTTCCATTACTGGTCTGACTTAATGGTTTGACAACGTTTGGTTGAAAGTAATTTTGCTCGGCAACAATCTTTCTGGGTTTGTTAAATGGGATATTTGATTTATTGACATCCGTTGAAACCCTCACCCTAGGGGGCTTTATGAATTCTTTTTCTTTTACTGAATCCGTACTTGGGAGATTTCTCAATGTTACAGTGCCGACCACTGGAGACACACCCGTTTCTGATTTACCGACATTTTGAGCAAATGATTGGCTCATGCAAATCAAAACAAACAATATGGTTAAATTTTTCATGTTCAAGATTAGTTTTTGGCTTTCAAAACATCAATTTCTTTTTTCAACTGAATAATATATAGGGCCAGTTCCTCTATTTTTTCCATCATGGCTTTGTTGGTTTCGCCCACTTTTAAGCCATTGGATTCTATTTCAGACGCTTTCGGGATATTTGGTAAATGTTTGTTTTGTTTTACAAATGCTTCCAAGTCATCTATAGATTTAAGCTGGTAATCTTTATCAAAAACATAATCTGCCCAGCCTGTCTCCACAATTACTTCTTTAGCTCTGGCAGTGCCATTGACTTCCAATTTGTAAAGTGATGGATAAACTCCGATTTCGACTTTTCCTGTGCCTTCTACATCACTAAGAACGACATTAGAACCATTTTTTCCACCCCTAATGTAGGTGTCCTCGTTTGTGCCAAAATGGAAATGAGAGTAATGTGTCGTTCCTTTGAAAACTGCTGTACCGAAGCTACTGCTGGGGCTTTTATGTACTAACAAGGTTGCTGATATTGTGTTATCGGCTGTACCAACACCAACATTCCCCCCATAAGGGTTAAGCCTAAGATTTTGCTCCGTTTTTGTGAAATTTGGAAAGACACCAACTTTTCTTGACTGTATAGCATCTTTATCAATATCCATAAATTGGCTTCCCGAAAAAGATTGTCCGGTCATGGGCGAGTAAATGCGTAATGCCCCATCTGATGCACTATTGGACACTATGGGCGAGATATTTGTAGAGCCGTCGACTATTATACCGTTAGCGGGAGCAGTAAGTCCGTTGATGGATAGTCGCCCCAAGGCGGATAAAGACATAACTGTTGTTTCCAATGGTGTTGGATTTCCGGCATCTCCATTTGGTATAGAGGTCCAGTGCATGGTTCCTGTTGTGGGGTCAACTGTATTGCCAGCGGCATAGCCCGATCCTATATATCGTTGTACGTTTGTTTCATCCCTATACTGATTAAACCCAATCGTTGGCCAGTTTTGTTGGAGGGAAATTCCTGTACTTGATGATCCAAATATCGCATTGGTAATGTTTGGACTCACAACATCGAATTTTACTTTTGGGGTACCTGTTCCGACACCGACATTACCCGCATTGGTATTCAGAATATCTATTCCGTTAGTTGTCCATTCATAGCCTACCCCTCCAGCACTCATGGTTTGCCAGCTGGTACCATTATAGTATTTCATGACATTTAAGTCGGAATCAAAAACTACAGTTCCTTTGGGTTGGTTGGTCATACCGTCAATAAACGCAGTAGTAAATTGTGGGACTGAGATTCCCTGATTTGGATTGATTACGCTACTTTGTGCAAAGCATACTTTGCCATTTAAAACGATGGCAAAAAATAAAATTAGTTTTTTCATGATTTTAGTTGATTTAAGAGTTTAAAGATTTGAAAATTGATTGAAAGCGTTCTTTTCGTCTTCTAGAAAGCGTGACATTTCGATTGTTCTCAACTTCTATGGACTTTTCTTTGTAAGCTGTCACATAGTTGAGATTGACTAAAAAGGTCCGATGTGTTCTAAAAAAGTAGGGATTGCCTTTCAGCCTCAACTCAATCTTTCCGAGTGTAGTCGAACTCATGAAGATTTTTCCTGATACCAAGTGAATTTTGGTATAATTTTCCTGTGCTTCGAGCATGACAATTTCTTGGGTATCGAAACTTTTTCGGCTACCCACGTGCAATAATTCTTCGTTTTTCATGGCTTAATTACATTTTGTAAATTTGTTTTGTATGTAAGAAGTTTTCTGGCTTGTTATAAGTCCGTAGGTGGCATTATTGGCCAATTCAAGTCCCCAACCTGTGAGTGAAGCAAAAGTATTATTGGTGGTCATGTCCATGGCGGTGCAGAGTGGATCTCCTCCGCCTGCGTTTCCCGGACCCCATTCCCAAGCCAACCAACCTATTCCCAAACGCTGGCATTCTGTGGCAATCCATTGGTAATTTACCTCACCAGGTGCGGTGCAGACACTCACACCATTGCCTGCCCATGCTCCATATTTTGAAAGTTCGCCAACAATAAAAGGTATATTGGCAGCGGTGGCAGCTTCAAACTGTGCGGTTATAAATGCTGGTGTAGCTCCATTGTTCTTTGGCCAATACGTATGGACAGAAAATAATAGGTTATGGAGTGGATCATGATTAATCAAAGTGGGAGCTTTTTGCACGATAAACTCAAGGTTTTTTCCACAGTCTACACCATCAATTACAAGCGGAACGGTTATTCCAGCACTACGGAGTTGGGTAATGGCATCTAAATAGGCTACCTCAAACTGTTGAGCGGTGGCTTGCCAGTCACCAGGTTCGTTGGCTATGTTTAGTAAAAGTGCATGCTTGTATTTTTCTATTATGGCCAAAATTTGAGGCCGTTTCCAGTAGTTGAGAGCCACTTGTAAAGCACCCAAGTTGCAGGTTGCGTCATGGATTTCCACCATCGGAATCATCTTCGCTTGAATGCATTTAGAAATCAAGCTGTCAAGTTTTACATCATTGGTAGGGGAGCCATTGAAGGTAGTTGTCCATACAATTCTCAGGCAGTTTGCACCCGTTTGGGCAATTTCTGGAATGGAGAGACCGTCTTGATCGGTCCATACATTCATTTTATTTACTCCTTTCAGAATTACCGTATTTCCACAAGGATCTTTCAATTGACGACCTTCAACATAAAATGTAGATTTTTGAGTAGAACTTGGTATCAAATCCACCCAATTTGTGCCATTCCAGAATTGATGTCTGCCGAGGCTAAGGTTGAAAATCATTGTACCCACGGCAATTGGATTTTCTGGTAAATCAATTGGTAGGTTTGCATTGCTAAACTGCGGGAATACCATTCCGTTTGGGCTTATTTCTGCTCTTTGTTGGCCAAGGCACATCATAGAAATCAAGGAAAAGAACCAAATTATGTTTAAGTTTTTCATACTATTGGAGGTTTTAATTGAGTTTTTTCTATTTTTAAATTTAGGATAGTTTATTTATTGAGTACAACCTCCAACTTCCACTCTAAATACTACTCCCGAATTTGCCAAAAAGCCGGGATTAAGAAGCGTGCTTTTGGCTTGGTAGCTTACATTGGCACTCCCAGTAATCTTATTGGTAGCGGTAATCATGCCGTTTGTGGCATTTGCTTGTTTGGTGGTATTTCCCGAGGAAAAGTCGTCCGAAGTGCTTGTCAAAACCAAATTGGAGGGACAAGGGGATGGACATATATTAACCACCTGAATGGGTACTCTTGGAAAATTAGAAGGAGTTGGATTGGCAGATATTACTCTGATTTCGTAGTTTCCTAGGGGTACAGAATTGGGGATGATGGCCGAAATTGTACCAGAAGTCATACTCATGAGGCTTCCAAGTGTCGCAACTACCGTATTTCCGCTCATAAGCTGAGCTGTGAAAATATTTCCAGAGTTGAAAGTGCCGTAAGCACCAAAACTAACAATAAATGCTACGTTTTTACAGAAACTAACTGGTGTGTTCAAAACTAGAATGGCATTGCTTTCAACGTTAACACTTTTGATGCCAACTACACTCCATTTTCCGTTTGAGTCTTGAGAACGAATACATATATGGTGCGTTCCTAAGGATAAGCCACTTAAATCGACCATCGCTGAAAGATTAGAAACCGAAGTTCCTGGGGTAAGTGGAATATTAAGAGCCAAACCATAACCTGGATCATTATCAATGTAGTATTCTGCTTTTACCACTGCAGGTATCGGATTTGGTGGATTGTTTATGGTCATTTTCATAAAAGGGTGATGGGCTACCACACTCCATCGGCCATTAATGTCTTTTGCCCTTACATGTATACGATGAAAACCATCACCAAGAGAATTTTCGATGTTGACATTAAGACTTATACCATTGATAGGTGAGCCGGCGGAAATTGGGATTTCCGTAGCTAATCCATACCCAGGATCGTTATCAATGTAGTATTCTAGCCTTTGTATGTTCGGGATAGGATTAGGCGGGTTATCAAGAGTTATCTTTAAAAAAGGGTGATGGGCCACCAAGCTCCATCTATTGTTTTCGTCTTTGGCCCTAATGTGAAATCTATGGAATCCGTCGACCAAAGAATTGCTGAGGCTGACATTTACTTGCAAATTACTAATCGTATTTGCAGCAGAGACCACCACTTCGGTGCCTAATCCGTAACCTGGGTCGTTATCAATGTAGTATTCCAAATTCGTAATGTCTTGAGCATAAAGCCCAATTCCATGGGTTAGAATACTTACCCAAAGGAGAATTTTTGAGGTTTTCATTTGGTTCAGTTGTTTCCTTTGATGCTAAGAGTGATGGTCATCGGCGTACTCGTGGTGTAAACCCCAGCTGAGCTGTTGAAACTGTAGGAAGTGATCTGAGGAATAGGAGCCAAGCCGGATAAAACATAAGGTGTGCTGGTACTAAATACACCAGCATCTACACCTCCAATGCCTGCTCCAATGGCAGGAGAGGCTGCTTTTAGGGCAAAATCTTTGTCGTTGCTAAAAGGATTTGATGCGACAAAAATTTGATTATCGATTGCCGAATTGACATTATTGCTTCCTTGAACACATGGGTTGGTTCCGCACACGTTGTTGCCTATGACCGAACCCGTCCCCAAAACTCCGATTATGCCCGCCACAGGAACAGTTCTGAAAATGTTATTGGTGATGGTGCAGTTCATGCAATAGTTGATGTTGGCACCAACGTAGTACACATTATTGGAAATGACAATATTCGAGCAAGAAGGAATAGTAAGAATTGAACTTGAACATCCTGACGACAAAGTGTTTGATGTAAACCAGAGATTAATATTGTTTTTGATGGTGATATTTTCTATCGGATAAGCAGTATAGCAGTTTAATGCATAGTCTGAATAACCATAAGCATATACGTTGGCAATGTGATTTTCTAATACATTTGCCCCGCTTGCATTTTTTCCTGCCTCTCGGTAAAAATAAATATTGAAACTCTTACAACGTCTTATGGTTACATTGGGCACTTTTACGCTTATGGTGGCTCCGTTAAAAGTCAATCCCATGAAAACGCTACCTCCACCTGTCGTACCGTTGATGTTGACTGCCCCAACCACGGAGGCTCGGGTATCCCAGTTTTGTGAGGAGCCCGGATTTATGCTGTGATCGTAGCCATTACCAATGATCGTAAGTGTTTTGGTCATGTTTAGGCTGCCGTAAGTAGTACCTCCAAATGAAGGCTCTACATAAATAATGTCGCCGTCAGAGGCAATGTCATGTGCCTCCTGTAAAGTTCGTTTTAGAGTGGCAGAAACAGGTACACTGGGGTCGTTATTACAACGAAAGATGTTTTGAGAGACAGCCTCTAAAGAAATTAGGAGTAAGAGGAACGTGATTTTTTTCATGGTATTAAAAGTTTATTTATAAGTTTTTTATAGAAAGATTAAGCCTAAACTGATGACCAACATCAGAAGGAATACAAAGTATTTCAAAAGTCTTTGTCTAATGTTTTCTGGAGAATAGGGTTTCATTTTTAAGCTGTTTTGATGCTTAAAATTCGCTCAGAAATGTTTCGGTTTGTTGCAGAATGTATAAGTGGGCAGGATGACCAAATAAGTGGGAGAATCTAAAAACCAATAATCTCCATGAATTCTTTTTTGCGGCGTTTAGATACATCGAGTTCAGTTCCATCGGTCAAAATTACGCTACCGCCTTCGCCTTTCAGATATTCATGTATTTTGCTCAAGTTGATGATGGTAGAGTGGTGAATTCTGTAGAAATGGACACTTTCCAATAGGTTTTCGTAGTCACCCAGATTTCTGGACGAAACTATTTTTTGTTTGTTTTCTAGGTAAATATTGGTGTAATTTCCCTCTGAACTTAGGTATAGAATTTCTTTGATGGGAACAAACTGTAAACCTCGCATTGAAGGGACTGGGATTTTGTCAAACTGTGCGTTCAGTTTACTTATGGATGGTTTTTCTGCCTTGTTTTTAGCATTTATTTTTTGTTTTGCTCGGTCTATGGCCTTCTTGAGTTCGCTAATACTTATTGGTTTCAATAAGAAATCTACAGCACTTTGCCTGACTGCCTGGATGGCATATTGATCATGGGCTGTGGTGATAATGACTTCAAAATCTCTTTTCGAAAAATTATCCAAAAAGCTAAAGCCGTCCATTTCTGGCATTTCCACATCTAAGAATATCAACTCAGGTGCCAATTCCTCCATTTGAGATATTATTGCCTTGGCTGAGTGAAAAACTCCGATGACATTAATTTCGTCACTGGCCTTTTGAATTTTTAGCTTTAATGCCTCCGCACTCGCAAGTTCATCGTCGATTATTATAGTGTTTATCATAAGATCAGGTCAGAATGAGTGAGTAATGGTAAACTTATGCTTATGCTTGTACCTGTTTTTGATTTTTCAAAATTATCTTCGATTTGCAGTATTATTTTTTGAGCATATATTTCATTTAATTTCTCTATCCGTTCTTGGGTCACTTTCATTCCCAGAGAATGACGTTTTAGCGTATTCTGCTCATTAAGTTTTTGGGATTGTTCTCGGCCAATACCATTATCAGCTATTTGTATGAATAACTGTTTTTGAGAACATTCAAAATCAAGAATGAGCATGGGTTTTCCGTCTTTTTTATGCCGAAGACCGTGTAAAATGGCATTTTCTACAAAAGGCTGAATCAGCATAGATGGCAAGTAGTATTCCTCTTTCAGTAGACTTTCAGCGACGCTTATTTTGTATTCGAACCTCGGATTGCTTCGTTCTTGTTCTAGTTTAATATAAAGTTCTAGAGCCTTGAGGTCTTGGCCGAGTGGAATGAATTCTTCTCGAGAATTCTCTAAGATCATCCTGATTAGTTTTGAGAATTTATTCAAAAACTCGCTTGCTTCGTCAGTTTTGTTTAACAAAATATACGAATCTATGGTATTAAGGCAGTTGAAAATAAAATGAGGGTTCATCTGGCTTCGAAGAGCGTTGATTTCAGCCTCCACTTTTATTCGTCGGATTTCCTCTTTTTTCTTGGTTTCTTCCCTTATTTGCATAATTCTCAGCCTTGATAGAAAATACGCCAGGCCTCCCAATGCGAGTATAAGCAAGGTTCTAAACCAAACGGTTCGGTAATAAGGAGCATGGACTATAATGCCGATTCGTTTTGTTTTTGAACTCGTTTTGCCGTCTTCGCTGATGGCCTTTACCATAAAAGTATAGTGTCCTTCATTTACATTTACATATCGAGCAGAAGTTGGATTCTTGCCCATAATCCACTGTTTATCATATCCTTGGAGTTGATAATGGAGCTGTACCTTCTCGGGGAAACCGTAGTCTATTCCAACTAGGTCAAGCGAAAATGTATTTTCAGACGGTTTTAATTCTATGGTTTGGTTTGCTTCTGAATAAGAGCCTAGCCTTACTTGTTTTTCGTTGATAATGAGCTGGGTTATCTCAACTTTCGGCGGTAAATAATTGCTTTTCGATCTGGTTTCTTCGATGGCGGTTATGCCATTTGTTCCACCGAAAATCACTTTGCCATTTGATAACTTAAAGGCACATCCCCAATCGTACTCATGTGAATAAGCTCCATCTTTTGAAGTGAAACTTCTAAATTCATTCTTACTTTTTGAAAAATAGGAAATGCCTTTGTTGGTTACTAGCCAATAATTACCATTCGGTTCTTCAATGATATCGGTGACGTTGTTGTCGGGTAGGCCCATTTTTTCGTCATAGGTTTGATAGCTAAAGTTTTGCGTATTAAATAGTAATAGGCCTTTGTTGGAACCCAACCAGATTTTGTTTTTTTGGACTGAAGGCATAAATGAATAAATATCTTTGCCGAGAAGGAGTTCTTTCTTTAATCTCCAATTCTCGCCAATTTTTTCCAAAACAAAAATCCTTGACCACCAATTGGAACTTATAAAAACTTGCTTTGTGGCCTTGTCGTAGAAGAGGAAATTGAAAATGTTAATATTTTTATCTTTAAGATCATCGATTTGGGTATAATTTTTATTTTTGTCTAAATATCTAAACAATCCAGTTTGCCCTGCAAGTAGATATTCTCCAGGTTCTGTTTCGATTCCGAGCGGATTCCATCCCATATTCCCGGCTAAAGCATCGACTGTGACTATTTTATTAGAATTTTTGGTTGGATTGTATCTGACAAAGTTCAGACCATTGGTCAGCCAGGTTTGGTTCTCGGAATCTGTAAAAAGCGGTGTTCTTTTACCCAAATCTTTCAATACCTTGCCGTTTTTGTCAAGTTGGATAGAGCCGCCATTTTGTAATTTAGCGATTACAAAATCTTGATTTTTAACTATTCGTGAAACGTGATTATCGGTGTAACCCAGCGGTGCTATTTCTTCTGGAGTAAGCCATGAAGAGGCTACATTTCTATGAATATTTGTAAAATCCACGCCAACGCCCAATTGCGAAAGAAACAGATTGCCATTCGAGTCAATGTAGGGTACTTCGTTCCAGCCGTGCTGTAAACCATTAGAATTCAGCTTTGAGTGTTTCAAGTGCTGAACAAATCTCATAAGTTTTCGGTCAAAAATATACAAACCATCGTTGGAACCCACAAAGAGAAAGTTTTTGTACTGACTCATTTGCGAAAGCACTGTTGTGATTGGTTTTTCCTCAAATTTGGTGAAGTTTTGTAATTTTAAAGTGTTGGTATTTAGCTTGGTAAGTCCGTTATTATTGCCTGTTATCCAGATGATTGAATCGCTTTCTACAAAAACAAAATCGGCAAGATTTTGGAGTTTGGCAAGGCCATTTTTTCCATCAAAGTATGTTTGGGTTTTTAGAAGTTTGTTGTTTTCAAAGCTAAGTTTTTTTATTCCAAAACCTTCCTTTGTGCTGGTATATAAGGTATTTACTGGTGTGTAGTTGGCTAAATGATTTTTGGATATATGGTCAAAAATGTCATCCGTGATGAAGGAATACTGTTTGGTTTTTGTATTGTAGGTGTAGAGTCCATCTTTTGGCGTACCGTTTACAGTCAACCAAAGTAAACCATGATGGTCAAACCTGATGGGGTAGGCATAGAATGACTTTTTATCGGGTGAAAGGTGCGTTACGAAGCCATCTTTTGCTCTGTCGTAGAAATTCAATCCTTTTTCACTACCAATCCAAAGTCCACCAGATTTATCTTCTACAATGTTGTTTATTTTTATTCCTACTATGTTGGAGTTATAAGGTTTATAAACTTTAACATTTATACCATCAAATCTGTTGAGCCCATTGAGACTACCCATCCATGTAAAACCTCGAGAGTCGGTGTGGAAATAGAAAATGTTGTTATTCGAAAGTCCATTTTCGCGGGTTAGATGATTGAAAGATAAGCGAAATGGAGCTTGCCCATAAGACAAGTGGTTGAGGATGAGTAAAATGAAAAGAGCAGCAGACTTGAGCATTTTATCATTTTGGAAAAGTAAATGTATATGAATTTGACGAATTTCAAAAGTCGAAAATTTTGGGCGACTCCAAATCTAGAATTTGATGAATGAAGTACTGTTGCTCAATCGGAACAACCTGGACTTCTGTTCATTGAAAAAAGGCCTGCTCTTTTTGTAAGTTTATATTGAGTAAAATCTCTAATATTCGCTTAAAAAAGAGCTTTGTGAATAATTAACTACCTTTGTATTTCAATTTAAAAGAAATTAGCATTGGAAAACTTCAATCAACTAGGTGTAAACGAAAATCTTGTAAAAGCCTTAGAAGAAAACAAAATCATAAAACCTTCTGAAATACAGCAACTTGTAATTCCCTATTTATTAAAAAACAATACTGACTTTATCGGGCAAGCTCAGACGGGTACAGGTAAAACCGTGGCGTTTGGTATTCCGCTTTTGCAGAGACTCAATCCTAAAATTAAAGAAATACAAGTATTGGTTTTGTCTCCCACTCGTGAACTTTGTCAGCAAATAGCAAAGCAAATCTTTAAGATGACCAAATACTCCGAAAAGGTATTTGCGGAGGCAGTTTATGGTGGTGAAAAGATTGATATTCAGATAGCTAGATTGCAGCGTCCGACACAAGTGGTGGTTGCTACACCGGGTAGATTAATGGATTTATTGGAACGTAAGGCCTTGGATATCAGCAAAGTGAAAACCATAGTTTTGGACGAGGCAGACGAAATGCTCAGTATGGGCTTTAAAGAGGCCATTGACAATATAATTGGGCAAATTCATCCCGAAAATATTAAGTGGCTTTTCACGGCCACTATTCCTGATTCACTAAAAAAGCTCACCGAGAAATATATGGCACCTGATGTGCATAAAGTGACGGTGAGTCGTTTGGAGGTAGTAAACAGTAAAATTGAGCATCAGTTTTTTATTTGTGAAGCCAAGGAAAAGTTTGACTTTGTTTTGAGGTTTCTGGAATCGCAAGGTGCCGCTAGAGGAATAGTTTTTTGTAGAACAAGGGACGATGCTCAAATGGTGGCCAAACGACTGAAGGCAAAAAATGTTTTGGCGGATGCCATTCACGGAGATTTGGAACAAAGAGACCGTGACAAGGTAATGAGAGCCTTTAAGAACAAAAAAATACAAGTATTAGTGGCTACGGATATTTCGGCCAGAGGTATTGATATTGAAGGACTGAGTTATGTGGTTCATTATCAGTTACCTGACCAAATAGAGTACTACACCCACCGAAGTGGCCGTACTGCAAGGGCAGGAAAAAGAGGTATTTCTATCGCATTTGTGAGTTCTGAGGAATTAAAAATTATTAGAGTAATAGAGAAAAACTTGAATATCAAGTTCTTGAAGATAAAGTGATGGCTGGCCCAAGGAGTGTGGTTTTAGTTTAGGCTAAAATAAATTTACTATATTGCGGTGAATTTATAGTCCCATTATGAGAATTCTGATAGCCGACGACCATCAATTTATTCTAGAAAGTATTGAGATATTATTGTCCACAATTCCTGATTTTGAGGTAGTTGCCACGCACAATAACGCCAAAGACTTGTTGAGGTCCTTGGAGTTATATACTGAAATTGACCTTGTGATGACTGACTACAATATGCCTGAAATGAATGGCATTGAACTTACCTATCAAATTCGTCAGAAATATCCTCAAGTTAAAGTTTTGTTGTTAACGGTTTCAGAGGATTTTCAAACTATTCAGGAGGCTTTTCAAGCAGGTGTAGCGGGATATGTAATGAAAAAGGCAGGTAAAGAAGAGTTTGAAAAAGCCTTAAAAGTTATTGCCTCAGGACAGAAATATTATAGCGAATCAGTGGTATTTGAATTGTTGAATCGGGATAAGAAAATGTCTGACCTGGTGGGTAATACTATAAAGGATGACCTCGCTAATCTATCGGGAAGAGAAATAGAGATTATCAAACTTATAGCGGAGGAACATTCCACCAATGTCATAGCAGAAAAGTTGTTTTTAAGTCCTGCAACCGTAGAAACTCACCGACACAATATCTTGAAGAAATTGGGAATCAAAAATGTGGTGGGATTGGTAAAATTCGCAATAAAAAATGGGTTGATTTAAAGTAGACTTAAACTGGTATTGCCATTTCAACACTGAGACCTGCCTTGTTAATGAATTCGATTTTCCCCTTTAAAGACGCCACTCTGGATCTCAAATTAGGCATACCCATACCTTTTTTCTCGGAGTTTTCGGGTAATCCAACTCCATTATCAGTGATTTTTACAACCAAATTATTATGAATCTTTTCGAGAGAAACCAGAGCCTCAGTGGCTTGAGAATGTTTGAGGATATTATTTGAAACCTCGAGCAGAATACTGAAGATTTCGTATTCTATTTTACTTTCAAATCGGCCCAAAGTTTCTGATGCATTATATATAAAGTGCGTTTTTCCGAGTGAGTTTAACTCATCTACCAACTTTTCTATGGCCGTTTTTAGCCCTTTGGTTTCGAGCTCCTCTGGCAATAAGTTATGGGAAATGAGCCTTACATCTGTATAAACCTCTGCCAGTGCATTTATGGTTGAGTTGTAAATTTGGCCTTGTTTTTCGGTTTCAAAACTTGGTTGGATGGATTCCAATCTCCAACGTATTCCCGAAATTTTTGCTGAGAGGTTATCGTGTAGTTCTTGTGCAACACGCTTTCGTTCAAGGGTTTGTCCTTCTAAAAGTGCAGCCTTTATTTCACGGTTTTTGGCTCGAAGTTTTTTGTTGTTCCTGAAAAAATAAAGAGCAAATCCCAGTCCGGCGGCTAAACTTAAAATGAGAATGTTCCGAATGAGCTGATTTTTATTGGCTTGTGTCATGAGGTTCTCATTTTCAAGTGCTTTTATTTTAGACTCTTTGATGGCTAAGTTGTAATCAGACTGAATCTTTTCATTTTTTTGAGCAAAAATAGAATCTTCTTTTGCCTTAAATATTTTCAGATAGGATATTTCTCTTTCTTGCGATTGCTTCTCATCTATTAATCTTTGATTTTCTAATTGGTGGATTCGAGATTGTTTCGTAGCCAGATCATAATCAGCATATATTTTTTGGGTTTTCTCGATAGCAAGTGAATCCTCATGTGCTTTATATTTTTCTAAAAACTCTAGTGCTTTCTCTTTATTATTTTTGAATTTATAAAAACCATATAATAGGCCTTCTGCCATTGAAATGAACTTGGTGACCCCAAATTTTTTGGAGTATTCATAGGATTTTTCGAGATATTCCTGGCTCTTGGTAAAGTTTAGTCTGAGAGCTTCATGCTCAGCTTTAAACCTGTAAATCGATAATAAACTGTAATAGTCTTGCTGTTTTTCAGCTAAGTTAAGTGTTATTTCTGAGTAATGGTTAGCATTTTTTCTGTCCAGCAATACATTGTAAGTAGTTGATAACATGCCGAAAACAAGATTTTTTGTGAGATATTCAACACGGTTTTCTTGTATGATCTGTTCAGCTTTTTTTAGATCATTCAGAGCAAGGTTGTATTTTCCAGATGTATTCAAAAAATTGGCTCGATAAATGAGCCCTAAACATTTTATTTCATGATTATTTATATTTTGGCCAAGGGCATATATTTCTTCCGAAATTTTCATTCCTCGGTTCAAAAACTCATTTTTACTTATCGCAATATTTTGGATATTCCATAACATTATGGAGGCTATTCTCACTTTTACTGTGGCTATAGCTTCGTAGTTTTTGGTTTTGTCCAAAATATCTTTTGCTTTTAGACCTAGTTCCAAGCCTCTTGAAAAATCGTTTTGAAAATAAGAGGCATGAAACGATTTGTTGATTAAAAGCAACCCTTCTCCAACCTTCCACTTTATTTTTTTTGTGAGACTTTCTAAAGAATCAAGTCTTTGTGGGGTGTTTTTTTCGTGGAAGTAAATCGAATAGTAGGTGTATTTCGACCAGGCAGTGACCAACATCGTATCTCGGTGAATGGATGCAGGTCTTTTTGTCCATATTTTCACCTGATTGGCCAAGCTATCCATCACAGGTCGGGCAGCGAAGGCCGCTGACGATATTAATACAAACAGAACAAAAAGCAGTTTCCGCATTATTTTTTTTAAAAATCATTTGAAATAAGCCAAAAACAATTCGAATGCAAAGTTTTTGGATAAAATACAGGTTTACCTGTAGAGCGAGTACAAAAAAATACAGGGAAGTCCCGATTGTTTCGAAGATTGGAGAATTTGAAATTTGTAAAAATTATAGTTCCCATGAGAATACCAGAAATACCCATAGGAGGAAGAAAGAAAGTGGTGCCGAGCGATGTCATTTTGTTTGAAGCCGAAATTAACTACACCAGGTTGCATTTGAGTAACGGTCAGTATGTTATGGTGGCCACCACTCTAAAAAAACTGGAGAAAAGCTTCTCGCCATTCCGATTTATCTATAGAACGCACAAGGGCTTTATGGTAAACCTAAATTTTGTGCAAAGCTTGGAAAGCAATGAGGTTACACTTAAGAACAATAGAAAAGTCTTGGTTTCAAGAAGGCGAAGAGAGCTGTTGTTGAAAAATATGGGTGAAATGAATTATAAGGTATAAAGATGAAGAAGGTAGTTTGCTTTTTAATATTACTTTCAAAAACACTATTTGCTCAAGACCTCCAATGGCTAAAACAGGTTGGAGGTTATACCAATGGAGCCTATGATAACACAGGACTACGAACCAAAGTAGACGCCGCAGGAAATACCTTTGTGGCATTGCAATTTGGGCAATCAACAGTCGTACAAGGCATTAGTTATTCCTCTGGGTTTTATATTTTTAAGTTTGACACCAACGGAACGGTGGCTCTTGTTGTAACTGTACCTGCCTACATAGACGATTTTGATGTTGACGGTACCGGTGCAATAAACATTACAGGATCCTACACAGGTACAGCCAATTTTAGTGGAGTAAGTGTTACGGCTACCAATCTAACCACTGCAGTTTATCTTGCCAAGTACAATTCAGCAGGCGTGGTGCAGTGGGTAAAATCTATCTCTAATGATGCCTCAAATTCAGGAGTTTATCATAATAATTTTGTACATGGTATAGTAGCAGATGCCACAGGCAATGTTTACATAACAGGTAGTTTTGTCGGGAATACTGATTTTGGCGGTACAACGTTGCCTTGCGTTTTTTCCTTTGATTTTTTTGTTGCTAAATACAGCAGCACAGGAAATTTATCTTGGGTGCGGCACGCCCATTCTGTCAGTAATTCTTCGTCTATTTATGCTATTCGGGGTAATGCAATTACATTAGATAATTCTGGCAATGTAATTATTACTGGCTTATTAACGGGTGTCGTAGAACTGGTAATTGGTGGAATTGATATTGGAGAATATAACAACAGTGATGGTAAGTTTTTTATTGCCAAATATAGTAATGGTGGTACATTTATCTGGGAACGTGAGGTCAGCCATGTAAATGGTGCACCTTATGCTACTGATGTAGTAGGAACTGACATAAAAGTAGATGTTTTGGATAATATCTATGCCATAGGTTTTTTTAGAGGAACCACCAGTTTTAGTGGAACAATTCTCACCTGTAATAGTGATTTTGATGGCTTTTTAGCAAAGTATGATGGCTCTGGTTTGTTTATATGGGCAAAACAAATGACTGCCACGGGTAGTAATGAATGCAGAGGTAACGCCATTGAAATAGATGCCGCGGGCAATAATGTATTTGCCATAGGCACTTTCCAAGGCACAACAAGTTTTGGTGGAATAGCACTTACTTCTATCGGCATAAAAGATAGTTTTATTGCCAAATACGACAATTTAGGAAATACTGTTTCCGCAAAACAATTCGGCTCGACAGCAAAATCCAACCAAGCCAATGGTATAGCCATTGATGGTTCGGGAAATACTTATATAACTGGTGCTTTTCAAACAACAGTCAATTTTAGTGGTACTAGCAAAACTGCTTTTGGCAACCAAGATGCCTATTTAACAAAATATAATGCTGCTGACGTATTACAATATGTAAAGCATTGGGGTGGTGCCAATTTTAAAAATGCTAGGGGTAAATCCATTGTAGCAGATGCGGCAGGAAATACCCTCGTAACAGGTGAATTTGCAGGAATTACAGATTTTGGCGGAATAACTCTCTCGCCATCAAGTACTGGCAATGATGATATTTTTGTTGCCAAGTACAATGTTACAGGAAATCTGCAATGGGCAATTCAAACTACTGGTGGTTCTTATCATTATGTATATGATATTTCAACTGATGCTGCCGGAAATGCTTATATAACAGGTGTTTATGCAGGCACATTAAGTTTTGGCGGAACAACATTAACTGCTGTTACAACAGCCCTTGAAGTTTTTCTTGTCAAGTTTGATAATACAGGAGTTTTGCAATGGGCAAAACAAATAAGTCCAGCAACCTCAAGCCCTTATGCTGGAGGTTTAGGATTAAATGTGGATGGTTCGGGTAATATATTTCTGACAGGTACATTTAATGGAACTGTAAATTTTGGAGGAACAAATCTCACTTCTATAGGCACGGTTGATATGTATTTAGCAAAATATAATTCGGCAGGAACACTTCAATGGGTAAGGCAAGCAGGAAGTCCAACAAAGATAGATTTTGGCAGTAGTGTAGCAGTAGATGCTTCGGGAAATGCTTATGTCACAGGTGGATTTAAAGGAGCTACAAATTTCAGTGGAACAATTTTAACCGCCTTGGGAACAATTGATTTATTTGTGGCAAAGTACAATACTTCAGGCACTTTGGTATGGGTAAAACAAGTAGGCGTAGCAGCCCAAGAGGTTGTGGGTTCAGATATTTGCATTGATGGTTCTGGCAATAGTTATGTTTCAGGAGATTTCGGCGGAACGGTCAACTTTGGAGGTACAACTTTATCCTCCATAGGTACTGCTGATATGTTTATAGCCAAATTTGACGACTTGGGAAACACTCAGTGGGTAAAACAGGCAGGTTCGGCAGGGAAATTTACCAGTGGGCGTAGCAATACCATTGATGCCACAGGCAACGTATACATTACAGGTGAGTTTTTAGGCACGACCAATTTCGATGGCACGCTCATCAACCTCGTAGGTTTGAATGATGTTTATATTGCCAAATACGACAATGCGGGCATGTTTTCTTCAGTAAAACAAATTGGAGGAGTTGGAAATAATACCTACTCTTATGGCATTTCAACCGATGCTTCGGCAAATATTTATACTACAGGTTCTTTTGAAAAAAACACCAATTTCTTGGGTAATAATTATACATCCATAGGTTCAAGTGATGTTTTTATTTTGAGTCTCAGTCAAAATAATAATCTTATCGAAACCATAACTTCTGGTAATTGGAATGCTACTGGCACTTGGAACTCCAACACCATACCAACTGCAACTAAAACGGCCAAAGTAAACGTCCATACAGTAAGCATACCTAACACTGGCAATGAAGTAAAAACCATCCAAATGAATGGTGGCGTCATTAATCTAAATGGTGGCACTTTAGAAATTAAGAATCAATGAAAAAGATAATGTACGTAATAATTATTTTGAGCCACTTGGTTAATGCCCAAGTTCCTGATTTGGTCAAAAAGTTCAGAACCACCTCTGCTACCACTCCGCCCAATAGCATTGAATTTGGTGGTAGTAATTACGCACAAGGCACTGCTACCATAGGAGGATTTGTGTATTTTTTTGCTAAAAACTGCTCAACTTGCTATTATTCTCTATACAAATCAGATGGTACTGCAGCAGGTACACAGGAAATAAAGAGTTTTCCGAATATTCAAGATAGAACTATTCAATTTTTGGGAGCTACTGCTACAAAAGTATTTTTCAAGATAAATTGGCATTTGTTTGTCTCTGATGGTACAACGGCTGGCACAGTTGAGTTGCATACAGATATAAATCGTTTTGCGATTGAAGGCACTGTTGGCTCAAATAACCTTTACTATGCTGATTTTGTAAACGGGCAAAGTCGGGTACTGAAATCAGATGGCACGGTGGCGGGTACATCAGTCATCAAAACCTTTGGAGTGAGTAGTGTTTATAACTTCATTGAAATAAACAATACGCTGTATTTTACCACAATTGATAGAACTGTGGCTAATCAGCCTTTTATTCTCTGGAAAAGCGATGGAACTTCGGTCGGAACAATTTCATTGGCCAGTATAACTGCCAGTTATAGTAATGTTTTTACTAATCCTACAAATTTCAACGGAAATTTATTCTTTAACATCGGAAGTCAATTATGGAAAAGCAACGGTTCAGTAGCTGGTACAAGCCTATTGGCTACGGCCAGTGCCAATATTGACGATATTGAGACGAGCAATGGCATATTGTATTATTGCCTTGGTGCGGAACTCTATAAAACAGATGGAAGTACCGCCCCGGCCTTAGTAAAAAACACAGGTGGAAGTGTATCAACACTTAAAAATGTGAATAATACACTCTATTTTGCAGCTGATGATGGTACAACAGGCTCAGAACTGTGGAAAAGCGATGGCACTACTACAGGAACAGTTTTGGTGAAAGATATTAATAGCGGTTCTGTAAGTAGTTTTCCAAATCTTGATGGTTTTGTTATTCCACCAGCCAATTCTGTTTTTTATTTTACAGCTCTTACAGCTACTAATGGTGTAGAATTATGGCGAACTGATGGCACTGCGATGGGTACTTATCTTGTTAAAGATATTTATACGGGAACTACGTCTTCATTTAATCTTTACACCCAATATCTGTTAGGCGTAGCCAATGGGAACGTATTGTTCTTTGCCAATGACGGCACGACGGGTATGCACCTCTGGAGGTCCGATGGTACTTTGACAAATACAACTTTGCTGAAAGCACTTGCACCTAATGTTCCGAGTTCGTTTAATTACAGTTATATTATTCCGAATATAGCTCAACTCGACAGCACAAATCTCGTTGTAATTCCGATTGATGATAGTAATTCGACAGCCTTGTGGAAAACAGATGGAACTAACGTAAATACGCAAAAAGTTAGTAATGTAGCTATTGATGCTATCTTTAACAGAACAGAATTTGGAAGTTTAAACAATAAACTATATTTCAGTGCAAATGATGCGACAAGTGGTTATGAATTGTGGCAAACAGATGGAACAGCGGCTGGAACGAATAGGTTTATGGATATTTTTCCTAATCTAAGTAGTTCATCTCCCTCAACCTTTTATACTTTCAATGGTTTACTTTATTTTAGAGCTACAAGTGTCTCAGCATCAAACGAGGTATGGCGAACCGACGGTACATCGGCAGGTACTTTTAAGCTAATAAACTACACACCAGCAGATTATATTGTATACAATTCTACACTGTATTTCAAAAATCAAACGGGTAATCTTATCAGAACTGACGGAACTGTTGCTGGCACGGTACCAGTTACATCAATTTCTACTCCATCTTCTTCCTCAGGCATTAGTCCTGAGTTAGCTGTTGCCAATAACCTCATTTTTTTTGCCCAAAAAACTTTTTCAGCTACTAATGGTATTGAACTTTGGAAATCGGACGGTACATCAGCAGGCACTTCAATGGTGAAAGACATCAATGTAGGCACAGCCAATGCAAGCCCGCAAAATTTGGTAGCCTTGAACAACAATCTTTATTTTCTTGCTAATGACGGCACAAATTATGGACTTTGGAAAACCGATGGAACGGCTGCTAATACCACGCTCATAAAAGCCTTAGATACGAAAATAAACGTAACTTATTATTTGGGTTTAATAAACGTAAATAATACGCTCTTTTTTACCTTCAACGATGGAGTAAATGGTTATGAACTTTGGAAAAGTGATGGTACAATTGCTGGAACGGTTTTAGTAAAAAACATAAATCTTTATGGTAGTTCGATGCCCCAAAACTTTACGAATATCAATGGTAAACTCTACTTCACTGCCGATGATGGCACACATGGAACAGAACTTTGGGTAAGCGATGGCACAGCTACTGGCACAGCCATGCTTCATGATATTAATGTAGGTGTTGGGAGTTCGCATCCTCTGTCCATCACTTCATTCAATAATTACATCTATTTCATTGCTTTTTCTGCTTCAAATGGCTACGAGTTATGGCGTTTTGACCCAAATACGAATATCTTAGAATCCATCACCACTGGAAACTGGAATGTCGGCAGCACTTGGATTTCGCCTTCTAATACACTCTTGCCAACAGCAACCAAAACCACTAAAATAAACGCAAGTCATACTGTAACTATATCCAACACGAGCAATGAAGTAAAAAGCATCCAAATGAATGGTGGCGTTATTGATCTAAATGGTGGCACTTTAGAAATTAAGAATCAATGAAAATACAGGTAAACCTGTAGTGGATTAGGGAAATTTACAGGGATTTTTCCATTGCCGTAGAAATTACAAGTAAATAATTTTACGTCAGATATTTATACAAGAAAATAGCAACCCATGAAATGAAGAAATACATTTACTGTCTATTACTTTTCACTATTCAATTAAGCACTTTCGCCCAAACTTGGACCGGTGCTCTAAGTACTTCTTGGGACGTGTCTGGCAATTGGAATCCTAATGTTGTTCCTACCACGGGCAGCAACGTAACCATCCCTGCTGCTTTATCAAACTATCCGGTTTTGCAGACTGATGTCACGATAAACGGAATAACTATGGTGCCTGGTAGTAGCATAGATTTCAATGGAAAAAAACTAAGTATTACTACTAATATTGGTGTTTACAATAATATTTCTGGGGCAATACTTAACAATACGCTGGCTGGCACCGATATAGTTTTAGAAATAAATACAGGCACGGGTGGTTATAATACCACTTTCAATAGCAACACCGTCACAGACAATATAACCTTTGATTTATCAAACAGCAATTCCTTTTTTGAAGGAACAAGTGGAACCAAAAATATTTATACTGGCCATACAACTTACAATATCAACGGTAGTATGGACTTTCAATATGCTCAAAATCTAAAATCCGAGAACAACGGGAATTTGACCTTTAACCGAACTGTGGCTGGCAACACAAACATTTTTAACGCTGGAGGATTAGTCACTGGGAATTTTTCATATACCAACCTTACTTCGGGTTCACTATCAATCGGAAATTCGGCGAATAGAACTGCCATTGGCGGTAAAATAGATATTACTGTTAATAATTTAAATACCTCGGCTTACCCGCTCAACCGCATCATTAATCAGACTCCTGGTGGGGTGATTTCAGTTCAGAATACACTGGGTTTTACGGTATCCAGCGATACTCTGTTGGTTAGTTCTTTTTCACTAACTGGCTACCGTGGAGCTAATTATGCGGTATTTAGTAATAACAAAATTTCGGGCAATCTAACCTTGATCGATGATTTGACTTATACTGGTGGTTATAACACCAAAGTTTCACGTAACGACATAGGTGGCACCGCTACATTTGTCATTAACGGTACGAACAGTTTTTTGGAGGCAAACGAAACCAACTCTCAAAACACCTTTGGAGGTAATGTTAGCTATTCGGCCACTGGTATTGCCACCTTAAATATCGGAAATCAAGAAAAATCCACTTATGGCGGAAATGTCAATATCAGCCGATCGGGGGCTGGACTTACAGTGATTTTTGGAAAAGGTTCGTCAATTGCTGGAAATTTCAGTTACACCAATACGACCTCAGGTAGTGCTACATTAGGACAGTCGGGTAGCAAAACATCAATAAGTGGTACGGTAAATATCAATATCAACAACACCGCAACCTCGTTTTTTAGCCTTAGTCGTTTCGTAAACCTCACACCAGGTGGAAGTATTTCTGTTCAAAATACCCTAGGGTTTTCAGTTTCAAACGACACTTTATTGGTTACATCATTCTCTTTAACTGGCTATAGAGGAGCAAATTATGCTAGTTTAAGTAATAACAAAATCTCTGGAGATTTGACAATCACTGACCATTCGAGTTATACTGGAGGCTTTGATACTAGAATTTTGCGAAACGAAATAGGTGGAAATTCAAACTTTACCATTTATGGATCAAATGCCTTCTTTGAGTCCAATGAAACCAACGGACAGAATACTTTTGGAGGAAATGTAAGTTACACCGCTAATGGATCGGGACCTCTAAATATTGGAAATCAAGAAAGATCGACTTATGGAGGAAATGTCAGTATTTCAAGAACTGCTGCTGGTTCTAGCTTTATTTTTGGAAAAGGAGCAAACATTGCGGGGACTTTCTCTTTTAATAATTCAACATCAGGTCTTTCGTCACTTGGTCAGACAAACCACAGAACTGCAATCGCGGGTACGGTAAACATTACCATCGCCAATGTGGCACTGTCTCAGTTTGGTTTGTATCGTTTTGTTAATCAAACAGCTGGAGGTACCGTCTCTATCTCTAATACCCAGGCCTTTGATGTCTTTAATGATACACTTCTGGTCAATTCTCTTTCAGTTCTGAATTATGGAGGCAATGGTTACGCCCAATTTTACAACAATAAAATTTCAGGAGATTTATTTTTAACCAGTGATGCCTCTTACGGAGGAGGCTATAATACAGGTATTGCCAACAATGAAATTGGAGGGGATGTCATTTTTACTAACACGGGTTCAAATGAAATGAATGATGCCATAGGTACAAATGTTGGCAATAAATATTTTGGTAATGTGACCTACCACAAAATTGGTGGAAATATCAACGTGGCCACAAATTCAGAAAATGAGTACGGTAAGGGTATCACCTTTAATAGTACAGGAGGAATAACCATAAACCGTGCAAAATTTATGTCGGCTGCTGACGGAATATTGGAACAGTTGGGAACTCAAGCCATAGTCATTTCAAACATTAAATTAGAAAAAATTGGTGCAGGCAAGCTCACTCTCAACAGTCCATTGACGGTAGGTACGACCATTGCTTTTACTAGTGGATATATAGTAGCATCTATGACCAAAGAGCTGATTTTTCCGGATAATATCGGTTATACAGGAGCATCAGATGCTAGCTATGTGGTAGGCCAGGTAATAAAGCGAGGTGATGATGCATTTAGCTTCCCAGTGGGTGGAGGTGGTAAATTGGCCAAAATCGGTATTTCGGCTCCATCTAACGTTAGCGATGAGTTTAGGGTACTTTATTTTGACCAACCTGTAGGAAATTCAATACAAAAAGAAATAAGTATTGATCATATTTCAACCAATGAAACTTGGCTTTTGGTTAGAGCTGTGGGTACAAGCAACGTTTTGGTTTCCCTCGGTTGGGAAACTGCCAGAAGTGGAATTGTAGATTCTCCAGCTGATCTAAGGATAGTTGCTTATGAAGTAGATACTTGGATAAACAAAGGCAATGGCGGTACCACAGGAACGAACCTTTCGGGCGAAATAGTTTCGGCTGCGGCTATAAGTAGTTTTGGTCTCTTTACATTAGCAAGTGCAAATGCCAACAACAGTTTCTTGCCCATTTTTGAATCTATAAACACAGGCTTGTGGAATGTCGGTAGCACATGGATAACTCCGAGTAATCCAGTAGTTCCTACTTCAAAAAAAATAGCCAAGATTAATTCCACACATACCGTTTCAATATCAAACACTGGCAATAATATAAAAACCGTGCAGATGAATGGAGGCACAATTAATCTCAATGGTGGAACCTTAGAAATTAAAAATCAATAGCGATAATTAACAAATAAAAAATATACTATGAAAAATTTATTTAAAATACTGATTATTAGTTTAATGTCTAATACTGTATTTGCTCAAAACTCCATAACTACGCCAACAGGAACACCGCTAACTATTGGCAATAATGGGGTGAAGCTAGCAAATTTTACTTCTGCTTCAGCTACATCAGCAAGCAATAGCAAGGCATTGAGCGTAGACGCAAGCGGTAATGTGATTCTAGTGCCTGCCCTTGGTGCTTTACCAAACCCAATTACTACATCCCCTGGAACCCCACTAACCATTGGCAATAATGGAGTTCAGCTAGCCAATCTAAATTCATCTTCGGCAACTTCCGCTTCAAACAGCAAGGCCTTGAGCGTAGACGCCTCTGGAAATTTAATATTGGTTCCTTCTTTAGGTGCTTTACCAAACCCCATTACTACCTCACCAGGCACACCTCTTACTATTGGCAATAATGGTGTTCGTTTGGCAAACCTAACCTCGGCGTCTACTACTACAGCCACCAATGGCAAAGCACTAAGTGTAAATGCTAATGGCGATATCATTTTGGTGCCTGATGTTGCTGGTTCAGGTGGTGGTGATCCAAGTTTCAGAACTGTTAATTCAAACAATACAATGGGAGGAACTGGCTCGGGAAATGCCACAACAGCACTTGGGGTTGCAAATACTTTTTTTGGGTTTAATGCCGGCTATTCAACGGGTGCTACCGCCGCAGGTTCAGAAAATGCTTTTTTTGGGTCAAATGCAGGATTCTATTCAACGGCTAGTTGTTGTAATACCTTTGCTGGGGCAAGTGCAGGGGTTTATAATACTTTAGGGGCAAGTAATGTCTTTTTAGGTCAAGCGGCAGGTGCAAATAATCGCACAGGTAATCAAAACATCATGATTGGGGTAAGTTCTGGTTATGATGGTGTTGGTACTACAGCCAAAAATTCCAACTACAATGTATTGATCGGTAATTATACGGGCGTAAATAATGTCGGAGATTTCAACGTATCTATGGGCTATGCAGCTGGCCAATTTAATACCACAGGAGTATCTACAATTTCGATTGGGGGCTATGCCAATGGTCATTCAGCTTCCACAACTAACTCAAATTGCACCTTTGTAGGAACTCAATCAGGTACTTGGACAGGGACAAACCATGCAGCACCAACTACCGTTGTTAATAATTTGACCAATTCCACTGCTATTGGCTACCAGGCACAAGTAACGGTTTCGAATGCTTTAACGCTCGGAGGAGTAGGTGCCAACGCCGTTAAAGTAGGTATAGGCATGCATAATCCGCAGTATCCGCTTGATGTAAAAGGAGTTGTGAATATGCGAGTGGCCTACAATTCACCAAGTATGAAAATCAACGACCGCGATTTTATGGGAATTGGTGAATCTGGTGAATTTTGGGTTTCTAATTTTAAAATGAAATACGATAACGAAGCTCAATGGTCAGACAAGGTTTTCGAAAAAGGATATAAGTTTCTGAGCATAAAAGAGCTGGATGAATTCGTAAATAAGAATAAACATTTGCCAAATATTCCTTCTGCAAAAGAAGTTGTTCAAAATGGAGTTGATAATACAGAAATGACCTCAAAACTTCTAGAGAAAATTGAAGAAATGAGTTTGTATATCATTCAATTGGAGAAAAGATTGAGTAAGGTAGAAGAGGTGAGATAAGCGTTCTCACCGAAACACCCGCACATAATCTACAATCATTTTCTGCGGAAGTTTGGTGAAATTATCAGGGTTACCCGCTAGGTTGCCACCCACTGCCACATTGAATATTAGGAAAAATTCTTCCTGAAACTCACTTAGGCCCGAAGGGGTAGTGTCTATCACATGGTATTGTACATTGTCCACATACCATGTGATTTTTTTCTCGTCCCAAACAATAGAATACACATGGAAGGCTTCTTTTAAGGTAAACCCGTTGACAGCCAACTTGCCACCATATTCGGCATGGGTGTTGTTATTGTCCCAGTGTACTGTTCCAAGAACGGTATTGTCAGTTTCGAAACCACCTACTACCTCCATGATATCTATTTCACCACATTTTGGCCAGCCAACTGTTGAGAAGTTTTTTCCCAGCATCCAAAGTGCTGACCACAAGCCTTTGGTATTGGGTACAGCTGCTCTAATATCGACTCTGCCATATTTGAAATTAAACTTATTCTGGGTGGTTAGTCTTGATGAAGAGTATGACTTAGAACCCGCTGTTTCGGTTTTGGCTTCAATCATTAAATAACCTTCTTTAACAGTAGTATTTTCTTTTTTATAGAATTGGAGTTCGTTATTCCCCCAGCCACATAAGTTTGGGCAACCATCTCCAAGTTCATAATTCCACTTTTTCTCGTCCAAACTCGTTCCATCAAACTCATCGGCCCAAAGGAGTTGCATGCCAGGGTACGAAGCTGGAGAGGTATTTCCTTTGGTTGGAATTTCGCTTACGGATGTGGTTTTTGGAGTGTCGTCAGTATCATTTGAATTACTTACATACCCAGACGGTTGCTGACAGTCTTGGAGACTTACAGATTTATTTCCTAGACCGTCACCATCCAAATCTTGATAAAAAGTGGCTTTAACGCAATCTTGGTTTTCTTTTTCGCAAGCAATTGTAAAGATTATCAATACCAGTAATCCAATTTTGGTTTTCATCTATTTAAGGTTAATTGTAGGTAGTAACTATCTTGTAGTCAGTTTGTTTGTCCGAATAAAAAAACAAGATGTTTTATTTAATACTCAAGGCTCCACTGGGGCATTTTTTTACGGCCTCCAAGATTTCTTGACTGCTCGCAGCGTCCATTTTTACCCAAGGGGAGATTTTAGGCTGAAAAACTTCGGGTAGGTTTTTAACACACATGGCAGAGTGAATGCACATGGCCGACTGCCAAACCACGGTTATATCGCCGTTGGTATATTCTTTTTTGATATTTTTAGGATCCATTCTATTGAGTTTTCTTGAAGCAATTTACGGATTATTTCAAGGAAAACAAATCACCAAGTTCCCTGTTTTTTTGCCAGAATCTGCGTAATCAAAGACCTCTTTTATTTGGTCCAGTGTATAGGTTTTATCTATAAATGGCTCAAAATCATTGTTTTTCATGAGTTTGGAAATGAGTTGAATAGAAGCATTGATGTCCAAAGGAATGGGAAATTTGACTTTTTTGCCAGAAAAAATGGTAAGCAACGGTAAGAAAATATTTTGTGCCATATATCCTAACTCAGATGAGATATAAGTGCCTTCTGATTTTAGTAGGTGTTTAGTTTGATAAAAGGATGACTTACCGACAGCATCAAAGACAAAGTCAAATTTTTCGTCCATTTTCCGAAAATCCTCTTTTTCATAATCCAGGACTTTTTCTAAGCCCATTTGTTGCAGTTTTTCTAAGCTTTTTGAATTGCCTACGGCCGTAATTTTCAGATCCAAAGATTTCAAAATTTGCACCATAGCAGAGCCAATAGCACCCGATGCCCCATAAACCAAAACTTTTTGATTTGGATATATTTTTATTTTATTGATGAAATTGATGGCATAATGGGCTCCCTCAAGACTTGCAGCTGCATTTTCAAAACCAACATTCTCAGGTATCTTCGCCCATGCCTTTTTCTTCGAAATGCATAAATATTCAGCATGGGAACTAACACCCATATCATTGAATCCAAATACCCGATCCCCAATTTTGAAATCTTTGATTTCCTCACCCACTTCTTCAACTATTCCCGCAAAATCTGTCCCTAAAATAGGATTTCGTGGTGCAAAAAAGCCTGTAAATAGCCTCATTATGTAAGGTTTGGCCTTCAGCATGGCACAATCAGTGCGGTTTACTGTACTTGTCTTTACTTTTACCAATATTTCGTCGGCCTTTGGTTGGGGTGTTTCTACTTCCTTGATTTCCAAGACTTCAGAGTTGCCGTATTTGTAGTAAACGCTTGCTTTCATGCCCTATTGACTTAATTATTAGGCAAATATCAAGAAAAATTCAAGTGTTAATTTTTGATTTTTTTAAAAGGAGTTTTATGAGGTTTTTTGGTTGAAATGTAAGTTGAGAAGTTTTTTATTTGTGTTTTCCGTTATCTAATTGTTACACAAAGTTTCACAGAGAAAAGGCACAAAGTTGCACAAAGTCACATAGTTCCTTTCAAAAATAACGATATAACTTTTAATTATGCATGCATAGCTTAGTGCAACCTTTGTGAACCTTTGTGGAATAATTTAATAACTATAAGTTATTGATAATTAATGAGATATACTGATATTTAAACTTTCTCTTTCCACCCTGGCCCTTTGACAAATTTACCTGGCTTCTTATTCGTATGTTCGCCATTTTTTACAACTTGAGTTCCATTGACAAAAACATGAATCATTCCTTCTGAAAGTTGATGGGGTTTCTCAAAAGTGGCCTTGTCTTGCATTTTCATTGGGTCAAAGATTACAATATCGGCAAAATTTCCAACAACCAAACGACCTCGCTTCCTGATTTTGAGATTATCGCATGGGAGCGATGTCAGCTTTCTGATGGCTTCTTCTAGACTGATAACTTTTTCGTCTCGCACATATTTTCCGAGTAAACGTGCGAAGTTTCCGTAAGCCCTCGGGTGTTGGCTTGCTTTCAGAAATACACCTTCAGGGGCCATCGAACCGGCATCTGAACAAAAACTCATGTACGCCAACTTGATTTGCTTTTTTACATTCTCTTCGCTCATCAAAAAATACACCACATCCACCCTCGAACCATCAGAAACTACCAATTCCATGGTTGTTTCTTGCCAGGTTTTCTTTTTCATAGCGGCCACTTCGGACAGTGTTTTGCCGATGTATTTCCGAAGTGAATCGGTTTTAAATCCTATCAAAAGTGTTTTGTCAGGACCTGCTGCCAAACATAGATTTTCCCAATTTCCTTGGGGCGTACTCATTTCTTTGGCCACTTTTTGCCTTGTGGCGGGCGATTGTAGTCGCTTGCTCCATTGGTCAAAACCGCCCTCTTGTACCCACGGTGGCATGGCGGCATCGAGTCCTGTTGCTCCAGCTATGTAGTTGTACATGTCGGTAGTGATGTTTAATCCTGCTTTTCTGGCACTGTCTATTTTGGCGATTACCTTGTCTATTTTATGCCAATTGGTCTTTCCGCCAGCTTTTAAGTGATAAATTTCGGCATGGATATTGGCCGCTTTGGCAATGCTAATGAGTTCATCAACAGCTTTTTCAAGCTGATTGCCCTCGCTTCTCAGATGCGAAATGTACATACCTTCATATTGGGACACCACTTTAGAGAGTTCTATCAATTCTTGTGTTTCTGCATAAGTGCCTGGCGTATAAATCAATGCCGAGGCCAAGCCCATGGCACCCTCCTTCATGGCAGTTTCTACGTGTTCTTTCATTCGTTCCAATTCCTCAGCGGTTGGTTTGTGATTGGCGTAGCCCAGCTCCATGGCCCTCACGGTGGAGGCACCTACAAATGAAGCAACGTTGGTAGAAACTCCTCGTTTTTCGAGAAAATCCAGGTAACCACCTAAGGTTTTCCAAGTGATGTCGTATTTTATATCACCTTGAGATTTTTGGGCATAAACTTTAATAGAATCTGTCAAAGGACCCATAGAATCGCCCTCGCCCATGACTTCTAGCGTAACACCTTGCATGATGTCACTCATTGAACGGCCATCCTGAATTAAGCTCTCGGTAGCCCAACTGAGCATATTTACGAAACCCGGAGCCACCGCCATGCCATTGGCGTCAATGGTTTTTAGACTAGCTGTCTCGCCCGACAAATCCCCAATAAACGCTATCGTATCGTTTTTGATACCAATATCGGCCTTAAAAGGTGCTTTTCCGTTTCCATCGTACACCATTCCATTTCTGATAATCGTATCGTATTTCGGGCTTTTTTGGCAGGAAATAGCGGTTATAAGTAAGGATAGGGCAAGTAGGGTTAATCTCATGGGTGATTATTTTTGGATGAAATTAGTTAAAAAAAGTATTCCGATTTCATATTTAGGAGAATGTCACATTTTATTACCGCAAAGACGGTAAGACGCGAAGGGTTTTATTAGGTGAGTTTAGTAAAAACGCTGTGATAACTCCGTGCAAAACTCGGAGGTACTCTTTGGTTGGTAAAACTCACCACCCAACCCCCAGTACCTTCCCACCATTCACCCCAAATAAAACCTTGTTATCAATCACCAAAGAACTCCACACATCACCCCAAATTTTAAGGCCTGAAAGCGTCTGAGGAATGTAGGTGAAACCGCCTTTGCCGTTGCCTTGGAGTAGGGTGCCGTAGTTGGCATCGAATTTTCCAAGGCGGAGTTTGGCATAGCTGTTGTTGCCAGTCAGTAGCAAGTCTTGGTGGCCGTCTTGGTTATAATCTATTATGGATATGCTATTTACCGACGAGTATTGGGCTTGTATCGGTAGGCTGCCCATTTGGTATTTGCCATCCTTTCCACTCAAAAATAGGGTAGTGGCCATGTGGTTGGCTTCCAAATGTTGGGCATCATTGAGTTCGTCATTTTTGAATATTTCGGTCATAATTACCTTCGAAAAACTCTCATAATTGGTGTAGTTGGGCTTGAGGTAAGGCAATTGATTGAGCAATTCGTCTCGGGTTACAAAAGGGTAGCTTTTGCCTTGAATGTAATAGCACAAAATGGGGTCAACAGAACCGTTTTTGTCGAAATCTTTGGCATACATTTCTACAGGTTGGTCTTTGGTGGCTCCAAACTGCGTATTGAGGCCAATGTTACCTATTAAAATATCTGGTTTTTGGTCTTGGTTAAAATCTCCAATGGCTATTTTGTTCCACCAACCAGTATATTTTTGGTCGAAATAATCTTCCGTGGTATTTTCAAAAGTCTTGCCTTTTAACTGGAGTACAGTAAGCGGTACAAACTCGCCAACAATGACTAGTTCGTTGGTTTTGTCAGCATTCAAATCCACCCAGACTGCATCTGTAACCATACCGATATTGGCCAATTCTGGACTGTAAGCTTTGGTTTGGTCCGTAAATCCACCCTTTTTGTTATTAATAAGCAAATAACTCCCCGGACTTTGCGGGTATTTGCCAGGCGTGAAATGCGTACCCACAAACAAATCCATAAAGCCATCCTTGTTGATGTCGTTCACTTTTACGCAAGATTTGCTTCCCGCCAATTTCGGAAAAGCAGAACGAGTGAAAGAGTTATTTCCTTGATTGAGATACAATCGGTCTTGCAACAAACTATCATTTTCGGCCAATTGATGGTAACCATCGCTTACAATCGCAATATCATTCTTCTTATCATTATTGGCGTCAAAAATCACAATATCAGCATCGGTGAATGCTTTATCTTTCTCAAAAACTGCAATGTTTTGTTTCTGGAATTTCCCACCTTTTTGTTGAAAATAAACGACTGTAGCCTGATTTTTACCACCCCCGATTGCAATGTCTTCTAATCCATCGGCATTCAGATCGCCTTTGGTCATGCATGGGCCTGAGTAGGAAAGTTGACTCGGCAGAAGTAATTGACGCTCAAAGTCATTAACGTTTTCTATTTGATGAACAAAGTCAATCCCTGAACTCTCTTCTTTAAAAATTGGACTTGGAGTTTTAGCATTTCTGTTGAGTTTTAATTTGGCGTTTTCCTCATTAAAAGTCACCGTTTGGTTGGCTTTGGTTTTGCCTATTTTCTCAGAAAAACCACTGTTCCACGTCACAATGATAGAATCAACTTCAACGGATTTTCCCAAACCAAAATGCAGCATTGGAGAAACGGAAGACAAATAGCCACGACTTAAATATTGTTCGCTTTGTTGTACTTTTCCTTTTTCGAAAACCTGAACGGTGGCTCCAATACCCAAAGTATTTTGCTGACTTCCTTTTAAGTTAACTTTGAGGTAGTTAGCAGTGTTATTGGCTTCGTTTTGGTATAAAAATACGGGTTGGTTGATGTTGTTGATGAGCAAATCTAAATCGCCGTCGTTATCAAAATCGGCATAAACTGAGCCGTTAGAGTTAGATGCTCGTTCTAATCCCCAGTTTTTGGTTTCATTTTTAAAGGTCAAATCGCCCTTGTTCTTGAAAATATAGTTGGATACATTGGAGGCAGGCATTTGTTTGATGATTTCTAAAACATCCTCACGCTGCAAACGGCCTTTCATGGCCACGTAGTTTTCCATGTATTTGATGAAATCGAGGTTGGTGTAGTCTCTCAAGTAGCCATTGCTCACAAACAGATCTTTCCAACCGTCGTTGTCATAATCGGCCAAAAGTGCCGACCACGACCAGTCGGTATTCGATACACCTGCCAATTGTCCAATTTCGGAGAAAGTGCCGTTTCCGTTGTTGAGGTGCAGCATGTTTCGCATGTATTGGTAATAGAAACCGCTACGGACGTTTTGCTCAAATTTGGCGAAATTATCAGGTGCCAAAAGCAATTTCTGACGGGCATTGTCTTCAGGCAACATGTCGAGCGTGAAAATGTCATTGTGGCCATCGTTGTTGATGTCCGCAATATCATTTCCCATAGAAAACTGGCTCGTATGGCCCATGGAAGTGGATAGCTGATTGGTGAAAGTACCGTTTTTGTTGTTGATGTAGAGGTAATCAGGTACCGAGTAGTCGTTAGAAACATAAAAATCTGGCCATCCGTCGTTGTTGAGGTCTGAAATGCCTAAGCCAAGGCCATAACTGAGTTCAGAGCCACTAATTTTGGCTGCTTGAGTTTGATCTTGAAATTTGCCACCATTGTTTTTATACAACCTTAAGCCCATTTGTGGGCTGTCTATTTTCAGCATGGCCGCAGTTCCTGTTTCATTCAATAGCGGTAAGTTTTTAGGATTGTGGTTGAGCATTAAAGCATCCAAATCTCCGTCTTTGTCATAGTCAAAAAAGTAGGCTTGGTTACAGTATCCAGCATGATCTAGGCCATATTCTGCCGCTTTCTCTTCAAAAAGTGGCGTTCCTGAGGCATCATTTCCTTTGTTGATGAACAATTGATTAACTCGTTTTTCGACCGGTAAACTACCTGAATAACTCAAGTAAATGTCCATTTTGCCATCAGCATTAATATCGACTGAAGTAACACCCGTTTTCCAAGGTCCGGGTCTTCCACCGGCACCTGATTCCACGGTGTAATCCTCAAAACGCATTTTTCCACGGTTGAGATACAGTTTATTCTCACCCATGTTCGATACAAAATATACATCCAGCAACCCGTCATTGTTATAATCTGCAGTACTTACTCCCGCTCCATTGTAGAAGTACTCGTACATCAAGATGTTAGTATTCGGGCCTTCTTCTAAGTTGTTTTGGAAACTCAGGTTAGTTTGCTCATTGCTCAATAAAGTAAATAGGGGAGAACCTTCGAGTTCAGAACGGTCGTCACCATCTTTTTTACATGAGGCCAATGTACAAATGATAACTATTGAAGTATATTTTAAGAATTTTAAGGTCATGGTTAATTGGTCAAATACAAGGGGTTAAATTATTGAATATCAATATTATGTAGTTTTTTTAGTGAATTGCTCTGTGGAACTTTGTGAAATTCCTCTGTCTCCTTTGTTGTAAAGCTTCTCCTCAAAGTCTTTTGCGTACGATTTTTTGAACGAAGTCTGAGTTCTAATATCCGGTTAAATGCTATTCCATCAAGATTTAGTTTTACGGTTCTTTTCAAAAAAAAACTATCCCAAAAATAGGGATAGTTTTCCGTTTCCATCAAGTGATTGAATAAAAATTAATAACCAGGGTTTTGAATCAATTTGTTGTTCCTATTGATTTCATCGCGATGAATCGGTAGGAAATAAATTTTATCGTCCCAGTTACGGTTCTCTTTACCCGGGTCAATTTTTCCTACGGTGTAAGAATAATTGTAGTTTTCGGGATCATATTTGTAAATGGCTACCGTTTTTCCAGGTTTTAGTGTGCCTTTTACATTTATAATACTTGCCTTACGGCCCAATGTTTGAGCCGGAATCATCCAACGACGAGCATCATGGTAGCGTTGCTCTTCGAATACCATTTCTATTCTACGCTCGTTTCTATAGCGATCTCTAAGTGCCGTTCCGGTTTCAGTAATAGCTGGCATACCCGCTCTGAAACGTACTTTGTTTAACCAAGCCTTAGCCTCAGTTTCTTCACCCAATTCTATACAAGCTTCCACATAGTTAAATATGGCTTCAGTGTATCTCAGGAATGGCCAAGGAATTTGTTGCCAAGAGTTTTGGTCTACAATAGCTGGACTTGGGTTTGTAAACTTACGCATGTAGTATCCAGTGTAACTTCCGTTCCAGTCTTCTATGCTACTTTTGCGGGTATCCAATCCAAAGTGAGTTTTCTTAACCCCTCCTGGATTTACTTCATACTCACCTGTTTGAATTTGGTTTGCTGGATCCAATGGTGCAGCAGATGCAGAGCGTGGTTTCCATGGCGAACCTTCGTACATGATAGTAGCCTTCATTCTAGGGTCTCTGTTGGCATAAGGATTAGAAGCATGCTCTGGTTTTGACCAGTCGAATTTACTTCCATCCATCATTTCGTAGTCGTCTACAAGCTCCTGAATTGGTGTGTTACCAGCCCAGTTGTTATAGCCGTTTGGTCCATTAAATAAACCAATTCTACCGCCGTCTTCGTTTTTGGTTGGGATAAAATATCTACCGAAAATCATTTCAGCTTGTCCACCGTTCATTGAAAGAGACTGATTCATATAGTTGGCAGTACCTGTTTCAGCAGATACTGGTGCCGAAAGATTGGTTTGGAATCCAAAGCCTGGAAGATCCAAAACAGCTTTAGCGGCTGCTTTGGCTTTTTGCCAACGCTCAGCACGACTACCCGATACATAACCTACCAATTGAGGTGTAGCGTAAGAGGCCAATGCTTTTGATTTCGCTTTGGCAGTAGGAATATCAGCCATATCACTTGCAGCATAAATCAACACCCTAGATTTAAGAGCCAAAGCTGCAGCTTTAGTAGCTCTACCTTTTTGCAAAGACTTACCATCCAATTTCGTTGCCGCATCATCCAAATCTTTGATGATGAAATTCACACATTCTTCGTAGGTATTTCTAGCCCCCAAAAAGTCTGAGTCATTCAATGAAAATGCTTTGTCAACAATCGGCACGCCACCATAATATCTCAACAACTGGTGGTAGTAATAGGCTCTCATAAATTTCGACTCTCCTATCAATCTATCAACGATATTGTTGGTATTTGTAAACTTTGGTGCGGCCAAGTTTTCCAATGCCAAGTTAGTGGCTCTGATTCTTTGGTACATGTTAACCCAAGATAGTGTTCCGTTAATCCAACCTGGATCGGCAGGGTTTATTCTACCCTCTGTGTGCGTAGTGATGTTACGACCTGGGTGGGTAAAGATGGCTTCATCAGTAAGTGAGGCCAACATTTGCTCATTAAAACCACCTACTCCAAGGCCACCGTAAAGCTCACTAACAAAAGCTTCTGCAAGTGAAGCATCGCCCCAAACCACTTCTTGCGAAAGCTGGTCGAGCGGAGTTGTATTTACAAAGTCATCGTTGCAACCAGTGGCAAAAAACGAAACTGTAAAGAGTGAAATTATTATTTTTTTATACATTTTCATTTTCATTAAAATTTAATATTCAAGCCCATGTTCATTACTCTTGACTGAGGATAGTACTGTCCTGTAGTACTAATAGTCTCAGGGTCAAAAACCTTCAATTTGTCTAAAGTGAATACATTGATACCACTTACGTAAACTCTGGCCATGCTTGATCCGATTTTTTTGGTCAAAACCTCAGGCAAAGTATAACCCAATTCGAAGTTTTTCAAACGGATATAATCTGTGCTTCTCAACCAATAGGTATTTCCGTTAGAATAGTATTGGTCAGAACGGTTGGCAATACGAGGATGTTCGCTTGATGGATTATCGATTGTCCAACGGTTTTCGTACATATCCAACAAATAGTTACCAATATTACCCATCTCACCTGCAGATACATATTGTTTTGCACCTGCAGCACCTTGAATCAAGATCGTCAAATCAAAGTTTTTGTATTGACCACCCAAATTGATACCACCTTGGAACAAAGGCAATGTAGTATTGTCAGTTCTTACTTGGTCGTCAGGAGTTATTTTTCCATCACCATTATAGTCTTGATATTTCATATCTCCTGGTCTCAAAGTTTTCACAATGGCTGAATAATCCACAGTTCTAGCATCTATATCTGCTTGATCTTTGAATACACCATCGTACAAATACGCTTGGAATGTATTCATAGGCTTACCTGTCGTTCTTTGCCATTCTGGTGCACCAGGTGCCTCATCCCAGAATTCTATTCTGTTCTTGGCATAACCACCGTTTACACTGAAATTGTATTTGAAATCACCTTTTTCGCCTCTGTAACCAATGTTAAAGTCAAAACCTCTGTTTGAAACCTCTCCAATATTTTGAGCAGGTAAACTGATACCAGTTGATTGAGGAACTGAGGCATTTTTAAACCAAAGAATTTTAGAACGGTAATTAGAGAAATAATCCATTTCGAAGAATACTTTTCCGTTCATCATTTGGCCTTCTAAACCTACGTTTGAATTTGATGCCACCTCCCAAGTGATGTTTTCGTTCGGAAGACGTGTTTCAAACAATGTTTTTTGCTCGGCATCTCCTAAGATATAGCTTCTGAAACCATAAGTAGAAAGATATTGGTATGTAGCTGGTGTACCAGGTACAAATGTAAGGGCATTTCCGGTATTAGGTAAATTCACTTGGTCATTACCCAATTGACCCCATGATCCTCTCAATTTCAAGAAACTGAAAACATTTTGGTTTTTCATGAAACTTTCTTCCGATACTACCCAGCCTGCCATAAATCCAGGGAAGAAACCATAACGACTTTTGGCAGGGAATCTGTCAGAACCGTCATATCTCCAAAGGAACTCAGCAAGGTATTTTTCCTTGTAGTTGTAGGCCATTCTACCGAAATAGTTGATACGAGCTGTTTCAAATCCACCTCCACTGTTGGTTCTTTCAAGATCACCACCAGCAAACATTTGATCTAATGCAGGTGATATAAAGTACCTTCTAAATGCACTGAAGTTGTTTCCATCGATGGTTTCACGGTTCATACCAGCCAAAGCTGTTAAGCCATGAACACCAATTTGTTTTTCATAAGAGAATACACTTCCCAAAAGAATGTTCAGTTGATCATCATAGCTTTGATTCAAATTGGGTTCAGCCGGGCCTCTTTTACTAGCAACTAGTTTTGGTGTTGTTCCGTCCGCCTCAAAACCTGAACCTTGTTGGTATAGTGTCCATGGAATTTGCCATAATTTTCTTGTTCCCAATCTCTTATCTACTGCAGCTGTTCCAGTCCATTTAAGACCTTCGATCCATGGAATTTTAACGTTAATTGATCCATTAGTTTGGATATAGTCTTGTTTTTGTCTATCATATCCCGAAAGATCCGTAGTGATTACTACAGGATTCTCACCGTTTTCGATATCTGGCCCAGGCAATCCGTTTGGCCAAAATGCTTGTTGTTGAGGCTTACCTCTCATTTGCATTCTGAAAATTGCACCCGCACTTCTTGTTGGATAATTTCTAGCTTCTTCTCTACCCAACAAGCCTACGTTGATATCCACATATTTGTTAATCTTAGCATCTAGGTTCAAACGTATATCATACTGCTGATATCCAGTAGCAGAGTTTTTGTAGAAACCATCTTGGTTTTGGTAACCCAATGAAGCTAAATATTTTACGGCATCTGTTCCCCCTGAAATCTGCAAGTTATGCTGGGTTTGAGGAGACCAGTTTTTCAGAGTAGCATCATACCAGTCTGTATTTGGATATAACCAAGGGTCTGAACCATCAGAGTATTTTTGAATATCTGTAGGCGAGAATGGGGCCTTTCTTGTTGTTCCATCCGGACGCGTATAAGTACCTGTACTTTTGTAGGCCGTGTTGGCTGCTGCCCACTCTGTTGTTGGTAAACCGTATATATCCAGGTCGTTTAACATGCTCACATATTGAGCAGCATTAGTCAACTTAGGAATAACCGTTGGCTGCGAATAACCTTGGTTGGCAGAATATGACAACTGCGGTTTTCCAGTTTTACCTCTTTTGGTTGTAATCAAGATTACACCGTTTGCAGCTCTAGATCCATAAATGGCAGCAGAAGCATCTTTCAGAACCGACACACTTTCAATGTCATTAGGGTTGATACGATCCAAACCACCCGCTCTGTTGGGTATACCATCCACTACTATCAATGCATCTCCGTTGTTCAATGTGTTAGAACCACGAATTCTGATAGCTGAACCGTCTGCACCTGGCTCACCACTTCGGTTTACCGCTACCACACCCGCCATACGACCAGCGATAGAGTTACTAAGGTTTACAACTGGTGATTTCACCAATTCCGACCCTTTTACCGATGCCACAGATCCCGTTATGGTTTCTTTTTTCTGAGTACCATAACCCACTACCACAACCTCGTTGAGGCTACTTACGTCTGGAGTTAGCGTAACATTGATAATCGAACGACTGCCTACGACCTCTTCAAGGCCGGCATAACCCACAAACGAAAACACCAAAATAGCTGCATCGCCTTTGACATTTACCGAGAACTGACCATTGACGTCAGTAATTGCCCCATTCATGGTACCTTTTTCTGTAACCGTAACACCTGGTAGGCCTGAACCTGTTTCGTCGGTTACTTTTCCTTTGATTTCTTTGGCGTAAGCCATCGAACTCATGAAAGCAACAAGAAGCAAACATAAAGTGATTTTGGAAATGCCTTTACCAATTTCCCAAGGGATAGAAAGCACTCCGTTTTTTTTGAGTAATTGTTTCATCATCATAGACGAATGATTTAAATGGTTGTAAAAATGAATAATGGAACCGTAATATTTGGCTAGACAGTGCAGCAGAATGCCAGTTTTAGGTTTTAAAACTGGGCGATTTTTTTTCTGGGATGCGATGCGATAGTTTAATCTATTAAGGTCAATAGTCAAAATTACAAAAAATATGAGGTTTGGATTTGCTTAAAAAAATTATATTAAATCATGAAATAATAAAAAATGTGTTTTTGTGCCTTAAAGGATGTTTTTTTAGTATTTTTATTGAAATGCAAATGTTTGCACAATTTTTTTATTAATTTTATCGATGACAAGTTTAACTCAATGCTGTGAATTGACATAAATCAACTATCCCATTAAAAAATAAAAAGAGATGAAGAGTGGAATCAATATTAAGATTATAGCCGAAGCACTCAGTATATCAATCTCTACGGTGTCCAGGGCTTTGCAAAATAACCCGAAGATTGGTCTAAAAACCAGAGAATTGGTTATACAAAAAGCGAAAGAACTTCAGTATGTTCCCAATCCGGCTTCAATGTTTTTGAAAGGCAAAAAAATGTTTGTGATTGGGATTCTCGTTCCGGCATTGGAAGAAGAATATTTTTGTAAGGTTATTGACGCCGTCGAGGACTTTTTTGAAAGGCTGGGCTACCAAGTTTTTGTTTTTCAAACAAGAGATGACATGAACCGACAAGACAAAGCCTTAGAGCTAATGCTCAAATATAGGGTGGACGGCTTATTGGTTTCTTTGGCTGCAAATACCAACAATTATGTAAATTTCAAAAAAGTGGAGGACTTTGGAATTCCAGTGGTTTTCTTTGATAGGGTGCCACGGTCATATCAAGCACATCGGATAAAATGCGATATTCAAAAGGGAGCAGTGGATGTTATTAGCTATCTTAAAAGTCTAAATTGCCGTAAAATAGCACTCATCAACGGACCCTCCAATTTAGATGCCTCTGACGAAAGACTAAATGGGTATCTGCTTGGTTTACAGGAGAATGGTATCAGGAGCAGCCCGAAATTTATTAAGTCATGTGATCTTAAGAAAGTAAGTGTAATGTCTGCAATGGAAACCTTACTCGACCAAGACGAGGTGCCTGATGCGGTATTTTCATTTAACGATTACGTGGCTTTGTATGCTATGTTGGTATGCAAAAAACGTGGTATTCGACCAAACGACGAGATTAAGTTTGTTAGTTTCGGAAATTTGCAAATAACTTCGCTCATGAATAACCCACCGTTGGCATCAGTAGAGCAATTTCCAAATAAAACAGGAATAGAGGCCGCCAGGCTTTTGCTGGACATCATAGACGAAAAAATTGGGATAGACGATTACAGAGAAAAAGTAATCGAAACAAAACTAGTGGTACATTAGTCACATAAGTGCGGTTCTACTTTTCGTATATTGCCAAAATATCAAAGACTGGACAAAAAATGATAAAAAAATATGGCCTTTTGGTCTTGGCTACCTTGGTTTTTGCTGCTGCCGTATATTTTGTATTGGACAAAAAAAAGGTTTTTGGCGAGCCTGAAGTCATTACACCATTGAGCAATTCATGGGAAAAGGCAATCCCGAATCAAAAAGTGCCCCATGGGTTGGTCTCCTTAAAATCGGAAGATTGTGGCACTTGTCACAAAGAATATTATGCCGAATGGAAAACCTCGACACATGCCCAAGCTTGGGTTGATCAGCAGTTTCAGGCTGAGTTGAAGAAAGAATCCAGCCCTTTCATGTGCATCAACTGCCACGTGCCATTACAAAACCAGCAGGAATTTATCATAAAAGGTCTGATAAATGGTGATATTTATAAACCGGTAAAAGAGAAGAATCCTTTGTTTGATAAAGAACTACAGAAGGAAGGGATCAATTGTGCGAGCTGCCATGTCAGAAATAATGTGATTATTGGTACAACCGGAAGTACTTTGGCTCCCCATCCTGTAAAAAAAGACCCAATTCACTTGTCTGAAACGCTTTGCATTTCATGCCATAACGCCAATGCGGTTGTAACGCCAACTTTGGCCTGTACTTTTCAGACTGGAGACGAATGGAAAGCTGGACCATTTTATGGGAAGAAAAACTGTATCAGTTGCCACATGCCAGAGACACATCGCTCCTTGATGGAAGGTTTCCCTGCCAAGAAAAGCCATTTTCATAATTTTCCAGCTTCGGGAATTCCTAAGCATGATACGCTAAAGCCAGCCATGTTAAAAAGTTTGGAATTTTATACTACCAATGTCAAAAAGAACTACAAACTATCCGATTCTCTAAAGTTTAGTCTGACGCTGAAAAATGAGCATGCCGGTCATCGTGTGCCTTCTGGTGACCCTGAGCGGTTTATGTTGATAGACCTGGTTCTCAAAAATGCTGATGGGAAAATTATTAGTAAAACCCAAGGCAGAATAGGCGAGGCCTGGGAATGGTATCCAGTCGCTAAAAAATTGAGCGACAATAATTTAAATCCAGGCGAAGCTAGGTCCTACAGTTTTAAGCAATTCTTAAATACTAAAGGAAAGTATATGCTGGAAACCAAAGTCACCAAACACAGAATGACTGATGAAGCCGTTAAGTACAATAAAATTGATAAATCATACCCAACTAACATTACAATTTATGATAAAAAATACGAGTTTGAAGTGAAGTGATTAATTAACACAAAATCTAATCGATAAATACGCACTTAATTAATTCATTCCTTTGCTTTAAAGGCATTATTTGTCGAAATTTGCAGCCAATCAAAAAGTTTTAAAGAAATGGCGACTTTCGATTTAACCAAAGAGTACCTCAATAGCATAGAAGAAGCCATTTCTTCGGAGAATTCTGCATTCCTGCTTTCAGAGTTAGACGAACTATTTCCAGCCGATATATCTTCCATTCTTTACGAATTGGAGGGAGCTAAAGCACATCAATTATTTACACTTTTGGACACCGAAAAAGGTGCCGAAGTACTCTCCAATATTGAATCAGACGATCGAAAAAAATTCATAAAGGAGCAGTTTACAGTAGAAGAAATTGCCAAATACGTAAACCTTTTTGATTCTGATGATGCCGTGGATTTGCTTAATGAGCAGCCCATTGAAGTCAGAGAGAAGGTCATAGCCTTGCTTGAAGATCGGGAGCAAGCCAGATTTATTCTAGACCTTTTACATTATCCAGAGGACGTGGCAGGTGGACTCATGCAGAAAGAGTTGGTGAAGGTATTTACCAATCAAACGGTGAGCGAGTGTGTAGAGGAAATTCGTCTGCAAGCCGAAAATGTAGATAAGGTATATGCCGTATATGTAGTTGACTCTGAACAAAAACTGAAGGGTATTGTATCTCTTAAGCAGATAGTTTTAGCGAGAAAAAATACCAAAATAGAAAATATCCTGGAGGACGAAATAGTGTTTGTGGATACCACTCAAAGTGGAGATGAAGTCGCACAAATCATGCAGAAATATGACTTGGAGGCTATTCCAGTTGTAAATTCATTGGGAAGACTTTTGGGAGTTATCACCATCGACGACGTCATTGACTTTATAACCGAAAAAGCCGAAGAGGATATTCAAGTAATGGCGGGTATTACCGGAGAAGCCGAAGAAGATGACTCGGTTTGGCATTTGGCAAAGGCACGTATACCTTGGTTGGTAGTCGGTGTTTTTGGAAGTTTATTGGCCGCATCTGTTATTCGTCAGTTTGAAGATACCTTGGCTAGAGTTTCGGCACTGGCCATGTTTATACCTATAATGGGTTCTACGGGTGGCAACGTGGGCATTCAGACATCCTCGCTCATTGTACAGTCATTGGCAGAAAAATCAGGTATTAGTATCGGGCTATGGGAAAGACTCTCAAAAGTGATAAGGGTGGCCTTGATCAACGGCTTGGTAGTGGGCGTAGTTACCGGCATTTATGTATATGCTATTGGTGAGCCCGAGTTATTCTGGGTAGTTTGTACCTCTTTGTTCGCAGTAGTTATATTGGCTTCTTTTATGGGAACTATTACTCCATTGATTTTAGATAAAATTGGTATAAATCCAGCCATGGCTTCGGGACCATTTATCACTACCGCCAATGACCTCATCGGTATCGGAACCTATTTTCTGATTGCCTATTATTTATTGAGTTTAAATTAGTATGATAGCTGTTATTCAAAGAGTTACGTCGTCATCTGTTGTGATTGATGGTCTTGTCAATGGTCAAATAAAAGATGGCTTTGTGATTTTACTAGGTGTTTGTTTGGCAGATACCAACGAGGATGTGGACTGGTTGTCCAAAAAGATATTGGGCCTCAGAGTTTTTGGAGATGAAGAGGGGAAAATGAACAAAGACCTAGCTGATATTGGTGGGAATATTCTTTTGATTTCACAGTTTACCTTACACGCTTCTACCAAAAAAGGCAACAGACCATCGTTTATTGAGGCTGCTCGACCTGACCAGGCCATTCCGCTTTACGAAAAAATGATTGAGCTCCTGAGCGAAGGACTCGGGAAACGAATAGAAACTGGTGTTTTTGGTGCACATATGAAAGTTTCCATTGAAAACGATGGTCCTGTAACCATAATTATCGATTCACAGAATCGTAAATGAGAATACTTGCAATAGTGAAATAATCACGAGGTTCACTTTCTTTTTATTTCTTATTTTTAAAATCTAATTCATGAAACTAACCAATTTATTTCAAGACTTTTTTGAGAGTGAAAAGTCTGGTGGTCTTATACTTATAGGTTGCACTGCGGTATCACTTTTAATTGCTAATTCGAGCCTTGGAGAGTCTTATCAACATTTATGGCATTTCGATTTAGCCGGTCATAGCATCGGTCATTGGATTAATGATGGGCTAATGACTATCTTCTTTCTCCTTATAGGTCTTGAGCTAGAACGAGAAATTTATCAAGGTGAACTTGCCAATATTAAGGATGCTTTGTTTCCCATATTTGGAGCCATTGGTGGTATGTTCTTTCCTGCTGGTATTTTTTTAGTGTTTACGCTCGGTACTGCTGCTCAATCAGGGGCGGGAATTCCTATGGCTACGGACATAGCCTTTGCGATAGGAATTCTGTCTTTACTTGGCAATAAAGTCCCTGCTGCATTAAAAGTTTTTCTAACCGCCTTGGCCGTTATAGATGATTTAGGAGCCATCCTCATCATCGCCATTTTTTATACCAAAACTCTTCTTTGGACAAACCTTTTCGCTGCGTTGGGTATTTTTGCTTTGCTTTTAATTTTTAATCGTCTGAAAGTGAGAAATTTAATTCCATACCTTTTTGGTGGAGTTGTTATGTGGTATTTTATGCTAAACTCTGGGGTACACGCAACCATTACAGGGGTTTTGTTGGCATTTGCCATACCATTTGGCAACGGTGACGAGAAGTCGACGTCTTATATTTTGCAACATTTTTTACACAAACCAGTCGCTTTTATTATTCTCCCGATTTTCGCCATGGCAAATACGGCCTTGGTGTTAAGTGGTGATATAAGCCAAATTTTAACCCAGAATTATAGCCTCGGAATAGCTCTAGGGCTTATTGTCGGTAAACCACTTGGGATATTTTTGATGACCTTTTTTGCTGTGAATTTTGGCATTTGCAAATTGCCTGAGGGATTGAATTGGAAGGCTATAGTTGGTGTTGGTTTTTTAGGAGGAATTGGCTTTACGATGTCAATTTTTATTACACTTTTGGCATTTAATGACGAAGCCTTCATTAATAATTCCAAACTGGTAATTCTGATTTCATCACTCTTGGCAGGTTTGATAGGTTTCATGGCTTTAAAAATTGTCTTAAAACCAAATGCACCTAAAGTCCAATAAAAAATGCTCACCAAGCGGTAAGCATTTCTTTAAATACGATATAATAATTTTGGCCCACTCAACCCAGACTTACTCCGATGCTCTGTAAGACATAATTCCGCCCAATACATTGTGTACCTTTTCGAAACCTTCTGAGATTAGGAAATGCTTCGCTCTGTCGCTTCTTGCACCGCTTCTGCAATGAATATAAATATCCTGTCCTTTCATGGCTTCAAGCTGGTCTAGGCTATCGGGTAGGTCACCCAAAGGAATCAAAATACCACCCAAGTTATCCTCTTCATATTCGTCCGGATTTCTTACGTCTATCAGATTGAAGGGCTCACCGCTTTCAATCATTTCACGCAATTGGTCAACCGAAATATCAAAATTTTCGCTCATTTTATTTTCTTTTTTAATTGTCAATAGTATTGTCAGGAGCATCACCAGATACCCAAATATTCACTGGTGATCCTATTTTTATTTTTTCGTCAACACCAGATGATGGTTGTTGCTTTATTACTGTTCCAGCTGGTTTGTCAGAAGCCTCAAAGGTCACATTTCCAATAGACAAACCCAAACCAGTCAATAAAATATCGGCCTCATCTTGGGCCATCCCAACTACATTCGGCACATCGATACGTTGATTGCCGTATCCATCACCCACCACAAATGTTATTTTTGAACCCTTCGGTATTTCGTCACCTTGTTGTATTTCTCTACCATTTATTTTTACAGCCAAAACGGTATTCTCTTCCAAAGCCGCAATTTTTTCTTCTCCTGCAAAAAGCAAACCTGAGCTAAGCAATTGGTTCTGAGCACTTGAGGTTGAGCGACCTATGATGTTTGGTAGTTTAACTAATGGGGCCGAAACTGCGGCTACGGTGAGGTATATTTTACGCCCTGTTTTTACATTGGCTCCTGATTTTGGATAGTTGGCAATGATACTAAGTGGCTCAGCACCAGAAACAAAGACACTGTCGCTTATTTCATAGTCGAGGTCAGCATCGTCGAGTAGGTCTTCTGCAGCATCCATACTTAAACCTTTCAAATTTGGCACTTTAACCGCATCTCCGTGGTTTGTGCTCCAAGGAAGGTACACAAAGAAAAAACCAAAGAATAGAACCAAAATAATTGAAACTATTATGGCCAAGTGTATTAAAACGTCAGTTTTAGTATTGGTGCTGTATTTGGGCATTTTTTAGAATTTATATCAAAAGACAAAGTAATTTGTTTTTATACGAAAAACCAAATGAAGTATTTTAGTCCTAGGGCAATTTAATCCATCAATTTGGTAGATTTTTTTGGGAATCGAATATTGAACGCTTCGTTACATTTTCCCAATAAACGGCTTGTGAAGTTTAGCCAAGTATTTACCCACAATATCAAATTCGAGATTCACTGTATCGCCTTCTTTCATTGCGTGCATGTTGGTGTGTGTCCAAGTAAACGGTATAATAGCCACGGAAAAACCATTTTCTTTCGAATTAAAAACAGTTAAACTAATTCCATTGAGGCAGATAGAGCCTTTTTCAACGGTGATGTTACCAACGGATCCGTCGTATTCAATATCTATTTGCCAGCTGCCATTCAGGTCGGTGATTTTTTTGCAAATACCTATTTGATCCACATGGCCCTGTACAATATGCCCGTCAAATCTGGCATTGGCCTTCATGCTTCTTTCGAGGTTTGCAGAATCGCCCACTTTTAGCTTGCCCAAATTGGTTTTTATTAAAGTCTCTTCAATGGCGGTTACTTGATACCTTTTACCATCAATTTTTTCAATAGTCAGGCAAACTCCATTGTGACTCACACTTTGATCCACTTTAAACTCATTGGTAAGGTCACTTTCAAATACAAAACTTAAATTGCTTTGATTTGGATTAATTTCTACTAATTGTGCTTTGCTCTCTACTATTCCTGTAAACATCTATTTCTGGTTATTTAAATCGACCCAATAGTTTTACCGTTTGGTCAATTTTACTAATTTTATGATTTACAAAAATAATCATTTTTTAAGTTCATGAATAAATTTATTATTGGATTGGCGGTTTTGGGTGTTTTGGGCATAATCGTTTATTCTCTTTCAGGAACCCCCAATTACCATGACATAACACACAAGGAGTTTGAAAAATACAAGGAGAATTTAGAAAATATGGAGGACAGCCCCATAAAAGAAAAAGGTACTTTTGATTTTTTTGAACCTAATGAAGAATGGATAGTAGAGGCTGATTTTGTGCCTTCGAAGGCCAATTTAGACTTTAGCATGGACATGACGGATTCGTCAAAAGTAAGTGCAAAACTTGCGGGAGAGGCCATTTTTGAAAAAGATGGACAGAAATTTAAAGTTCTTATTTTTGAGGAGGAAACCAATTATCTTCTGCCATTTACAGACAAAACCTGCGGAAAGGAATCCTATGGTGGAGGTAGATATGTAAACATCCCTAAAGAGGATTTAGACGGCTCCAAAATCATCATTGATTTCAACAAAGCAAGGAATTTTTACTGTGCTTACACCGAATCTTACATTTGCCCGATACCTCCAAAAGAGAACTTTTTAAATATCGAAGTAAGTGTCGGTGAGAAAAATTACATCAAATAAACTAAAGAAAACCAATGAAAAAAAATGTACTATCTTTCATTTTAATTCTATTTATTCCTTTGTCTCTATTTGCTCAAGATGTTGATAGTCAGCTCAAAGATGCAAAAAAAGTAGAAGGTTTTTTTACTTTTTATTGGAACGAGTCCAAGGGGAAGGTCTTCCTAGAAGTCAAAGATCTTGGTCAAGAGTTTTTGTATTATCCAAGTTTAGCTCAAGGTTTGGGTTCTAACGATATCGGTCTCGACCGTGGCCGCTTGAGTGACGAACACATTCTCAAGTTTGAGCGATTAGGTAATAAAATAATGATGACCGAACCCAACTATAGATTCAGAGCCATCACGAATGACCCTCTGGAAAAAAAGGCAGTTGAAGAATCTTTCGCGAAATCGATTCTTTTTGGATTTGAAATTCTGAAAAATACAGATGGTGTATTCTTAATCGATTTTACACCTTTTTTATTAAGAGACGCATTGGGAGCTGCTAAGGACATTGCCAACACTAAGCAAGGAGCGTACAACTTCGACCTCTCGAGATCAGGGATTTATCCACCTATGTGTAAGTCTTTTCCAAAAAATACCGAGTTTCAGGCAGTCATAACACTGGGTGGGAGTGGAGCAGGAAATTATTTATCCGAAGTTGCTCCTAACACCGACTTCGTAACCATGCACCAGCATCATTCTTTTGTGAAATTGCCCGATCCTGGTTATAAACCTAGAGAATACGACCCAAGGATTGGCTACGGCGGTATTGAGTTTTACGATTACTCATCGCCTATTAATGAGCCAATTATAAAGAAATTTACATCAAGACATAGACTGCAGAAAAAAGACCCTTCCGCTGCGGTGAGCGAGGCTGTAGAACCTATTGTGTATTATCTAGATTCTGGAGTTTCGGAGCCTATTCGTTCGGCTTTGTTTGAGGGGGCAACCTGGTGGAATCAAGCCTTTGAGGCAGCGGGTTACAAAAACGCTTTTCAAGTAAAAATGCTACCTGCAGATGCTGATCCTATGGATGTGAGATACAATTTGGTTCAATGGGTGCACCGCAGTACACGCGGTTGGTCTTATGGCATGAGTGTGATTGACCCACGTACGGGCGAGATTTTGAAAGGAAAAGTTACCTTAGGTTCACTAAGAGTGAGACAAGATTACATGTTGGCTCAGGGTTTGGCGGGAGATTTTAGTCCTGGCAAAAGTGATTCTTTGATGAACAAATTGGCTTTGGATAGACTCAAACAGCTTTCGGCTCACGAAATTGGCCACACTTTGGGTTTACCACATAATTATATATCGAGTATTCAAGGTCGTGCCTCAGTAATGGACTATCCACATCCATTGGTTTTTTTGAATAATGGAAAAGTGGATTTGTCGGAGGCCTATGCTATGGGAATTGGTGATTATGACAAGACTTCCATCACTTGGGGTTACCAAGATTTTCCGAAAAATGTCGATGAAAAGGCAGAGCTCGAGAGAATAGTGAAGAATATGTTTCGCAAAAACCAACAGTTTTTGACGGATCAGGATGCCAGACCAGACGGATCGGTGCATCCACAAACCCACCTCTGGGATAACGGAGGCGATGCCACAGATGAACTTAAGCGTCTGATGGAACTTAGAAATCATGTTTTGAAGAATTTTGATGAGAAAAAAATACCTCAAAATGCTCCAATGACGACTTTGGAGGAGGTTTTTGTGCCGATGTACATGTTTCACAGATATCAGGTCCAGGCCGCTTCAAAAGCTATAGGTGGTGCCTTTTATACCAATGCACTAAATGGAGATTTGCAGAAAACTTATGTGCCTGTAGATGCTGTTGCCCAGAGGAAAAGCCTTTCTGTACTCTTAGAAACTATTCAACCAGAGTTTTTGGCCGTTCCAAAACAATTGTTGACACTTATTCCGCCAAGACCTTTTAGATATCCTGCTAATCCAAAAGAGACCTTTAAGCGTCATACAGGAATGAGTTTTGATGTACTTTCTCCTGCCGAGAGTGCCGCACAATTGTCGCTAAGCTTGATGTTGGAGCCAAGAAGAGCCTCTAGGCTGGCTACTCAGCAGATATATGATAAGAATTTGCCGCCGTTTTCAGAAGTTCTCACCAAAATGACGGGTTCAATTATAAAGAATGAAAGCCTTTCGAAAAATAATTATTTGGGACAAATAAAAAGAGTAGTAGCCGAGATGTATGTTACAGAACTCAAAAAACTGGCCAACGATGCGGTGGTCAATCTGGAAGCAAAAAGCAATGTGATGGCCGAATTGAAGGATATAGAGACTTATTTTGCTAAAAATCAGCCTATTCTAGGTGGTTTTGGTATTTACATGGATAAACTGATAAAAAGTACAGACGCAACCGCCGATAAAAAATCGTTCTTCATTGCCCCAGATGGTCAGCCAATTGATCAGGATTATGATTGGTTAGATTGCGGGAATTGATTTTGGATATTGGTTAATAGTTAATTGTTTATTGGTTGTTTGGTAAATTGGTTATTTGTCAACAGGTTATTGGTTGAATTGGCGGATTTTGTTTTTTATTACTGATATTTTGAAACTTAACTTTTCAAAGCATAATCTCAGTAGTACTCTTCACTTCTGACATCACAAAAAACGAGTTTATCAATGAAACTCCTTCAATAGTAGAAAGCTTCATTTGGTGAAAATTGTGGTAGGCTTCCATGTCTGCCACAATTATTTTTAATAGATAGTCAAAACTTCCTGAAACGAAATTACACTCTACCACCTCTGGTAGCTGTTTAATGGCGATGTCAAATATCTGAGAAACTTCTCGTGTTTGGCGAATGAGGGTAACTTGTGAAAATACCGTAAGGCCTACACCTAGCATTTTTTTGTTCAGTATTCCCACGTATTTTTCTACCACACCTTCCTGCTCCAGTCGCTTGATTCTGTCATGAACCGGACTGAGAGAAAGGTTGATTTTTTGAGCAATCTCTTTGTATGTCAGCGTAGAATTGTGCTGCAAGAGCATCAAAATCTTTTTATCTATATCGTCTATCTTGATTTTCATCCGAAAATATTCCTTTTTTCTTATTAATAATTTTAAATAATCGTAAAATATTCTGTTTCTTAAGTGAAATTAATAGTTATTTTCTTATTTTGAAGCTCTATGCACAAAAATATTCTTTATAATATAATTTTGTTCCACATTTCAAAAACAATAAGCATCGGCACGTCGCAATGCATTCTCAACAAACTACATGATTCTCGGGGTACCAAAAGAAATAAAAAATAACGAAAACAGAGTAGCCATGACTCCAGCTGGAGTCATGGAGCTGGTCAAGTTTGGTCACACAGTTTACATACAAAAAGACGCTGGTTTTAATAGTGGTTTTGCAGACGCTGAATTTACGGCAGCAGGAGCCACCATTCTGGAGACTATCGAGGAGGTTTATGAAAAAGCCGAAATGATAGTTAAAGTTAAAGAACCTATAGCCTCGGAATACGGTCTCATTAAAAAAGACCAATTGGTATTTACTTATTTTCACTTTGCCTCTTCTGAGCCACTAACTCATGCCATGATCAAAAGTGGTGCGGTTTGTTTGGCTTACGAGACCGTAGAAAAAGTAGACCGATCATTGCCTTTGCTAATTCCAATGTCTGAGGTGGCTGGCAGAATGGCCATTCAGGAAGGAGCGAAATACCTTGAGAAGCCTCAAAAGGGAAAAGGTGTTCTTCTTGGAGGTGTTCCGGGAGTTCCTTCTGGTAAAGTTTTGATTTTGGGTGGTGGAATCGTGGGAACGCAGGCGGCCAAAATGGCCGCAGGTTTGGGAGCAAGAGTAGTGATAATGGATATTAGTCTTAATAGGCTAAGACAGTTGTCTGATATTATGCCTGCCAATGTAACCACCATACTTTCAAACGAATACAATATCAAAGAAGCCATCAAAGAGGCGGATTTGGTAGTTGGTGCTGTACTTATTCCTGGTGCGAAAGCTCCGCATCTAATAACCAGAGATATGCTTAAGTTGATGAAACCAGGCACTGTGGTGGTAGACGTGGCGGTGGACCAGGGTGGATGTATAGAAACCTGTAAACCAACTACTCACGAAGATCCAGTTTTTGTGATTGATGAAGTAGTTCATTACTGTGTTGCAAATATGCCTGGTGCTGTGCCATATACTTCTACACTGGCTTTGACTAACGCCACTTTGCCGTACGTTTTACAATTGGCTAATAAAGGTTGGAAAAGAGCATGTACAGAAAACGAAGAGCTTAAAAAAGGACTAAATGTTGTAAATGGTGCGGTAGTTTATAAAGGAGTAGCAGATGCTTGGAATCTAACGCTTAGTGAGTTAGAGGACCAATTTATTTAAGGATTTCCCCAAACGTTATATTTTTTTGTCATGATAAATCCTTGAAGTTTTTTGGGGATTTATTTTTTTTATAACTTAACTGTAGTATTCCAACAACATCTTTATTTCTTCTTCAATAGAAATTTTCGGGAACTCCATTTTACATCTATTATACCAATATTTGGCATTCCATTGGTCACCTTCTATTCGGTGTAGCAGGGCATGGAGTCTGTCATAGTCTGGGTGGCCTTCTTTCGACTGAGCTATGTTATGCGAGCCTTCCCAATCTCCTTCTTGAAGCATTTTTAAGGCTTTTGCTATTGTTTCCTTAGTATTCATAAGTTTTGAAAGTATAGTTTTAATAGTAATTTCAGTATTTATTGAAAATACTATAAATTTAATATATGAACTCTTGTTTCTTAAATGATAGGGATATAAGGAGCGAAATTACATTATTTTTTGACCGTAATGAAGTTAGAATAGACTTTGCTGTCATTTTTAACTTTCAAAACATAGTAATAAGTACCATCAGAAACATTGTAGGTTGTACTTTCGTAGCCACTTTTGCCATTCCATTCTATATAATTGTCGACTACGTCTCTTTCGAAAAACTCGGCGACTTTTACGCCCCAACGATTAAATATTTCTAAAAATTCGAGTTGGATACCGTTCGGAATGAAAATAGATAATTCGTCGTTGACTTGGTCATTGTTGGGTGAGAATCCGCCTAAAACAATCACCTTGTCTTTATAGAATTCGCCCGCCCTGAAAATAGTTGGATCTGAAAACTGTGGAATAATTTGGAATCCATTGTTTGAAGTATCTGATACAGTTTTTCCGTTTTTTGAAGTTCCACTCACAATTAAATTATGAAAATAGGGTCCGCCGGTATTTTTTTGATTGAGGTTGATGGTATAAAGCAGGGTATCAGTTTCACCTGATTTTAGTACATTAAAGTCACTTGCTGCCAACAGATTTATTTCATTAATACCATCATAGTTTTCATTGATTATCAAGCTTGAATTTTCGCTGACAGCGGTTTTTCCAACTGGCTGTACCAAAATGTTGGCTCCGAATGATTCTCTCAAATTGTTAGATATTGATATATTCTTTAGTTCCGTATTGCCTAAGTTTTTTACCAAAACCATGAGTGTAAAACGTTGATTATATGGGTCTGTTTTTACAGAGTCTACAATAGTTTGTGAAATGCCAATAGCACTGTTGTCTATTTGTTGAAGGTTGTATTTCAAAATCGTCGGTTCGTTGTTATTTCCAAAATCACCGTCGAAGTCAGGGTCTGGGTTGTTTCCGTTGGTAGAGACTTCCAATGTCGAATTTCGGTAAAGGCTTTCCGCATTTAATAGAAACTCGGTTTGGCTTGATTGGCTTAAATCTGCTCTGAAAGTCACTTTAATACTATTCTTGGATTGTGCTTTTAAAAAACTAAGACTGTCAATAAGCAGCGTCTGATTCTCCGCTGTTGCATCAAAATCTTTATTCAGAGCAAAAGTGCCATTTGTTTCTATTTTCAGCTCATTTTTTAGAAACTTTGCACCAGAACCAAAGACCTTGTTGAGGTTTAGCTTAATTTGAATCGGACTTATATTTTCATCACTTGAGTTTTCAAGATAAAGCTCCAGGCTTTTCTCGAACACGTTATTACCTAAAGACAGTGTTGGTCCATCTTCTAAACTAAGACCTAAGCCATTGAACGAAAATAGGTCCAGAACAATTTTATTATTCTTCAGATTGGAATCGTATTGGTCAAAACTTCTAATGGTTGCCGTCACCGAACTCTTGGCCGATTGTATAACCTTTCCTTTGATTTTATAGCTTATTTCTCCTTTGGAATTTAAACCTGATGTTTTAAAAATCAAGGTGTTATTTTCTATTTTGGCATTGCTGCTTTGGGCGATATACGAAATATTCCATGGCAGTTCAACTTCTATGACAACATTGCTAGCCCTAACTGAACCTGTATTTTGTATCTTTAACTCTAATTCAACCTCATCGTTTTTACTTACTATGTTTTTATTGGCATTCAAGTAAACCGCTAAATCGGTATTGGTTTTTGAAATGGTTTCTGCAATTTTGGAATTACAATCCACGGCTTTAACATTTATTTTGGAAGCCATGGAATTACATCCATTTTTGTTTTTTTTGTAAACATAGTATTCGCCGGTTGCTACATTTTTGGTACTTGAAATCGGGCTTTTCGAAAAATCTGGACTATTATGGAAGACATAGCTTGAATTGTTCTTTGAACTATCTAGGATGGCAGATTTTAAGTCTAAATTGATTGTTGTACAATCATAAATCAACTCGGCTAAAGTTTTTGGACTACTTTCAGCCGGATTTACCGTAAGATAATGTGGATCCGACCAAGCACCAAAACAGGTTTCGTCTACTGACATGCAACGTGAACGAAAGACATAGTCGCCTGGTTTTTCTGCCACAAATTTTAATATTTCTCCCGACGAATTATTCGACCATTCTATTTTACTTTCGCAGTTTTCGCTCGTCAGATAGGCGGTCTCTCCAACACAAAGCGTTGTACGGTTTAATTTTATTTTGGGTTTATTGGGCAAACCAATAATTATTTTTTTCTTTTCGGACTCGTCGCTCCTACATTGGTTTGATTCACATCTGGCTGAGTAAGTATCTATCGAGGTAGGTTTTACTGTAATTTCTTTGGCGTTTTGTCCGGTTGACCAAAAAACTTCCCCCGAACAAAAATTTGCTTTTAAAGTCACAGACTCGCCTGCACAAATTTTGTCTTTTGTGGCTTCTATAACTGGTGCGGAGGTTTTAGTAACTCTGGTAATACTTAATTCATTAGAATTCTCGGAGATTCCACAGCTGGCACTACAGTAGGCATAATAGGAGCCTTCGGTTACTGTAATTTCCTTTCCAACTTCTCCATTAGACCAAAACATGGTGCCATTAAGGCAACCATTGGCTTTGAGTACCAGTTTTTCTGTTCCACATACTTCTGTTTTTTTAGAACTTATAACTGGTGCTTTGGGCCTAACGCTTGAAAAATTCTCAGCCGTTATTTCGAAAACCGTATTTGTTACTTTAAATGAATTTGCACTTGATATTTTATTTAGTTGGCTCAAAATTCCGTTGTTTAGGCTGACTTTTGATTTCGGTATTTGAAGGTCTAGGTTGGTTTCAAATAAGATATCATCAAGGCCGAGTTCATCTCTAGCACCGTTTTTGCCTTGACCAGTGTAATAGTATTTCCAGAAAAACTGAACATAGGGTTGATTAATGGCAGATTTAGGAAGAGGAATTCTTTCAAATTTGGTGCTGTGTTTAGCAGTTTTACTACCCACATAATCGGTTTTTGCGTCTAATTCTTTAAAATCTTCGTTGGCACCAACTCTGTACATCAGTTTCAACCCGTACTTCCGACCTCCGGGAGTGACTGTTTTTGCATTCCAAGAAACCCATGCGGAGTCTATTCCCAGTGTATTGGCAGCGACAATAATTCCGCCGAGCTGTCCGTAAGGATATCCATCGTGCTCTGCTGGGCCACCGGTGTTAATAAATGAAACACCTTCTTTTTCTAAGCCTACAATCCTTGACCTGTTGTCGTGGTTGAATTCTCCAGAGGTAAATCCTGCAATCTTAGAACTGATAGTGGGGTCTCTTTGATTTAAAAATACAAATTTGGCGTTTGGAGGACAACTACCTTTAGCAGAAAAAGAACTCCACTCGTTAAGAAAATAACCGCAGTCGGCTAATGAAGTTGGGGGAATAGTGGTTTCGTCGGCTTTTGCAATTTGCTGAAAATAAGCCTTGTAGCTGTCGTCTTGGTTTAGGAATATTACCAAAACACTATCGGTTATTTTCACATTATTATGTTCCCAATATAAAAAGCGGTGTCCAGGAAGCGGCTTGGCAACAATATTGAACGGCAACTCTTTGAAATATTTTCCTTGCCAAGTGCCGTCATTTTTTAGCGTTACTCCAGGTTGGTCTGCATTAATATTGATAGAATTTACTCGCACATAACCCATGTCTTGGTCGATAGAACTTACTGTAAGCGTTTTCTCTTGGTATTGCCCAAAGCTATTTTTTAGAAACCTAATAGAGCTCTCAGGGCGTTCATTGAGATATTTTTCTACCACTTTGCAGTTGTTTTGCCATTGAGCAAAACTTCCGATAGTCTTCCAGCGTTTAATGTGATTTTCTACCTCAGGGCTATAGCTCGCCATTAATTCATTGAAAATCTTCAGTGAGTTGGTCTTTTCAAAAGTAGTGTTCAGCTGATCTAAAAACCTCAGGATGAATTTATTTCTGAAGTTTTCATTCTTTATAAAGGCCTTGAAAATACTGTTCTCTTCTTTTTGTAAGGCTATTTCAAGTGCGTCGTGCTGAGCGTTTACAATCATTCCGAGGCTTTTGTCTGCATCATAGAAAAGATACCGCCACCTACCATCCAGACCGGCTGGAGCAAAAGGAGCAAAATTGGGTGTCCTATTTCTCCAAAAACGTACATTATTTTGCGGCCAGTCTACATTCCCTATGAATATTTCAGCTATTTGGTAGTCAATTAGGCTTTCGGGGTCGAGGTAAGTGATGGCTTTTTCATAATTTTGATTGATGCTTAAATTGTTATTATTCAAGAAGTTAATCATTTCGTTATAATGAATATCGTCACCGTATTCTGTTTCGTCTGGACCATTCCAAATTATCTTTCTCAGATCTATGTTTTCGAGATTTACGCCATATCTTCTGTTCAAATAATACTTGTCTAAACGTTCTCTGATGTCCTGAATTCCCCAATATTCGCCATTAAGATACACCACTGCAGGCTGTGTTTTCTGACTTCCAAAATTAAAATGGCCCATCAGTTTATGTGAGAAAACATCCCGAAATAGTGTTCCTGTGTAATCGTCTCCGGAGTTTCTCAATATAAAATTGTCTTGAAGCAGGTCTGGATTTTCTTTGAAAAAAGGAAATTTATTAAAGTCATTTTTGCCATACAATCTTATACTTTTATAAGGTATAGATCGAGAACAAGCTCCATGGATTTTGAAAGTGATATTTTGGTTTACTGCTTGGCTATCAGCTCTGAAGAGCTCAAAATTGACCGGTTTTTCAAAAAGGTCGCCCTCATTTGTGAAATTTCCAGGTGTGCAAAATTCTGAAGTGGCTTTTGGATTTTTTAAACGATATTCCTCAAAAAGTTTGCCTGCATTGTAAATACCGTTTTCGAAAGAAAATAAATGATCTTCTTGTATGTTCAAGGAAATAAGATCAAAATCAGGGTTTTTGTTATAGTTTTTGTCCAAAAAATAAGTTTCAGTAACGATTTCACTGCTGAGGTACCCTGCTTTTGTGGCAACAGCCCTAATGACCGTGGCCTTAGGTATCAAATATTGTGGTACATAGAAGGGAATGTAGTGCCAAGTGGATGATTTTAGACTGGTATAGTTAGCCGCGTCTTTTTTGGATTTTACGTTTATAGGTGCTTGATAGACAGTGCTTTTTATGGTGCCTGTGAGTAATGGACCATTACTTTGACCCGGCATCTCGGCATATTGATTTTTGTAGAAATAGTTTTTGCCGAGTAAATTACCTGCATCTAGAATTGAACCGTCTTCGGTGTAAATCAGTTTGACGTTTGGGTCAGGGTGGCTGATTTGTAAGGAAAATGCTCCATCGTAAAATCCACCTTTCTTGCTAAATGTTGGCGGTTGTAATACGCCCAGATATGTTTCTTGATTCCGATTACTTTTATTGGGACTAGCTTCTTTGAAATATTTGAGATCTGTGCCGCCATCAGTTGTTCTGCCATAAGAAACGTCTTTTCTTTGTTCCTTAAAATCTAGCTGAGTTATTATTTTTTGGTCTGGACCGGAGAGGATAATTGTTTCATTATTTGCTGATAATGAAAAGGATACATGATTGGCACCACGGTTTGGGAAGCCACTGCACCAAATTATTAGAAAACCTTTTGGTGCTATTTTCAGGTCTCCAGTTTCACTTTTTAGCTGAAATTTGTCTAGTTTTTCGGGGTTATCGCTTAGGAAATGATTGTGCAAATCTACGGTTGTATTTCCTGCATTAAAAATCTCAATCCAATCAGAAAATGCTCCCGTATTGTCTTTAATGGTGTTTGAGTTGGAAGACATTAGCTCATTTACCACTATTTGCCCCTTGGCCCAATAGCTAAAAATGGTAAAAATGAAGACTAATATCTTGGCTTTCATCAATATATGTTGAAATTTACAGGCCACCAAATTTATCTTTGGGTGGTTATTTTATAAATGCGAAAGCACAAAACTATTCAGACTAACAAAACCTTCTAATACCAAATTGAGAATTTTATTCTGTGGTTTTGCTACAAATTATTGGTCATTAGGAGATTGGATTCAAGAACTGTTCCATTTTTGATATTTCAAATATAAATATATTTACTGTATATTCAGTAAGTATAGAATATTTAATAAATAAGAATAGTATTGAAATTTCAGAAATAAATGAAAATTAGTATTCGAGATATTTTAAATCTTCAAGTTCATTCGAAAAAGTGCAGAATTTAGCCCGACTTCCAATTATTAATTCTCCAATTTCTTCTTTTATTACTTCAGCAGGTGTTTTGGTGGCCATTCTAATTGCCTCGGAGGTATCTACATGAAGCCAATTAGTAGCATTTTTTACCGCATCGGCCATTGAGATGGTAGCACCAGCCAAATTTCCATCCGAATTCATGTAGTTTCCGTCTTTTAAAAACGCATCAAATTCATCCCATTTGAAATTCTGCTTTTTATGGTTCTGAAACAAAGCATCTGATATAAGGAACAATTTGCCGTTTTTGAGCTTATGAGCAAGCCTCGCTGCTGCTATAGCTACATGTACATCATCAAGGATTAATGGAGTGAAAACGGATTCATTCGAAAGTGCTGCCCCCGCCAACCCCGGTTCACGGTGATTAAATGGCGACATGGCGTTGAAAAGGTGTGTGACCAGATTTATTCCTAAGCCAAATGCTTCTTGAGCTCGTTCAAAGGTCGCATTTGAATGGCCAACAGAAACTTTAACACCAGACTCTATTAAGAAACTCAGTTGATTATTTGTGAAATTTTCGGGAGCTACAGTTATCATTTTAAGGTATTTACCCCCAAAATCAATGATTTCTCGAAGAATATCGTCGGTCGGAATTTGAATGTATTTTTCGAGATGTGCTCCTCGTTTTTTTACAGAAATAAAAGGACCTTCCAAATGCATACCTAGGACTCCAGAATCGGGATTTTCAGTGCAATAGTTTTTGACAGCCGATAATCCTTCAAAGATATTTTCAACTGAGGAAGTGATGAGCGTGGGCAGGACGTATCCTACGCCATTTTTTTTGGCCGAAAACTCAATATCTTTCAGCGTTTGTGCATTGGGTTGATGCGTAAAATGATATTCTTCGCCACCATTTATGTGCAAGTCTATCAAAGTAGGAGCAAGATTTTCAAAGTCATATTTCTCAATATTCTTCGAAGATTCTATTTTTATTATTTTACCATCTACTATTTCAAGGCTATGGTTTTCAAGTTTTTCAGTACCTGTGTAAAGATTTTTACAAGAAATCTTAGTCATTATTTCTTTGGGTTGAATATTCTAAATAAGACGTTTTGCTAAAACCAAAATTAGCGATTTTTAAACGATTTTTTTTTAAATATTCAGATTTTAAAATCACGGTGTCCGTAGAAACAAGGGTCATTAGGACGCTGTTTTACCTCATTTTGATAAGATTGTTGGAAAGTGTTTGGGCTTCTCTGGAGCTGATGATGTGATTGTAGGGATTCCAGAAATCTGCGTTTAATGTTCGCGAATTCGAGAAGTTGTTTGTTGATTGCAATATTTCGTTTGGAAAAATACCCGATTTAATTAGTTCTAGATTCTCAAAAGCTACGTAACGCATCATTATGTGGGTATCTATTTTGTATTTTTTATCTAGTCTGTCCTCAAAGTTTACGTCAAAATCTACCCTTGATTCTTGCAAACACCATTTGTTACGGAATTTACGATATTGATAGAAGGCACTTGTAGCTTTGCCGTCAATTTTTACTGCACCGGTTTTGGTATCTATGAGGTCTTTGAGGCCATTTTCGGTGAGTTTGTATTCAATTCTAACTATGGCCTTGGTTTCTGGTTCTAGATAAATAATACCTTCTTTTGCTCCTTTGGTTTTGGTTTTTAATGGCCAAAAATGAATAATAAACAGTGGTAATCCTTCAAAAGTAGTCATCAATGAGTCGAGCCTGAAGTCATAGGCATCCATTTGTTTTTTTTGTAAAAAATCAGGTACAGTGGTTTCAAAGGACCGACAAACCAAGTCTGAACCATTCTGAAAACCCCAACCTTCTATTTTTTGTGTTTGCCCTCTCCAGTCTAATCGCCTACCTCTCAGAAGTTTTACTTTTTCCACTTTCGGTTTCAAGTTCGGAAAACGTTCTACTCGCAACACGGCTTCATTGACTTTTATGGCTCCTACAGTTGGCAAGTTTACTTGCTCTAAGTAAAATCCATTTTGGTAGTAGGGGAGGTTGTTGTAGTTGGCATGGATACTATCTATGGCCGCTCCAAGCATGATTCTCACATCAGAAAGACCATAGTTGGCGTCGAAAAGTGGGATTTTTTCAAGAAATATTACATTGTCCTCGTTTTTGAGTTCGGAGGCTCTGAAAGTGATGCTTTTATATCCTATCAAAGAGACGATTACGGTAGAATCTAAACTCAAATTGGGAAATTGAAAAATAAATTCACCGTCAAGATTGGGAGCAGTCCCGTAACCTGTGCTTGGTATGCAAATATAGGCTTGATTGAGTGGCAAGAATGTTTCTTTTTCGACTATTTTGCCCTTAGCCACATAATAACCACCCTGAGCAAAAAGGCCCTGGTTGACGAGTATAAGCAAAAACACAGACAAGATTTTTGTAAAGAAACCTTGTTTTAGTTTTTTAAAAAAGACCCAATTGCTCACCCTCGCTGGCATGATCTGTTTTGTTAGGTTCGCCAGATGGCAAATCTGGAAGTTTTAATTCTCCTTTTACAGGTGCTGTTTCTTCCTCGTTTTCTGACTCTATTTCTAGTTCTTCGTCGTTTTCTTCAATATCGCTATTTACAATTTCGGTCACTGCGGCATCGTCCATTTCCTCGTCCTCTTCTTCTTCAACTTCAGGGTCCAAGGTTTTGATTTCTACTATTTTATCATAAACCAATTTATTGCCCAAAGCTTTCCAGCCTTTCACTTCTATCATTTCGTCCACTTTGAAAAGTAGTTTTTCAACTTCTGACTTTCTCTGTTTCTTGAATTTAATTTCTATTCTAGGTCGTTTGTCATACGAAGCCATCAGAAGTTCGGAACGGTTATGATCCGTTATAAACATAAACTTCTTGTCTAGAGTAGAGGTCTCTATCAAGAAACGCTTAATGTGGTAGTTCTTCTGGTCACCGTCATAATAAATACACGAAATAGCCCGCTTTTCGTCATATTTGGCTATCGTATGCACTTGTCTAGGGTCATAGTGGTTGGTCAGTTCAAAGTTGGTGAGTTCGTACTCTCCAGATTTGTATATGACCAATATTTTGTCGGTTGCTCCAAAATTACCCAGGTACATGCCGTGTTCGTCTTTGTTAAGTCGGCCCAGCGTGCTGGTATACCAAATGTCCACACCACCCAAAGTTGATTTTCCGGCGGTTTTAAACGCAATTTTCCTAACGGAATATTTGGTGACCAAATTGCCCATGGCTGAACGGTTTTTTATCAACAATTCGGCAAAGTCAAAGTCAAATATTTTCTTTTTGGCGGTAGAACTGGCCGTAAGGTTTACGGTAACTGTTTCTGCCTCACCGTTTTCGTTGGCCGAAAAGTAGAGGATTTTTGATCTTTGCGAGCCTTTGGTGATGTCATATTCTTTATCGCGGGTAATACCGGTCACGGCAAAACGTTTCGCAAAAGTTCGTCCAGTTTTACCATCAAGGTAAATAACGTTGTAAATTCTCCTTTCGTCGTTTTTGCGGAAAACAGCACTGTAAAGTATGTCTTTACCCACAAAAACCTTCTCTTGGATTTTAACAACGGATAGTTTGCCATCTGCTCGGAAGACGATAATGTCGTCAATGTCAGAGCATTCCATAATAAACTCGTCTTTTTTAAGGCCATAGCCCACAAAACCACCAACCCTGTCTACGTATAGCTTCTGATTGTTAGCGGCCACCACAGCAGCTTGAACTTCCCCAAACTGTGTTATTTCTGTTCTTCTTTCTCTTCCTTTTCCGTACTTTTTAATTAGGTCTTGGAGGAAATTGATGGTGTAGCGTACAATATTGTTTAGGTTGTCTTCCACTTCAAGGAGTTCTTCCTGAAGACGTTTCATGAGTTCGTCTGCCTTGAAGCCATCGTATTTCGAAATCCTCTTGATTCGGATCTCGGTCAATCTCAGGATGTCTTCTTTGACTATTTCGCGATAGAATTCCTTTTTGAAAGGCTCCAAACCTCGGTCAATGGTCTCTATAACGGCATCAAAAGTCTCACATTCTTCTATATCACGGTAAATACGATTTTCTATGAATATCTTCTCCAAGGAACTGTACAGAACTTTCTCCATCAGTTCTGACTTCCTGATTTGTAACTCTCTTTTGAGTAAATGTAGGGTTTGGTCAGTTGAACTTTTAAGAATTTCACTCACACCCAAAAACCTTGGTTTCTGGTCAATGATGACCACCGCATTGGGTGAAACCGACATCTCGCAATTGGTAAATGCGTAAAGAGCATCTATGGTGATGTCTGTAGAAGTATTTGGAGCCAAGTGAATGATAATCTCCACATCACGGGCTGTGTTGTCTTCAACTTTCTTTATTTTTATTTTACCCGCATCATTGGCTTTAATTATCGACTCTATTATGCTACCGGTGGTAGTAGAAAAAGGAATCTCGGTTATTTTGAGAGTCTTTTTATCGGCTTCGACAATTTTCGCACGCATTTTAACTTTTCCACCTCTTGCACCATCGTTGTAGTTGCTCACATCAACTTGGCCACCCGTCAGAAAGTCGGGATAAAGAACAAAAGGTTCTTTTTTGAGGTATTTTATGGATGCATCGCAAAGTTCTATGAAATTATGAGGAAGGATTTTGGTAGAAAGACCAACCGCAATACCTTCTACACCCATTTCTAGTACCAATGGGAATTTGGCAGGAAGGGTTACTGGCTCGCGTTTACGGCCGTCATAAGACATCTGCCATTCGGTGGTGTCTTCATTAAAAAGTACCTCCAGGGCGAACTTCGAAAGTCTTACTTCTATATAACGAGGTGCAGCAGCGGAGTCGCCCGTACGAATATCTCCCCAGTTGCCTTGAATATCCAAAAGAAGCTCTTTTTGGCCGATATTGACGATGGCATCACCTATGGAAGCGTCACCGTGTGGGTGAAACTGCATGGTAGAGCCAATTACGTTGGCTACTTTGTTGAAACGGCCATCGTCCATTTCTTTGAGGGCATGTAAAAGCCTTCTCTGAACAGGTTTTAGGCCATCTTCGCCGGCGGGTACGGCTCTTTCAAGAATTACGTAGGAAGCATATTCAAGGAAATACTTCTCAAACATGTCATCAATAACCTCGTTTTGCTGGGTAGGGTCGTAGTTAGCACTCTCGTCGCTCATCTATTTCAAATACTATATTCACTTTAGGCAAATATAGGAAAAATATGGATTTTTTTAAAGATAAAAGGGCAATTTCGGTGAATATTAGCAATTTTTGAAGGATTGGAATTTTTCCAACAACTAAATGCTGATTGATTATGAATAGAAAAATGTTTTAATGATTTTTTACAAGTTTGCAAACTACGAAATATCTAAACTTCCTTTCTTTTTATAACTTTTCCAATAATATTTTGTAAAATCAGAATAATCAGAATAAACTTTCTTCAAAATAGGGTAGGGCAAAATAAAATTAAGTTTTTAGGTTATGATAAATCTCCTTATTTTTGCCCTTAATCAAAATAAGCAGAATAGTAATAGATGAAAAAAATAGCGGTTTTTACTTCGGGTGGAGATGCTCCAGGAATGAACGCCTGCATCAGAGCAGTAGTGCGTGGGGCTATCTATCATGGAATTGAGGTTTACGGTATTAGAAGAGGATATAATGGTATGATTTCGGGAGATATTTTTGAAATGACCTCCCAGTCAGTTAGTAATATAGTTCAGAGAGGTGGTACAGTGTTGAAGTCGGCTCGTAGTAAGGAGTTTATGACACCAGAAGGTCGTAAAAAGGCCTATGAAAATCTAATGGCTAATGGTATCGAAGGTTTGGTGGCTATTGGTGGTAATGGTACTTTTACGGGTGCTGAGGTTTTCTATAACGAATATCAAATACCAACTGTTGGTTGTCCTGGGACTATCGATAATGATCTTTATGGTACTGATTACACCATTGGTTTTGACACCGCAGTAAATACTTCTCTAGAGGCAATTGACAAAATCAGAGATACGGCAGACTCTCACGACAGAATTTTCTTTATAGAGGTAATGGGTCGCGACTCAGGTTACATTGCCATCCAGTCAGGTATTGGTGGTGGTGCCGAAATAGTGATGGTGCCAGAAACACACACACCACTGAAAAAAGTGGTATCAACTCTGAAAGAAGGTTGGACCCGTTCGAAATCATCGTCTATCGTAGTGGTGGCTGAGGGCGACGAGGAAGGTCATGCTGCGGAAATTGCTGAAAAAATCAAAGAGCAAGTAGGGGATAAGTTGGACATAAGAGTAACAACATTGGGGCATATTCAAAGAGGTGGTTCGCCAACAGCTTACGATAGAATTTTGGCCTCAAGGATGGGCCTCGCAGCAGTGGAAGGATTGATGAAAGGACACAAAAACGTAATGGCGGGAATTGTGAACAACGAATTGCTATTTACCCCTTTTATAGATACCATCAAAAAACAAAAGCCGATTCACGACGATTTGTTGAGAATGGTACATATTCTTAGTATCTAATTTTAATGACGATAACAGAAGTAAAGAAGACCTTTATGGTCTTTTTTTATGAACTATAATTATAATTAGATAAGTTTTAAATTATTTAAATATACCCTAAGGTTTTGTAAACGGCTAGGCCAATCATCTCATTTGCCAAAATATCAAGGTTTTTGAAGGCGTCCATAGTTGGTATGAAGTCCTGCCATTTGAAAGGATAATTTTCAGAAATAGGTGTGGTTGCAAAACCGTCTGCATCTATATTTTGCTTTTTGAAACAGGCTATTGCTCTTTTTAAATGAAAACCAGAAGTGATTACTAAGACTTTCTCTGTTTTCTGAGGCAATAGTTTTTTCGTGAATTTTGCATTTTCGTATGTATTCACTGCATCTTTTTCCCGTAAAATATCCTCGGCATCTACACCCGATTTTAATAGGAATTCTCTTGCTTTGTCATTCTCAGTGGCAAAAGTCAGGCTTTGCCGTTCATATCCATCACCACCGGAAATGATTATTTTTTTAATTTTATTGGCTCGGTATAGTTCTACGGTTTGCCATAGCCTGTCACCTTGCGGACCAAGAAACAAGGCAGAATCTTGACTTTTGGATTCGTTTACCAATCCGCCGGTTAATAAAATTCCGTAAGTGTAGTTCTTGGTGTTTTGTATTTTTGCGGATGGAAATTCGTAGGCTTGGATGAATTTATTTATTATGGCTGGGCAGGAAAAAAAGTATAGAAGTATAAGAAATGCCCCGTTTAATCGTTTCTTTTTGGTACGATTTTTCGTTATGAAGGATAAAAGAGCAAGTAAAAATAATATTCCGATGGGCTTTAAAACGAAAGAAATTGTCTTGGAAAGTACGAATAACATAATGAATTGTTAAATTATACGAACGTTTTGGTTAATTTTTTAAATTTGCAAAAAAATCACTGTATGAAAAAATTTGGTCTCTTAGTTTTATTTTTCTACTCTATAGTTTTTAATATCTCTGCACAAGAAAAACCAGCCTACCACATCTCTGTTAAGATGAACGGTGTTGAACCTGATAAATATGTGCATTTGGCTCATTATTATGGCTATAACCAATATCTTAAGGGAGACTCAGCAAAAGCAGAAAACGGCATTATACATTTTAAAGGAAAAGAACCCCTAAAAGGTGGTATTTACCTGATTGTATTGTCTCCTTCAAAATATTACGATTTTGTGGTCAGCGGAAACGAGTCGGAGTTTTCGGTAGAAGCCGACACAACCGATTATATAAAATCTGTGAAATTTACTGGCTCTAAAGAAAACGATATTTTGTTTAACTACCGAAAGTTTTTAGCTGGTAAGTCAGATGAAGCTATGGCCATCCAGAAAACGATGCAGATTCAGAAAGATCAAGGGGCTTCAGAGATAAACCGTGGAAAAATGAAAACGCTTCAGGATGAGGTAACGGCTTACATGAAAAATACGGTAACCTCCAATGGAAATACATTTGCAGGCAAAATAATTAAGGCCAATATGGAGCCAGAATTGCCAAATGAAGCCCCGATGCTGGCCAATGGAAAGCGTGATTCCACTTACTTATTTAATCTATACAAAAAGAAATTCTTTGAAAACATAGATTTCACTGACGAAAGAATGCTCCGTACGCCATTTATACAGTCCAAAGTGGAGAAATACTTTAAAGATTTGGTTTACCAAGTAACGGACTCCATCAACGTAGATGCCGATAAAGTGTTGAAAATGGCCAAGAAAAACAAAGAGGTGTATCGTTATGTACTTTGGATGGTAACCAACAAGTACGAAAACATTGATATAGTAGGACTCGATGGAGTTTTCATACATTTGGCGGAAGATTATTACTTGAAAGATGCCGATTGGTTGGATAGTACCCAAAGGGCCAAATTCCAGGAGAGGGTAAGTATTTTGAAGCCTATTCAAACGGGTAAAATAATGCCCGCTTTGATTTTGTCAGATACGCTAGGGGTGGAGCAAAGTCTTCATAATGTTAAGGCCAAGTACACGATTGTATATTTCTACAGTCCAGACTGCGGCCATTGTAAAGACCACGCTCCTGAGTTGGTCAAATATTACGACGAAAACAAGAGCAAAGGCATTGAGGTGCTGAATGTTGCTGTAGATTATGACCTTGATAAGATCAAGAAATTTGTGAGTACCTATAAAACCGGCAAAATGAGAAATCTTTGGGATTCAAAAGGTCGATATGTTTTCCGAAACAAATTTGATATTTATTCTACTCCAACAAGCTACATTTTAGATAGTGAAAAGCGAATTCTTGGGAAAAGGATTCCGATAGAGGAATTCAATAAGTTCATTGAGTTTCAGGAAAAACAAGCTGCCAGTAAGAAGAAAATATAAGTCAAAAAAGCCAGTTCTGCTGGCTTTTTTCATTTAATACCAGTTTTAACATTTCATTTTTGTGAAATGGCACAGAACTTGAATTCAAACTAAAACAAACCATAAAATCATAAAAAAATGTTTTATCGTCTTTCTCTAATACTATCGATTTTGTTTATTTCATTCTTAGGTCGTGCTCAAGAATCCTATGTTTATGATATCAAGGTCAAGCTTAAAGGCATCACAGAGACCTCAAAGCCTATTCATCTAGCTCATTATTATGGCAATAGCCAGTTTTTGAAAGTGGACTCTGCCAAGGCCGAGAATGGTGTTATCAGATTCAAAGGAAAGGCCGGGCTACAAGGTGGCATGTATGTGGTGGTGTTATCAGCTAGTAAATATTATGATTTTTTGGTGAGCGGAACGGAGTCAGAGTTCACTATTGAAGCGGATACTGCAGATTTTTTAAATACCGTAAAGTTTACTGGTTCAAAAGAAAACGAAGTTTTATATAACTACAGGAAATATATTTCTGATAAAACCAAGGATGCCATGGCCATACAAAAAGCCTTGCAAACCAATAAAGAGCCTGAAGCCCAAGAAGCCAACAAAAAGAAGATGAAGGGAATGCAAGAGGAGGTAACTGGCTACATAAAAAATACCATAAAAGCCAACGAAGGTTTTTTTGCTGCTAAAATAATAAAGGTGAACATGGAGCCAGAACTTCCTACCGAAGTGCCCATTTTGGCCAATGGACGAAAGGACTCTACCTTTATGTATCGCACCTACAAAAAGAAGTTTTTTGAAAATCTCGATTTTTCGGATGAAAGATTTATTAGAACGCCTTTTCTTCAAACTAAGCTTGAAAAATACTTTAAAGATCTGGTTTATCAAGTGACTGATTCAATCACAGCAGATGCTGATCGGGTGTTGCTGATGTCAAAAAAACACAAAGAGATGTATAGGTACACTTTGTGGTTTTTGAGTAACAAGTATGAAAATATCAACATCATTGGTCTTGATGGCGTGTTTGTGCATTTGGCTGAAAATCATTACCTGAAAGATGCCGATTGGATGGACGCAACTCAAAAGAACAAGATACAGGAAAGGGTAGATATCCTTAAACCGATTATCACGGGTAAGGTAATGCCACTTTTGATTCTGCAAGATACGCTCGGAAGGGATGTGAATCTCATGGATATCAAAGCTAAGTACACTGTGGTTTATTTTTACAGATACGACTGCGGCCATTGCCAAGACCACGCACCTGAACTCATGAAGTTTTATGACGAAACCAAAGATAAAGGCATAGCCATATATCATGCTGGTACTCATGAAACCGGTGATATGGAGGAGGAATTGACGAAGACAAAGGCTTTTATAAAAAAATACAAAACAGTCAGACTCATAAATGTGCTAGATCTCAAACTGAGATATGACTTCCGAAAGAGATACGATGTTTACAAAACTCCAACAATCTATATTTTAGATAGCGAAAAGCGTATTTTGGCCAAGGGGATTCCGCTGGAAGAAATCAAAGGATTTATAGAATTTCACGAAAAGAAAATGACCGCCAAGAGGTAGTTAGATTTGCTTGTCGAATTTTTGAAAGGGGGGGAGTTTCTTAATGTCAATTGTTTATTATTGATAGAAAGTACTAACTCTAAGACCATTCAAAATGATTTTTATGAATAAACATTAGCTCCTATTTTGGGAGCTTTGTTTTATTATATCGATTTCAAAGAGCCTCTATGAACGAATGAATGTCATAAAGCTAAGTCTCTCCTCGGTTAACAAATAACCAGTAACCAGTTCACCAATAACCAGTTCACCAGTAACCAATCCACCAGTAACCAATTCACCAGTAACCAATCCACCAATAACCAATCCACCAGTAACCAGTTCACCAGTAACCAATCCTCACCCCACAAAATACCTAACAGCAAGTTCGTAGCCTTTAAGCCCGAGTCCACAAATGAGTCCTTTGCATTTGGGTGATAAATATGAATGTTTTCGGAATTCCTCCCTAGCATGAATATTAGAGATATGTACCTCAACGGCTGGAGTTTTTACGCCTCCCAAGGCATCCGCTAAAGCTACTGAAGTATGCGTTAAACCTCCTGCATTAAGTATAATTCCATTATAGCTAAAACCTATTTCGTGGATTTTGTCAATAATGGCACCCTCATGATTAGACTGAAAATATTCTAGTTCTACTTCAGGAAATACTGCTCTTAATTCTCCAAAATAATCCTCAAAACTCTTGCTGCCGTATATTTCAGGTTCGCGTTTTCCCAGAAGGTTTAGATTTGGGCCATTGATGATAATTATTTTCATAAATAGGGTGAAATCGAGGTAAAAAACACTTTTATTATCTTTCGATTGACAAATATCATAAAATATATCTGTAAGGAGGAGATATTTTTGTCAAAAATTGATTGGAATGCAATTAACCAACACAGAAAACCTCATAGATAAATACAATGTTGCCGGGCCGAGATATACCAGTTATCCGACGGTTCCGTTTTGGGATTTAGAGCACTTTGATACCCAAAAATGGCACCAGGGACTTTTGTCTTTTGGGAAAAAGGAAATTGTCGAAAATGGACTGAGTTTATACATTCACTTACCTTACTGTGAGAGCCTTTGTACCTTTTGTGCCTGTCACAAGAGAATCACCAAAAACCACAGTATGGAAGGTTCTTATATTGATGCCCTTTTGGCTGAATGGCGGATGTACTTGAACATATTAGGTGTAAAACCTACCATCAAAGAGATTCATTTAGGCGGAGGAACACCTAGTTTTTTTTCTTCAGATAACCTTGAAAGACTGTTGACGGGAATTTTGAAAGATGCTCATGTGTCAGAAAATCAGGCTTTTAGCTTTGAGGGTCATCCGAACAACACCACCGAAGAGCACCTTCAGACCTTGTATAATTTGGGCTTTAGAAGAGTAAGTTTCGGCGTTCAGGATTATGACCCTGTGGTTCAGAAAGCCATCCACAGGATTCAACCATTTGAGGCTGTAGAAAATGTAACCAAATTGGCTCGTGCAATCGGTTACACATCGGTTAGTCATGACCTTGTTTTTGGATTGCCTTTTCAGAAATTAGAATCGGTCAGAAATACTATTCTCAAAACCTTAGAGCTTAAGCCTGAGCGTATTGCGTTTTATTCTTACGCTCATGTGCCTTGGATAAAAGGCAACGGTCAGCGAGGTTTTGAAGATGATGACTTGCCAACGGCCGGCGAAAAGCGGGCTTTGTACGAGGTCGGACTAGAACTTTTTGAGCAGGCTGGATATGCCGAGGTTGGTATGGATCATTTTGCTTTGCCGGGCGACGAACTTTTTGTGGCAATGAGCGAGAAGAAACTACACCGCAACTTTATGGGCTATACCACTCAATCGTCAAGAGCCATGATTGGTCTTGGAGCGTCTTCCATAAGTGATATTTGGGGTGCATTTGCCCAGAATGCTAAGGATATAGAAGCCTACAAAGCCAAGGTTTTTGGTGGAACTTTACCCGTAGAAAAAGGGCATATTTTGACAGAGAAAGACCTTTTTGTGAGGGAGCAAATTCTGAATTTGATGTGTCATTTCGAAACCGCTTGGACTGATGATCAATTCGGTATTATTGATTCCGAGGAGCTTCAGCTGTCACTACAAGAAATGGAAACAGACGGGATTCTCGAATTAAGACCAAGCGGACTGGTGGTATTAGAAAGGGCTTTTGTGAGAAATATCTGTATGGTTTTTGATCAATATTTGTCCAAGAACATGAAAACTGAGAAGCTTTTTTCTCAAACTATTTGATATTCAAATACTTCATGAAGTTCCAGAAAGGTCTGTTTTTCAAGTAGTTCATGTTGCTTTCGTTTTTGTAAGCCTCTTTTTCAAAACTAATATTGCGATAGGCTTTATCAATGTTTCGATACTTGATATACAAAACCAGCCATTCAAAAAGATACCAGAAATAAAAAGGTAGAACCAACATTTCTACTTGCTGACGGAGGTGAATACGCTCGTGGTTAAGAATTGTTTTTCCAGGCGTTTTGGTTTTTACCAAAACAAAAGGCCAGACAGCTATGCCAAGTATTTTAGGTAGTTTTATGCCTTTTATTAAAATCAAACCTTATTCTATTATGACTCAAATATAATATTCATATTAGAAATAGAATAAATAAATCCAATTAAAAGTCTTTCTCGACCACTGTCAATTCTATTTTGCCAGAAACCAATCCGTTAGCTTTTTTTACCGATACCGTATAGATACCGCTTTGGTTGGTATGAACATTTTCGAGCAGTACATTTTGAGAATACGACCTGAAACCGTTGGGTCCTTCCCATAGATACAGTGCATTGGCATGAAAAATAGGAGCTTCAAGCAGCACTTGGGTTCCTTTCACTACCGTCAGTTTTTCATTTTTTAGTGGTAGGGCTTTTGCCTTTAAGTCTATTACTTTTTCTTGGCTAAAAGAGTAGTAAAATACCCTGCTGGTGTCGGTGTTGTATCGGTGAAATTTCTTTTTTTGCGGACTTGAAGTCGTTTTCTTTTCAAAAAGAAAAGTAAAAACCGTCGATGCCATTATGAAAAGAATGGTAAAAAGTTTAATCATATTGTTTATTTTTGGGATACCTATCAGATAAATAGAGCAATTTTTAGACCAAAATTTGAGCTCGCCATTTGTTAGATTATCGAAAACGCCAAACTATTTTGACTTTATGATGCTGGAAGTGAATCAATTCCGAAAAAAATATAACCAACACCTTGTTTTGGAGATTTCCGAACTCAGGATTTCTGAAGGTATACATTGGTTTGTGGGTAAAAATGGCTCTGGAAAATCTACTTTCTTTAAGTCTTTGGCTGGCATTATTCCTTTTGAAGGTTCATTATTATTTCAAAACATGAGCCCTCATGATCAGAAATGCAAGTTTTTGGTCAATTACTCAGAGGCAGAGCCTAAATATCCAGACTTTGTGACGGCCAAAGATATCTTGACCTTTATAGCTTATGCCAAAAAAGCTCCCTCAGGTCAACTTGCGGATTTAGTATCGCATTTTGGAGTGGTGGACTATTGGGAAAACAACATCGGAACCTATTCTAGTGGAATGCTCAAAAAAGTCTCTTTGGTTTCGGGCTTTCTTGGTCGGCCTCAACTTATCATCTTAGACGAACCCTTTATATTGGTAGATGCGACTTCTATTGATAAATTATACGAGATAGTGGCACGAACTCAGGCCGAGCATGGTACAAGTTTTTTTCTGTCTTCTCACCAAGATTTGCTTCCAGAAAAACTCAAAATAGACTCTGTGTTCATAGTTGATAATAAAACAATTGTAAAGCAATGAGAGCTGTTTTTATTATTTTCCAAAGAGCCATTGTTTGGGATTATTACCGAAAAAATGTATTGTTTTTGTTGGTGATTGTATTGTTTGCTTTTGGGTTTTTGAGTGGACAAGAACACCAAACCATTGTTAAGCAAGCCCTAAACTCCCCGAAGTTGTTGGTATATACGGGATTCTTGTGGCTTCTTCATGGGGTCAAAACTTATCTTTTTATTCTTCGTTCATTGGGTCAGCCAGAGTTTAGGTTTCTGTTTCATTTAAGGTTGTTGAATTTGTGGCAGCGGCTGGTTCTGTGGGGTTATGTCAGTTTCATGCTCAGCCAACTGACCTTCTTGTATGCCATATTTATGGTAGTTATAGGTTTTATTCTTGGTAAGCTCATGTCTGTAGTTTTTATCCTAAGTTCGCAACTATTTGTCATGTTTTTGGGCGTTTTTATTTACGAACGCCGAATCCGCCAAACTCCCGAAGCCAAGGCTATTTTTTCATTTTCTTTTCCTCAATTCTTTAAATTTCGACTACCGGCTGTACTTTTTTATCACAAATACCTACTGTACAAGGAACCCATCTTACTACTGCTAACCAAGTTTTTTAGTATTTTCTCCGTGCTATTTATGGTTTGGCTATTTCCCACCGACGAGTACGATCACCGACTTTTTAGTATAGCAGCCGTTATTATTGCGGTTTCTCATCTTCGTATTTGTTCCCAATACGTTTATTTTCACAATAGCCATCTGGCGGTTTTCAATAATTTACCACTGGGTTTTTGGTATAAAAGTATAATGCTTGTTATTGGATATTTCATTTTGCTCCTGCCCGAAATTTACCTGTTCATGGTTAGGGCTCAGCCACTAGTAAGTTTATCTTACGCATTTGCATGGTTGATTTTTGTTATCAGTCTCGTTGTTTTTATACATGGTTTTCAATATTTGCAGACGCTTAGCGATGACTCCAAAATGCAATATTTTTTCTTCGGTTTTGTGTTTGTTTTGTTGCTGGTCATGTATAAGGTGCCACTATTTTTGCTCAGTAGTTTCTTTTTCTTGTGCGGTTTTGGGCTTTTGAAGAAATTAGAAAATGATTATGAACCAGTGCAATAGATTTTTAAATTGGTGTTTTTAGGAATCTTTTTCAGGTCATGCTTGATGAATTTACAGACTATTAAGGTGGCCTGACAGCAAAAAAATATTGAAGGCGATTCTCTAATGAGTTTTTTGGGTTAAATTTGCAAACTGGAAAAAAGTTAAAGTTTCTTGAAATACTGAATTTGTAAGGTTCATGATGATAAGACTTGCTTGATTTTCAGAAAATTGACTTGAATGCAAGAAGAAAAATTTATAGTAATTCGTGAAGCGATTGCCAAAAAGAACCCTAAACTTCTAAAATGGCTGCCAGGTTTTGTTTTACGCTATATCGAAAGAATTGTTCATGAAGAAGACATCAACAAAGTGATGCAAAAAATAGGGCATCTGCAAGGTCTTGACTTTGTTGATGCACTTATTGGTCAAGAACTTAAAGTGGATGTGGAACTAAAAGGTGCTGAAAATATCCCACTCACAGGCGGTGTAGTTTTTGCTTCTAATCATCCTTTAGGAGGTCTTGATGGAGTAGCTTTTATGCATGCATTGGGCAAGTATCGGAAGGATATAAAGTTTTTAGTTAATGACATTTTAATGAATATCAAGAATCTGCATTCACTTTTTATACCTATTAACAAACATGGTTCGCAGGCCAGAGAAGCCATGCGTGCTATTGACGAAACTTATGCTAGTGACCAAGCCATGCTTGTTTTTCCGGCAGGGCTGGTATCAAGAAAACGAAAAAATGGTGTAATAAAGGATCTTGAATGGAAGAAAAGTTTCATAACAAAGGCCAAGAAATATAAAAAAGATATAATTCCTGTTTATATCGAAGGTCGAAATTCGGACTTTTTTTATAATTTAGCGAGATTCCGTAAAAATATAGGAATTGGGGCCAATATCGAAATGTTTTATCTAGCCGATGAGATGTTTGCACAGAAAGGTAAAAAAGTAACGATTGTAATTGGAAAACCAATTCCGTATACTCGATTTGACAATACCAAAACCGAACAAGAGTGGGCAGAGGTAATAAAAGAAACTGTTTATGCCATGGCATAACAAAACAAATTTATGCAGAAGATTATAGACCCGATAGAAAGAGAAGTTCTAAAGAAAGAGTTAAATAAGGACACGTTTCTAAGGAATACAAATTTTGGAAATATAGAGGTTCATTTGGTAAATCACCATCGTCAGCCGAATACTATTCAGGAGATTGGCCGATTGAGGGAACTCACCTTCAGAGCCGCAGGCGGAGGTACCGGACTTGCGGTGGATCTTGATTACAACGATACTTGTGAGGATTGTTACGATCAACTTATCACATGGGATCCTGAAGAAGAGGAAATTGTGGCGGGCTATCGCTTGATTAGATGTGCAGATGCCAGTATAAATGACCACGGCGTACATAACTTATCAACATCTCATTATTTTCATTTCTCTGAGAAATTCAAGACTGAATATTTGCCTCATACGATTGAGTTGGGTAGGTCATTTGTTCAGCCCAAGTTTCAGCCAAGTAGAGAAAACCGCAAAGGTGTTTTTTCTTTAGATAATCTTTTTGACGGGCTAGGTGCCATGGTGGTAATGAACCCAGATATAAAATATTTATTTGGAAAGGTAACCATGTATTCGCACTACAATAAGGAAGCTCGCGACCTTCTACTCTATTTTATGAACCATTATTTTCCAGATACAGAAAAGCTGGTTTGGCCAATAAAGCCACTAGGGTATTTTGGAGATGTTTCGGTATTCGAGGGCTTGTTTGACGGTCTTTCCTATAAAGATGGTTACAAAATATTGAATGGAAGAGTTAGGTCTTTGGGTGAGAATATTCCCCCTCTCATCAATACTTATATGGGATTATCCGCCACAATGAAGACCTTTGGTACAGCTCTCAACGATGACTTCGGTGAGGTTGAAGAGACTGGGATTTTAATTACCATAGAGGATATTTTCCAAGCTAAAAAAGACAGGCACATAGCTTTCGCCAAATAATTTTTTTTGCTCTACTTTTTGTTTTCTGAAATAAGCTTTTCATGCTCGAGAGGAAGTCCCACAGGATTCAAAGAATATCTTTTTAATGAAGGATTTTTACTCACATTTGAGTAGTCTTTAAAATACCGCAGAAAATACATCTAAGCCTACAACTGAGGTTTTCTTTCCTGTAGGATTTTTTAAGAATGTATTCCTTGGAATCTTCATGTTAAAGAATGGCCTCGATACACCTGCATTTATCGAAGCTTGTATTCATTATTGTATCTCGTTAAATAGGCGTTAATGCAAATTAATAGTTTGTTTATCAGTGCTTTACAAAATGATTTATTTCGTTCTTCTTTGAATTAAGTAAGGCTCATAAGTTCCTCCATTCGGCATTTTGCCGGATAAATATTTTGTGATATCAATGAAAGTCAAAATCTCATATTGACCATATTACATGTTAATTGTATTACATGGAATCAAAAAAAGCTTAACCCTATATTAAACAAGATTAAAATAAAATTAAAATAATATTAGAAATTAATTAGAAAAATATTTTAAAATCTATAATTGATTGTATTTTTTTAACAATTTCTTAACGTAAATTAACTTTTCTGCTTTTCATTATAGAGTTTTTCGCAAATCAGGTCTAGATTAGACATTTATTATTATTCTTAAACTTTATAAACAGACTCTATGAAAAAAATTCTACTTGTCAGCTTTCTGCTGATTATGTTGGGTGAATCTTTTGCCCAATCTGTTAACATTTCAGGCCGAGTTACCTCTAGCGATGACAATTCGTCGTTGCCTGGTGTGAGCATCGCCGTGAAAGGAACTTCGAAAGGTGTAACCACCGATGGGGATGGTAAGTACAAAATTGCGGCTAGCAAAGGCGATGTTTTGTTATTTAGTTTCATTGGTTTTACAGCACAAAGTGTTACCGTGGGAAGCCAAACAGTGATTGATTTGAGCATGAAACCAGACGCGTCACAGCTTGAAGAGGTGGTGGTAACAGCTCAAGGTATACGTAAAAACCTTAGAGAAATTGGTTATGCTTACTCCAAAGTAGCTACAGAGGATGTGACAGTTGGTCGTTCGCCACAATTGGCCCAAGCACTTTCAGGTAAAGTGACGGGCCTAGCGGTTTACAACATCAACAACAGCGTTGACCCTGCCGTTAAGGTGGTTTTGAGAGGTTACAGGTCGTTGACGGGTAACAACGAGGCTCTTGTGGTTTTGGACGGTATGCAGACTACATCAACAGTTTTGGCTCTGATTAACCCTAATGATATAGAGAGTGTTTCTATCTTGAAAGGTGGTCAAGCAGCTACTTTATACGGCTCTGCAGGTATCAATGGTGCCATTGTAATCACAACAAAAAAAGGTACCCAAGGTAAACTTAAGGTAAACTACTCTAACAGTACAAACTTGGAGCAAGTAAGTTTTTTGCCTGATTTTCAAGACAAATACGGTTCAGGTTCTCATTACTACCAGTCTTTTGGTTCGGCGGGCTACAGCTCTGATATAGCCACAAGAATGGCAGGAAACTGGAGACCATACGAAAACCAACAATATGGCGATGCTTTTGATGGATCGGAGAGAATTCAGGGTAGAGTAGCTGAGGATGGTAGCAAATTGGTTGTCCCTTACGCAGCCATTCCGGGTATCAGAAAAAAGACTTTCGATACAGGTGTTTCTTCTAACAATCAGGTGAGTTTCCAAGGAGGAGACGCTACAAGCTCTTACTACCTTTCACTCGAAAATCAGTCTATTCGTGGTGTAGTTCCTGAAGACAAGAGCAATAGAACTGGTGTAAGAATGTCTGCAACAAAAGAGCAAGGCAAACTAACTTCTAGCTTTACTGGAGCTTACACACAAGCCAATTTTGACAGAACGTCCGCTGATTTTTATAGTGAAGTTTTGAACCAACCGGCCAATATTCCTTTGGACGATTTAAGAGACTGGAGAAACAATCCTTTGGCTAGTCCTAATGGCTACTACAATGATTATTTGAACAATCCGTACTTTGTTGCAGGTAATAGCAGAAGCAAATATAAAGATGCCAATATCTCTGGTAATATCAGCTTGGTACATAAAACTACCAATTGGTTGCAGTTTACCAACCGTTTGGGCGTTATGAACAATACCAGAAGCGGTAAAAACACCACTGGTAAATTCTTGTACTCTGACTGGGCTAAAAACAAAGCTTATATTCCCGAGCCATGGACACACGATGATGACTATGATGGTATCTACAGAGCTATTACTGATATTTTAGGTTCTGTTCAAGATTTCTCGGGTACTGAAAACGTAATAAATAATGAATTCCAAATTCTTTTGACCAAAGATTTCGGTTCTTTTGCAAACAAATTGGTTTTGGGAAATAGCGTTTACCAAAGAACTACCAAAGGCTTATCTGTAGGTTCAAACTCTATCGTTGTGCCTGATGTTTACAACGTGGCTAACCGTCAAGGTGAGTTAAGTGGAGGGGAAGCTAATACCATGGAGAGGAAGTTTGGTTATTATGCTGACTTAACAACCAACTATAAAAATTGGTTGATTTTTAACGGTACTTTCCGTTATGATGCTACATCTAGATTTTACAAAGCAGATCGCCCAAGGACTTCTTATATGTATCCTTATTATGGAGCGGCTTTGTCTTTTATTGCCACAGATGCTATTCCTTCAATTAAAAGTTCTTTCTTGAACTATGCCAAATTGAGATTCAATGCCAATAAAAATGCGAATGATAACATTTCATTATATGGTTTGGACTTGGTTTACGGCAACGGTGCTAACTTCCCATATGGAAATACGGTAGGTTTGACAGTAGGCAACACTCTTCCTGATGGAGGATTGAAGCCTGAGACAGTTTACTCTTACGAAGTGGGTGGTGAGTTTCAGTTGTTAAACAACAGAATCACTTTGGATTTGACAGCCTATACACAAACTTCAAAAGATCAGGTTATTACTGTTAAGGTTCCTAACACCACTGGTTTCCCATTCTTGTTGATCAACGTGGGTGAGACTAAAAACTGGGGTTATGAGGCTGACATGAAATATTTGATCTTCAGAGACGGGAAATTCAACTGGGATTTTAATGTAAGATACTCGTTTAACGATAACAAAGTAATTGATCTTTATCCAGGAATCACGGAATTCCAGTATGGTGGATTTTCTTATGCCAACACCAACGTTATTGTAGGTCAAAGATTCCCTATGTTGAAAACAGACGGTTATCAGTATGCTCCTGATGGTTCTGGTAAAGTTTTGGTTAATGGAACCACTGGATATCCTTTGAGACAAACTACGCTTTCGACAAGAGGAGGTACATTGCCTCGTCATATCGCAGGTCTTGGCTCTAAAGTTTCTTATGGAAACTTTGCTTTCAATTTCAACTTCGAATACAGGGGTGGAAATATGATGTTTAGTGACCTTGGCCGTCAGATGACATTTACTGGTGCTGGTGGTTGGACAGAAAACAGAGGTGCTCAAATATTTCCTAACTCCGCTATTTTGGGTGCGGATGGCAAAACAGTTACACCTAATACCTCAGTGTATGTACGTGAGCCAGAATATGCCCTTTGGGTGGATAACTACCGTTTGATTTCGGAAAACTTCGTAAACAAAGGCTGGTTTATCAAATTGAGAGACATCAACTTGGCATACAATCTTCCTGAGAAAGTTTTGTCGAAATCGAAGTTATTCACAGGTGCTAGTTTATCTGTTTATGGTAGAAATTTGTTTACAATTGTTGATAAATTTAACTATTATACTGACCCTGAATTTAGTACAATCTCTAGTAACCAGTTCAGTGGAGACATCAACGTATTGGCTGGAACAAGCTCAGGTAATGGAATCGGTTTGAACTCTACAAGACAAACTCCTCCAGTGCGTCAGTACGGTGTAAACATTAATTTATCGTTCTAATCATCTTAAAATTGGATCTAAAAATGAAATTTAAAAAATATATAATTCTTGGATTAGTGGCGTTTATGGGTACTTCGTGTTCTGAGTCTTTTTTAGACATCAACACAAACCCTAACACGCTTCCAACAGCCTTGCCTAGCTTTGTTTTTTCAAACTCGCTAAATACTACGGCAGCTAACATGGTTTCTCCAAACGAAACTGGCTCTTACTGGTCGGGACAATGGACACAGTCAAACGGTTACATTATCTCAACTACTACTTTTGCCTATAATTTCACCAATGGTGATTTTAACTACTGGGATGGTTACTATGACAATCTTAACGATTATCAGTTTGTGATCAATAATGCAGATACACAAAACCAAAAGTTTTTGAAAGGGCCTGCTAAAATCATGAAAGCCCTTTTGTTTCAGCAATTGGTGGATATGTACGGTAGCCTTCCTTACAGCGACGCTTTGAAAGGTGTGGCTTCTTTGGCACCTAAATTTGATGATCAAAAGGCCGTTTATGATAATTTGATTACGCTTTTAGACGAGGGCATTGCAGATGCCAAGGCAAATGCTTTTGCAAGTGCATTTACTGGGTCAGATTTGGTTTTCAAAGGCAATACCACCAAATGGGTGAAGTTTGCTAATGGTTTAAAAATGAGAATATTGATGCGTCAAGCTCGTGTAAGTGGAAAGGATACTTATATCAAAGCCGAAATCAATAAAATCGTAACGGAAGGTTCTGGCTTCTTGACATCTGAAGAAGTTGGTGCAGGTGGTGTAGGATTTTTCTTAGCTACTGCTGGTAAACTCAATCCTGTTTATGACAGATGGGGTTACGATGCCAACGGTGCAAAAAGAGCTTTGAATAACTATCCAAGATTGACACAATACTTGGTAAATTCAATGAAAGCCTCTGGCGACACTGTTCGTTTGAAAAGAATAGGCTATGCTATTGGTGGAGAAGGATCTACTGCCGGAGTAAGTGCCAAAGCTGAAGTTGCAGCTAATTATGTTGGTGCTCCATTTGGCACTAGCTCGGGTTTCTTGCCTGCTAGCTGCAGTGCAATAGGACCAAGTTTATTGGTTAAAGGTGAGTTTAACAGACCTTATATATTGATGACAGCCGCTGAGGTTATGCTGCATTTGGCTGAGGCTAAAGAAAGATATGGTTCTGGTGTTAACTTAACAGGCACAGCACAAGAGTATTTTGAAGAAGGTTTGAAACAATCTTACAGAGCTTTAGGAGCCAATGCAGGATTATCTGCGAGCTTCAAAGGTAGCGGAGTAGACAATTATGACTACCTGGCTTCAAAAAACAAATTGACTGCTATTGCTATTCAAAAATGGTTGGCATTGTGTAACTTCAACGGTCTAGATGCTTGGAGTGAATATAGAAAAACTGGTTTGCCAGTAACTCCTCAAAGTATTCAAGTACCCGAAAGTGGCGAGAAACGACCAGTTAGATTCTATTATCCTAACACAGAGTCGGGATCGAATGCCGAAAATGTAAAAGCCCAAGGAACAATCGATGTTTTCGCAACCAGATTATTCTGGGATGTGGATTGATTTAGGTTATATTAAAACTAACAAAGGTCGCTTCTTTCGAGGCGACCTTTTTCGTTATTATAGTTTTGGTTATTAGTTTATGGCAAGAATTAGATTATCTTTCTGCCAATGGTCAACTGCCATCCTGAAAGCCGCTGGCTAAACTGATTGCCGTCAAATTGTTTCGATGATACATCCGAAAGGCTGCCATCTTTTCTCAAGTCAATATCAAAACCTAAGAGCTTAATGCCTACACCTGCTTGGTAGCCAAAAGTAGCTTTTTCAAAGGCTTCATCTGGGTTGGAGGTTACCACTTTTAATTGGTCCAAGAATTTGGCATCTTCGCTCACTTTTATGGAAGCTACCGGACCTGCATTGATTCTTATTCGGTTGAATAATTTATAACCAATCAACACTGGAATATCTATATTATTGGTTTTGATATCCACTGATACTGGGCTTCCGCCACCTACAGGTACTACGTTTACTTTACCGCCTTTTGTGGCAAACATTACTTCAGGTTGAAGATACAGTTTTTTGCCTAATCGGGCATAAGCTCCAAAAGAATATCCAGTTTTGGTGTCCAAGCTCTCGTTGAAGTTAGCCTTAAATGAGCCTGCATCTGTATAAATTTTTGAAACGTTGACCCCTCCTTTGATACCGAGAGCGAACTGCCCGAAAGAATTTTGGATTACTAATAAAGCGGCCAAAACAAAAAATGCTTTTTTCATAAATGTGATATTGATTATAATTTTCAAGAATTGTTCTAATAAACGTATATTGCGATTTATTAGTACAAAATTAACGAGTCTTTAACAAATGGCTAAGCTTAAATCGGCCTATTTCTGCCAAAGTTGCGGATACAATTCGCCAAAATGGTTGGGTCGCTGTCCCTCATGCAACGAATGGAACACCATAGTAGAAGAATTAATAGCAAAAGACGAGCCAGAAAAAGGTTCGTGGAGATTTGGGAAATCTTCAAAAACAACCAGTAAGCCAAGGCTCATTTCAGAAATTAACAAAACAGAGAAATACAGAATCATAACCGAGGACGCTGAGTTTAATCGTGTTTTGGGAGGTGGCTTGGTGCCGGGTTCTCTCACCTTGGTAGGAGGGGAGCCGGGTATTGGCAAATCTACGCTAATGTTACAGCTGGCCTTGAGCCTTTCAGACTACACCATTCTATATGTTTCTGGAGAAGAGAGTGAGCAACAAATAAAAATGCGTGCCGAAAGATTGGCATTTTCAAATAATAGGTGCTACGTTCTGACCGAGACAGCCACGGATGTTATATTCAAACAGATAGAACTAATAGAGCCGGATATTGTCATCATTGATTCTATACAAACCTTGGTTTCGCCTCTGATAGAGAGTGGTGCAGGTAGTGTTTCGCAGGTGAAAGAATGTGCATCAGAGGTAATGAAATACGCCAAGGAGTCGGACGTGCCGGTTATTATGATTGGACACATCACCAAGGATGGGTCATTGGCAGGTCCTAAAGTGTTGGAACATATGGTAGATACTGTTTTGCAGTTTGAGGGAGATCAATTCATGACTTATAGGATTCTACGAACTACCAAAAATAGATTCGGAAATGCTTCGGAGTTAGGTATTTACGAAATGCTCAGTAATGGACTCCGACAAGTAAGTAATCCTTCAGAAATATTGATTTCGGAGAAAAACGAAAGCATCAGTGGCGTGGCCATAGCGGCCATGATTGAAGGAAACCGACCCTTGCAGATAGAAATTCAGTCCTTGGTCAGCACGGCCAATTACGGAACTCCACAAAGAAGTAGCAATGGTTTCGATCCACGAAGGCTGCAAATGCTATTGGCTGTTTTGGAGAAAAGGGGAGGATTTAGATTGGGCACGCAGGATGTTTTTCTGAACGTTGCGGGTGGTCTAAAAGTAGAAGACCCAGCTATTGATTTGGCGGTTTGTGTTTCTATTGTTTCGTCTTATGAAGATCTTCCTGTAAGTCATTCCATTTGTTTTTGTGCAGAGTGTGGCCTTGGCGGTGAAGTTAGGCCTGTGAATCGAATAGAAAGTAGAATCTCGGAAGCGGCTAAATTGGGCTTTGAGAAAATATTTATTGCAAAAAATAATACCAAAGGGCTTAATTTTGAGGATTTTAACATCAAGATAGTTCCGGTAAGCAAATTAGAAGAAGTTTTTTCGGAGCTATTTGGATAAAAAAGAAAATAAATGGAGCTAGACGAAATAGATAAACAAATACTTGAGGCACTTCAAACAAACGCTCGGATAACTACCAAGGAGCTGTCTTATGATTTAAAGCTATCGCAAACGCCTATTTATGAGCGTATTAAGAGGCTTGAGCGGGAGGGAATTATCAAAGGTTATGTGGCTCTATTAGATAAAGAAAAAGTCGGGAAGCCGATGTTGACGTATTGTAGTGTGCAACTTAAGGAGCATGCCAAACCATTTCTTGAACAATTCGAACGCGAAGTAGTTAATTTCAATGAGGTAGTAGAATGTTATTACATAGCCGGAAATTTTGATTATTTGTTGCGAGTTTTAGTTAAGGATATCGCTCAATATCAGAATTTTTTGGTGAATAAGTTGGCGGCATTAGAAAATATTCAGAATGTGCAGTCTATGTTTGTGATGACCGAAGTGAAATGGTCTACAGAAACTCCTCTTTAAATTAAGTACTTTAAATTGTGGTTTTTGATGAAAATATTGAAAAAGAAGATTTCAAAAAATGCAGATTTTTATTTCAATAAGGAGGGTCTAATGGTTTTTACAAAGGAATATCACCTGAAAAGGGGTTATTGCTGTAAAAGTAATTGTCTAAATTGTCCTTATAAAGAAGAAATTAAAGTTTAGTATTTTGTTTTTAAAATAAAAATTCGGATATTTGCAGCCCAATTAGGTGTTCGTTTCGAGTAAACGAAGTTTCAAAAATTAAAAATAAACAATCATGTCAAAGGTTTGTCAAATAAGCGGTAAGAGAACAAGATCTGGAAATAATGTTTCGCACGCTAATAACAAGGTGAAACGCAAGTTTTTCCCTAACCTTAAAACTAAGAAATTCTTTCTTGAGTCTGAAGGTGTTTGGGTGGAATTGAAAGTAGCTACTAGTGCTATCAGAACTATCAACAAAAAAGGTTTAGAAGCTACTTTATTGAGTGCAGCTCGTAAAGGTACATTGGCTTTATAAAATATTTTTTATTTTTTTTTTGGATTGAATTTTGGACTTTTTTAGTTTAGAATTCAATCTTTTTTTTTATCAAGAATGCAAAGAATTACAGAAACCGCAGAGTTTTTAAAAGCCAAAATCGGAAGCTTTGTACCACAGTTTGGTATTGTTTTAGGCACAGGACTAGGTAAATTGGCGGAGGAAATAGAGATAGAGTTTGAGTTTCCGTACTCCGAAATTCCCAATTTTGTTGAGGCCACAGTTGAATTTCATAAATCAAGACTGATCTTTGGAAAAATATCAGGCAAAAACGTGGTGTGTATGCAAGGTAGGTTTCATTATTATGAGGGCTATAGTATGGCAGAAATCACTTTCCCTATACGGGTAATGAAATTGCTTGGTATAGAATGTCTTCTGATTTCCAATGCCGCTGGAGGTTTAAATCCGAGCTTTCAAGAGAGCGATTTGATGATTATCAATGATCATATTTCTCAGTTTTTACCAAGTAATCCACTTTTGGGAGCTAACATAATGGGAGATAGATTTCCAGACATGAGTGAGCCCTACAGTTTGCAAATCATAACAAAAGCAAAACAAATTGCCGCAAGGCACAATATAACTACCCTCAAAGAAGGAGTTTATGTAAGTGTAACTGGTCCGCAGCTAGAAACTAAGGCTGAATATCGAATGATGCGAATGCTCGGTGCTGATGCTGTTGGTATGAGCACAGTGCCGGAGGTTATTGTGGCCAGGCAAATGAATATTCCAGTCTTTGGCGTTTCTGTCATTACTGATATGTGTGTTCCAGAGACACTTCAAGTAGCTGAAATTTCGAAAATTATTGGCAATGCAGCCAAGGCTGAGCCAGTTATGACCCTTATATTTAAGGAATTGATAGCTGAAGGGATTTAAACTTTGGATTTTTTAAAATCTTTTATTTTATCAAAAAGACCTGTTTCTACAAAAGTGAATTTTTTGTGTGTAAAATAATTGAAAATAAAACTTAATCCCATGCCAACAAAATGACTCAATGTACCCGTAAGGCTAAAGTCATTATTAGTAAATGGAATTTTAGTTTTGATTTCTCCAAAAAGATACGTTAGGCTTTTTAAGGCAAAAGTGGAGCCGGAAACAGTAATAATATAAGAGAAGAAAAGCACCAAGCCAAACTTTATCATCTCTCTGGTAGTATTTCCAGAATGACGACTTTTAAATGCAAAAACCTTTGATAAGATAAAACCAACCGGTATAGAAGCAATAAAACCGATAGAGTACGCTGTTGGTGGATCCATATTTAAATGGCCAATACAATAGGTGGTACCTACTAAATATTGAACAATTACCCCGCTACCTGCAGCAAAAAAGTATGCTATAAGTGACCTCCGTTTTTTAATTAAATTTATTGCTTTTTTCAAAAAGATTGGAATCGTTTTACAAATATCCTGATTTTCAAATGTTTTTACAAATCGTTTTTATTACCAGCGAAGGTTTTTTTTAATTCGACATCAGTTCTAACGAAAAATAGCCAAGTTTTATTGATTTTTGTCTGAATTCATGTTGCTTGAGGCTTCTTCTGCTTGTATCTTTGCTTTCAGAGCGAAAATTTAATTCTAGAAATACTATTAAAACAGCCATGCTTCTAAATATTCTTTTTGCCATTTTTTCGGTTTTTAGTTTAAAGACTGATGCTTCTTCGGCATTTTCTTTTTCTGACGAAACTGATGTTTTTCCTCGTTACAAAAAGTTGCTGGTTGACATTCGTGAGCAAAATATAACCCCATTAGAGGCAGAAAATGAGTTTAAAAGTATTTTAGGTATTCTCAAAAAAAGCTATCCCAATACGTTAGATTCAAGTCAAATAGGCAATTTTGTTTTTCCGCTTACACAGAGTGATTATTCAGCAGTAGGAGGCAATGGCTCGGGGTTTTATATCAAAAACTTTAATCTTTTTGACCACTCGGTTTCAGGAAGCCATCCTGCACACGATATTTTTATATATGACCCTGACCAAGATTGCAAGGATAACAGGAAACAGGATTATGTGGACATCGTATCTGTTGGGAATGGGGTGGTATTGGCCGTTGAAAAAGATTGGACGGATAGCTCTGAATATAGAGGGGGGAACTATGTTTGGGTTTTTGATTTTGAAAGGGGAGGTTTGTGGTATTATGCCCACCACCGTAAGGTAGTGGTAGAGATTGGACAGATTGTGAAGCCCGGTGATAAGTTGGGCGAAGTTGGCCGAACAGGATTCAATGCCAAAAATAAACGGTCAGACACTCATCTCCACCTGATGTATTTGGAATTGGATCAGGATTATTATCCAAAACCCAAGAACTATTATGTTTGGCTCAAAAATGCTGAAACTATCAGAAAATCAACACAAGCAGAGGGTATAAAACGACTTTTTTTTGGTAAATTATCTTTAATAAAACCTCTTCCACCGAAAAAAATAGCTGTTCGTAATTTTGACCTTAAGGTCAAAAGGAAGAGGGTTTAGTTGTCCTATTTTCTCGTTTTCTTACTTATTGCCAAGGAAAGTAGTACATAAATAAGTATAATCAAAGGAACCGCTGCGAGCTGGAAAGCTAGAATAAGTAGAACACAACTTAGAAGAAAAATGTACTTCATTTGATTCTCTTTCCATCCGAACTTCTTGAATTTTAGGGCAAAAAGTGGTATTTCGGCATTGAGTAAAAAGCTAAATACGAACACATAGCCAATTAAAATCCAAGGGTTGTTTACTATTTCACCGAGTTTGCCATAATCATTGATTAGAAATGGAAAAGTGGCCACTACCATACCATTGGCAGGTGTAGGTAGCCCAATGAAACTGTCTGATTGTCTGGTGTCTATATTGAATTTTGCGAGCCTCAATGCTGATGCCGCTGCCATTATAAAGGCGGTGTATTTAAGATAAGAAGGCTCTAGAGCAGAATTTTCTAGAAGTTTGTAAATAATTAAAGATGGCAATACGCCAAACGTTACCACATCTGCCAAAGAATCCAATTGTTTGCCTATTTCAGAGCTGATTTTGAGCAAACGAGCCACAAAACCATCCAAAAAGTCTAATATCAGTGCTATTAACATCATTATGGAGGCGTTAGTGAATTCACAGTTTAGGACCATAATAATGCCCAAACAACCGCAAATAAGGTTACCTAATGTTATAAAATTGGGTAAGGTAAATAGTTTCATAAATTATTAAATATCATTCTTTCAGCACTCTGGCCGTTTTTTTTGCATGCCAAAGACTAATTCGGAACTGGTTATTTCAAAAAAGGGTTATGTTTTTTCTCGTCTCCGATGGTGGTCGGCTGCATATGACCAGCATAAACAGTATACTCATCGGGCAAGGTAAAAAACTTAGTTTTAATAGAATGTAATAATTGTTCTTGGCTGCAAAACGGAAAATCTGTTCGACCAATACTTCTGTGAAACAGACAATCTCCACCTATTATAAACTGGCTTTTGTGACATATAAAGGCCACATGTCCAGGGGCATGTCCTGGTACATGTACAACCGCTAGTTCTGTATTGCCGAATGTAAAAATGTCTCCTTCCTTGAGTGGCTTATCCGATTCAACTGGCTCATAGCCAGGGATTCCCCAAGTTTTACAGCGATTTTCCACATCTGCAAGAATAGGTAAATCCAGTTCATTCAGATACATGTCTACCTTAAATGTTCTTTTAACAAAAGCAGCCCCGAACACATGATCTAAGTGGGCGTGTGTAAGTAAAAGTGCCTTTACCTTTAGGTTATTTTCAACTATAAATTCTTTGAGTTCTAATTTTTCGGCTTGTGAAAGGCAACCTGGGTCTATAACCACCGCTTCCTTGGTTTCGTCGTAAAGCACGTAGGTGTTTTCTGAAAATGGTGAGAATACAAAAGACCGTATTTTTGTCATTTAATTTTCGATATTTCGACAAAGATAAGCCTTGGACGGCATTTTTCAACTCCGTTTGGTTTCAATTGGCAGGAAGATCAATAAAAAACGTAGTGCCTTCTCCTTCAACGGTTTCAAACCAAATGTTTCCACCTGCATGTTCAATTCCACGCTTGGCCATAGCCAAACCAAGGCCCGAGCCACCGACTTTGGTACTGAAATTTGGAATAAATACCTTTTTTCTAATACTTTCTGCTATACCACTACCGTTGTCCTTAACTTCAATCATACCGAAATTTTCTTCCTCGTTTTTGTAAACTTTTACCCTTATTTCTGGCTGACGGATAGGTGGCACACTTTGTATGCCGTTGAGTATGAGGTTGGTAATCACTCTGTTGAGTAACATTCTGTCACCCATGACAAATATCTCTTTGTCCGAGGATTCAAAATTTATTTTTATATTATTGTTTTGCGAATACAAATCAACGGTTTTTTGAACAGCTGGCACCAAGTCAAAACGTTCGTTTCTAGGAACTGGCATTTTAGCAAACTCTGAGAACGAATTGGCAATTTCACTAATATTATCAATCTGCTCGGTAAGTGAGTTTAACGCTCTTTGAATTCTATCTCGTGACTTTGGATCGTCCATTGGCAAAGTCCTTTGAAGCTGTTGAATTGAAAGCTTCATAGGTGTTAATGGATTTTTAATTTCGTGTGCTACTTGTTTGGCCATTTCTCGCCATGCTGTCTGTTTTTCGCTTTGCGAAAGTGCTATTTTGCTTTCATCAAGTTTCTTGATCATTTTGTTGTAAGACTTCGTCAAAAGGCCAATTTCATCATTAGATTTCCACTCAATGGTCTCATCCAATTTGTCAAGGTTGGTCTTTTTCAGCCTTTGAGCAATCAATTTTAGTGGTGAAGTAAGCTGAGAACTTGCAAAATACGACGATACCAAAAGTATCAAGAACATCAGTAAGAAAATGATAAGAATGGTGGCAACAACTTCCTTTACCTGAATATCAAGCATGGTTTTGGCATCAAAAAACGGAATTCCAACTACGCCATAATTCTTGTTTTCTTTACCTTTTACTGCAATATAAACAGTTTTGTAGTTCAATTCTCCAAGTGATTCATTGGTTAGTAATTCATTAGCCTTTTGTTCTAGTATCTTGTTGTAGGCTGTTGGATTGAGATAATTCGACAATAAATGATACTGATAAACCAACGGACGGGTAGTGAAATTGAGTTTTCCCCTGTTATCGAAAAGATTTATGTCCACCTTGGTATTTCTGGCCAAATCATTTATTTCACTTTCAAAATACGCCCTGCTACTTTTTCCTGTTTGAAGATTTTCCAAATGGTATTGAAGTGTATTCGCAATGTTTTTAGTGTTGTCGATAAATGATTTTTCTTGGATGGAAATCAAAGTGGTTCTAACGACACTCAAAGTTAAAATTATAAGTATGATAAGAGGTAAGAGAAAGGCCGCATTGAGGTAAAACTGGATTTTGGTAGAGAAATTCATCGAAAAACTCTTGAATCCGTTTAGAACTGTAAATACCAATAATAAGGCAGAAATCCCTAGAATCGAAATCAAAAACAAAAAGGAGAAGTTCGAAAGTAAATTTTTCCAATAGGCATTAGGCTGCGAAATAATTATTTTTTTATCCTTTTGCCCTTTCAGTGCAAAGTGAGAGTAGCCTTGAATTATTTTTTCGCTATTGTAGATTTCCGTTCCATTGAGTTCTGTCAAAGGAAAATACATCAGGTAGTTAAAGCTTCCAGAGTTATAAACTAGACTATTGTTCTTATCGAAAATGGCGTAGCTGTAGTTTTTTGATTCCGGATTTTGAACGAATTTTTTGTCTAAAAGTAACTCAGGATACACGCTGGTTACGTTTTCGTCTTTGAGTTTCAAATCTAACACCACCGTACCGACTTTTTCGGACCCGTTATAAACATCGTTGAAGGTGATGTATTGTTTGATGAAACTATTCCCTGTTTCGTTTATGAAAAATATGTTCGGAAGGTCTGTTTTCGATCTTAAACTCGCTACTTTGGACTTGAGTTCTGCAATATTCTCCGTATTATCGCTAGGCTCCATAATTGACCCATTCGCATCAAAAACCTTCACTTCAACATCGTATTTATCAAAATACATGTCCAACAAATCGTCTTTGATCTGTTGCTTGATAGACTCATAAGCCAACTCTTTTCTCTGAAAAGCGGAAACGATAGACTCATTGTTTCTAACTATTTGCCTGAATCTGTCCAGCAGACCTTCTCCAAGTAGGTCATTTTCAGCCAAATACCTTTTTCCGAAATTGTTTTTGTCTAAGATGTTCTTTTTTGATTCCTGATATTCAACTGTATTCACAGATATCAAGGCAAAGAAAAATGCCGCAAGAATGAAATAAAGTAAGGTCTGAAACCGAAGCGTATAGAAATATCTCGAAAGTTTAAAAAAGTAAACAATCCAGAAATAAATTCCGGCCAAAATAAATGCCAAACCTAGGCCTGTAATAAAATAGAACAAAATCATTCCGGTCAAAAAACCATACAACCAATGAAAAAAACCAAGTTTGTTTTTCGGTTGGAGTTTCAGGAACAGGTTGATGGCAATGTGGGAGCCAATGAAAAAATTGCCCAACACAAAGAAGTAATATACAAAACTGATGATTTTGAATTTGCTAAAACCCAAATTCATCGAGTAACCCAAGTTATAAAGGGAGTTTTCGTAAATGTCTTTAATTTGGTTAGAACAAATATGAGCCAGAGCCATTACCACCAGTACCGTCAGTACTGAAATAATGCTCATAATGAAAGGTGGGGTTTTATTTAGAAGCAACAAAAACCGCGTTCTGTAATAATATAGGGCCAAAACAGCCATGAAAATCATGATGAAGAGGCCGTTGAGTACGGTGTCGCCAAGTGTTGGAGTAAGTATTGTGCCGTTGTAAAAACTTGGATTGAATACTTCTTGGTCTAGGAAAATCCACGGCAAACCAGTAATTAAAAGTAACAACCTCAGGATAATTAGCACAGCAAATAATAAAATAATGGCGTAACCGAACTGATGCTGTTTCAGTAAGCTTTTGATAAACTGAATGGCAGAAATACCTAGAAAGACTAAGGCAACAACAAAAATCCACAAAGTAGTTTTTGGCAGTTCGGAGTTGATTATTTTGTCTTTCTCCGGTCCTTGAAAATAAAAAAGAGGTTTTCCTGAAAAGCCGTTTATGACCTGACTTTTTTCAAAACTATTGCCTGAAATTTTGAGAGGAGCAGGATGAAAAATCTCTGAATTGTAACCCGACTGCAGGTAGTCGTTCTGATTTTGATAGAATCTGTACAGATTAACAAGGGAGAACACCTCAACGGTGTCCTTATTGATAATCGTCGATTTTCTTTGAAAAATACCTTTGTTTTGAAAATAATTATCAAAAAAGACGTCCTCTTGATGCGAAAGTTTTTCGTATTTCGGAACAACTCTGTAGTCTGACCAATAGGCTATTTGGCCGTTTCTGAATATAAAATAGGGGTATTTGGTATTGATATTTAATTGTTCGAAGGAAGTAAATTTCTTCTCATTTACCTGTTTTATAACCTGGCCTAATTCAAAATCGGATGTTAATAATTCTCGAATAACATTCTTTTGAAGATTAGATTGATACTGAGCAGAGAGATTGTTTTGAGAGTCTTTTTCGACAAGAAAAAAATACAAAGCCCCCACCAACAGGCCAATAAGCCCTAAAATGAGGAATATGTTTTTTCTAATGTTAAAAGCTTTCATTAATACTGATGGTATTTATCTTGACTCATGGTCTCGATTCCATATAAAATTACGAAAAATCATGCCAAAGAATCAGATGAGCTAAGTTTATGTCATTTGAAACAGGATCGGTCTCAGCACTTAAATCCATCTAACCTTTTCTCTAAGGCCAGAGTCGGCTTTAACTTCCTGATAATTAAAATAACTTTTTGGTGGCTGTGTTCATCTTTTCAGGATAGATACTGATTTCGTTAATGAAGCTTGGCTTGAGATTTTTTTTTCGTAAATATTGAAGTATTTTTGGGAAAAGAAATGAAAAAATGACTAGTGAATTTTTAGGTTTTGTTGGTGTTGCAGTTTTGATTGTTGGCGTATTTTTTTTGCTTTATAATTATTTTCTAAATAGACATTTTGATTTTGCAAAAGTTAAAAGCCAGCAGGAAATTGCTTTTCCGCTGCGTTTACAAGCCTATGAACGTTTGGCTTTGTTTTTGGAAAGAATCAAACCAGAGAATATTTTTACGCGGCTAAATTATAACGATTTGACCGTGGAAGACCTGCAAGGTGCGGTTATACCTGAAATAAAAAAAGAACTCAATCACAACATTGCTCAGCAGATTTACATAGAACCCGCCATTTGGGACAAGATTGTAATGGCCGCCAATACCACCGCTTCAGACCTGAACCAACAGATATTGGCTCACAAGAATTTGGGCAATTCGAGAGATGTAGTGCTACAAATACTTAAAAATCAGGAATTATTGTGTTCTCAAACCATCAACTCTGTTTTGGGTGATTTAAAAGCCGACATTCAGAAATATTTCTGAAAGAGTATTTATTAAATATTTTTTTTATTCTTATTTATTAGCCATAAATTTAGGCCACAAATCAATAAATACTATCATCATGGGCGTTACATCGAAACATCTAGCTACATTTATTTTAGGAGCTGCAGCAGGAATTGCACTCAACAAATACCTCAATACTGAAGAAGGTGAAAAGGTAATGGAAGATCTCAAAGCCAAGGGAAATGAGCTGAAAGATGAAGCCGAAGCTGCCATTGAGAAAGCTCCGGAATATTTTGAAGATTTGAAAAATGGTGCAAGTACCAAATTCAACGAGGTAGTGCAAAATCTTAAAAATCAGTATCCAGAGGCAGAGAAAATGATTACTGACATGTTTGCAAGTCTCATAAAGCCAAAAACTGACGTCAAACCAGAAGCTTAAAATTTATTCAATACGGCTTTCGTAATTCCCACGGAAGCCATCTTTTTTTATTCAACAATCATCTTTTTATGAAACCACTATGGACAGGGGTTTATCCCGCCGTTACTACAAATTTTTTTGAAGATCAAAGTTTAGATTTTCAAACATTCGAAAACAATATAAACGAGCAAATCAAGGCTGGCGTGCATGGCATCATCGTTTGTGGCTCTTTAGGTGAGAACAGTACGCTCTCCACAGATGAGAAACTGGCTTTGTTGGAGTCTGCAAAAAAGGCAATAGCGGGAAGAGTCCCGTTGATTATGACCGTGGCTGAATGCGTAACAGCCGAGGCAGTGGGTTTCGTGAAAACTGTTGAGCAAGCAGGCGGTGATGGTTTGATGATGTTGCCACCGATGAGATACGCATCTGATGACAGAGAAACGCTTCACTATTTGCATAAAGTTGCGGATGCCACAGATTTGCCTGTGATGGCATACAACAATCCTGTGGCTTACAAGACGTTCTTATCTATTCCAATGTTTCGTGATTTGGCTAATAATCAGCATTTTGAAGCCATGAAGGAGTCTACTGGAGACGTACGATACATGACAGATATCATTAACGAATTCGGTGACAGATTCAAGATTTTGAGCGGAGTGGACGATTTGGCTTTCGAAAGCTTAGTAATGGGTGCTCATGGTTGGGTAGCTGGTTTAGTTTGTGGTTTTCCGAGAGAGACGGTGGTAATTTATGAACTAGTGCAGCAAGGTAGAATACAAGAGGCCCGTGAAATTTACCGTTGGTTTTTCCCTCTTCTTCACTTGGATATCGGTAACAAGTTTGTTCAAAATATTAAACTTGCCGAGGTGGCAGTAGGTATGGGAACTGAAATGGTTCGTGAGCCAAGGTTGCCGTTAGTGGGAGCAGAGCGTCAGGCGGTGATGGATGTCATAGAGAAAGCTTTGAAGAATCGTCCATCCTTACCACAACTCTAAACTTGGATGGAAAAGGTATTTCATTGTTTTGATGCCCATACTTGCGGCAATCCCGTGAGGTTGGTTTCGAGTGGTGGCCCAGATTTGATCGGGGCAAACATGTCTGAAAAAAGACAACATTTCCTGAAAGAATTTGATTGGATACGGAAAGGACTGATGTTTGAGCCACGTGGCCACGATATGATGTCTGGTAGTATTTTGTATGCACCAAGTGATCCGCAAAATGATGTAGGTGTACTGTTTATAGAGACAAGCGGCTGTCTACCCATGTGCGGACACGGAACTATTGGTACAATTACGATTGGCATTGAAAAGGGCTTGATAAAACCCCAAATCGAAGGCAAAGTAAGAATGGAAGCACCAGCTGGTTTGGTTAATATTTCTTATAAATCTGAAAATAATAAAGTAAAATCGGTCAAATTGACCAATGTAGCTTCGTTTTTATACAAACAAAACCTATCAGTGGAATGCCCTGATTTAGGAACCCTGCAGGTAGATGTTTCTTACGGAGGTAATTTTTATGCGATTGTGGACGTGCAAGAAAACTTCCCTGGTTTAGAGCATTACAAGGCAGACCAATTAATAGCATGGTCGAGAGTGCTTAGAGAAAGACTCAATGAGATGCACACATTCGTACATCCCGAAAACGATTCGATAAATGGTCTCAGCCATATTCTATGGACTGGAGCTGTTATTGACGAAAAATCTACTGCCCGTAATGCCGTCTTTTATGGAGACAAGGCCATAGATAGGTCCCCATGCGGTACTGGAACTTCAGCCCGAATGGCCCAGTGGGCTGCCAAAGGCCTTTTAAAAGAAGGAGACGAATTTGTGCATGAGAGTATTATCGGGAGCAAATTTGTAGGGCGAATAGAAGGTCGAACCAAGGTAGGTGAATTTGAGGCCATTTATCCGAGTATTGAAGGTTGGGCAAGGATTTATGGCGAAAACACCATTTCCATTGACGCCGAAGATGATCCTTATGCCTTTGGTTTTCAGGTGATTTAAATGGGGATGTTTAGTTTGATGAGATTATATAAATAGAATTAATAGAAAATCTATATGGTTCAAAAACCTGTAGTTATAGTAGGAGGAGGGGTAATTGGTTTATTTTCAGCCTATTATCTGGTAGAGTCGGGACAAAAAGTTATTGTTATAGACAAATCTTCAGGCGACGAGGGCTGTTCTTTTGGTAATGCCGGCATGGTAGTTCCTAGTCATTTTATTCCATTGGCTTCTCCCGGCATGATAGAGAAGGGTTTAAAATGGATGCTTGATAGCGAAAGTCCATTTTACGTAAAACCGAGAATTTCGCTTGATTTATTGAAATGGGGGCTACAGTTTTATAAAAATTCCAACCAAAAACATGTAGATAATTCAGTGCCGCTTTTGCGTGATTTAGGTCTTCTTTCCAAATCTCTATATCATGATTTGGCTCAGAAACTAGATTATTCGTACGAGGAGAAGGGCTTAGTGATGTACTGTAAAAAACAAAGCACATTAGACGAGGAAGCTCATGTAGCTCAATTGGCCAATCAGATTGGAATTGAGGCCAAGGTTTTGGATAAAAAAGCCATCCATGATTTAGAACCTGAAATTCGTCCAGAAGTAGCTGGGGCAGTATATTTTCCTGGTGATGCCCACTTGAATCCAACCGAGCTGATAGAAAGCCTAAAGAAGTATTTGCTCAGTAAAGGAGTTTTAATTAAAAATGACTCAGAACTGCTTAATATTGAGTCTACTGGTGAGAAAATTACTTCACTGGAAGTGCAGAGTTATGGACAAAAAGAGACCATTGAAGCAGATAGAGTTATTCTAGCAGCTGGTTCTTGGTCCGGTGTTTTGGCTAAAATATTTAGGTTAAATCTACCCATGCAGGCGGGCAAAGGTTATAGTGTGAGTAAGTCTCAGTTGCCTGGTAAAGAGATATTTATCCCAAATATATTGGTAGAAGCCCGAGTAGCTATTACGCCTATGTCTGGTAAGTTTGTTAGGTTTGGTGGTACTATGGAAATTGGTGGATTGGACAGTACCATAAATATGAACCGAGTGAGAGGAATCATTAAGTCGGTTCCAGAGTTTTTTCCTGAATATACCCTTGATTTACCTCAAAAAGAAGACGTTTGGTATGGTTTTAGGCCTTGTTCGCCTGACGGATTACCCTATATCGGCAAATCTAATCATTTCAAGAATCTGTTTATCAACACTGGTCACGCCATGATGGGTATCAGCCTCGCTCCGGCTTCGGGTAAACTCATCGCTCAGCAAATTTTAGGTGAAAAAACAGATATGGATTTGGATGGATTTTCAGCACAAAGATTTGGTAATTAGAATCCCATGTTTACCTTTGGCATCTAAAAAAATAAAAAACTAAAGTTTGGGCTTAAAAGAAAAATGGGTCGACTACGAAGATAGGTTCTTCAAAGTAAAGGAGTCCATCGTACGCAAGACGAATAGGTTAATTTTTTTAACGCTGGCATTTGGCTTTTCGTTGGTCATTTATCAGATTGGTTTCCCCAAAGAACAATATGCGGTTGATTGGGTAAACAACGTTTTGAGGCAGATTCCCAAGCTTCTGATGATGTTTTTTCTTTTCAAATGGTCCTTAAAGATTATCTTAAGTTCTAAAAAGCTAATATTTGAAAGAAAACACATTTCTGATTTTGTTATTTTCTTCGTGTTTTTTATTTTCAATATTTTCAAATATCAGAATGCTATCTTTAGCAGCTCCTATTTTCTGTACTTACTCATAGCATCCTTCTTTTTCCTACGTTTTTTATCGGTTTCCTCCGAAGTCAAGAATTCCTTATTGAGTCCATCTATATTATTTACGATATCCTTTAGTTTTTTGATTTTCTGGGGCACTGCCATGCTTCTGATTCCAAAGGCCACCAACGGTAATCTAAGTCTGATAGATTCATTATTCACGGCTACGAGTGCGGTTTGTGTTACAGGTCTCTCAACGGTGGATGTCCCCACCAAATTCACGGATTTGGGGAAGGATATTTTATTGATTTTGATTCAAATAGGCGGTTTAGGCTTAATGACCTTTACCAACTTCTTCGCAATTTTGTTTCGCGGTGGCATGTCTCTGCGTAATCACCTGATATTGAGTAATATCATTGAAACAGATCAACCAAGTTCTCTTTTTTCCATTCTGAAGAAAATATTGTTTTTTACAATTTTGGTGGAGTTCTTAGGTGCCATTTTGATATTTGTTTTCACCGCAGGTACTTATCCCGGAACAACTTCAGACTATTGGTTCTTCTCCTTTTTTCATTCGATATCGGCCTTTTGTAATGCCGGTTTCTCCAATGTAGCAGATGGCCTTTACAATGTCAATCTTAGAAAAAACTACAATCTGCAAAATGTCATTTCTTGGCTGATTATATTGGGTGGTATAGGTTTTCCAGTGGTAATAGATATTTATAATGCCATGAAATACTACACGAAAAGTACGCTTAGACTTTTATTCTTTGGCGAAAGATTCACTTTTCAAGCCAAAAGTCTTTCGGTTCACAGTCGTCTAGTTTTGAGTAGTACTTTCGTTTTATTGGTGGTTGGTACTCTCGCGTTTTATTTTCTTGAGAAAAACAATACTTTGGCTGAGCATACCACTATGTACGGTAAATTCTCTGGTTCCTTTTTTGGCTCTGTAACACCAAGAACGGCTGGATTTAATACAGTGAACATGGGAAATCTGATGCAAAGTACCATTCTCTTGTACCTTTTGCTAATGTGGATTGGTGCTGCACCAAGCTCCACTGGCGGTGGTATAAAAGTGACCACTTTCACCTTAGCGGTGTCTAATGTGGTGGCATTGGCAAAGGGAAAAACCAGAATAGAATTATTTCGAAGAGAGATATCTCAAAGTTCAGTTCAGCGGGCTTTTGTGGTTATTTTTACATCGTTTATGATACTTGGAGTGGCAATTTTCATGATGTCTATTTTTGATCCACAAATTCCGCTGCATATGGTAGCCTTTGAATGTTTTTCGGCATACGGTACAGTTGGCTTATCGCTAAATCTTACTCCTTCTATCTCAGATGGTAGTAAATTGGTTTTAATCGTATGTATGTTTTTGGGTAGAGTTGGGCTATTTACCATGCTTTTCGGCATTTTCAAAAAAGTTGATAGTGAATCTTACAGATATCCTAAAGACAGTGTTCAAGTAATGTAAAATATTTTTTATGAAATATATTGTAGTTGGTTTAGGTAATTTTGGTTCAACTTTGGCCGCAAGATTGACCACTATGGGTCATGAGGTTTTTGGCGTAGATAGTAGATTTGAGGTGGTGGATCAATTAAAAAATAAGATTACACATGCCATCAGTCTTGATACTTCGAAGGCCAATGCTTATAACAGTTTGCCCATCAAAGAAGTGGATATAGTGGTTATAGCCATCGGTGAAGATGTGGGAGCCTCTATTATTACCACCGCACTCATGAAGCAATTCAGTGCCAAACAAATTATTGCTCGAGCCATTAGCCCTGTCCATCATACGGTTTTGGAGTCTATAGGTATTGAAACCATCTTTAATCCCGAAGAATTAGCTGCTGAAATGTTTGCCAAGCAGTTGGAAATGAAGGGTATAGTGGAGTCCTTCGATTTATCAGATAATTGCAGTATTATTGAACTTCAAGTACCAGAGCGTTATATTGGAAGAGAACTATCAACAGTAGATTTTGAACAAAAGTATGATTTAAAACTCATTGCGATAAAGCACTTTGAAGAGAAGAAGAATTTCTTGGGAATGAAAACTCAAAAGGCTACTGTTGAAACAAAATTGAAAGCGGAGCACATATTTACTACTGCCGATATATTAGTAATGATGGGCGAGCTCAGAAACTTCGAAAGCATGATAGGCAAAGACATCAGAGATTAAATCTCTTGGTTTCTACTTCAATTTGATTAACACTTTTTAACAGTGGCTCGGAAAACTAATTATTGAGATTGTGCGTTTTAAAAACTAAAAACGCATATACAAAAATGAAGCAAATCCTATTCATTATCTTCTTATTGGCTAGCTTAGGGGTTGATGCTCAGGTAACTTCCAATCCCAAAATTAAAAAGAAATCTACAAAGGATGTTTTCATCAATAAGGTTGAAATAACCGAGGATCGCACGGTTTTTTCGATGCAGTTTGTTGCTAAAACGGCAAAAGAAATCTTAGAAGAATACCTGAAGGATAATCCGAAAGAGAAGGAGCAGTTGCAGAACATGAACCCCATGATGAGGAACATGATTTTACAGCAGTTTATGCAACAAGAAAACACCAGTACCATCAGTTTTCAGCCAACTTCTTACTTGAAAACTTCGGATGGCAAAAAGTATAAATTTATCAAAGCTACTGATATCCCTACTGCACCCAATAGAAAGGATGTAGAGCCAGGGAAGAAGTATTTTTTTAAGGTTTATTTCGAGAAAATTCCTAAAGGTTTTGAAAGTATTGACCTTATAGAACATGACAGCGATCGGGCAGATAATTTCACCTATTGGAACTTCTTCGGTATCAACATTAACAACCCAGATGTCAACGCCAAACCAAAAACCCTAGCGGTCACTCCGAAAGAGGATGAAGAGAACGTGGAAGCCGAAGACTTTAAACTCTTTGGGAAAGTCATAGATGCAGTTACTAACAAACCTATCTCAGCGAAAATTGTTTGTTATGATGCCAAAACACAACAAATTATTGATTCGGTGCAGACCTCTAAATCAGGTTCTTATGAATTTATGATAACTGCGAAGGAAGTTTTGTACAAGATCAGTTCCGCAGGTTATGATGGAATGGAAGAATCTTTTGATGTAGGTGCTTTTATGAAAAAAGGCAGTTTCCAAAAGGACTTGTTTATGGAGCCGGTACCTCAACCAAAACAACAGACTGAGGTTCAACCAAAGGTAGAGGCAAAAGAGGAAATTAAGGAAAGTATAGGAGTACCTGTTAACCCAGAAAAGTCGTCCTTTAAATTGGATAAAGTGTATTTTCAAATCGGAGAATCCAATGTGTTGCCCGAGTCATTTGAGCAGTTGGATAATTTAGCGGCGTATTTGAAAGAAAACTCTAACCTTAAAATACAGATTGAGGGTCATACAGATAACCAAGGAGATTCAAAAGCTAACAAAAAATTATCTCTGGAAAGAGCGTACAATGTTCGTGAGTATTTGGTGAGTAAAGGCATTGCTGGAAATAGAATAAAGTTTGTGGGTTTAGGAGATACCCAACCAGTTTCAGCAAATGATACGGAAGAAAATAGAAAACTCAACCGACGGGTTGAGTATAAAATAATAGACTAATTTTTAAGGGTTTATAGGGTTAAATAGAAAAAAAGAGGAGTGGTGCTCCTCTTTTTTCTTATAAATTCTTGCAAATTTCAGCTTTCTTTTAGCTTTTGAATTGATGGTCTGTCTCCTTAAATAGAATATTGAAGGTGGTCATAGAGCCATAACAACGCGAAATGTATTGCTGAATATCCACTTTGGTTTCATCATCTAATTCTGAAGCGTTAATCTTTTGCTCCATTACACGTAGTCTATCACGCATCATTACAATTTTGTGAAAAAACGTATCCACTGGGATTTCTTTGGAAGATAATCCAACCTTTCCTGGCTCAAGTATCATCTTTCCGCCTTTCCATTTATCGCCAAGGGGTACTATTTCGGTAGCATCCATCCAGTTTTGTAGGATTTTGGTAATAGATCTTTCTACATCAAATAGACTTACCAAATCATTTGAGAAGGGAGTTTTATGAATGATTTCTAGTTCAGCTTCCAGTTTGAGTTTGCGTGTCCCATCTTCTATAAATGTTATTTCGTAGCCGTCAGATTTTACATTGATTACCACTCCAGCTCCGAAGGTTGCATGTTTGATTCTTGATCCTATTCCTAATAATTCCATAAAAATTGCTTTGTTTTGAATCTTCAAATTCAAAAGCTATGCCAAGGAGTCAGGCTAGAATATTTTTTTTGAACCTGGTGAGGAAATTTTAAAATTTACTCCTCAAATTTTTGAATAAAATGTAGGCAAAACTAAAGGCAATTATAGCTATCAGAATCAATGCAGTTTGGGCTATTTCAGGATTGGCAGAAGTTTGCCTTTTTGAATAAATACCGTAAAATGCCCAAATGATGACCAATGCATAAGCGAAGTTGGTTCTTCTGAACAACATAACCACCGCCAAGGCAGCACCAATACTGAGCATGATAATCGTCCAAGTACTTTCGGTAAGTGGGTTTCCTGTCCATCCAAAAGTGACCAATAATGCGGTAATGTTGGCAATTGTGGCAACAGATATCCAGCCTAAATATACGTTTATAGGGATTGCTATCGCTATTTTCTCCATAAAAGTTGTGGTCTTTATTTTTTCATTATTTAGGAAAAGTATTATGAGCGTTATCAGAAAGGCGATCATTATGAGTACCGATAAAGTTACCATTTCATAATGCCATGCCAATATCCAGCTCATATTTAGGATGTTGGTGAGCCCAAATAAAATTTGACTCTGAATGCTGACTTTTTGAACTGTTTTTTTGTTAAAAGAAACCCAAATTTGATATACCACGAAAATAAAAAGTAGTAAGTAAATAACTCCCCAGATAGAAAATGTAAAGCCCGCAGGGACAAAAAGATTGGGATATTGGTCCGATAGTTCTCCAGTGCTTTTTCCGTTTATAGGTAAGGTTACGGCTAGTGTATTGACATAAACCACTGCTGCAAACAGAAGGAAATTGAGAATAGAAAGGACGGGTTTTTTGTTTAAAGTTGACATTATTTTTCTAGTTTAGAACCTTAGTTAGGTTAAAAGTACACAAAAAACGCCTGATATTAATGTATTTATCAGGCGTTTAGGGAAATTTATAATTACTTGCCTTTAATCGTCTTTATTATTTGGTTACCAACTTCAGTACGGATATTTAGGGACGAAATTTTTGTGTTATCTCTGGTTGGATAAACTCTGTTGGAAAGAAATACATAGACCAAATCCAATTCAGGATCTACCCAAGTATATGTGCCTGTATAGCCTGAATGCCCGTAGCTTTTTGAAGAGGCCATTTGTGGGCCATTACTTATGTTTTTGTTAAAGTCCAACTTTTCGAATGCAATTCCTCTTCTATTGCCTTCATATGGGAACTGATAGTCAGTACATTGGTCAATAATTTCAGGTTTGATGTACTGCTTTCCTCCAAAACTTCCTTTTTGCAGATACATTTGCATGAGTTTAGTTAGGTCATTTGCCGAACCAAAAAGCCCAGCATGGCCAGAAATTCCGTTTAACATACCTGCACCTTCGTCATGAACTCGGCCATGAATCAGCGTTTTTCTAAAAAGCGTGTCTTTTTCGGTTGGTACTATTCTATCCAAACCATAAAATCTTCGTGGGTTATATGTTAAAGTGCTAGCTCCGAGAGATTTATAAGTTGTTTTGAGGTAGTCTTCCCAAGTTTGGCCGGTTATACTTTGAACAAATGCTGGATATGTATAATAATGCAAGTCACTGTAAACATAACCTTGCTGTGGTTTTACAGGGGATTCTTTGATTTGATTCATGATAAATGCCACCCTATCTTTATTCATGAATAAGGTATCCGCCACCTCAACCGAGTATTGATCAGTTTTTGTGTTACTAAAAATCCCTGGTAGCCAAGTGATGGTTTTTGTATTCAAGCTTTTGGTCCAGATAGTCTTGTCTTTTTTCAGGGTGGCGGCATAGTCGAACGTATATTTTGGCTCTAGTTTCAATATTTTGGCAAAAATACCCTGTTTTTTATAATTTTTAACCACCAAGTTCTCTAAGACAGGGTTCATTTTTACTGCCTTTTCAATGGTTGCCACTGAGTCTATACAATCCATCCAAAAAGGTATCCAAGCCTTTAATCCAGACTTGTGTGTGAGCATGTTTTTAAAGGTCAAATTCTCTTTGTTGGAGTTTTTGAATGGCTCATAGTAATCTCCAAAGGTTTGGTTTAGGTCAAATTTATTCTCTGACATTAACTGCATAACCGCCAAGGCCGAGGTGCTAATTTTGGTAACACTAGCAAAGTCGTACAAGTCATTGAGATCAACCATACCTAATATCTTAGGGTCAATTCCGTTCGTCACAGCCAGGTTTTTGGCATTTTGTAATTCTTTCGGATTGTCCATTACATCAGATTTGTTGCCAATTTCAAAATTAGTTTTTGCTCTAAGTTTATTTTTCAAATCATCGGCTTGCTCATAAGTATGAAATCCAAATGCTTTTTGGTAAATTACCCTGCCATTTTTCGCAACTTCCATTACAGCACCTGGGTAGGCTTTTTCCTTTATTCCAATATTAATCACCGAGTCAATTCTGGCATTGAAAATTTTACTGTCCAAACCTACCATTTCGGGAGTGCCATAGGCAAGACGACCATTTTTTTGAACCAAGACCCCATCATTTAATTTGAATTTTTCATTCACCGTTACCGATAACCTACCATTGCTTTCTATTCCTCCAAAAACAGCCATGGCTGCTGCCTCTTCTGTATATTTGGTGAGTTGATTAGCCAATATTAAGCCATCAAAGTTATCAAGACCATCCACTTTGCCAAGAGCATAAGGATTTCCGAATATTACTAGGGTAGCGTTTTTTCTTTCCGATAAGGCTTTAATAATCAAGGTATTGTTGGCGTTAATTCCATAATTGGCTCCTGGGCGTATGTTAGCCAAGTGCCACCCGATAATTAGATTTTCAGCTTTTAAAGCCTCTTCTATTTTGGTTTTGTTTTGTTCCAAAGTTCCGTTTGGTTCAATAGAAATCAATTTGGTATCAGTATAATTGGCAGCCATTCTTTGAAACGGTGTGTTTCCTGAGGCATCAATGGATAATATCACTGTATTTTTCGACAAGTCTTTGATAGGCAATATTTCTTGGTTATTTCTTAGGGTAACTATCGATTTTTCAGCAAAGACTCTATTCAAATAGTCGGATTTTATAGTATTTAGGTCTTCCACCAGGTTGTTGATCTCTATGGGTTTGTAGTTCTCCAATCCCACCCATGATTTGGCCTTAAGAATTTTTCTCACTCGCTCATCTAATATTTCTAAAGTCAATTGTTTGTTTTCGATGGCTTTTTTAATGGCCGCCACTGCCGTGGGAACATCTTCGAAGGTTTCAAGGATGTCGTTTCCGGCTAAAATAGCTCTTACCAGTGCCTCTCCATTTGGGAAATATTTCACCGCACCTTGCATATCCATGGCATCGGTAAAGGTGAGACCTTCAAATTTTAAGTCTTTTCTTAATAGATCCGTGACTATTTTTCCAGAAAACGTGGCTGCAAGATTTTTGGTGGTGTCGAGGTTCAATACACTCAAATGCGAGGTCATAATACCACTTAAACCATTTTCTATCAGGAATTTATAAGGGTATAATTCATTTTCTGACAAATGTGCTTTGTCGTGTGAAATGATGGGCAAGTCGTAATGAGAATCTACCCCTGTGTCGCCATGTCCTGGGAAATGCTTTGCGGTTGAGAGAATTCTTTGGTTTTGTAAGCCTGTCATATATGCAAAAGCTTTGGTGGTTACCGCCAGTTTATCTTCACCGAAAGATCTGAAATTTATCACGGGATTTTGTGGATTGTTGTTGATATCAACTACAGGTGCATAGTTGATATGTACACCCATCCTTTTGCATTGTAGCCCCACTTCATTTCCCATTTCTTGAATGAGATTTTCCCCTCCTTGCATACTCCCAAGAGCCATTTGGTATGGAAAACGCACGGTGCTATCTAACCTCATGGCCATTCCCCACTCCAAATCCATCCCTATCAGCAAAGGAGTTTTGCTCATGGCTTGCAGTTCATTTACAATCCTTGCCTGAACGGTAGGTTGACCCGCAAAAAATACGATTCCACCGATTTTATAATCTCTCACCCAAACTTTTAGCTTTTCAGGATCATAACCCTTGCCGGAGGTATTGCCTCTCGGCATGAGCAATTGCCCTATCTTTTCTTCAAGTGTTAGACTTTTTAGAGTATTTTCTACCCAAGCCTCATTGTATTTTGTTAAAAATTCAGGCTTTTTTTGGGCGAAAATTGTACTATTAAAAATAAGGATTATGATTAGCGTTATTCTGAAGAGTTTGTTCATTCTAGAAAAAGGTTATTTTATTCAAAAATAGTGAATGAGTCTTTTAAATTGAGGTCAAAGTGCTATTTATTTCGAATTATTGAATTTGTCATCAAGCCATTTTGATGGGTTGTTTTTGATATAATTGGAAATTCTGAGATATTCTTCCTCATTTCGAATAATATGGTCGTGATATCGTACGTGCCATTCAAATCGGATTTTGTTTTTGCGGGCATATGTGGTTACCGCCGATTTATAGCCCCGTATGATGGAGGCCAAGTTTTTGGATTGCGATGCGAAGGCGTTTTTGGATGTGGATTGCGTGGCGGATGTGGATTGCATGGCGGATATGGATCGCGTACAGACGCGATGCATCGCGTCTGTACTGGAATGCAAATGCGAATTGGAATGCAAATGCAAATTCGAATATAAATTTGAATCGGAATTTAAATCAGAATTGGAATTCAAATCGGAATTGGAATTCAAATCGGAATTCAATTCCGATAAATTTTTCCCAGAATTAAATTCATTTTTGCCAATAATTATGATTCCATGAATGTGGTTAGGCATCACAACGAATTCGCCGATGTCCAAATTCATATCAGGCCTCATTTCTAGGCTTTTATACCATTCCGTTTCGGCGATTTTGCCTATTTCAGTCGGTTCAAGTTTTGCCTTTCCATTTACCGAATCAATTATGATTTTTCCAAAAAAATGCTGCATGAATTTGGTGCAAATCGTTACAAAATACATCCCTTGGCTAGCGTAATCATAGCTTTGAAGTCTCGCAGAAGGTATTCTGTACTTGTTTTTATATAATTCTGTCACTTGTGAATTCGATTTCTGGGTGGATGAGTTATAATCAAAATTGTTTCAAGTAGCTGATTTTGGCAATGGCGTGATCCTCTCTGGCTCGAGTTTCGGGCCTGAGTGTTGAATCAAATTGGCGATTGTTGAATACCAAATATAAGAATGAAAGAGGTTGATACTCCCATGCCAATCTTATATTGTAGTTATTGGCATTTTGCGATAAGTCTTTTTGATAAAATCCAATTAGTTGAAATCTCGGATTTAATGCCAAACGACCTTCTAGTGCAATTAGGTCGACAGTTTTGTTTGTTTTTTCGATACCGACCTTTGTAAATTTATTTCTATTTGCCGATGCATTGAGGGCAATGTGCGGAATCGGAGAGAAGTTAATCCTGAAGGTGGTGGTGTTAAGCTTTCCATTAAAGTACCTACCATATTCCCCGTTCCAATTGAAACTCAATTTCTTTGATCCGTCGCTCGACCAAAATATCGTATGCCTTCCGTAATTGTATTTTCCAACATCAATTTTAACCCTAAGTGGGCTAAATGGCTCAAGCAAATTTTGGCTAAAGATGGTGTAAACATGCCCAATAAAACCTCCCGATTGCAACAGGTACCAGAAAGGACTCAATCCCACTGAGGATTCTGTCAAGATTTTCGTACTTGCCTGATGATAAGTTTCTACCAAAAGACTGGGCTCGTAGGACCTGAATACTTTTTTGAGTGGTACTAGTTTCTCTCGGTTATAATAGAAAATGCCTGGTGTGGTGGCTATTATGTCATTTCTAGATACAAAACCGATTTCAGGATTATAGTTTTTGGTGATGATAGATTGTGTCCACCAAAGTTTCCACTGGTTATTCGCATAAAAATATTGGGCAGAACCCGCAAAACCCGATTGTTTGATTTGGGTGTCGTAGGTGGTGCTAACCATCCAGTTTAAGGAATTGGCGGCATCAAACCTGAAGAAACCGTCAACAGTGCCTGATAGATTGGTATTTAGGCTGTTTTGTTTGGTGGTAAATAATCCACCGATTCTTTTCTGGCCGCCAAAGTTTCTCGAATAGCGACCAATCCCAAAGTTAGTACCGAGTGAATTTCCATTGTCTCTTTGGCGAATATACATTGCTCCATAATTAGACTTGGCCGAACGATGCACAAAACGGGAGCCGACATTTAAAGCGATTGGGTTTCCAGATCCATCCAAGCCAATCTGTCGACTAAAAAATGGTTGAATACGCATGGAGCCGCCCGATAAATCTGCTGCAGGACCGATGCTTGTGCCAAAAAGCGAGGCATTTTCTAAGAAGAATTGTCGTCTTTCGGGGAAAAATACACTGAATCTCGTTACATTGTTTACCTGTCTATCTGCATCGGCTTGGGCGAAGTCTGTGTTTACCGTCAAGTCCAAAACCGAATTCGGAGTTATGGCCCATTTAATTTCACCACCTACTTTGACTTGTGTATCCTGAGGTTTTTTGTCAGCTATGTTTTGATATTTGTCAAATGAAGTCAATAAAAATGGTTGCACTCTTATGTTGGGCGACGGTGGAGGAGGTTTGATTCCGACCAACTTTCCGGCGTAATCCATCCTCAAGACATTAAACGACCTCGGGAATAATGAGAGAGCATAGTTTTCGTTGGTCATTCTCCGGCTACGGTTAATGTTGTATCCCCATTCCGAAGTTTCAGAGGTGGGTTTGTTGTATCTTAATGATTTCCAAGGAATTGCAAATTCTGCGTACCATCCTGAGTCGCTTCTTGAGGTTCTTACTTTCCAAAGCCCGTCCCAATCCAGGTCTATCAAAGTGGCATCAAAAGATAAAAAATCTCTCTGTACACCATGTGGATTGGTGGTGAATACCATGGCATTACGTCCGTCGTTAAAACCGTCAATGGCCATTCCAAGATAATCTGAAGTTCTGGTATTAAAGTCTCTTTTGAAGTCGATTACTCGGACTGATTTTTTGCCCAAAGTATCCCTATTGAAAACACCAATGTAAAGAAATTGCTTATTGAAGAGAGCTCTCGCAATGGTTTTGTGTTTTGGAATTGCCCCTTGAAATGGATCTACCTCGATGAACTGTTCAAATGGTATAGCATTTTTCCATTCATCGTCTTTTAAATGACCATCTATTTTTATATTATTTTGAATTTCAGTCGCTCGAAAAATAACTTTCTGGTCGTTCGGTTTAAAGATTTCAGCATCTTGAGCTTTGGCAACAGTCACAAAAGTCAAAATTAGAAATAGTGATTTTTTTAGCATTAGGGTAGTTTATAGTGTAATTGCAGCAACAAATATAATTCTAATGCGTGATAATTAAAATCGGATTAGAACGGGCTTTTATTCTGCGGTTTATTTAGATGGTAATTTCGATACGATTCAATTCGGGGTCAAGAATCACACTTTCGTAATATCCGTCTCCGGTGGTTCTTGGAGGTCCAACTACCTCATAGCCATCGTCTTCTATCTTTTTTGTGAGCTTGTCCACATTTTCTTTGCTTCCAACACTGATGGCCAAGTGTGTAAGTCCGAGTAATTCTTTAGGGTTAATAGATTCATTTACAGAAGTTTTCGTCATGATTTCCAGTCGACTACCATCTTCAAAACTTAGAAAGTAAGATTCGAATCCTTTCGCAGCATTGATGTATTTTGGTCCCGTTTTACAGCCGAAGTATTTTTCATAAAAGTCTTTTATAATCTCTAAATTTTGGCAATACATGGCCACATGTTCTATTTTAGGCATCTAATCTTTATTTGTATTTATAAAACTAATAAATTGTGAGAAATATGCCTTTTTAATTTTCAATTTTAATGCTCATATTTGTTTTATCCTAACCTAAACAATTCAACATGAATAAACTACTTACCTTATTTCTAATTATCAGTTTCCATAGTTTTGGACAATCTTTCAATACTTTTCCGGTACAAACTCAGAAACCGCCCTTACATGGTAAAAACTGGATGGCCATTACCGGAAAACCCTTGGCTGCAACTGCAGGAGCAATGATTTTTTCCAAAGGAGGCAATGCCATCGACGCTTCTTGTGCTATGTTGGCGTCCACTTGCACGATGTGGGATGTGCTGAGTTGGGGGGGAGAAACGCAGGCTTTGATCTATAATCCCAAAACCAAAAAAGTAATAGCCCTAAATGCACTAGGGGTGGCTCCAACTGGTGCTACAGCTGATTTTTACAAAAGCAAAGGCTATAATTATCCGCCTGAATTTGGCCCTTTGGCGGCAGTAACGCCAGGGACTCCGGGTGGTTTGTTAACAATGTTAGCAGAATACGGGACCATGAGTTTGAAGGAGGTTTTGGCTCCAGCCATGCAATTGGCAGAAGGTTATCCCATTGAGGCACAAACTGCGAATGCTATCGAAAAAGGAAAGGCTCAAATTAAACAATGGCCCTATTCAAAAAAAGTGTTTTTGCCACATTTGGGCAAAGAAAGAGAGGCTCCTGAAGCAGGCGAAATTTTTGTTCAAAACGAACTTTTACAGACCTTGCAGAAGTTAGTTTACACTGAACAGGAGGCTTTGAAAAAAGGAAAATCTCGAAAAGAAGCCATTTATGCTGCTTATGATAGATTTTACAAAGGAGATATAGCCAAAGAAATTGCTCGTGGTACACAAGAGCAAGGCGGGTTAATAACTGAGCAGGATTTAGCCAATTGGAAAGTGAAGATTGAAGAGCCGACCATGACCAATTACAAAGGTTATGAGGTCTATAAACTTCAAGAGTGGACGCAAGGTCCCGTAATGCTGCAAGCATTGAATATCCTTGAAAATTTTGACCTGAAAAGTATGGGTTATAATACTTCGAGGTACATTCATACACTTTACCAAAGTATGAACCTGGCCTTTGCTGACCGTGATTTTTATTATGGTGACCCAGCTTTTGAGCCAAAATCACCCATGAAAGGTTTGTTATCAAAAGACTACGCCAAAGAGCGTTTGAAACTCATCAATTGGGAGAAAAACGATCCGAATGTTAAACCTGGCGACCCGTATCCTTTTGAAAATAAGTTAAATCCTTATCTGGACTTGATAAATAATTTCAATAAAGTAGGTAAAGTAAATCCTGGCCCAATGAATGAGGATTTTTTGAAAGAATTTACTTCTGGAACCACATCTGTAATTGCCTCAGATAAAGAAGGTTGGGTGGTTTCTATTACGCCAAGTGGAGGTTGGGTACCCGCTTGTATTGCTGGAAATACAGGTGTTGGTTTAAGCCAAAGAATGCAATCATTCGTCCTAGATCCAAAGGAGAATCCATTTAATGTGGTGGAGCCTGGGAAAAGACCAAGGGTAACACTCACACCGAGTATGGCCTTGAAAGATGGAAAACCAGTATTGGCTTTTGCTAAGCAAGCGGGAGACGAGCAAGATCAATTGTTATTGCAGTTTTTCTTGAACGTGGTAGAATTCGGAATGACCGTACAAGAGGCTTGTGAAGCACCAAGCTTCAAAACCTACCAAATGTATTCTTCTTTCGGAAAACACGAGAAAAAACCAGGGGCTTTAACGCTAAACGATGCCATGCCAGATTGGACGAGAGCCGAACTAAGGAGCAAGGGATACACCCTTGATTTTCAGCCTCGTACAAGTGGTCCGATTAATGCGATATTTCTAGATTGGAAACATGGAACTTTCTGGGGAGGAAGCAGTAATCACGGTGAAGATTATGGTATTGGCTGGTAAATCAAATCTATAATTTCCCCAAAAACTCCTCGGCATTTCTAAGATGGGCGGCTTGTTTCAGGTCGTCCATCTTATCAAAAATGTTTACCATCATGTTTAGGCGAGGATTTTTACTGAAAAAATCTCGGTGTTGATGAATAAATCTCCAATAGAGTCCGTCCCAGACTTCCTGCCATGGGCCTTTCGGGTAATCACTCATTTTTAGGATATAATTACTGCCGCCAATGTACGGCTTGGTAGACATCAAACCGCCATCGGCAAATTGGCTCATGCCATACACGTTAGGGACCATTACCCAGTCGTATGCGTCTATAAAGAGTTCCATAAACCACCTGTAAACCTCGACAGGATCAAACTCACAGAGCAACATAAAATTGCCAAGAACCATCAAACGCTCAATATGGTGGCAGTAGCCAGTTTGCAAGACTTTTTTGATGGTGATGTCTACGGGTAAAATGCCAGTGGTGCCATCGTAAAAAGATGCCGGTATTTTACGTTTAAATTTCCAGAAATTTTTGGTTCTTTCTTCGACGCCTTTGAGTTCATAAACAGCTCTGATAAATTCTCTCCAGCCTATTATTTGCCTCACAAATCCCTCCAAAGAATTTAAAGGCACATTGTTCTTTGCCGCAAATTCTAATGTGCTATCTAATACATAATCGGGTGTAAGTAAACCAACATTTATCAGCGGAGAGAGTAGACTGTGATGCAGTATTATCTCATTTTTTACGATTGCATCTTCGTATTCTCCAAAAGAATGAAATCTGGTTTCCAGAAAATTCTTTAGCCACCGTTTGGCCGATTCGAAGTCTATGGGGAAATTAAATGTTGTGTTAAGTTTTCCTAAATTATCTCTGAATGAGTTGTTTATGTATTCGAAAGCTTCTTTTTGGATATTTTCAATTTCTGGGAACTGAACAAATGGTGGAGTTTTTGAACTTGGAAATTTCTTTCGGTTTTCTTCATCTAAACTCCATTTTTCTCCGATCGGTTTTTGAGTTGCATCTACCAGTATTCCAGTTTTTTTTCTTTGATAAATATAAAAATCCGCTTGAAACATACGTTTCTTCGTTTCGAAAAACGCTATATTCTCTTTGGTAGAGTTAATAAAAAGTGGAGATTCAAATCTTCTTAAATTGAGAGATTTAGAACAGGAAATTATTCTTTTTTCAAGCCAATTGTCTGTTGGGTCAGTGTAAAGTATCTGATTGTAAGCGTTTTCTTTCAAAAACGGAATCAGAGCCCTTACATCACTTTTGTCTGAATGGGCATCGATATAAAATACAGTTTTGCCGAGGTTTTTCAGAAATGCCTCGTAAGACTTCATACTTGCCCTGTGAAACCAAAGTTTTTGTTTGTGAAAATTGAATTGCTTGAAAAATAAATATTCCTCAATGATATAAAAATCAGCATTCTGGCTGTGTATTTCAGCGTTTTCAAACAACTGATGTGGAAATATCAATGCTGCCGTTTTCATAAATTTTAAATATTTTCCAGATTTTTGGGTTTGTTTTTTCTACATTTTTCGCTGCAATATTTTACTTCATCCCAAACTTTTTCCCACTTTTTTCTCCAGTCGAAAGGCCTGCCGCAAACCACACAAACCTTAGAGGGCAAATGTTGCTTTTTCAAATCTCTTCTGGAAATTTATTGGGTTTAGCGTAGGTTAGTCTGGCTAAACGAGACGTGCTATGATAGCTGTCTAGTCCGCTTACAGTCAGGCTTCCAGCCTTTTCTATGTCCACAAATCCGTCCTCTAAAATACAATCTTCAGGTACAGAGATTTGAACTATTTTACCAATGATCAAGCTCGTTCCATTGAGTTCTATGTTTATCCTTTGAACAAATTCACAGCCAAATTTTACTTTACTTTCCGCCACAAAAGGGGAGAAGAAACCCTCCAAATACTCTGTTTCCAAACCCGTGGCCTCAAACTCTGAGGTTTCTCTATCATAACGAGCAGAGGTTTGGTGTGCTGATTTGTATATGTCTGTATTAAGATGATTGATGGTGTAAAAGCCAGTTTCGATGATGTTTTCAAGCGTATGTCTTGGCGAAACATCTGGTCTAACAATGAATGCACAAAGGGCTGGATTGGCTCCGATGTGTATCAAAGAGTTAAAAATGGCTAGATTTTCCCGGCCCTCTTTGTTTTTGGTGCCGATGAGCACCACACTCTTGAAACCGCCCAAGGAATTTACAAATGAAGCACGATAACGTGTTTCCATTTGTTCTAAATCTTCGGTTCTAATTATTTTGTGGTCTGACATGTAATTCGAGTATTTTAGGATTAAAACTTTTGGTTTCTTTACTTTTTTTGTGACCCCAAATCAGCGGTCTGTTCTTCTTTATTTCGGTATCAAAGTCCACAATAGGAGCGGGGTAATCTTTGCCAATTTCGCAATGAGCGAGATGCATTTCCAGTGCCGGCATTTTCCATGGTTCATGGATATATTTCGTTGGAACATTACCTAATTCAGGCACCCATTTTTTTATAAAAATTCCTTCAGGATCGTGCTCTTCTGACTGTTTTATTGGATTATAAATCCGGACGGTATTGATTCCAGTAGTACCTGCTTGCATCTGAAACTGTGGGTAATGTATGCCCGGCTCGTAGTCAAGAAAAAGCCTTGCAAGATGATAAGTGCCTAGTCGCCAGTCGATAAACAGGTGATGGCATAGCACAGATACTACCATGGCACGCATTCTGAAGTTTATCCAGCCGGTTTCGTGCAAACACCTCATACAAGCATCCACAAGCGGGAGGCCAGTTTTGCCTTCCTCCCAAGCTTTTATGTGTTCGGGGTTTGTTGACCAATCTATTTTTTCATAATTGGGGTTTAGACATTCTGTTTCATACTGGCATTGAACTTCAAATTTCTGAGAAAAATGATCTCTCCACCTTAACCTTACCATTGCATTTTGAATCGCTCTTTTGTAAGATTTTTGGACCTGAGCAACATACAAATATTGATAGGCCATTTTCACCGACAAATTTCCCCAAGCTAAATAGGGAGAAATCCTGATACAAGAAGTGCGGCTTTCGGTAGGTTTTGAAATATGTCTGGAATAGTTTCGGCCACGGTCATTTGCAAACGAGTCTAGATAGCGAAGTCCGTTTTTCTCTCCAGGTGGCTGAAAACGCTTTGGGTACTCTTTTAGTCGCTCTTTTAAATCCTCCGAAAGCGGAAAAGGATTTTCTAATACGATTTTATCTTGCAAATGATAGGTGTTTTTTATCATTTTGGCGTGCATGGCCGCATACCAGTTTTTATCCCAATCGATTCGGTTCTTTGATCCTCTAATGATTCCATCTCTCTGAAATTCTACCCAATCGATATTTTTCTTTTTAAGAAAATCTTTAACTGCCAAGTCTCTTTTATAGGTGAGCAGAATTCCACTTTCTTGATGACTGAAAACAGTTTTAATATCAAAATTCTCACTTAGGTATTCGAAGACAGGTACCGCTTCCTCGTGAAATATTTCAACTTTAATATTGGCAGGGCTCAGAAACTCATTTATTCCTAAAATAGAATGATACTGAAACAAAAGGTGTCTATCAGAACAATCTGGATAGTCTAGTTGACTAGGTTCGAATATAAAAATCGGTAAAATTGGCAATTCTGATTTGTCTGCAGCATCAAAAGCCGCATGGTCCTGTACCCGAAGATCTCTTTTTAGCCAAACAATATTTACAGCCTTTTTCCCAATCACTTACACTCTTAGGTTTGATATTCCACCATCAATATGCATAATTTGTCCTGTCATCCAGCTCGATTCCTCCGATAGAAGAAAGGCTACTGCATGGGCTATATCTTTAGCCTCACCTACTTTTTTTAAGGGGTGCCGCTGTGCATTTGCCTCTTTTTTCTCTAGCGAGTTTAGAAGATTTCCCGCGAGCGGTGTATCAGTGATGGAGGGAGCTATACAATTAATGCGTATGGATGGAGCCAACTCAGCTGCTAAAGCTCTGGTTAGTCCTTCAATGGCTCCTTTTGAACTAGAGACAATACTATGAAACGAAAAACCAGTTTGCACTGCAACGGTAGAGAATAAAACTATCGATGGCGAACTTGATTTTTTCAGTTTAGGTAAAAGCAGTTGGATTGCTTTTATGGCACCTAAAACCTGAATTTTGTAGTCTTCAATGAAATCTTCAGGTTTCAACCTTGCGAAAGGCTTTAGGTTTATTTTTCCCGGACAATATACCAAGCCATCTATTACTTCAGGCAAAACCGACAAATCCCACTCTTGCTGATTAACATCTAAATGAAAGTAGGTGGCACCATCGATTTTGTTTTCTGAATGATTGTAGGTGGCATATACCTGCTTTTTTTTGTTTACTAACAACTCCGTGGTTGATAATCCTATTCCCGAAGATCCTCCTATTACTAATATATTGCTCATTTATTTCTTTTTTAGAAAAACCATATCAACGTCTAATTGTTTCAACGTCTTTTTTTGATTATATAAATGTTTCATTTTTTTCTAGTGTCAATAGTTTGAGTGCTTATTTTTCAATTTAGACTAATATTTATAAAAAATATAACTACTTCAATAATCCTCTTGGGATAACGACTGGAACGGTGAAAAAGCCAATTTTTGTTTACTTTTAGATATTTTATATTGTGACTTTTGTCACATAACGATGTGATTCTTATCTCGACTGATGGGTGTCATGGTCATGTGATGGTCTTTGTTTTTGGTGAATCTTTGCATCATCAAAAATCAAAGAAAATGAAAGTAAAAACTATTCTGATGTTATTCATTCCAGCCTTTGTAGTTGGGAGTTTAGCTTACAGTCAAACTAAAATCAGTGCTAGATCTGCAAAAGTTCTTATTTCTGGTAACTCCACCATGCACAAATGGTCATCTGCTGTTACAAAACTTAATTTCTCGGGCGACTTCTCCATTGTCGATGGAAATCTAAAGAAAATCAATGCTGCTGTGGTAAGAATGGAGGTGAGTTCTATGAAGTCACATCAAGACTCAGATTTGATGGATGAAAGAACCCACAAAACTCTGAAAGCCGAAAAGTTTCCTTATATCACCTACGAATACACCAATACGCTTTCTGCTGAAACAAAGGGAGATTTGTCCACCTTAAAAGTTAATGGAAATCTTACAATTGGTGGAGTTAGCAAGTCGGTTGATTTGATTTTAAAAGTAGTCAACCTCGACAACGGAGACGTCCAAATCAAAGGAAGTAGGAAAATATTAATGTCAAACCACGGTATTAAGCCACCTTCTTTCATGGCTGGAGCCATAAAGGTGGACGATGAAATTGAAATAACTTTTGATGTAATTCTTAAAAAAATAAACAACGTAAACATATGAGAACTTTTATTTCACAAATGAGAAATGTAGCTGTAACAGCCTTATTATCATTGCCGCTAGCTACAGTAGCACAACAAGCACACATAGATAATCTTAGAGCATATGACAAAACTGGAATTAATGTATTTGAAACGCCTAAGATTACAGATTCTAAATTTGACGGATTAAAAGTAAGAATTGGTGCTGGTTTTACACAACCTTTTCAAAGCTTAAGCCATGAAAACTCGGGTGCTGTGAAATTGTACCCACGTTTGGCATCTGGTTTTGCTATTGCTCAAGCCAATTTGTACACAGACGTGCAGCTTGCTGATGGTATCAGGTTGAATCTAACTACCTATCTTTCATCTCGCCACCACAATGAGTCTTGGGTAAAAGGTGGTTACATTCAAATGGACAAAGTGCCATTCAAAGGCGAATTTTGGGATAAAATCATGAAACTAGCAACCGTAAAAGTCGGTCACATGGAAATAAACTACGGGGACATGCACTTCAGGAGAAGCGATGGAGGACACGCTCTTTACAATCCGTTCATAGAAAACTACATCATGGATGCTTTTGCTACTGAGGTTGCTGCGGAGGTTTATTTACAAAAAAATGGATTATTGGGAATGGTGGCTTTGTCTAATGGATTAATCAATGGTGGTTTCCAAAAGCCACTAATGCCAGGAAGCACTACCGAAACCTATAAAAGAAGCCCTTCTGTTTATGGTAAATTGGCCTATGACAAAAAAGTGCAAGAAAAAATAAGAGTAAGAGCTTCAGGATCATTTTACTACAACCAAAGCGATGGACGTAGTACACTTTATGGTGGAGATAGAACGGGTAGTAATTACTTCTATGTGACTGAGGCCGAGGCTGCAACCACAACAGGAAATGCTTTTTCAGGTAGGGTAAATCCAGGATTTACAAACCAAGTAGCTTCAGTTCAGTTCAACGTTTTCGCCAAAGTTCATGGCTTGGAAGTGTTCGGTACATTAGAAAATTCTAAAGGTGGATCTTATGCGGAGGAAGTTGCGAATTTTGACAAAAGGAAAGCCAATCAAGTTGCGGTAGAGGCTGTTTACAGACTTGGTAAAAAAGAGAACCTTTTTGTAGGTGCAAAATACAATACTGTCTCTGGTCAGATGATTTCAAAAGTAGTGGATGAACAAAGTATTGATCGTACAGCAATTGCCGCTGGATGGTTTGTGACTAACAACATACTAATGAAAGCAGAATATGTAAATCAGAAATATAACGATTATCCAACAGCCAATATATTGGCAGGTGCTGGCTTCAAAGGAGTTGTAGTTCAAGCGATTGTAGGATTTTAATTAGAATAAAATGTAAAAGAGGTCTCAAATAAAACTGAGTCCTCTTTTCTTTAAATTTAAGCAAATGTTAGTCCGATTGTTGATTGTTTTGTTTCTATCTTCTTTCACTAATCCCTCATTGATTCATTATCAAATCAAGAAAGGCAGCAAGATGGTATTGAAAGGAAAAACCTCAGTAAAAGATTTTAATTGTGCTTGTGATGATACTTTCGAAAATGCACAATTGATTGCCCGTATTAATAATTCTACTAGACAAATAGATTTCGATAAAGCCAATTTTAACGTAAAAATAAAAAGCTTAGATTGTAGTAACAAATTCATAAACAACGATTTAGCGACCTCATTAAAGGCTGAAAAACATCCTTTTATAAATGTCGAAATGCTCACCGCCGTTCCAAATCATCAAGAACAAGAATTACAGGTAAACAAAGCCTATAAGTATTGTATTAAAACGCTCATTAGTATTTCTGGTAAAACCAAACCGCAAACATTGAATGTGACATTGAAAAAAATAAATGCTAAAAACTATATCATCAATGCTTGCAAAGTTATTTCAATGAGTGACTACGAAATACAACCAAAAAGCCCAATTAAGTTTATAAAAATCAAAGATGAGGTACGTATCGAGTTTAATTTGAATGTTGAAATTCAGTGATTTATCAAGAAATTTCTAGCGAAAAACCCCTTTCAAAGACTCCTTTTGATTCCAAAGAAATGATTCCTTCTTTCGTCTTTAAATTCTGATTGGTGTCTGCCGAATCCGCAATTCCGCACCAAGGTTCAATACACACAAAATCTGCATCTTTAGCCGCCCAAATTCCTAAATAAGGGAAATTTTTAAATTCAAACTTTAGTTGTTTCAAATTCTTTTTAGATTTCAATGTAACGCAATCTGATTTTAAATGCTTGAAAACCAGTGCGTCTTGGTGAAATAATTCTTTGGTAAGCAATAGCTTGTTGGTATTTTTGGAAATTTCCAAGGGTTCATTTAAAACCAAATCAGCCGAGTTTAATGGCCAACGCTTCAGATCTTCGTTCTCATGAAATTCCAAGAAATAATCTTCGTAATTCAATGCATTTTCTATAGGACATTTGAAGGCAGGATGTCCGCCAATAGAAAACAAAAGTGCCTTAGAATCCGGATTTGTTATCTGATATTTTAATTCTAATTTGTTGGCAATAAGTGTATAAGCCAATCGAAGTTCAAATGCAAAAGGATATACTTTTTCGGTTTCTGGGTTATTTTTAAGAAGAAACACAACTGAATTTTGGGTCTGAGATTCCACTTCAAAATTCATTGTTCTTGCAAAACCATGTCTCGGAAGTTTATATTCCTTTCCTTGGTAGAAATAGGTGTCATTTTTTAATCCTCCCACAATCGGAAACAATACTGGCGAGGTCTTTCCCCAAAATGCAGGATTGGCGTCCCACATATATTCTGTGTGGTCATCTAATTTCAAAAGACTTACCAATTCCGCTCCCAAAGGATTTATGGTCGCTCTTAAATTTTCGTTTTCTATAACTATATTACTCATTTGCTAAAAATTATACTTCAATTGTACCTTCAAATCTGTCTTTCTGTTGTCTTCAATTTCACTCATACCACTTCCAATTGTGGTTCTGTCGCTTACATTAGTTTGGGCAATCCGAATCCAAGCATCTAAATTACGACTGATTGGCATTTTTCCAATCAAATAGTATCGCCAACCTTTGCCATAATACGCAGGAAAAGAAACGGCATAAAGAACATCATTTTCATAAGCATAAATTCGGCTGTCGTAAGAATCGGTATTAAAATAGGCCAATCTACCCTTTATTTGGCAACGTTTTATTTTGGTTTCAATATCTTGTATAAATGCATAACCGTTTGATTTTGATGTGTTTTCTATGGCAAAACCATTGTACTGGAGTTTGCTTTGTAATCTGAGCCAAGTGTTATAAATATAGTCAGTTCCTAGAACCAAATTGTTTCGGTCAGTTTCTAGTAGCTGGTGGGTAAAGTTCTTATTATCAGAGCTGTTTCTTTGTTTTATCTCTTTGTGAAAAGCTATATATTGACTAAAAATCTTATTTGGTTTATACAATATTCGAACTTGATAATCTTGACCAGAGGAAGGAGCATCTACCCGATATTTCAGCCATGGAAAACTAAATGAATCATAAAAAGCAGATACTTCTAGGCCTTTTTTAATAATATATTTTAAGCCATTATAGATTCCCTTTTCGTTGATAGTTCGGCTTCCTTCAGCAAAAGAAATCCCATAAAAAGTATGAAAGTTGGGTTGATAATTCCGCAAATTCAAAGCCCATTCTACCTTGGGTCCGAGACTTCCCACCAAACCAGTTATATATCCAAAACCACCCGACGAACTTCTGGCCGCCTCACCAAAGAAATTGAAGTTTTGCCAAGAAAGTGAAATATTTGGGCCTAAAACCGTGTTTTTGTCTCCCACAAATTCATATCGGTTGTATAGCAATTCTCTTTTCTGAAAAGTCTTGTCGAAAGAGGTGTGAAGTACAGAAAATCCAACTTGGAGGTGATCCAATTTATACAAAACATTTCCTCCTAAATTGGTCTCACTAATTGAGTTTTTATTTGCAATTTCGGTTTCAGTTCTGTGAAAACCCGCAGATAGTATCGAACTAAAAAAATCATCCTGGGTTTCTTCGTTTAGATCCACCGAAGCATCCCTTTTATTATGAGCCGCCATGGTAGTTATCTCGAAGTTTCCATTTTTTATTGTGTTGGCAATTCCTCTAAAGCTACCGTTTTCCACCACTGAGTTATAAGGCCTTATGCCCACATTGCTTCTCCGAGTGGTATAAACTGGTTCACTACCTTTACCGGCTGCAAAGCCAGCTGAAAATATCATACCTTGGCCAAATTGCATTAAATAATCTCCAACGACTAGGTTCTTTACGATTCCTTTGTTCTGAACTTGCACATGAAAATTGTAATAATCCAGAAAATTACGTTCGCCAGCGTCTTTTTCTGACACAAAACCTATACTAAAGTCCTTTGAGTGGCTCATTCGGTATCTGGTGTAATATCTCTGAGGTGAACCCGCAAATTTATCTTCTTTAAATCCCGCACTCGGTTCTAGAGTTTGGTCTGCACGAATGACCAAATAATGCTCTACGGCCTTTTTAGTAAAATTCGAGAAGCGAGTGCTACCGAGGCCATTTTTTACCTGAACAAAGGGAAGTAAGGTTCTGATATCATCCATCGATAAACCTTCTACAGCTTGTAGCTCATAAATACTGAGGAAGTTGCCAAATGTCTTTTTATGGTTCATAATGGCATTTATTTGATTTTCGGTCAAGAAAAACAAAGCTCTTAAGTCTGCGATATCGGCCTTGTTTAAGTCCAATGGGTTTTGATAAATCGTGAACAGATTTTCATAAACATCCTCATAGTTAGCATCTTCTGTCTGTATAGGGGCTATTTTTTGTATGAATTCATCAAGGTTGATTTCTGGTCGATTGATGGATTGTCCGAATCCTTTGAAAGAAATCAGAAAGATCAGAAAAGCGAGGAATTTATGTTTATTTTTTTCCATTTAACAAAAGTGCTAAGGTTAAATGATTGGATAGGCCTACATTTGGGTGCGTACTTACGGCATAGGAAAATTTGTATTTTTTGATGTCAAGGTTAAGTCCAAGATGGACGGAATTGAGGTTTGGATTGATACCAGCTGATAGTCCAAGACTTTCTTTTATTTGATAATTTAAGCCCATTTTTAAGAATGGCTTTTCACCAACAGGATAATCCACTTGCCCGCTAATATTTATCTTTTTAGATGGATTTAGGCCAATTCCAAAATTGATAAAAGTGGGCAAGGCTTGTGAATCGTAGAGTTTGGCTCTGGTGAAGTTAACTACATGAAGTCCAATGCTGAAGAACTTCGAGGGTATGGCCAGTATGCCAAATTCGCCTAGAAAGGTCTGTCTGCTGCTCATCTCTTTCACGGCATTGTTCATCAATGAGAACTTTAAGCCCATCGAAACCTTATCCATTTTTTTGGCAGCCGCTATACCAAGCCTAGTTTCATGGTAATATTGATCTCCAAAATTGTCAACCGAAAAGCCAAAATTTACAACTTTGGTGCTTAATTGTCCGAAAGATCCAACCGTTGTAAGACCCTCAACAGGTAAGGTTTTGTGAATAGCTACTGCCACAAAATTGTCATTTAGGCAAGCTATGCCTGCCGGATTTTGATAAACTGAGGAAATATCGGGAACTGCAACCAAAGAATTTGCTCGACCATAAGCCCCGGCACCGAGATTGGTGTATTGAGCGTTGGTGGATAGTACAGCAAAAATCAAAAGCGATATGGTAAAAGTTATCTTCAGATAGTAGGGTTTGGTTTCTAAAAATAATGACAAATATTATTCTTTCAAAATTCTGCGGTTATTTTTTACCTAAAATAGAAAAAAGTCAAACCATGAAGGTCTGACTTTTTTGAATAATTAAATCTTTAGTAGAAAAATTTTCCTAAAATATTTTTGTTTATTTTTTTCTTAAGTCTCTTGAAATAAGTAACTTGCCGAAAAAATATTTATACATTAAATCTGAAATGCATTACGTCTCCGTCTTGAACGATATATTCTTTTCCTTCAATTCTAAGTCTCCCCGCCTCTCTACAAGCTGCCTCAGTTCCATATTTAATCCTATCGTCAAAAGCGATAACCTCAGCCTTGATGAAGCCTTTTTCAAAGTCGGTATGAATCACACTTGCCGCTTGCGGTGCTTTCCAGCCTTTACCGATAGTCCAAGCTCTAACTTCCTGAACACCAGCCGTAAAATAGGTTGCCAAGTTCAACAGTTTATAAGCTGATCTTATCAGTCGGTTTAGTCCTGGTTCAGCCATTTTATACTCTTCGAAAAACAAAGCTTTGTCGTCTGGGTCTTCCATTTCGGCTATTTGGGCCTCTATGGAGTTGTTCAATACCACCAATTCGGCACCTTCTTCATCTGCCACTTTTTTAAGAGCATCTGAGTACTTATTTCCCGTGTGCATTGAAGCTTCATCAACATTAGCCACATACATTGTGGGTTTCACGGTCAATAAGAACAAATCATCAATGGCCACCATTTCTTCTTTGGTAAGGCCCATCATCCTTACGTTTTTACCTTGCTCAAGCCAAGCTTTCACTCTTTCAAGCACATCCAACTCAAACTTAGCTTGGGCATCTCCACCCACTCTTGCCTGCTTTTGCGTCTTTTGTATTTTTTTATCAACGCTGTCTAAGTCCTTGAACTGAAGCTCAATATCAATAATTTCCTTATCACTAACTGGGTTTATTTCACCTTCTTCTCTTAGCACGTTTTCGTCTTCAAAACAACGCACCACATGGATGATAGCGTCAACCTCTCTGATATTTCCCAAAAATTTGTTTCCAAGACCTTCACCACGGCTGGCACCTTTTACAAGACCAGCAATGTCCACAATTTCAATTTGTGTAGGTACCACTTTATTGGGTTTTACTATCTCCGAAAGTTGGTCAAGCCTTGTATCAGGAACGTCTACCAAACCTACGTTGGGATCAATCGTACAAAATCTGTAGTTGCTCGCCTGTGCCTTTGCACTGCTCGAAACCGCATTAAACAAGGTTGATTTTCCTACATTTGGTAATCCTACTATTCCTGCTCTAAGTGCCATATATTTTTAAATTTTCCGCAAAATTACGCCAAAACTAATGATACGCCAAACTTATATTTTTTATAACTCAGTGCATACAAATGTTTTTCCTATTTTTAGGTAAACATTCTAAAATTTTCATCGATGAATAAATCTATAATTACCTTAGTATTCTTATTTTTCGGCTTTAATATTTTTTCACAAAAAACCAAAGTTGACCTGAAACTCCAGAAAATATTAGAAAAAGAAACCTCAGGCTTCGATGGTCAGATAGGCGTGTATGTCGAAAATCTGAGAACGGGACAGTTTGCCGCTGTTAATGCGGATACTACTTTTCCAACGGCTAGTATGATAAAAATACCCATCATGATTGCTACTTTTTCTCATATTTTAAACGGAAAACTAAAATATGACGAGGTCTTAACTTACAAGGATTCCTTGAAGTACGATGATGGCATTGTGGGTTCGTTTCGTGACAGCACCAAGATTCCTGTTTCAGAGCTTATTTATTTGATGGAGTCGGTTTCGGATAATTCCGCAAGTCTATGGCTTCAAGGTATAGTTAAAGGCGAAAGAATTAATTATCTGATGGATTCGCTGGGTTTGAAAAGTACCCGAGTGAATTCAAGGACCGAGGGTAGAAGGAGTTTTCAAAAAATGTATGGTTGGGGGCAAACAACACCTAGAGAAATGGCAACATTAATGAAGATGCTCAGAAAAGGGGAGATTTTCACGAAAGATGCTTCATACAGAATGTACAAAACATTGGGCAATCAATATTGGGATGGTGAAGGTCTCTCACAAATACCGGAAAATATCAAAACTGCCTATAAATCAGGTGCCGTGGATAGGTCAAAATCTGAGGTGATGTTGGTGCATGCTCCGCATGGCGACTATGTTTTTTGTATGATTACCAAAAATCAAACAGATACTCAATGGAACAAGAACAATGAAGGGTATCGTGCTGCTAGAAGTATTTCGTCGGCCCTTTGGAGGTATTTCGAGCCAAAATCTAAGTGGAAATTGCCCGAAGGCTATGATAAGTGGCTGTAATTATGAAGTTTACACATAAAAAAAGCCCTCTAGTGGAGGGCTTTTTTGATTTGCATTAGAGCAATTAATATCTTTCTCTTCTTTGTGGTCTTTCGCCTTTTGGTTCAGCTACTTTAACTACAATGGTACGTCCGTCTAATTCTGTTTCGTTCAAAGAGCTGATTGCGTTTTTAGCCTCGCTGTCGTTTGGCATTTCAACGAAACCAAATCCTTTAGAGCGTCCTGTAAATTTGTCAAAAATAATTTTTGCTGAATCTACAGTTCCAAATTCTTCAAATGCTGCTAATAAAGTGTCATCTGATGTGTCGTAATTCAATTTTGCTACGAAAATGTTCATTTAAATAAAAATTAAAAAATTAAGAAAAAAGAGCTAAAACAACGTAGCAAAACGATAAATCAAAAAAGAAAACCATTCAGACAAACGAAGAAAAAACTCGAAATCGGTTCAAATGTATAATAAAATATTTTATTTCCAAATTTATTTTCTAATAATAAGCCCAAAATGTCCAATTTTTAATCGAATCTTTATTTTGTGGGTTTTGAATGAAGTTTATTTTATCAAAGTATTAAATATAAATGCAATGAATAAGAATTGGAATATACTTATTTGAAGAAGAAATAAGATTCTATTTATTTTTAAAGGAGTGTTTCAAAAAATTGGGCATAAAAAAAGCCTTTCGTTGGAAAGGCTTTTTTTCTATCTGAAAATGAGAATTAATATCTCTCTCTTCTTTGTGGTCTGTCGCCTTTTGGCTCAGCTACCTTAACAACGATAGTACGACCGTCTAATTCTGAGTCGTTCAATGCATTGATAGCGTTTCTTGCTTCTGCGTCGTTAGACATTTCAACAAATCCAAAGCCTTTAGAACGGCCTGTAAATTTGTCCATGATAACCTTTGCTGAATCAACTTCTCCGAATTCTTCGAAAGCGGCTTGTAAAGTTTCGTCAGTAGTGTCGTAATTCAATTTTGCTGCGAAAATGTTCATAATAAAAATATTAAATAAATTAAAAAAAAGAGCTAAAACAACGCAGCAAAATCAAAGTAACAAAACTGAACCCAAAATGTGCAAACGAAATAAAAACTCGAACTATTTGTAAAAGTAGGGACAATTATCTTGCCAACCTAATGAATCTAGAAAATACTTTGCTGTTAACAATAATTTAACTTATTGAAAATTAGTAAGAAATGAAGTAAGGACGGCGGAATCCATCTACTTTCGGCTATTCTTTGATACCTTTTTATAGATTTTGAAAATATTTACACTTCAATTTAAATTGTTATATTTTTTGAGCTTATGCTGATTTGCATCAATATTAGTAGACGCAAATTGCCATAACTTCTTATTTACTTCGAAATTTCAAATTTATAGGCTAAAGATATTGTCTTTAATTCTTTCCTTTTTGGTCAAAATCTACGTATTTACAACAATAAAAAGCCAAAGGCGTTTTATATTTGTTTCAAATCAGAAAATAACCTTAACAAATATGTTTTCGATACATTCTATACCATCTAAGACTTTTATTTTGAGATACACCTTACTTACTGTTCTGATATTATCCTCATTTCTTGGGCAAGCTCAGTTGAAGAGTTATAAAAAAGGTCTGACCAGTTTCGAAAGCGGCTATTATGATATTGCTATAAAGGAATTTTCAAAAGTAAAGGAAATAGAAGAATCAAAGAAAGGTGAATTGAACTTTAAAATTGCTGAAGCCTATCGTTTGTCCAATCGTTGGGTAGAATCTATTCCATTTTATGAGAAGGCTTTTGAGGCTGGTTTTGTGAACAATGATGCGAGTTTTTATTATGCCTACGCCCTTAAAGCCAACGAAGAGTATGACAAAGCCAAGGTTTCCTTTCAAAAATACATTGATTCAAAATCAACAAATAAAGTCTTAAACGAACGTGCACTGAGGGAATTGAACACCCTTTTGCTAATATCTGACATTAAGACCAAAAAGTCAGAACTTGAATTTAAGAATTTATCGGCCATCAATACGGAGAATATAGAGTTTTCGGGAATTGTGAAAGACGGTTATTTTATTTATTCAGCCTCGAAAAAAGACAAAGTCTATTCTAATGGTCTCCCTTTTCTAGGAATATATCAATCCAAGGTTTCTGCAGATTTTAGCACTGTTGGACCAGCTGAGCCATTGAGTAAAAATATTCTTGATCCCGACAGAAACGAAGGGACGCCAACATTTTCTCCGGACGGAAAAATAATGATTTTCGCAAGAGGAAATTCAGGTAAGCGTAAGGATATATCTCCTGATGTGGATTTGTACATAAGCAGGAATGTTCCAAACGAAGGTTGGACAGAACCAAAGCTCGTTTCGGCTTCGGATTCTTCTGCATGGGATGGCTCCCCAGCATTTTCTAGAGACGGAAAAACCATCTATTTTAGTTCGAATCGTGCCGGAGGAAGTGGTGGATTAGATATTTATAGGGTAAATATGGACGCCTCTGGCCGTTTTGGTAACCCAGCTAATATGGGAAAAGCCATCAATACTGCCGGAGACGAAATGTTTCCTTTTGTATCTGCTGACGGTAAATTGTTTTTTGCTTCTGATGGACATCCTGGTCTTGGAAAGTTAGACATATTTGTTGCAGTTAGGTCTGGTGGTAAAACTACAGTTGAAAATCTGGGATTGCCTTACAATAGCTCTATGGACGACTTTGGTTATTCTTCGGACGATGCTGGAAATATATTTTTCACTTCCAACAGAGCTGGTGGAAAAGGAAATGACGACATCTATTATTATTTGGCCCCACCTAAGCCTGTTGATGAAGTCGCGAAAGTAGATGACCCCAACGATCCGAATAATCCAAATAATGTCAATAAAAACGACCCGAATAATCCAAATTCTAAGTCTCAGAAAATCGCCAACTATTACTTGGAGGGTATGGTGAAGAGCGATAAAGTCTCCATAGACTCCGCTTTGGTAAGAATTTATAAGCTGGATGGAGGGGTAGAGTCTGATTTTGCTGAGATTTTTACACAAAATGGAAAGTTTGGCCCAGTAAAAATGGAGGAAGATGAGGATTATGTGATTTTGGTCGAAAAAAGCACTTATCTAACTAAAAGAGAAGGTTTTTCAATGTATGGCAGAAGTATTCCATATCCTCTACTTAAAAAAGCGGTAACCGATACTACTTTCCAAACAGAAATAAATCTTGAGAAGCTTTTTGTTGGTAAAACATTTAGGCTTGAAAATATCTATTATGATCTCGATAAATTCGATATCAGAGCCGACGCCGCAGTTGAATTGGATAAATTGGTCCAGATATTAAAGGACAATCCCCTCATTAAAATTGAACTGGGCTCTCACACCGATACACGAGGGTCTGATTTGTACAATAGCAGACTGTCACAACGTCGTGCTGAGTCAGTAATTAATTACTTGGCCATAAAAGGAATTTCTAAAGAAAGACTTACTGCCAAAGGGTATGGTGAGACTGAATTGATTATTCAAGAAGCCAAAAACGAAGAGGAGCACCAGATAAATCGTAGGACAGAATTCAAAGTCTTGGAAATAGCCCAAGAATAGTCATTGATCTTTTAATTATTCAACCCTATAAAAATGAAGAAAAAACTATTTGCACTAATGTTGGTAAGTCAAACACTCTTAGCACAATATCCTATTATTCCTCTATATGAAGGTAATTCCCCTGGTTTGAAGCCCGAGGCGGTATCGAAAAAGGAGAATGTTGTGAAAGAAAAAGATGGCATCACCAGAATAAATGACATCACAGTGCCAACGCTTACAGTTATAAAGCCCAAAAAGAAAACTTCTGACGCTTCTGTTATAGTTTGTCCAGGAGGAGGTTATGCCATATTGGCTTGGGATCATGAGGGCACGAGCATAGGGGAGTGGTTTGCAAGTAAAGGAGTTACTGCTTTTGTTTTGAAATATAGACTACCCCAAGACGAACTTTTTGAGAATGCGGAAGTTAGACCACTTCAAGATGCTCAGCAGTCTATTAGGTATATCAGGCAAAATGCAGAGAAGTTTGGGGTGAGTGCCAATAAAATAGGGATAATGGGTTTCTCAGCTGGTGGGCATTTGGCTGCTACGGCTTCAACGCATTTTTCTAATCAGATAGGTGAAATAACCAATCCTCAAATAAGTGTAAGACCCGATTTTACTATTTTGATGTATCCAGTGGTTTCTTTTTCTGATAAAATTAGTCATATGGGTTCTAGGGACAATCTAATTGGTAAAAATCCTCCGGTTGCTAAAATAGAATCTTATTCTAATGAACTGCAGGTGAATAAGGATACTCCGCCTGCCTTTTTGGTTCATGCTTTCGACGACTGGGTTCATGTGGATAATAGCTTAAATTATTATAAAGCACTAAGAAAGAATGGAGTAGCTTCAGAAATGCACCTTTACGATAGAGGTGGACATGGATTTTCAATGAAGAAAACCAATAAAGGCCCTGTGGCCATTTGGCCAGCCCGACTCGAAGAATGGATGCGTTTGAATGGTTTTATGAATTAAAGGTATTATTTTTGGTATGAATTTAATTTCAAGCACGTTCACCATTTAATAAAAAATGAATTCAATGCTTTTAATTGTGTTTCTTTAAAAGTAATTTTATCTCAGGATTTAGAAATAAATAAAAAAATATATGAAAAAAGTAATACTATCAATCGGCCTAGGACTAATTGTTAGCTCTGTATCTGCTCAGGTGGTTAACTCTACAAAAATTCACATTAGCGAAGGAGCCTTGGTAAGTTTCGGAACTGATGTTACCAACACGGGTGAAATCACTAACAATGGTAAAGTGCATCTAAAAGGTGACCTTAAAAACAATGCAAAATTAGTTTCTAAAGGTGAAGTTGTGGTTGATGGAACAACTCCACAAACTATTTCAGGTACTCAAATGGCAGAAATGTCAAAAGTGGCTGTTGAGAATGATGTGAATCTTCAAACTCCAGTTTCTGTTTCTGAGGAGGTTTCATTTAGAAAAGGCATCGTTTCAAGTAATAACGGTTCTGCATTGGAATTGGGAGACCATGCTATTCATAATGGAGCAAGCGATTTGTCGCACGTTTCTGGTTCTGTTAAAAAGACAGGTAACAGTTCTTTTGAATTTCCTGTAGGCGATGGCTCAAGTTTAAAAAGTTTCCAAGTGAGCAAAATGTCAGGAAATGCTCTTGAAGCCCAATATATTGCTAGAAATCCGCTAGAAGTGGCTTCTGAATTGGATTATGATGTAGAAGAAATCAACCAAACAGAATATTGGGTGTTGAAATCTACTGATAACAATACAGTTGATGTTAAATTGAATGACAATTCAGATGTTGCCTATCTTAAAGGTGGAGTTTGGGTAAAAGACAACAGTAGAATGGCTGTTTCGAGTGCCAGCAAAGAAGGTGCTATGTTTACCTCAGGAAAGGGTAGAAACATAACTAAAGAAATCGGGGTATGGCCAAACCCAACACAAGGTGAGTTCAACCTGAAATTAACGGGTATGAGAGACACTGACAACATTTCGGTGGATATTACTAACCAAGATGGTAGAGTGGTTATGAAAATGGATGGTACGGTTAAGCAACTTAGAAAAGCCTACACTCTACCACAAGGTATGGTTACAACTAACCTAACCGTGAGAGTAATCAATGGCACAGAGGCTATGACTCAAAGCTTGATATTGAACAGATAATTTTGTTAGGACGATATTGAAAAGGGGCTTTAAGCCCCTTTTTTTGTGTCTATATGGTTCTGTTAAAGCATTCTGTTTTCCAGAATAGAATTGTAAGATTTTAGCATGAGGGCCTTCACTCCGAGAATCAGATTGGCAAATCTCATATCATCCGTAAGGCCACGTTTGTATCGGGCATATATCTGCTGAATGATGATGGCATTTTTGAATAAACCAAAAACATAAAAGTAAAGAATATTTGATAAATCGAGTTCTGGATTTATTTTTTGATAATGTGCCACATATTCTTCTCTGGTGTAATTCCCCGGAAGCCAACTCAGGTTAAAGTTTTTCTCAAAATCACCATCTCCAGCTTCACACCAATAGGAGAGGCTAGTTCCAATATCCATTCTTGGATCACCAATGGTTGCCATTTCCCAATCCAGAATCGCCAATATCTTTTGATTTTCTATGTCAAATATTACGTTGTCATATTTAAAATCGTTGTGCAACAGTGTTGGTTTTATTTCAACTGGCATATTTTCGGTGAGCCAATTGAAAACCAATAACTCCGTTTCTATATCGTCAGTTTTTGCATTCAGATACCTATCATGCCATCCTGTTACCTGCCTCGCAATATACCCATCTGGTTTTCCAATGTTCTGAAGTGGGGTGTTTTCTATCTTAATTTTGTGTAATTCTGCCTGTGTTTCGCATATTTGTTGGGACAACTTTGCCATTAATTCAGGATTTAGAAACTCTTTTTGTTTCTTAAATTCGGAATTTCTTAGAATTGTACCTTCTAGTTTTTGCATTAAGTAAAATTCACTGCCTAATACTGATTCGTCACCAGTGTAAAATATCGGTTTTGGTATTTTGTCAAAGCCTGCTTTTGTCAAACTTTCTAATATTTCGTACTCTCGATGCATATTGTGCCCTCCTTTGATCGCTTTTGCACCTTTGGGCGGTTTGCGTAGTACGTAGTTTTTGTTTTCGGTCAGAATCAGGTAGGTTAAGTTAGAGTACCCTCCAGGAAATTGCTTTATGCCAGTTATTTTGCCGAAATGCTCTATGTTTTGGTTCAAAAAAAACTCTAGAGACGATATGTCAATTTCTTCTCCGGTTCTTATTTCTTTAGCTTCGTCTGAAATCATAATGAAACCGGATTAAAGTTTTTAAGAATATTTTTTGCCAAGGCTGACTTATGCACCTCATCAGCTCCGTCATATATCCTTGAGGCTCGTTCGTGGGCATACCAATACGATAAAACAACGTCGTTGGTCATTCCAAGGCCACCGTGTACTTGAATGGCTCTGTCCACTACCCGCAACATCATGTTGGCAGTATGGAATTTGATTGCTGAAATCTCGTCACGACAAGCGGATGCTCCAAATTCGTCAATGTTTTTGGCTGTATTGAGTACCAGAAGGCGAGTAGAATCAATTTCTGCTTTGGACTCGGCAATAAAACCATGTATAAACTGCTGATGACCGAGAGTTTTATCATCTGTTATTTTTCTTTTGAGAGCATAATGACACATGAGGTCAAAACTGCGTTGTGCAATGCCGATAAACCGCATGCAGTGGTGAATCCGACCTGGTCCTAGGCGTTCTTGTGCGAGTTTGAATCCACTTCCTTCTTCACCCACCAAATTGGTCTGTGGGACTCTGACATTGTTGTATTTTACCTCGGCATGGCTTGCCCATCCATCGCCCGCATGACCCATGATTGGAATGTTTCTGATAAATTCATATCCGGGCGTATCCAAAGGAACAATTATTTGACTCGCTCTTTGATGTGGAGCCGCTTCTGGATTTGTTACAGCCATTACCACGGCAAAAGCTGCCCCATCGGCTGAAGATGTGAACCATTTATGACCATTTATTATATAATCTGAGCCATCTTTTATGGCAGTTGTACCCATCATTACGGGATTTGAACCTGCAAATTCAGGTTCAGTCATGCTAAAACAACTTCTGATTTTACCCTCTTGCAACGGTTTTAAGTATTTGTGTTTGAGTTCTTTAGAGGCATATTTGTGCAATAATTCGGTATTCCCGATATCAGGAGCTTGAGTATTGAAAACAAAATGACCAAAAGGTGAATAAGCCAAAACTTCTGAAATTTGTCCAAATTCACAGAGAGAAAGGCCCTTTCCACCCTCTTCCTCCGAAAGGTGTAAACCAAAAAGGCCTTCTTTTTTCACTAATTCTCGTTTTTCTAAGAGTAGAGGTTCTATTTTTGAGAATAGCCCATTTAGGTTTTCAGGCGTTTCCAGTTCATAAAGATGCTTTTTTAAAAACTGTTTAATTTTAGGTATTAGCTCTTTTATTTTGGGTGTTTCGAAGATATTATTCATAGTTTTGTTTTGATGAAAAGTAAATTTAAATGGTTTTAGTGGGTGGCAAATCTTAGCTTTGGTAAAAGGAAAGAATCCAATTTAGAAGTATAAATCCATTGAAATTAATTGATTTCTAAAAATAAGGCGATCTATTTGATTAAACTTCAAGATATTAACAGTTGCTTTACCAATATCCGTTTTTCCAATTATTTCACCATTTTTTATAGTAAAATGGTCCATCCAATTATCTGTTCGAGGGTTAAAAAAACGAGTTAATTTATTGTGAATGAAGGTTCCGATGTCAGTTCCTTTGGAGTAGTTGCATTCAGGACAACAGTATGCTAAGTTCTCCCTTTGGTCGTCACCATCATGTTTTATGCTAATTATATGCTCAATTTGAAATTTGTAGAAGGAAAGATTCTCAGAAATTAAACAGTATTCACACCTGTAGTTTGCCCTCTCTGCAACAAAAACTTTTGTGGCTTGGGATAGTGACTTTCGCATTTTACAACATTTTCAACGCTCGAGCTTTTGCAAGACCTACTATTCTATTAATAATCAAATAGTGTTCCAGCTCAGTTTTTTCTTCCTCCAAAAGTGATTCTTTTTTTTGTTTGGATAAAAGGAACTCTAACCGATCTTGAGACGAGTCAGACGCTTTGAAATTTATAACTTTTTCTGGATTCATACCAGCAATAAAATTTGAAATTTCGTTTAATACGGATGATTCTTTAACCATTACTCTATTGCATTTAAACCTGCTTTTTTTGCAGGTATTACCTTTTGTAAATGTAAATTATTATTTATCGTTTTACAAACTATATTTAATTTTTAGAATGTAAAGTCCTAACCTTTGAATAATCCTTACAACCGATAAAATCTCACTGCATTTCCGCCAAATATTTTGTCTTGCTCCGTGAGACTAAGTTTTTGAAAGTAGCTCTTAACTATATCTAATTGTTCCTCATATTCTGCTGCTACGAGACAAACGGGCCAGTCAGAACCATAGACAAGTCTATCAATTCCAAAGCTATTTAAGGCTACGTCTAGGTAAATATAAAAGTCCTCTTTCTTCCAATTTTGCCAATCGGCCTCGGTAACCATTCCTGAAATTTTGCAATAGACGTTAGGCATTTCACCCAGTTTCTGCATGTAGTTTCCCCACTGACTTATTTTTTGTTCTTTTATATAAGGTTTAGCCAGATGGTCTATAATGAATTTATTGTCCGGGCATTGTTTAATCAAATATTTGGCGTCTTTTAGTTGCGTTGGATAAATCAAAATGTCGTAAGTGAAGTTATACTTGGCCAATTCTTGAACTCCAGCTACGAAATCAGGATTTTGCATAAATCCAACGGGCTCTCCTTGCACAATGTGTCTGAAACCCTTGATTTTAGGGTATTTTGAGTAATCTTCAAGATGAGCTGTTAAATCCTTTGAAAGCAAATCTGTCCAACCTACTACTCCTTTAATGAAGTCATTCTGCTCAGCCAGAGAATTAAAATACGTGGTTTCGTCTTCGGTTTGATTTACTTGAACCAAAACGCATCCGTCAATTTGATTTTTGTCTAATATGGGTTTTAGGTCTGCTGGTAAGAAATCTTTTTGGATTTTGGACATGCTGTTGTCAATCCAGGAATAGTTTTCAGAATCATAATTCCAAAAATGCTGGTGAGCATCAATTTTCATATTTAAGGTGTTTAACCTTGTAAATATATCAAAAATCTGAGTACTCCAAAGAATATTAACTGAAAGATGAATAGTGCAATAGCAAGTGGATTATTTTTCGTGAATTTTAGTCGGAAAAAAGCGAAAAGCAAGACAAATGCTACCAAGAACCAAGCAATATAGTTTTGCAATGGTGGCACTCCAAAAGTCCAAGTCCACATGTTTTGGTCTATTGCTACTGGCTCGGCTATGTAGTCAAAAATAGTTAATATGGTAGCTCCGAATGTAGATTTTAGAATTATGTTTTTGTCTGATTTAAAAGTTTGATCTATCAATACTCCTGCACAGAAAACCATAAGAAACCAATTTATACCAATCATAGGTGGCACTTCAAAGATTTTAAAACCTAAAGTTGTCTGATATTGATAGGCTCCAAAAATCATTTGCGTTTTTACTCCCAAAACTTCAACGAAATAACCCAATGAAACGGCCGTAAGTACAAATTGCCAAAAGGCAGTATTTCGTTTGTCTTGAGTTATAATCAAGAAAATAAATGAGGACAATAGGTGAAATGGTGTCAACAATTGGAAAAAAGCTTGTGTTGAAGATATACTTAGACCAATTATGCCCGCCAGATACATGGAGGCTTGTAAGTATATGATGGCACGGGTATTTTTAATCAGCATAAAATTGGTTTACTAAAGTCTCACAATATTTACCGAAATCAAACATTTGATCAAATTCGAGGTAAAATTGGTCAAAATCCTGATTCGTTTCCAAAAAAGCATTTGACTCTGGTATTTCGTTATTCATTACTTTTCTAAAACTATCGGTATTTAGGTTTGTTAGAATTTTTGCAAAACATTTCCTTTCGTTCTCCAACTTTAGTAAATGCAAAGACTGAAAGAATGCTACCACAAGGTGCTGGTCGTACCAAAAAAATCGAAAAATTCCTCTTTTACTATAGTGTTTTTGTAGTTTATTAGCTAAAAAACATAGAAAGTACAATTGATTTTGATTTGAGTTTTCTCTAACGAAATCTCTGTAAAACCTTTTAATGGCCTCTCGCGGTTCTATTTCAGGATTGGGTTTTCGGAACTCATTTACCGACAAATCCCAAAGATTAATGTAACCTTTTTCAGAAGGTTTGGTTGATTTCTGGTTGGTAATTATCAAACGCCACGCTAATACTAGCAAAAGAATCAGCTTGAAGACCAAGGGCGTTTTCATTTCGTTAAGCCAACTTTTCTTTCAAGAAATCTGCGGTGTAGTTACCTTCGATTTTTACCATTTCTTCAGGAGTACCCTCGAAACACACATAGCCACCAGCATCGCCGCCTTCTGGGCCTAGATCAATGATCCAGTCGGAGCTTTTTATTACTTCCATGTTGTGTTCAATGATAATGACGCTATCACCTTGGTCAACAAGTGCATTCATGGCTTTAAGCAACTTCTTGATGTCGTGAAAGTGTAAGCCTGTGGTCGGTTCGTCAAAAATGAATAGTGTTTTACCTTTGTCTGCATTTCCTTTTCCAAGAAAAAACGCCAGCTTAACTCTTTGAGCTTCTCCTCCCGAAAGCGTGTTAGAAGCCTGGCCGAGCTTGATATAACCCAGACCAACATCTTGCAACGGCTGAATCTTATCGGCAATTTTGGCCTGACTATTCTTGAAAAAATCTACGGCCTCATCAACCGTCATGTCCAATATTTCGGCAATGTCTTTGTCATTGTATTTGACTTCCAAAACTTCTTTTTTGAATCTTCGTCCTTGGCAACTCTCGCATGTTAGTTTTACGTCAGCCATAAACTGCATTTCTATCGTCTGATGTCCCTCGCCTTGGCAGGCTTCGCATCTTCCACCTTCAACGTTGAACGAGAAATGAGCAGGCTTGTAGTCACGTGTTTTTGACAATGGCTGCTCTGCCATCAAGGCACGCAAGGTATCATAAGCTTTGATATAAGTAACTGGATTTGAACGGCTTGATTTTCCGATTGGATTCTGGTCAACCATTTCTATCTGCGTTATTCGGCTCAGACTTCCGGTAATATCACTATATTTACCAACATCGTCACCATATTCGCCTTTGAGCTTTGCGAGGGCAGGATAAAGTATTTTCCGAATCAAAGTCGATTTGCCAGAGCCACTAACGCCTGTAACTACTGCCAAAACTCCCAATGGAATTTTTACATCTACGTTTTTCAGGTTGTTTTCAGAAGCTCCATTAACCGATATAAAATCCAAAAATTTTCTTCTATGTTTTGGGATTTCTATTTTATCTATTCCACTCAGAAAGTTCAACGTATGGCTGTCAGATTTCTCTACTTTTTGACCATTCCAAGCTCCCTGAAACACCAAATGTCCGCCCAAATTTCCTGCGTCGGGGCCAATATCTATAATTTCGTCAGAAGCTCGCATCACTTCTTCTTCGTGTTCAACCACAATCACAGTATTTCCAAGGGCCTTCAAAGATTCCAAAACACTTACCAAGCGTTGTGTATCTCTCGGGTGAAGACCAATACTCGGCTCATCCAAAATATACATAGAGCCCACCAACGAACTACCCAAAGAGGTGGCGAGTCTGATTCTTTGCGTTTCACCGCCCGAAAGCGAGTTGGCTAATCTATTGAGTGTCAAGTATCCAAGGCCAACTCTTTGCATGAAGTCGAGTCGGTTATTTATTTCTATCAGAATTCTTTTGGCAACTTTCTGCTCATATTCCGTAATTTCTAGGTTTTTGAAAAACTCAGAAACGGTGGAAATGGGCATGAGTACCAAGTCAATTATTGATTTGCCGCCGATTTTAACATAAGAAGCGTCTTTTCTGAGTCTTGATCCTCGACAATCTGGACAGGTAGTACGGCCTCTATATCTCGACAACATCACGCGATATTGTATTTTATAGGTCTGTTCTTCAAGAAATCTAAAGAAGTCATCTAAGCCCATAAAGTACTCGTTTCCAGTCCATAATAGGCGATATTGTTCCTCGGTGAGGTCTTTTATGGCTCTATGTATCGGAAAATCGAATTGAATACCTTTTCTTACTAAGGGCATCAAATATTCGTTCATTTTTTCGCTTCTCCATGGTGCTATGGCACCTTCAAATACAGAAAGATTTTTGTCAGGAAAAACCAATTCAGGATCTAAACCCAAGACATTTCCAAAGCCTTCACAGCGTTTACATGCACCGTAGGGGTTATTGAAAGTAAACAAATTTACGGTTGGCTCCTCGAAAAGCATTCCGTCTAATTCGAATCGATCTGAAAATGATTTCGAAACTTTGCCATCTTCTGAAATAATCTGAACCTCGCAATCGCCTTCTCCTTCAAAAAACGCCGTTTGAACGGAGTCTGAAATTCTATATTGGGTGTCTTCCTCGGGATTGTTATTTTCGTCGAAATGTACAACTGCTCTATCTATCAGTATTTTAACGTCTGAGGCTTTTACTTTTTTCTTATCGGCAAGTTCTAAAAAATCCTCAATCAACACCACCTCGTCTTTTACCATTATTCTGGTAAAGCCTTTTTTGAGGTGAAGCAATAATTCCTCCAAAACATCACGATTTTCTTTGGTTTTGAGCGGACTGAGTATAATTACTTTAGTGTTTTCTGGATAAGTAAAAGCAAAGTTGACCACGTCAGAGACACTGTCTTTTCTTACTGCTTCACCACTTTTGGGGGAGTAGGTCACACCGATTCTTGCAAATAGCAATTTAAAGTAATCGTAGATCTCAGTGGTAGTTCCTACAGTTGAACGAGGGTTTTTTGAACCAACCTTTTGTTCTATGGCAATCGCAGGCGAAATTCCTTTAATGTAGTCCACCTCGGGTTTTTCCATTCTTCCCAAAAACTGGCGAGCGTAGGAACTCAAACTTTCCACGTACATTCTTTGACCTTCAGCATAAAGTGTGTCAAAAGCCAAGGAGGATTTTCCACTTCCCGAAAGCCCCGTAATGACCGTTAAAGTATTCCTTTTAATGGCTACGCTAACATTTTTGAGGTTATTTACCCGAGCACCTTTTATGATGATATACTGTTTCGGGTCGAGGGAATCAATGTCTTTAATATCTACTGCAGAATCGCTTTTTTTCATTTAGCAAAAATAATGGGTTTTCGAGGAAAATACTCGCTTGAGTTTGATAATATTCTTAGCAAAAAAGCTCTTTAATAGCTAAAATGTCTTTTGAATTTCAAACTCAACCTCCTAATCACAATTTTAACTCAAAGGAATAGCAAAAGTTTAAATTATAATTTTCTAAAAAAGATATCAAGATATTCTAACAAATGCCCTGAGGGAGTTTTTTGAAAATTGCAGAAATCTAATATTTGTTTGCCCTTTTTAGCTCCTAAACTTATTATTTTGTCGAACAAAAAACTGGTTTTGAAGTATTTCCATTAATTTTGAAGTATGAACCAAGCCGCTGTAATTTTTGACATGGATGGTGTGATTTGCCATACCAATCCCTACCATAGTTTAGCTTTTAAGTCTTTTTTTGGTAAGCGAAATCTATTTCCGACAGAGGAGGAATTTGCCCAGCACATGTATGGAAAAAGCAATAGCTACATTTTGAAACATTTTCTTGGAAGAGAAATTGTTGGACAAGAGTTTTTGGATTTAGAGTTTGAAAAAGAATCTCTTTTCCGTGAGATTTACGCCAACCATATCGTCACTATTCCTAACTTTCTTCCATTTTTGGCTTCGTTGAAAGAAGCTGGTCTGAAAACAGGTGTAGCTACGTCTGCACCAAGGGCCAATCTTGATTTGATAATGGGATTCTTGGGTTTTGAAGAAAGCATGGAGTCCATAATGGCTTCAGAAAACGTGAGTCATCACAAGCCTCATCCAGAGGTTTATCTGACTTCGGCTCAAAATTTAGGTGCTGCTCCCGAAAACTGTTTGGTCTTTGAGGATTCATTTTCAGGCGTTTCTGCAGGCTTAAATGCAGGTATGAAAGTAGTGGGTGTGTTGAGTTCGCATACCAAAGAAGAGCTACCTCCATGCAGTGCGTACATTCAAGATTACACCGAAATAGATGTTGAGACAGTTTTAAATCTTCTTAAATGATAAGATTTTTATTTTTATTGCTTTTTGGGGGTTCTTTTGCATTCGGACAAGGTGGTTATGAGGTAAAATACATTAACCAGACCATAAATATTGATGGAAAGTTAGACGAGGAAGCATGGCAAAAAGCAGAGGTTCTTAAAAATTTCAGGCAGTATTTTCCCAGCGACTCGGGCCTGGCTGTGAATGACACGGAGATAAGGATGTTCTACGACGATAAGAATCTGTACATTTCGGCCAAGATGTATTCGAAGGCGAAAAACTACATTATTCCATCATTACGAAGAGACTTTAGAGCCGGAGGTAACGATAACATCACTTTTTGTTTTGACACTTTTGCCGACCATACCAACGGTTTTATGTTCGGAACCAACCCCTACGGTGTTATGCGTGAAGGTTTGATGTTCAACGCAGCCAGTGACAATAGCTTTTTGAATATATTTTGGGACAATAAATGGAAATCAAACTCCTATATTGCCGATGATGCTTGGATTTCCGAATCAGTTATACCTTTTTCAACTTTGAGATTCAAAGAGGGTTCGCAGTTATGGTTTTTTAAGGCTTATAGATTTGATACTCAAACCAATGAGCAGACTTCGCTCGTGAAAATGCCACAGAATCAAATTATTATGAGTTTAGGGTATACCATACCAATAAAATTCGAAAGGCCTCTAAGAAAAAATGGAGCAAACGTGGCCCTTATTCCTTACATAGCCAGTAAAGTATCTAAAGATTTTGAGGCCAAAGACCCCGCCACAATTTACAAATCTGGAATCGGATTGGATGCCAAAATAGGAGTGACGTCTGGTTTGAATTTGGACTTAACCATAAATCCTGACTTTTCTAATGTGGAGGCTGATAGGCAAGTAGTTAACCTAACACGGTTTGATGTGAACCTACCAGAACAGCGGCAGTTTTTTATAGAAAATTCAGATTTATTTACTGGTTTTGGAAGTTTGATTACCAATCCATTCTTACCGCCCACAGGAACTTTGATAGTTGGAAATCAGCTTTATAGTCCGTTTTTTTCAAGAAATATTGGTATTGGCTTGGATACCTCTACTGGTGTAAATGTGCAGAGCCGAATAAACTACGGTGCTCGATTGAGCGGTAAAATAGGAGACACTTGGCGTGTAGGAATACTCAATAGTCAAACGGCCGAAGACGAAGAAAAGGGAATAGAAGCTGAGAATTTCACGGTATTTGCCTTACAGAAAAGGGTTTTTCAGCGATCTAATATTGCCGCTATTTTTGTGAATAAATTCGACCCAAATAGCGAGTCTGTTAGTGGCTTTAATAGGGTAGGAGGTCTGGAATATAATCTGCAATCAACTAATAATAAATGGATTGGGAAATTGTTTTATCACCATTCTTTCGATAGAATTCAACAAGAGAATCCTTTTGCCACAGGACTTTTGCTCAATTATAATACGCGAAAATTCATAGCCAAATGGTCGCACGATTATCTTGGAAAAGGATTCAACGCCGAAGCTGGTTTTGTACCGAGAGGCAACTTCTTCCATTTTAACCCAACCTTCGGTTTTAACTTTTTTCCTAAATCTAAAGTCTTAAACAGATATAGTTTTGGTTTAAATTATGACCAATACGAAAGCAAGGGTATTGGTGTGACCGACCGCAAAGCTGGGCCTTTTGTATTGCTTGTGTTTCAGAATACCACAAGACTACTCACGACGTTTAGTCAAAATTATACCTATTTGTTTAAAGATTTTGATGCGTTAAGAAGTAATAATAAAATGCCAAGATTATTGGCTGGTAATAGGTACAAATATTATACGATTGATGCCAACTTTGTGACGGATCAACGCAAAACTATTGCTCTCAATTTCAATCCTTTGCTTGGTCAATATTACGACGGCAGAATTATTTCTATGTCCGGTAATCTCAATTACCGTTTTCAACCTTACGGCTTGGTTGCCTTGAATTATTCTTATAACGACATTAAACTTTCTACAGGTAATAATAAGGTGTATGTCATTGGACCCAATATAGATTTCACGATGAGTAAAAAGCTGTTTTGGACCAATTATGTACAGTACAACTCTCAGTTCAAAAACCTTAACGTCAACTCAAGACTTCAGTGGCGGTTTGCCCCAGTTTCTGACTTTTTCTTGGTATATTCTGACAATTACAATTCTGAAATTTGGCTTCCAAAAAACAGAGCACTTTTCGCAAAACTTACTTACTGGCTAAGCCTATGAAACGACCTGATATTTTTCTTTTACCCATGCTTTTGGCTGAAAATTCTCATCAGTCTGTGCTAACTCCATACGCTTTGGAGGCCATGAAGACCATCAAGGTGTTTTTTGTAGAAAATATCAAAACCACCCGTAGGTTTATCTCTTCTTTGAAGGCCGGAATCGTAATTGACGATTTGAGGTTTATAGAAATCAATCAAAACTCAGATTTTGAAGAGCTTTTCGGAATATTGAGCGAACTTGACCAAGATGCAGGGATTATCTCGGAGGCGGGTTGTGCTGGTGTGGCCGATCCTGGTGCTTTGGTGGTCGAAGTTGCTCATCAATTAGGCTTACAAGTCAAGCCTTTGGTAGGGCCCAATTCCATTCTTTTGGCATTGATGGCTTCTGGTTTTAATGGCCAATCTTTTGCTTTTAACGGCTATTTGCCCATTAAAGACGATGAAAGAGCAAAAAAACTACGTTCACTTGAGAGAGAAGCACTTCAGAAAAAGCAGACACAGATTTTTATGGAGACACCCTATAGAAATAATCAGATGCTTGCCGCTATTGTTAATAACCTCAACCCAAATACTAGACTGTGTATTGCTGCTGACATTACTGCCGAAACGGAGTACATTAAAACACAAAGTGTTGAATCTTGGAAAAGAAAAGGCCTCCCGGATTTAAACAAGAGGCCTGCGATATTTTTGATATATTAAAGTCAATTATTGCTTGATTGAGTCAGGCTTTATTCGCCTACTATTTATTCTGTCTAGATTGATATTGGAGTCTACATTAAATCTATTTCTAAAACGTTCTACAGAGTCTAAACTAGCACTGCCGGATGTACTATCCAATGCACTAGTGTCTCGTTTAACGTATGAGTAACAACTTAAGTAGTCTTTTTCTATTTTTACACTTGGTTTGGGAAATGGCCCTGGGCTATAGCCAAGCGATTTGTCGGCGTAAACTTTGTTCATAAACATTCCGAATATCGGTAGGGCAGACTTACTACCTTCGCCTAGACCACCTCTAAAATGGATACTTCGGTCATCACCACCTACCCAAACACCCCCGACAAGGTCTTTGGTAAAGCCCACATACCAAGCATCGGAGTTATTAGAAGTCGTTCCTGTTTTACCAGCAACCTGACCGCCATTTTTGAATAATTCACTGTAATTAAACATTCTGGCTCCTGTTCCACCGGGCTCTTCCACATTTCCTCTTAACATATATTGCATCAAGTAGGCTGATTCAGGTCTTATGGCTTCATGTGTTTTGGGTTCAAACTCGAACAATACCTTTCCTGAGGCGTCTTCAATTTTAAATACAAATATTGGCTCTCTGTACATGCCTTCATTTAAGAAAATACCGTATGCTGCCACCATTTCGTAAAGCGATACATCGGAGCTACCTAAGCCTAGTGAAACCACAGGGTCAAGTGGAGAAGTAATGCCCATTTTTTTTGCATATTCTACTACTTTGCTTGGTTTTATTTCGTTGGTAAGTTGAACGGCTACAGAATTAACGGATCTTGCAATGGCTGTTCGGAGGGTCATATTACTATTGGAAAATCTTCCGTTAGCATTTTTAGGTTTGTAGGATTTCTCTACACCGTTTTCCTTCCATTTCATCTCTATTTCTTTATCTTGACGTCTATCGCAAGGTGATAGATTCAAAGGGCCGTCTATTGCTGCGGTATAAACTATAGGCTTAAAAGATGAGCCAGGTTGTCTTCTGCCTTGTTTTACGTGGTCGTATTTGAAATGGTCAAAGTCTATACCACCTACCCAAGCCTTTATAAAACCCGAATAGGGATCAAATGCCATCATGCCAGCCTGAAGAAATTTTTTGTAATATCTGATAGAGTCCATAGGACTCATTAATTGCTTTTTGTTACCCTCCCAGCTGAAAACATTCATGGGTATGGGTTTGTTCATGTAGAAGTTTATAGAATCTTCATTGTTGTTATACTTGATGGCCAGTTGCTTATATATTTTTTCTCTTTTGGCCACTGCCTCTATAAAATTGGGTATTTCCTCACCGTTTTCATAGGTCCAAGGGTTTTTATCTTTCCACTGTGCATTAAATTCTTTCTGAAGCATTTTCATATGCTGAGTCACGGCGTTTTCAGCATAGGTCTGCATTTTCGAATCAATAGTGGTATAAATTCTCAATCCATCTCTGTTAATGTCTATTCCAAGATCGTTTTTTTCAGACCAGCTATCAATAAACTTTGCTAGTGTTCCTTTAAAGTAGTTTCCTTGACCTTCATAAGAATCCTCAATATTTACATCAAGTTTGATATCTTTTTCTGCAAGTTTTTCAGCCTCTTTGGGGTCTAAATCTCCATTTTGTACCAATCTCTGAAATACCGTATTTCTTCTTTTCTTAGAGTTTTTTGGGTTACGAATGGGGTTGTAATACGTCGTAGCTTTTTGCAAACCAACCAAAACCGCAGCCTCAGAAACGTTCAAGGCATCTGGGGTTTTGTTAAAATAAGTCTTTGCAGCTGTTTTTATTCCAAAGGCATTGTTGCCATAATCTACTGTATTTAAGTACATTGTGGCTATTTCTCCTTTCGTAAAACGCTTTTCGAGCTGAATCGCTGTTAGCCATTCTTTGGTTTTATATACCAGAGTTTTCACTAAAGGAATGTAGTAAAGTAAACCACGCATCTCCTTTTTACGTGTGTTGTATAGGTTTTTAGCCAACTGCTGCGATATGGTACTCCCACCACCCGAGTCTGAATTACCTGTAACTATACCTTTGGCTACTCCAACCATTCTTCTTAGGTCGATTCCCGAATGTTCAAAAAAACGTTTGTCTTCGGTTGCTATCAAGGCTTTGAAAACCCAAGGTGATATAGCCGAACTATCAACTGGTGAGCGGTTTTCAGTGAAAAACTTGCCCATTATTTCGCCGTCTGCGTAGTATATGGTTGAGGCTTGCGATAGTTTAGGATTTTGAAGTTGCTCCACACTTGGCATACCGCCTGTCAACCAAAGGAAATTGGTTTTTATAAGAAAAATATAAAAAATTATTCCGAAACCAATGTTATAAGTCCATTTATACAAACCTTTCAAAACAGAATAGTAGGCACCATCGGGATTTAGGTGGCCATAAAGTGATTTTCTGATGGATTCTCTTTTGGTAACTAAGTAATTCTTTGAATTACGAACTCTTTCTTTTCCAAAAATTTTGTGCAAAAGCAGCTCAAAAAGCTCCCCAGCTACATTCAGCTTGTCAGAAAAGAATGCCAACACCAATTTTATTTTGTCAACTATAGTTTTGATAAACTCCATTTTTAGATTTTATACGGAACGCAAATTTAGAATATGAATTATTCATTTTAGCCAAAAATAGATGTTTTATGTTAAAACAAAAATAAAAAACAACAATCGAAGTAAATTTTGTCCACTCGTTCACGAAAAAAGCCTTTCAAACAAATTTCTGAACTTTTGTTTTTTTTCAGGTAATTTTGAAGAAAAAACAAATGCTATGTCAGATAATATTCTGGAGATTCATAATGTTGTAAAAAACTATGCCAACCACCGAGCATTGGACGATGTAAGTCTTACAGTGCCCAAAGGTGTTATTTATGGTCTTTTGGGACCAAACGGGGCCGGTAAAACCTCACTGATTAGAATTGTCAACCAAATAACCGCCCCAGATGCCGGAAGGGTGCTTTTCAACGGTGTTCCTCTTAACGAAAAAAACATCTACGAGATTGGTTATTTGCCCGAGGACCGCGGATTATACAAGAAAATGAAGGTTGGTGAACAACTTTTGTACTTGGCGAGGCTAAAAGGGCTAAGTAAAGATGCTGCGATGGACAAGCTGAAAGAATGGTTTATAAAGTTCGACATCAAGACTTGGTGGGACAAGCCCATAGAAGACCTTTCCAAAGGTATGCAGCAAAAGATTCAGTTTGTGGCTACGGTACTTCACCAGCCTAAATTGATTATTTTGGATGAGCCATTTTCTGGTTTTGACCCAATTAACGCTACTTTAATAAAAGACGAAATTTTAGAACTAAAAGAAAAGGGTTCCACAATCATTTTTTCAACTCACCGTATGGAATCAGTAGAAGAACTTTGTGATTACATAGCTCTGATAAATAAGTCGAAAAAGGTATTGGAAGGTAAAAAGCTGGATATAAAGGACCAGTTCAAGTCAAACACCTATACACTCAATTATGAAGGTGAAATGGCAGATGCTGCCCTGAATTTCAATATTTTGAGTAATCAGAAAAATATGGATGGTAGCCAAACTGCTGTTCTGAAAGCCGCAGACGGGAAATTTGGAAATGATCTCTTGAAAGAAATACTTGAAAAAGTGACTGTGAAATCTTTTAAAGAGGATGTAGCCTCTATGAATGAGATATTTATAAAAGCCGTAAACGAATCAAACTAAGAATTTTATGAACAATATATTACTAATAATACAAAGGGAATATGTGACGCGGGTTAAGAAAAAGTCGTTTATTGTGATGACTATTTTGGGCCCTTTGCTCATGGGTTTGATGTACGCGGGGGTTATTTGGGCGGCTATAAGCTCTGTTAACCAAAAGAAGGTGGAGGTGCTAGATGAAAGCAACTTGTTCAAAGGGAAATTTAAATCTTCAGAGGAATTCGTTTTTGTTTTCAAAGATGACAATATTGCTAACTTAAAGAAATCATTGAAAGGAAGTGAATTTGATGCCTTGGTTCATATTCCGGCCAATGTTCTTGAAAATCCGAAAGATATCAAGATTTATTCAGAAAAAGGGGTGACTTTGGAGCTTCAGTCGAGAGTGGAGAATGCCATTGAGAAAGAAATAGAGACTATAAAACTTACGGAAGCTGGCATAACTAAAAGTGTGTTAGAAAGTGCCAAAATGGATGTTTCGTCTGAGACTATTAGCTTGAAGGAAGGAGGAGAAAAGAAAAGTAGTGCTGCTGCAGCCTCTATAATTGGAGGTATCTGTGCCTTCTTAATATACCTATCTGTATTTATTTATGGAGCTCAGGTGATGCGTAGTATTACCGAAGAAAAAACCAGCAGAATTGTAGAAATTTTGATAAGTTCGGTAAAACCCTTTCAGTTAATGATAGGTAAAATCGTTGGAGTAGCCTTAGTTGGCCTTACCCAGTTTGGTCTTTGGATTATCCTTTCGACGGGTGTTTTGACATTTGGTAGCAAATTAGTTGGTGACAAACTGATGCAATCCAAAAATGCAATGACTGAGGCTCAAATGGCGAGTTTGCCACCAGAGGCCCAGGAGATGGCTAAAGAAAAAATGCAACAAGGTGGTGGGATTTCTGCTGAAATGATGCCAAATCTTTTTGGAGCATTGGATACTTTGCCATTAACTACTATCATTGTTTCGTTTCTGTTTTACTTTGTTGGAGGTTATCTCTTGTACAGTGCATTGTTTGGAGCGGTGGGTTCAGCAGTCGATAGCGATACTGACACACAACAGTTTATGTTGCCCATAACTATTCCGATAATTGCAGCTTTTATGATTGCTCAGTTTGTTATTCGCGACCCCAACAGCAATCTTGCCATTTGGACTTCAATGATTCCGTTCACATCACCTATAATTATGATGGTGCGTATACCATTTGGGGTACCTGTTTGGCAAATCGTCGTTTCGGTATTGTTACTCATTGGTGGTTTTATTTTTACTACATGGTTGGCTTCAAGAATTTATCGAGTGGGTATCTTGATGTATGGCAAGAAAGTAACTTGGAAAGAATTGGGTAAATGGATTTTTTATAAAAGCTAAAATATTACCCTAAGGGTATAGAAAAATAGAGTTTGGAGTAGTCCAATCTCTATTTTTTGTTTAGACCAATTTTTGGTGATTTTCGATTTCGTTTGTATGTTTGTTCATTGTCATTTTCAGTAATATGCTCTTAAAAAAATATACAACCGATTGGGTTGAAAGTTTTAATGCTCTTAAAAATGAAATTGACAAGATATTAGCGGGACTAAACTATCGGATTGAGCATGTTGGTAGCACCGCTGTGCCAGGCCTGGATTCAAAAAACATTATAGATATTGATGTTATCTATGAAAATGAATCCGAGTTTGACAAAATAAAAGCCAGATTGGAAGTGGGAGGGTACCACCACAACGGTAATCAGGGAATAAAGGAACGGGAGGTTTTTAAACGTGGAGGAAATCGCTCAAATCCAATATTGGACAGTATCGTCCATCATTTTTATGTTTGCCCTACACATAGTAAAGCTTTAGAAAGGCATCTATTATCGAGGGACTATTTAAGAAAAAATGAGTGGGCTAGGCTGATGTACCAAGAAATGAAATATGAATTAGCTGTGAAGGCCGGGCAGGATAAAAAGCTATACGCTGAGCTCAAAGAAAGACATGTGAATGATTTTATAGATTCAATCATAGAAAAAGAAAGAAATTTATCATTGATCTTTTAAATATGTAATTTCTGAAAACATAAAAAACTTACTTTAATCAAATACAAACTAATAATTCAAAACCCTAACAAAAATCAATTATGAGCGACAAGAAACTATTTGGACATCCCAAAGGCCTGTTTGTGCTATTTTTTACAGAAATGTGGGAGCGTTTCAGCTATTATGGCATGCGTGCCATTTTGTTTTTATATCTTACCAAAAGTGCTTCTGAAGGGGCCTTGGGTCTCGATGAAAAGTCAGGAGGTGCCATAATGGGACTTTACATGGCTTCGGTATATTTACTCACATTACCCGGAGGCTGGATTGCCGACAATATTTTGGGCCAGAAAAAGGCCATATGGTGGGGCGGAATAGTGATTATGATAGGACATGCAATATTAGCGATTCCTGGCAATACGTACGTGTTTTTCTTAGGCTTGGCTTTTGTAGCAGTTGGAACAGGTTTATTGAAAGCAAACATAAGCTCTATTGTTGGGGAATTATACCCAGAGGGTGGAGCAAAACGTGACGCCGCCTTTTCGATATTTTATTTGGGGATCAACCTCGGAGCCTTTTTGGGTATGTTCATTGTGGGCTACTTGGGAGAGAAAATTGGCTGGCATTATGGCTTTGGAGCTGCTGCTTTTGCCATGTTTTTTGGTTTGATAAACTTTAAATTGAACGGCAAATATCTTGATGGACTAGGCGATAAACCAAAGGCACAATCAAGCTATACCTACTTGTATGTAGTAGTTGGAGCCTTGGCATTTATGGCACTTTTGGTGGTTACTGGTGTTTTAGATAGTGTGTCACTGGCCCAGTCAATGAAGTACATCATAAGTACCGTTACGCTACTCTATTTCGCCTATATTGGTTTTATGGACAAAAGCCTTACCGTTGTTGAGAGAAAGAGAGTAGGCGTATTGTTTGTCTTTTTCATTGGTGCAGCTCTTTTTTGGTCTGGATTTGAGCAGGCAAGTACTACCCTCACCATTTTTGCCGATAGACATACCGATAGGATGTTGGCTGGTTGGGAATTACCTGCTTCGTGGTTTCAGAACGCAAATTCATTTTTTATTTTGATATTTTCAGCTCCTGTGGGTGCTTTATGGATTTACCTGAATAAGAAAAATCTGAATCCTTCCACACCCGTCAAATTTGGTTTGGGTTTATTGCAAATGGGCCTTGGGTTCTTAATTATGTATTTTGCCGCTAAGAACATCTTGGACGGTTCGATGGCAGGTATGGGCTGGCTAACGTTTACTTACATGTTTCATACGCTTGGAGAGCTATGTTTGAGTCCTGTGGGGCTAAGTAGTAACACCAAATTGGCTCCTAAAAAATATTACAGCCAAATGATGGGTTTATGGTTTGTAGCTGCTTCGTTGGGTAATCTCATTGCTGGCTTGTTTGCGGGTAATTTCAATGAAGAGAATGTGCAGCAAATGCCGGATTTATTTATGCAGGTTTGTATTTACGGTGTAGTTTTAGGCTTGATATTTATACTTTTATACAAACCTATCAAGAAATGGATGGGGGGTATCGAATAAGATTTTCAGAATTAAACAGGAAAGCGGGAAGGTCAACCTCCCGCTTTTTTTGCTTTATACCCTTCCTTGAGTAGAAAAGCCAGTATTTTGTCGCGGTGGTCGCCTTGAATCAATATTTCGGCCTCCTTGGCTGTTCCTCCACTTCCACAGGCATTTTGTAATTTTTTCTTGAGTGCTTGGAGGTCGTCTTCGGTACCGATGAACCCCTCCACTCTGCTGACTACCTTGCCGCCACCTTTTCTATCTAACCAAATTTTGAAATTTTGTTTATCATTTGGTAAGGTTTCAGCTTCGGTATCGAAGTTGTCGTATTCAAAATCTGGATTTGTGGAATAAACCACACCACCTTGGTTTTTGGTTTTTTTCATATGTGTTTTATATTACTGCTAGGTAGCTATAATGTAAAGAAATCATAATTGTCCTTCATATTTTCAACCTAGTTCTGTGAAATGCATAAATATTTATTTTCCTCAAATAGTTATAAAAATAAAAAGTAATTCGTTTTTCTCGATTTGTAGATTAAGATTTTGGAATTACTCAATTTTTAAATAATTAATTTTAAAGCATGTGGCAGCGTTTGTGCTATTATGTTGTCTGAAAACGGCTCGACGTAGTCGCCATCAATGTGCATGAGTATTTTTTCATTGTGGCGTAATGAGAACTCTGTACCTCGGTAATATTCCACATAAGAAGACTGCCTGATTTTACCTGACATCAGCAAATAACCCATCACCATTCCGTACCACTTCGGGTGTTTTTCTATGATGGTACAATCCAATTGGTTATCGTCCAAAACTGCGTCTGGTGCTATGTAGGCGTTGTTTCCGAATTGATTGGCATTTGCGAAAGTTACAGAGAAATACTCCTTAGGCTGCTCACAAAATATACTTTGGTTAGTTTGATAACTAAAATAACCAGACAGAATGACTTTTATATAATTCCATAGCCCTCGGCTGTGGTTCCCGGTAGCGAACTGTTTGGCACAATGGGCATCAAAACCAACACCAGCCGTACAAAAAAAAGGGAGATCATTAATAAGCCCAATGTCCATCACGCTTTTTTTTCCATTAAAAACCTTGTCAAGTGCTTCGTTTGGGTTCATCGGAATTTTCAGTGTTCTGGCAAGCCCATTGCCCGAACCCAAAGGAATGATTGAAAAATATGCTTCAGTGTTTATGAGTTGCGAGGCCACTTCGTTTACTGTTCCGTCGCCCCCAACCGCCACAAAATGCCTAAATCCCTCTTCAAAGTATTTCTTGGTGAGGGTTTTACCATGGTTTTTTTCTGTGGTTGTTTCAATTATTCCCATTAGCTTGTTGTTAGAAAGGAATTCTTCTATGAGCTTTTTAGAGTTTACTTTTTTTGCACCAGCTATGGGGTTGATAATAAAGACGGGAGTTTGACTGCTCAATTTAATTGGATATATTTGGGAAAAATTGAACTGCAAAAATGAAAAAACTATTTCTAATTTTAATGTTTTCTACGGTTTGTTTTGGTGTTTTTTCGCAAAAAAAAGAAGATATACTTGAAATAATGGCCCGACAGCAAGCCAATTGGAATTCGGGCGATATTGATAAGTTTATGGAAGACTATTGGAAATCGGAAAATCTACAGTTTATCGGTAGTAAAGGCGTTGTTAAAGGATGGCAAGTTACCAAGGATAGGTATTTTAAAAGTTACCCAGACAGGGCTACCATGGGCCAGTTGAAGTTTGATATTCTTGAGGTTGATTTTCACTCCAAGAAATCTGCTTGGGTATTGGGTAAATGGTATTTGACCCGGCCAGAGAAAGGTGATGTTGGCGGATATTTTACCTTGATTTTTAAAAAAATAAATGGAAAATGGGTAATTGTGAGTGACCATACAAGCTAAATTTTTATATTTGCAACGAACCATTATAAATTAACAATGAGCGAGAAGATACCAGTTGGGGCCAAATTTGAACATGATTTTAGTTTTAGCCAAGAAGACGTAATAGCTTTTGCCAATCTTACAGGAGACCATAACCCTATACATTTGGATGCCGAATATGCAGCTACAACAAAGTTTAAAGTGCCGATTATTCATGGGCATCTGAGCAGTAGTGTTTTTACAAGGTTTTTGGGTATGGGCAAACCAGGCGGTCCGGGTTCTATATATATGAAACAAGAGACCGAATACCTAAGACCAATGCACGTAGATACGCCCTACCAGGTGGTTTTTGAGGTGGTAAGTGTGGATTCCGCAAGGCACATAGCCCAGATAGCTACGCAGGTAATTAACAAGGAAACTAAGAAAATGACTATCAGGGGAATTGGTACCCTGATGAATGAGGAGCATTATTGATAAGGCTTAGATTATGTTTAAACTTTGGCTGGACTTTCAAAGAAATAGGCCAATAAAAAAGCCGCTAATTTTTCAATTGGCGGCTTTTCTATATTTTAGCAGATAATATCAGATATTACATACCAGCATTTTTCATTGCTTGTACTTCAGCTCTAACGGCTTTAGCCCAAGCACCAACATCTTGCATGCCTTTTCTTACTCTTGTGCCGGCAGCTTTGTTTTTCTTGTCATAAAATTTGTCGAAGTCGTCTTTCAAAGAAGTAACTAAGTCGTAAAGTTCAGAATACTTATCCATGAATTTAAAGGGGTTTAAGTGTATAATAAATAATTCACAGTGCAATTTATGAAAAAACTTTAATTTCAAATATTTTTAACAAAAAAAAACTTACATTTTTTGAGGATTATATAGTAATAATCTTATTTGGTCGACATTTTACTGCGGTTTGTAAGCTCCATCCGTTAGTTTTTGCTTCACTACCTCAAAGCTATTCATGGTATATTCAACATCCTCCAGCGTATGAACAGCGGTAGGAATAACCCTTAAAAGTATAACACCCTTTGGAACCACCGGGTAAACAATTATTGAACAGAAAATAGCCATGTTTTCTCTTAAATCTCTAATAAGATTGGTAACAGTAGGCAAGTCATAGTCACCCTGAAGCAAAACAGGAGTTACAGGTGAGGTGGTATTGCCAATATTAAAACCTCTGCTACGGAAACCATCCTGAAGGGCCTTTACAATTGTCCACAATTGGTCTTTGTACTGAGGATTCTTTTTTATCAATTCTAGTCTTTTCATTCCACCCAAAACAAATGGCATAGGCAAAGCCTTGGCATAAGTTTGAGACCTCATGTTGTATTTCAAATACATGATAATCTCTTTTTTGGCTGCGATGAAAGCTCCTATAGCTGCCATAGATTTTGCAAAAGTACAGAAGTGTAGGTCAACTGCATCTTGAACCCCAAAATGCTCAGGTACTCCGGCACCGGTTTTACCCATAGTACCAAATCCATGAGCATCATCAACCAAAAGTCTAAATTTATATTTCTTTTTGAATTCTGCTATTTGATCTAAGCTACCCACCGCACCAGACATACCAAATACCCCTTCAGTGATTACCATTATACCACCGCCTTGTTCTTCGGCTATCTTGGTAGCTCTCACAAGGTTTTTCTCCAAACTCTCCATATCGTTGTGTTTGAAGGTGTAGGTTTTGCCGCCTTTAGCTCTGTGTAGTCTCACACCGTCAATAAGACATGCATGTGACTCCGCATCATATACAATAACGTCTTTGAAATCCACCATAGATTCCACAACCGACATAACGCCTTGGTAACCATAGTTTAACAAAAAAGCATCTTCTTTACCAACGAACTCAGCCAATTGCTTTTCGAATTCCTCATGAAGTTCAGAATTTCCTGTCATCATACGAGCACCCATTGGATAGGCCAATCCGTATTCTTCAGCGGCTTTGGCATCTGCTTCTCGGACTTCTGGGTGATTAGCTAGGCCTAAATAATTATTGAGTGACCAATTGAGCATTCTTTTGCCGTTGAAGGACATGTATGGGCCCAATTCGCCAGAAAGTTTAGGAAATGAATAGTAGTGATGAGAATAATGGGCATGAGATCCAATGGGTCCCATGTTATTTGCTACTTTGTCAAAAATATCTTCGACCATTTTGATTTGTTAGAATATATGGTAATTAAAAATTCCGCAAATTTACTAATTTTCGGTTAAATAATAATGAATAACAGTAAGGCTCTGATAATATTTTTGCCTTAAAACAGGATAATGTATTGTTTTATAGATTTTTAAGGCCTTCTATTGTTTTTAATGGATCAGCATTGCTAAATACATAACTGCCAGCTACCAAGGCATCTGCACCTGCTTCAACCAGTGCTTTACCAGTTTCGTAGTTCACTCCTCCGTCGATTTCTATAATGGTATCTGATTTGGCCTCTGTTATCATTTGCTTCAGTTTTCTTACTTTTTCTATGGTTGAAGGTATAAATTTTTGTCCCCCAAAACCAGGATTTACTGACATCAGCAAGACCAAGTCGCAGTCTGATATAATTTCTTCCAACATGTGCACTGGAGTGCCTGGATTTAGAACCACCCCGGCTTTACATCCCGCTTCTTTAATTTGTCCAAGTGTGCGATGAATATGAGGACAAGCCTCCCAATGTACAGAGATATATGCCGCACCTAACTTGGCAAATTGATCAATGTAGTTTTCGGGTCTAACTATCATAAGGTGTACATCCAAAGGCTTTTTGGCATGCTTCTTTATGGCCTCGGTTACCGGAAAACCGAAACTGATATTTGGAACAAAAACGCCGTCCATGATATCTATATGAAACCAGTCTGCTAATGAATTATTGATGAGTTCGGTATCTCTTTGGATGTTGGCAAAATCTGCGGCCAGCATGGAGGGTGCTATGATAGGCATGTATTAATCTGATTTTTGGTGCAATTTACTGATTTGTCAATTATTTACCAATTTATACCATTCACTCAGTTTTTGAGACTAACCGTTTATTACCGTTTGATTTCGAATTATGAAGGTTATAATTTAGATTGAGTGAAAGAACTAAACAGGGGATTTTACTCTAAAATGTTTCACCGCCTTTTCGCAATTTTACAGCACTTAATGAAAACTATAATTGAAATGAACACTTTTACTAACACTTTGGTCCCAGAGAAATTGATTTATAATTATGGCAAAAAAGCCGTGGAATTCAACACCATCAAATATATTGAAAGCTTTGCTGGTAATTATTCTATGATTAGGCTAAACAACAAGGGCTATATTTGTTCATCATTTACCCTTAAACATTATACCACCAAATTAGAAGGAAAGTGCAATTTTTTCCTTGCAAGAAAAGGGCTTTTGCTCAATCTTGAATTCGTGGATGAAATAATGGAGGAAAAGGGCGTTAAGTCTGTGAAACTATCAACAGGTGAAGTCTTTAAGCTTTCAAGGCGATTAGGTTCAAGGCTTATTGAATACCTCAATGAGGGTTAGTTTAAAATAGATTCTGGGAGTACGAGGAGGTATTGATATTGTATTTAATGTATTGATAGCAAGCGTATTATGATTTAATAGTATATAAACGAATTTTAAAGGTGAAAAAGGCTTTTTGGAGGATATTATGCTTCCGAATGGCCTTTTTTTTTATTAATTAAATTATATTTAGATATATGTACAAATAATTAAATAATACATTTTAAAAAGTTTTTATTTTTGTAAATGTTTGTTTTCAAGTGTATTAGGTTTTGTTATTGCTTAGGATTCAATTGTTGGCACACTTTTTGCCTCCGTTTGATAAGTTTAAAGAAGGTTTCAGAGAGTAAAATCTCCAAAGCGTTCTGCTCACATAAAAAAAACGGAATTTGTGCAAATTTTACTAGAAAGAAATTTTACCAACCTGTTTAAAAACAGAATTACCTTCGCTATAATTTTGGCGTGGGGTTTCTTTGTTTTTGGGCATGCGGTGGCAAAGGAAAATCTTTCAAGAGTAAAATCTTACATACCTGCTCCTCCAATAAACTTCTCCGGACAAATAGCTGGTGATCAAATTAATAATGGTCCTTTTGATCCGGCCTTGATCACAAGTGTGTCAGCAGCAACTACAACCAATGGTACCATAGAATATCGTTGGCAGTCGAGTACCAATGGAACTACTTGGACGGATATCGCTGGCACAAACTCGCAGACCTACAATCCTGGACCAATTACTGTAACCACTTACTACAGAAGATTGGTAAGATCACAAACGGCAGGTTTTGAAGCTACTTCTAATGTTATTTCAAAAGTAGTAACTAATTATACCATTACAACTCCTGTTGTAATAACAGCTGGTAATACCTTGAATCTTAATCAAACTGGTAGTTTTCCAAATTTATTGCTGGATGAACTTCCAAATGGAAGTTTTACAAATGGTAATTCAGGCTTTAGCTCTGACGTGCCTTTGGGTAATGTTGAAGGAAGGTATAACATTGGAGATAGACCTATTGATATTTTTGGTTCTAGTTATGAAAACTTTTACGATAGATTTGGAAGAGGTGAGCTTTTTGCAGTAACTGCCCCGGGAACTGTGGGACAGAGAATGTGGTTTACGACCATTAGTATTGTGGCTGGCAATACCTATGATTTATCTGCATGGGTAAGAAGTTTTAATTCAGGCGGTACCCCGAGCACATTGAGATGGTTTTTAGATAACAATCCTTTAGGAACAGGGAATCTAACAGCACCGGCTGGAACTTGGGCTGAATTGGCCACTACATTTACAGCCACTACCACTGGTTCGGTGGTAATATCTGTCCGGAATTTCACAGCTGGCTCTACAGGTAATAATTTTGCAATGGACGACATGACCGTTTATGAGCATACTCCAGTGACATACCTGTGGACTGGTCCAAATGGATTCACGAGCAATTTGCCTAATCCAAGTATTCCAAACGCCCAAGCTATTAACTCGGGTACTTACACGCTTACAGTTACAAAAAACGGATATTCGGTCAGTATTTCTAAAGTAATAACAGTAGATGCAACGCCCGTAGTTTGTTTGCCACCAGCTGTTGCTGTAACAAGAACCAATGTAAGTTGTTTTGGTCAAAATAATGGAACAATCACTGCTACAGGTACACTTGGTAATGGAGGTTTGGGTAATATCACCTATCAGTATTGGGATAATTTGAGCGGAAGTGCAGTTTCTAATTTGACCAATACAACTACCAATCCAGACTATCCCAATTCTCCCGATGGTAACTTTTTGATAAGTAGAACAAAGGCCCCTTCTAATTTCTTGGACAATTATGGTTCGAGAATGATTGGATATCTAGTACCACGCGAAACTGGTACTTATTACTTTTGGATTTCGTCGGATGATGATAGTCAATTGTGGATAGGTACAACTAGTGATCCTAGTAGTAGAGTTTTAAGAGCAAATGTGTCGGGTTTTACCAATGAAGAGGAATGGAATAAGTTTCCATCGCAAAGATCGGTAGCCATTACACTAACTGCTGGTCAGATCTATTACCTTGAGATATTGCACAAGGAAGGTGGTGGTGGTGATAACCTAGCAGTTGGTTGGTCGAAGCCCGGTCAGCCTACAGTAGTTCCATCAGAGATTTTACCATCTTCAGTTTTAAGACCTTTTACTCCAAGTTCCTTGACCATTCCGGTTTATACATATAGTATTAATGGTGGAGCTTTTCAGTCGTCAGGTGTATTTTCAAACCTAGCAGCGGGTAATTATACGGTAACATTGCAAGATTCTTATGGATGTACGGCTACAAACACCATTACTATTACTCAGCCGGCATCTTTTAGCTCAACACCCAATTCCAATTTAACAGTATGTCAGGGGGCATCAATTAATTTAACTGCTACGAATGTTTCGGGAGGGTCTTATAGTTGGGCAGGGCCAAATGGATTTTCAAGTAGTAGTCAAAACCCTAGTATTTCAAATGCAAGTACAGCAGCTGCGGGTATATACACCCTATCAGTTACAGTAAGTGGCTGTACAAATACTTATACCACTAATATTTCAGTGGTCGCTAATCCAGTGGTAACTCGGACCTTTGTTAATCCAAATTGTGGATTTAACGATGGCTCGATAACTTTTGACATTACAGATGATCCAAGTCAAACTCAAATAAGTTTGAGTATTGATGGTGGAACAACTTATCCTTACACTGTTAATGATAATATTGGTACTTATACGATACCTAATTTACCAGCTGGTATATATAATTTAAGAGCTCGATGGACATCAGGTACTCAATGTCCGATTGTTTTGCCTAGTGTCACTTTGGCTCATAATGGGCAATTGCGTGGTTTGACTATGTCTCCGAATATTACGGCCTGTGCCCAAATATCTGTGCCAATATCAGGCTCAACTACTCAGGGTGTAGCACCTTATACTTTTTTATGGACTGGTGGAGGTAGTCTTCCAAATACATCAACAATTACCGTTAATCCAAACTCAACAAGAACGTACACTCTCACAGTAACTGATAACGCAGGATGTACTGCAACGGGGAATGTTACAGTAAATATAGTGTCGAGTCCTACAGTTAACATAACTTCGGTAGATAGTTTGATATGTGTGAATGGTTCTTCAACTATTACTTCTTCTCTGAATGTTCAGGGAACTTATTCTTATCAGTGGTATAGTTCAACAAATGGTACTTCTTGGAATTTTCTATCAGGGGCAACTGGTCCTACCTTAACTCAAAGCTTTTTGCTACCTGGTAACAATAATTTTTACCGCCTAGAGGTAGACGGAGCTGGTGGTTCTTGCTCACCGGGTACATCAAATACTTTTAGGATTAGGGTGGTACCAGCCCCTACTGCCACTGTAGTAGCAGCTAGCAATGTTACCTGTATCGGAACTCCTTCGAGAATAACAGCGAATGTTTCAAATGGAACAGGATCCATCTCTTTTCAATGGCAGCAGTCTTTAGATGGTTCAACGGGTTGGTACGATGTTGGAGTTAATAGCATAAATTATACGCCTGATTTTGGTGTAGCGGGTGTTTTTTATTATCGGGTTATTGCCACCATGTCGGGGGTTGGTTGTTCTTATGCGGTTTCGCCAAGTTTTACTTATACGGTGGTGAACCCTGGAGTGGTAACTACTACTCCAGTTTCATCCCAAGTGTGTCTAAACGCTATACTGCCATTAAATACTTCTGTGACAAGTGTGAGTGGTACTCATTCCCTCCAATGGCAAGAAGGCTCAAGTCCTTCTGTCTGGTGGAATTTAACCGGTGCTACAAATGCCATTTACAATATAACCAACGACACTTTAGGATTAAGATACTATCGAGCGGTTGTTAACTTTAGTTCATGTGGTTTATTTTATCCTGCACCTGTTCAAATCCAAACCAATGATTTTCCAGTAGTAACAGCTACAATTACCAATCAACCTGTATGTATTAATGGCAATACACAACTACAAGGTGTAGTTAGTAATATGACAGGAACTGCGTCTTATCAATGGGAGCGAAGAAGTTCTCTTTCTGATCCTTGGAGCGATGCTCCGGGAGCAACATCTTTAAACTTTAACCCACCAACTAACAGTTCTGGAACAGTTTATTACAGGCTAAGAGTTAATTCCACTGCACTTAATTGTGGACCCCAGTATTCTGAGTCTATTACTTTAAATATAGTACCACAGACAACAGTAACTATAGCACCAAGTAATCCCATAATTTGTTTGAATGGCGTATATACGCTCAATTCTAGTATAAATAATGGTGTTGGTCCTTTTACCTACCAATGGCAAGTTTCAACTACTGGTTCTGCTGGAACATTCTCTAATGTAGCTTCCGGAGGAAATTCTGATACCTATGTAATTCCGACAGTTACTGAAAATACCCGATACTATAAAGTAATTGTAAACGCAAGTGGTAATGGCTGTTTACCGGCAGAGTCAAACGTTCAAATGATAACGGTATTGCCAAGGCCAACTTTGAGTGTAACAAACACTGGGGTACATTGTATTGGTTCGGTATTTAAACTAACTGCAACTCCAAGTCCAACAACTCCAACGCCAATAACGGGCTACTCTTGGTCAAGTGCAAACGGCTTCACCAGTACACAGCAAAGTCCTTTGGTATTGGTGAGTAGTGCAGCCATGGGTGGAGTGTATACAGTAACCGCCACAGGTGCCAACCAATGTACCAATACGGCTACTACGAATATGACAATTGATACCAACTGTGATGATATTTGTACAGGTCAATTCGTTATAGTTCCTACAAATCCCGGAGCTTGTACAACAAACACAGGTTCAGTATCTATCACTACATCAAATGCAATTCAGACCAGCTTAAACGGTGTAAACTGGAATACAGGGAATTTTTCTTACACAAATATGTCGGTTGGTAATTCCTTATTCTTTGTAAGAGATGTAGCTAGTGGTACAGTGTGTAAAAATGTAAATATTACTTTAGTTTCTACTACAAGTACATTTTTTACTGGGCAAACGGTTACCCCGGCCAATGGTTGCTATTCGGCAACAGGTGCAATTCAGCTGAATGGTGTCAATCCAACAGATCAGGTTTCATGGATGGCTACACTCGGCACAACATCTGTTCCGGTTAGTAGTTTGTCACCTGCCAATACTATTACTGGGTTAATTCCAGGAACATATTATGTTAAGGTTTCGCGAAACGGTGAATATTGTTATTCTGAAAGATATGTAGTTGTACCGAATAGTGGAACTCCTTGTAATCCATCTGCAACATGTGACGATGCTTTATCTCCGAACTTGTTTCCAAATGGCGATTTTGGCAGTGGAGCTAGCGAAAACGGTCCAGTTTACGTAGATACACAGTATGGCTATTCAACATATACGTGTTTTGCTCCTTGGGATGGATTTTATTCGATAACAAACAATACAAACTGTGGTGGTCCTAATGGTGGACAATCGTTTTCAACCACTCAAGCAACTGGCTGGTGGAGAGTATTGACTGAAGACCATACGCCTGGTGACGTAAATGGATACATGATGGTTGTTAATGCCGGATATACTCCAAACATAGTCGTTGAAAAATTTATAAATAACTTATGCCCTAATACACAATATAATTTTACGGCTTGGCTAAGAAATATTTCACCAGAGTCAACAATAAAGCCTAATGTCTCATTTATTATTGATGGTGTTATCAGAGCATCTTCTGGAGAAGTTCTAGATGATTGGCAACAAGTTGGATTTTCATTTAAAACGGGAGCTAGTACCACTTCTGCATTATTTGCTATTAGAAACCTAGCACCAGGTGGATTTGGTAATAACTTTATAATTGACGATATTAAAGTAAGTAAATGTCCACTTAATATTTCACTTAATGCCCAATCTGTGGCATGTTTAGGAGGTACAAATGAGACTATTTCTGCGACTATCGCTGACCCATATGGTGAGTACGATTTTTATAAATGGGAGGAAAGTAATGATAACGGAGTAACTTGGACGCAAACCACCGCTCCAGCTCAAGGTACTTATTCTGGCGGTGTTATGAATGTTTCTGTAAACTTGCCTACACCTATTGTCTCGGCTTTAAGTGGTAAACTTTACCGTATTCGACTTTCAACAACATTGGGAACTATCAATGATCCAGGCTGCTCTGTTACTAGTCAAATAACTCAAATAATTGTACCGCCTGTAACCGTTACAGTAACCCCACCAGTTACTATTTGTAATGGATCAAGTGCTTCGTTGACCGCAGTTGGAGGCGGAGGTACTTCTCCTTACACTTACACCTGGACCAATACAACAGCAACGGGTGGAACGGTATCTGTTAGTCCAACGACTACAACAAACTATACTGTAACAGCAAGAGATGTTGATAATTGTTCGGCTACAGCAACTACGCAGGTAATAGTTACTCCATTACCAGTGGCAAGTGCTACAGGACAAACTATTTGTACAGGTACTGCATTTTCGGTTGCTCCTACTTCTAATATTCCAGGTACACAATATAGATGGACAGTTGCTCAAATTTCTGGAACTTCTTCTGGACATACAAATCAAACCACTTCAGTTAGTGGTCCAATTTCGCAAACTCTTACAAACACAACCGCAGTTGATGCTGTGGTGAGATATACGGTTACTCCTTATAATGGTATTTGTCCTGGAGCAAGCTTTACATTTGATGTTACAGTGAGGCCGACTATAACGATCATCAACCCTGGTAATCAAACGATATGTTCAGGAAATGCATTCAGTAGAACTCCAACTTCAAATATTACAGGAACTAACTATACTTGGACTGCTGCGATAACCTCGGCACCAACATCTGGAACAATCACGGGTTTTACTAACAACACAGTTGCTTCTGCCGCCCCCATAACACAAACATTAACCAATACAGGTACAACAAATGGAGTAGTTACATACACCGTAACTCCTGTTGCAAATGGTTGTAACGGTGTTCCATTTACGTTTGCGATAACTGTTCAACCAACTATAGCCATTATCAATCCGGGACCTCAGACAATTTGTTCGGGAACAGCTTTTAGTAGAACACCAAACTCTAATATTATAGGAACTACATATACTTGGACGGTTGCAGTTACTACTGCACCAACTGGAGGTTCTATAACTGGAAGCAGCAATAATTCGACTGCCTCTTCTGCACCAATAAGTCAAACTTTAACTAATTCAGGAACTACAAACGGTGTTCTTACGTATACAGTTACGCCTATTGCCAATGGATGTAATGGCACTCCATTTTCATTCGACATAACTGTTCAACCAACAATAACAATAACAAATCCTGGTCCGCAAACTATTTGTTCAGGATCAAGTTTCAGTAGAACCCCAACTTCAAACATAGCAGGAACAACCTACACCTGGACAGCTGCCATAACAACAAGTCCTACAGCAGGGACAATAACTGGCCATTCGGATAATTTAGTTGGTGCAAATGCCCCAATTTCTCAAACCTTAACCAATAACGGAAGCTCGAATGGCATTGTTACTTACACAATAACTCCAGTTACCGCCGGTTGTAATGGAACTCCATTCACAATTGCCATAACAGTTCTTCCAACCATTACTTTCAGTACTGTTTCAATACCATCAATTTGTAGTGGAGGAAATCCAGCCGCAGTAACGCCAACTGTGAATAATACAAGTGGAGGAACGAACACCTTTACTTGGACGCTACAAGGAACATTACCAGCGGGCGTAACGATGTCAGCAACCACCGGAACAGGAGCCAACGTAGATTTGCCTGTAATAAACAATACAACCAATGCCAACGTAACGCTGACATTTAACTTAACTGGAACAAACTCAGCGAATAACTGTCCGATAAATGCAACTACGTTTACG
>NZ_RJUF01000172.1 GCF_024343775.1 Lacihabitans soyangensis | reverse complement strand
TACCGTGTATGTGCCAGCTGCTAGACCTGATGCTGTAGCTACTTTACCACCAGAAGGTGCCCATGAATAGCTGTAAGGAGCAGTACCATTTGAAGCGGTTACCGTTGCCGATCCTGTACTTGCTCCATTGCACAATACATTCGTTTGAGCAGAAATTGAAGCGACTAGTGCCGTAGGCTGAGTAATGTTGACCGTTGCAGTTTGCTGACAAGCGTTTGCATCAGTTACGGTTATTGTATAAATTCCGGCCACTAGACCTGTTGCAGTAGCAGCTGTACCACCAGAAGGTGCCCATGAATAGCTGTAAGGAGCAGTACCATTTGAAGCGGTTACCGTTGCCGATCCTGTATCTTGCTCCATTGCACAATACATTCGTTTGAGCAGAAACAGATGCGACGAGTGCCGTAGGCTGCGTGATTGTTGACCGTTGCTGTTTTCTGACAACCGTTTGCATCAGTCACTGTTACGGTGTATATTCCTGCTGCTAGACCTGATGCAGTAGCTGCTGTACCGCCAGAAGGTGCCCATGAATAGGTATAATTAGGATTTCCACCTGATGCAGTAACCGTTGCTGATCCAGTACTTGCTCCATTGCATATTACATTGGTTTGAGCAGAAATCGATGCGACGAGTGCTGCGGGTTGAGTAATGTTGACAGTTGCCGTTTTCTGACAAGCGTTGGCATCCGTCACTGTTACCGTATAAGTGCCAGCTGATAAGCCGGTTGCGGTAGCTGCAGTGCCTCCAGAAGGTGCCCATGAATAAATGTAAGTTGGACTTACATTTGTAGTTATTGTAGCGGTACCACCCAAAGGAGCTGTTGTATTACTGAATAAGGGATTTCCACCAGACACTGTAACAGTTGCTGATCCAGTACTTGCACCATTGCATAAAACATTCGTTTGAGTAGAAATCGAAGCAACTAGTGCCGTAGGCTGAGTAATGCTAACAGTTGCTGTTTTCTGACAACCGTTTGCATCTGTCACTGTTACGGTGTATGTTCCAGCTGCTAAACCCGATGCAGTGGCCGCAGTGCCACCTGATGGTGCCCACTCATAAGTGTATGAAGGATTTCCGCCTGATGGAGTTACAGTGGCAGAACCAGTACTTGCTCCATTGCATAAAACATCAGTTTGTGCAGAAATAGATGCTGACCAAGGCAGCAGGCTGAGTGATGTTGACCGTAGCTGTTTGCAGACAAGAGTTGGCATCCGTCACCGTAACGGTGTAAGTTCCGGCTGATAGGACCCGAGGCAATGGCAGCTGTCCCACCTGAAGGAGCCCATGAATAGGTATAATTAGGATTTCCACCAGATGCCGATACTGTAGCTGATCCGGTACTTGCTCCATTACAAATTATATTCGTTTGAGCAGAAATAGATGCGACCAAGGCAGCAGGCTGAGTGATGTTGACCGTAGCTGTTTGCAGACAAGAGTTGGCATCCGTCACCGTATTGTATAAATTCCGGCCACTAGACCTGTTGCAGTAGCAGCTGTACCGCCGGAAGGAGCCCATGAATACGAATAATTCGGTGTTCCACCCGAAGCGGTTACCGTTGCTGTTCCAGTATTCGCTCCATTGCATAATACATTGGTTTGAGCTGATACAGATGCGACGAGTGCCGTTGGCTGTGTGATGTTGACCGTAGCTGTTTGCAGACAAGAGTTGGCATCCGTCACCGTAACGGTGTAAGTTCCGGCTGATAGGCCGGTTGCTGTTGCTGCAGTACCACCCGATGGTGCCCATGAATAGGTATAATTAGGATTTCCACCTGATGCAGTAAGGACTGATACCGCTTGATGCTGTTACTGTTGCCGATCCGGTACTTGCTCCATTACATAAAACATCAGTTTGTGCAGAAATAGATGCTAACA
>NZ_RJUF01000171.1 GCF_024343775.1 Lacihabitans soyangensis | reverse complement strand
CCTCTGACCACGTCACTGTGCCTGCACAATTACTGGCTGTTAGGGTCAATGTACTTGGGGAACATACTACCAAGGTATTCGGAGGGGTGATGGTCGGAGGTAAAATCTGATTAATTGTAACCACCGTAGTAGCCGAGGCCGAACATCCATTAGCATTGCTAACAGTGAGTGTATAAGTACCATTAGCAGCAATAGAGACATTACTGATACTAGGATCCTGAATAGAAGAACTAAACGAATTTGGTCCACTCCATGCATAACTACTCATACCTGCAACTGAATTGAATGATAAAGTCGTACCAACACATTTCGGTGAGTCAGAGCTCGGATTTGGTACCGGCAAAGAATTGATTGTAACAACT
>NZ_RJUF01000170.1 GCF_024343775.1 Lacihabitans soyangensis | reverse complement strand
CACTGGTCGCATCGATTTCAGCACAAACGAATATAGTGTGTAATGGAGCAAGTACCGGATCGGCAACAGTAACAGCATCAAGCGGTATCAGTCCTTACTCGTATTCATGGGCTCCATCGGGTGGTACTGCAGCAACAGCAACCGGCCTATCAGCCGGAACTTACACCGTTACGGTGACGGATGCCAACTCTTGTCTGCAAACAGCTACGGTCAACATCACTCAGCCTGCTGCCTTGGTCGCATCTATTTCTGCTCAAACGAATATAATTTGTAATGGAGCAAGTACCGGATCAGCTACAGTATCGGCATCTGGTG
>NZ_RJUF01000169.1 GCF_024343775.1 Lacihabitans soyangensis | reverse complement strand
CGGTTTCGATTACTGGAACAGATACCTTGACTTGTGCTTTGACAATAGTCTCCAGAACTGCCTCAGGTGGAATTTCTTACGCTTGGTCTAACGGACTTGGAAATAATGCAACGGCAAACATCTCCGCCCCAGGAACATATTTCGTGGCAGTAACTGCTGCCAATGGTTGTGTGACGAATGACACCACGGTTGTAATTCAAAATAACACTACTCCAACGGTTTCGATTGCTGGAAATGATACCTTGACTTGTGCTTTGACAATAGTCTCCAGAACTGCCTCAGGTGGAGTTTCTTATGCTTGGTCTAATGGTATTG
>NZ_RJUF01000168.1 GCF_024343775.1 Lacihabitans soyangensis | reverse complement strand
TTGTTATTATTGGCAGAGAATTAACAGTTATTGAAGTAGTGGCAGAGCTTGAACAACCATTCAAAGAAAGTGTAACTGTATAAATCCCGCTTTGGTTAAGGGATGCCACACTTATTGTAGGATTTTGAATTAGCGAACTAAAACCGTTTGGTCCTGACCATGAAAAATCTCCACTTCCTGTTGAAGTAAGGTTTATAGCGTTGCCTTCACAGAGGGTTTGATTGGCACCTGCTGTCAAGGTTGGAATCGGATTCACTGTCACACTCGTAGTTGCACTAGCTGTACAGCCATTAGTGGTAATGGTTAGGCTATAAACTCCAGTATTTAAGACATTAGAACTGTTTATCGTTGGATTTTGAGAGGTTGATGTAAATCCACTCGGTCCAGTCCAAGAATAGTCACCGCCTCCGGAGGAAGTCAGGTTTATAAGATTTCCTTCACATATGTTTTGATTC
>NZ_RJUF01000167.1 GCF_024343775.1 Lacihabitans soyangensis | reverse complement strand
TGGATATGGTGTTTATAGCCACCACTGTTTGTGCAGTGCTACTACATCCTTTAGAAGTAACCGTCAATGTATAAGTGCCAGCATTGGCTATAACGGTATTTAATATTATTGGGTTTCGATCCGTAGAACTGTAACTATTTGGACCTGACCAGAGATAGGTTTCTCCTTCAGATCCGATTAGATTTAATGAGCCGCCCGCACAAATAGGTGAATTACTTGTAGCTGAAGAAACAGGCAATGCTTTGACTTCCAAGCCTGTGATAATCGTGCTGGCTTCTGATGTACAGCCATTTACGCTACAAGTGGCCGAAATACTATAAGTTCCTACTGCATTGAGCGTTAGGCTTGTACCCGTAGCTCCACCCTCTGACCACGTCACTGTGCCTGCACAATTACTGGCTGTTAGGGTCAATGTACTTGGGGAACATACTACCAAGGTATTCGGAGGGGTGATGGTCGGAGGTAAAATCTGATTAATTGTAACCACCGTAGTAGCCGAGGCCGAACAT
>NZ_RJUF01000166.1 GCF_024343775.1 Lacihabitans soyangensis | reverse complement strand
CGAACATCCATTAGCATTGCTAACAGTGAGTGTATAAGTACCATTAGCAGCAATAGAGACATTACTGATACTAGGATCCTGAATAGAAGAACTAAACGAATTTGGTCCACTCCATGCATAACTACTCATACCTGCTACTGAATTGAATGATAAAGTCGTACCAACACATTTTGGTGAGTCTGAGCTCGGATTTGGTATCGGTAAAGCATTTATTGCCACACTTATGGTCGCACTCCCACTACAGCCATTTGCGTTTGTAACAGTCAAGGTATAGGTACCATTTGCAGCGGTGGTCACATTGCTGATGTTTGGGTTTTGTGTGTTCACAATGAACGAATTTGGTCCACTCCATGCATAACTACTCATTCCTGCCACTGAATTGAATGATAAAGTCGT
>NZ_RJUF01000165.1 GCF_024343775.1 Lacihabitans soyangensis | reverse complement strand
TTGCCCAATAGTCCCTACTGCTGCCTCCCGTAGGAGTCTGGCCCGTATCTCAGTGCCAGTGTGGGGGATACTCCTCTCAGAGCCCCTAAGGATCGTAGCCTTGGTAAGCCGTTACCTTACCAACTAGCTAATCCTACGCATGCCCATCTACATCCTATAAATATTTCAATTGGTTATGATGCCATATCCAATATTATGCGGTATTAATCCCAGTTTCCTAGGGCTATCCCCCTGATGTAGGTAGGTTGCATACGCGTTACGCACCCGTTCGCCGGTGACATTGCTGCCCCCTCGACTTGCATGTATTAAGCCTGCCGCTAGCGTTCATCCTGAGCCAGGATCAAACTCTCCATAGTAATTTCTTACATCGAAAGATCTCCCAACTTTATGTTTCGTCTCTATCTCCAATAAGTTAATGAACTTTATCCCACTTCA
>NZ_RJUF01000164.1 GCF_024343775.1 Lacihabitans soyangensis | reverse complement strand
TGTGCTTGCCTAAAATAGGTTGACGTTTTTTTAGACAAATGTAATATAGTTAAAATTGTAATATACATTGATTTGGGTTGATATTTTTCGTTTCATTACAAGTCCAAATTGGTAATATCGGTCGATTTTCGACATATTGTTCTTTGATATATTGTTCAAACGAGTTTGGTGATAGCTTATTCAAAGCTACATGTGGTTTGCTATTGTTATAGGCTTCAATTGTTCGGCTCAATTGTTTTTTAAGTTCTTCAAAACTTGTAATATTTCGATATCTGAGGTACTGGTTCTTTATAGTTCCATTTACTCTTTCAATATGAGCATTTTCATGGACTTCGTTGCACATACTTATTTTGATTTTGGCAGCATTTAACATTTCTACGTACTCATTGCTGACGTACTGCCCACCTCTATCAGAATGATGACTTAGTTCTGTAAAAATAGTCTGTTTC
>NZ_RJUF01000163.1 GCF_024343775.1 Lacihabitans soyangensis | reverse complement strand
AATGAAGCCGATGAGATTACTGGATTTTGGGCGGCGGAGGAAAAGGTATTGGGTCCAGTCCAAGCGTAAGTTCCTCCGCCATTGCCGTTAAGGTTTATTGGACTTCCTACACAAACCGTTAAGTTTGAATTTGTACTTATTGACGGAACAGGCGTAATAGTTACACTAGTAGTTGCTGTGCTAGTGCAGCCATTGGTTGTGACTGTTAATGTATATACTCCTTGGTTATCATCGGTAGAACTTGTAATGATTGGGTTTTGAGAGGTCGAAACAAATCCATTTGGTCCGCTCCAGGAATAGTCTCCGCCTCCTGTAGAAGTCAGGTTTATACTGGATCCTTCACAAATAGTTAAAGATGAGTTTATTGTAATAATTGGCAGAGAATTGACAGTTATTGAAGTAGTGGCAGAGCTTGAACAACCATTCAAAGAAAGAGTAACCGAATATATTCCGCTTTGGTTAAGTGTTGCTGCATTTATGGTAGGATT
>NZ_RJUF01000162.1 GCF_024343775.1 Lacihabitans soyangensis | reverse complement strand
TCCGATAAACGCTGAAAAGAGTGGCATCAGACGTCCTTCAAGCTTCCAAATATTGGGACATGGCTTTACGTCTAGCTTTGAGAACGGAGCAAAAGGCAAATATCAGATAGTAGTACTAGACAAAAGCTGGAAGAAGCTAAAAGCAAGTATCAAGGACGTAACACGCAAAACTGCACCATTGAGTTTCGATGAACGTAACACAAAACTGAAACTACTGCAACGAGGATGGGTCAACTATTTCAAACTTGGAAATATAGGCAGCAAACTCAAAAGCATAGACAGTTGGACAAGAAACCGTTTACGATATTGCATTTGGACAGACTGGAAAAAGCCAGAACGGAAACGTAAGAACTTGATACGACTGGGAGTTCCACCAAGTAAAGCCTACCAATTTAGCAGAACCCGAAAAGGAGGATGGGTAATAGCCCAAAGTCCTATAATGGTAACAACTATCACACTAGAACGCCTAAGAAAAAGGGGATACGAAAGTATGAACGATTACTATGAAAAGGTAAGTCCGATGTTTAATGAACCGCTGTATACGAGACCCGTACGTACAGTGGTGTGAGAGCCTCTCCCTGCTAGGGTTTCCTAGTGGGGCAGGCTACTCGATTTGTGCGGCCGTTTTATTTCTTGCTATTTTTGCATAATAATTGTCTGAAAAATATTGTTCCCAAGAACGAGTTTTGTCTTGGTCAAAATGTCCTTTTTTTGTCTGACTAAATACAATCAATGGAATTTCGTTTAATTGTCCTTCGCAAATTATATTTTTAGTTTTCAGGTCAAGCACTTTCAATATGTCTTTGTCTTTTAACATATGAAGCCCTTTGTAGTCTGATTGTTCAATTAACAAATTGTCTGACAAAACTTTATGTTCAATCTGTCCGTCACTCCAATTTACAGTAGCTCTTGTTTTAGCAAATTGAGATATTCCATAAGGTCTTGATGGGATTGTTGTTGGTGTATCTCCAAAATGCAAACGTGTTCCGTCTTTCAAAATGACATTAGGCAGATTCTTGTCAATCTTCCAATTTCCTTGTCCATATTTTTCATTTAAGCGTTCAACAGAATATTTTATTTTGAAATTATATTTTTCTGCCAATCGCTTGTCAGCATTCATGTCGCCATTTATTTCTCCACGATATAGTGAAGAGATTTCAAAATCCTCATCTTTCCAAATTGGGTCTGGTAATTGCAACCACTCGCTATTAATAAGAACTTCCGCATTTGTAATCTGTCCAAAACGACTGATATTATTTTTGTCCCAAACTTTATTACCATTAGTTACTCCAAAAGTTGGCGAGGCTAATTTTATAAAGTTCTTGTCCTGAATAGACAAATAACCACCTTCCATTCCTGTCTCTGAATATAAAAGAAGTTTTCCTTCAAGAATTTTTTCTGTCATTGCGTAGGGTCTGAAATAATTGCCACCAACGAAAAAGGCTTGGCGTTGTTGGGGAATTAGAATTCCGTCTGCCCATAACCGAAGCCCAATGATTGCAATATTGCTGATGTTTTATTCATAGCCAAATTTATAACGTCCAGCCCGAACTGAAGCACAATAAAGAACAAATGCTGAGGCTATATTCGTCAAGCCCCAATAATGCCAAACCAAATGTTGGGCGTTCGGCTTTTTGTCCTACCATTGTTTTGTTATTTTATTCAGTTTGTTGTCTTTGAATAGCAACGTTATTCTGTCAAGTGAAACAGTATCACTTTTGAAGTCCATATATTCAAAGAGTTTATGTTTAGTCAATGATTGTTGAATTTGCTCTTTACTCAAGTCTGTTTCATTAATAATTTTTGTCAAACTGTTAAGGTCATTTTCTGTGTCCTTATAACCATCTTTCATATAAGTCAGAGTTACTCCTTGGTCAATAATTGAGTAAAGTCCTAAAGCTAAAACAAGAATTAATGTTGTAAAGCAAACCCAAAAAGCAACTTTCCATTTGTTCATTTTCTTGCTTGGTTTTTATATTTTATTACAAACTCTTTAGCTTCTCGTAAATTGTCGGGATACTCAACATATTTTGTATTGTCAATTATTGTTGGTTCTGAAATGTGTTGATAGTAAAAGCCATTGTCAATTAAAAACTTTACAACTTCCCATTTATTTTCATCTGTCTTTTTTGGTGGTCTAAAACGATGTGGCAAAAGTGTCATTGATTTACCACATTCAGGACAAGGGTATGTCAGTTCTGACCCACTATCAAACTCTCTATTAAATGAAATTTTACAGTCTAAGCAAACCTTTTTGTGTCCCATTTATTTGTCTAATTACAGGTGTCATTTAAGCTGACGCCCAACGTTTTGCAGATTTGCGATGGGCGGGATTTTCACCACTAATGTTTATTCGAAGCACAAAACTTTCGGCTACCACAAAACTGTCTGCGGAGTACGAAACCCCGCCTATTGCAAATGTGCTGTGTGTGCCCAGTATGGACATCGAGTACGAAAGTACAAATAAACTCTAGAAGGTGCAAGTCGAAAAGACTGAGTCCTTTACATGCTAGTTGGTAAAGTGTGTTAGTAAGTCGCAAGCTGGTTTCTCGTGAGGGATGCAGTGAAGAAAGCGAGACTACAAAATTCGGTACTGACTTACAGAAACGGAATAAGAGGCTATGATAGGTGGATAAGTATGCACATCAATACAAAGTCCGTGGCCAACA
>NZ_RJUF01000161.1 GCF_024343775.1 Lacihabitans soyangensis | reverse complement strand
TCAAGTTAACGCACTTAATAATAATTATTTATATTATAAAAATCGTTTTTAATACGAATATCAATACGATTTCTTTCAACGTCTCGGTGCGTTGGTAAAAACAACTCTTTGACCTGACCCGATAGGGGCGGGCAATGTGTTGTTTTGTGCGGGTCGTTCCCTGCTGTTGGCTCTTGCTCGTTAGCACCTTTTCAGCAAGGGGGTTGTGGCCAGCCTGATAAGGTGGCCGCTCCCGCTTGATGAAATGGTGCGGTGCTTATTTTGGCTCTGGTATTAGCGTTCCAGCAATAAGGATTGAAGCGGTTACCCTACAGCCGGTAGGCGAAGCGTATGAGCACAAGTGAGTTTGAAAAAACGAAACTTGCGACTGAAAGTCTGCCTGACCCTCCCGAAGGGGGATTGCCCAAGAAAGCCTCATTTTGTTTGTTTTAACTCCTATTTATTAATGCGTGAACGCTGGCCAAGTGCCACGTTTTGCCCCTAAAAGTAGGCACCTCCCGCTCGTTTAATTCGGCGGTGATTTCCCTTATTGTTATAAAGCCCTGGTCTTGCAGTTCCTTGATAATGGGCTGCATAGCATGGGCGAATTTGTCCGCGGCGTCTCGGTTCTGCTGGCTCAAAACCTCTTTACCATGTTTGCCTAATATAACGCCCCGCTTTTTGGCTGCCCTCAAAGCTTCCTTGGTACGGCTACTGATTTGCTCCCTTTCATGCTCCGCAAAAGCTGCCAACATGTGCAAAAGCAATCTGTTAGCGTGGGGATTGTCCACGGCCTTAAAATCTACACTGCTTTCCATGAGGTTTGAAATAAAAGCCACATTACGGCCTAAGCGGTCAAGCTTTGCAATTATCAAAGTGGCTTTTTCTTTTCGGCATTGCTGCAAGGCTTTGG
>NZ_RJUF01000160.1 GCF_024343775.1 Lacihabitans soyangensis | reverse complement strand
TCCGTTGCCAGATATAACTGGCATATCCTGTTGGTGCTGAAAGCTCTATTGTTTCACCTCTAGCCGAGCAAAGCAATATCGGAAGACTCACACATGATTTCGCTATATCGTCTTCAGTGGGAATACTATTACCCGGCTGAGAATCAACATCTGCTCTATCTTGTGTGTGTACCCAAGCCATATTACATGCTAGACCACCTACTGATGTCATAACTCTAGCACTTACTGTCATCGTAGCAGTATCACCTGCAGCGATGTTAATACCTGACCAAATACCTGTGATGGCATTGAAATTACCCTCAGAAACAGTATGTGAAACATAAATCATATTAGAAGTTAGACTATCTCTGACACTTATTGCAACCAAATCAGCTAAAGTATCTTTTCTGAAAACCTTTACGGTAAAAGTGATAATATCGTCAACATTAACTTGACATTGAGAATTTGAGGTTTTTGTCAACTCCACATCAACTAGGCTCGGAGCATTCGCAATTAGCGAAACTTGAGATTGGTTTGATGTGTTACCATCGTTGTCATTTCCAGTGTAGAATATAGGAGTCGGATTTCCGACAAATCCACTGGCAGGAGTAAATGTAATTGTTCCCGTAATAGGATTTACAGTCCAAACACCTTCACCAAGAACAGTCTTAGTTTTACCATTGCTGAGTGGGTCAGCACCAACAATGGTTACTGTTGAAGGAACAATGGTGTCACCATTGCTATCGTTAGCCAATATATCGACTGTCTTTGGCAAGCCAGGTATGTAAACATCAGAATTGTTTACCGTTTTAGGCAGATAATCTACCCACAATATCGCTGTATCTGATTTGCCTGTAGCCGTTTCTGTCATGTTATACACAATCGGCGTTGGGTCTGATTTGAACGTCGTCTCTGGCGTAAAGCCTGCTATGCCTG
>NZ_RJUF01000159.1 GCF_024343775.1 Lacihabitans soyangensis | reverse complement strand
AACGTGCTGTTCAAGTCGGGCAATGCAATAGAACTCTTACCGGGCTTTGAAACCCGAGCTGGGGCCGTTTTTGCAACCAAAATTGAAAGCCCTTGCGGTTTGAACACAACCAACAACAGTATTTTTGAAAACCTCCCAAAAGAAATTAGAAAATGAAAAAACTAACATTAACTAGAACAATGAAAAAATTAGCTTTACTCCTTTTCTTGATATTTTCTGCTGGAATAGGTTTTTCAAGAACACTCATCACCTCTGCCACGGCCAATGGTGCGGCCAACAGCATTACCATTAATTGGGGCGAGACAGACGTAAGTATCAATCCACCCTCGGTAACTTTAAACAGGTATCAGATTAAATACAAGCCTGTTGGAGGAATAGAGACCACCATAGACAATATCAGCAGTTCGCTGAGAACCTATACATTGACGGGCCTGGCCTCAGGCCAAACCTACGAAATAGAGCTCATAGAGGTTATCAGGGTGATTCTACCTCCTTCGCCTTTTAATGTTTTGCCTTACATGGACTCCCAATCGGGCTCTGGGGTGAGTACAGTAGCCCTCAACGCCCCGCCCATCGCGGTGTGTACACCATTGACGGTATCTGTAGGAGCCAACTGCTTGGCCACGGTCACAGCAGCCCAGATAGGAGCAGGCTCAAGCGACCCTAACGGCGATGCCATCACCTACAGCATCACTCCAACGGGTCCATTCGGAGTGGGGGTTTATAATATTTCTCTCACAGTAACAGACATTTATGGATCTTCCAGCACCTGCACCAACACCCTTACGGTAGTAGACAGCGAAGCACCCAAGGTACTCTTAAAAGATGCCGTGGTGAACATCAATGCTGCTGGAGTGGGGGTATTGAGTTTGGCCGACGTCAATGCAGGTATAACGGACAATTGCGGCGTAGCGAGCATCAACCTGAGCAGAATTCACTTTAGTTGCGTCGATTTGGGCTTTCATTGGATCACCGTGACGGTGACCGATGCCGCCGGAAACACTACCACAGGCCTTTGCAGAGTCAATGTAAAAGATGCAGCAGCACCGAATG
>NZ_RJUF01000158.1 GCF_024343775.1 Lacihabitans soyangensis | reverse complement strand
ATGTTTGAAGGTTCCAAATAAATGGGGGTTGAAATTTTCGATTCGGATGGTTTTTTCGTGCGGTTATAAACTTTGAGAATTGTTTCACAAAGGCTCTCAAAGAAATCCACAAAGTATCACAAAGGGTTAATATTTAGTACTTTAAAGTAGGAGTGAGGCTTTCTTGGCGTTCTTTGCGAGCATTTCCTTAGCGTTCTTTGCGGTTAAAAAAAGCGATCAACCTTGAGCAGTGACAATACAATAGGAAGTAATCCGCTGGATTAGATCATTCTCATTAAATTCATACAAATCACAAGCCGAAACAAACGAAATTCTTTGACCATTTCTGCTGAATTCAGCTGTACCGTTGATAACTATTTTGTTGTCTTGAGCGATAATATTCAATGTCTTGAAGTCCGTGGTGACAGACTTAAAATATGCCGCAACCTGATTGCAGTTTTCTATGATGGCCTCTTTGCCAATAAATGTATTTTCTTCCACCACCTCCCAAACGGCATTTTCGGCAATGAATTCTGTGGTTTTTTCAAACTCACCATTTGAGAAAGCGAGGGCAATTTCTTGTTTGGTCATGGTTTTGGTAAAAGTATGTCGGTTTTTAATTAAAATGGTGTTACAATTTCAAGTTCCGAGCCTTCATTTCTGCCTCAACAGCCTTATAGTTATTGTTGATAGTAAAGGCAATGATGCCTACAAAAAAAGGTACAGCCAGCATAGAAAACTCAAAGTCGCTGATAAACATCCTGATAAAGGTGAATATGACGGACACTATAATAGTAGCCATCACAAATAGGTAAGGCGTTTTGGTGTCTTTCCATTTTTTCAATAGCTCCTCGTCGGTCAGTTCGTTTAGTTGTTTTTCTTGCATGATTTCTCTGTGATTTATTCGAAACCAATTTAAGAATTATTTGGGGAAATTGGGAGTTTTTTTGGTCACAAGCAAATTTAGGTTAGTCAGTTTTGTTGGCAAGCTTTGGCTTAAAACTAAGGAATTATTGGAAGAAAGTATAGGTCATAAAAATTATAAGTACCTAGTTGTAACGCACCCCAAATAACTCGGACATAAATTCAAAAATAATTTTGTAATTATGTCTATGAAAAAGAAG
>NZ_RJUF01000157.1 GCF_024343775.1 Lacihabitans soyangensis | reverse complement strand
AAATCCACAAAGTATCACAAAGGGTTAATATTTAGTACTTTAAAGTAGGAGTGAGGCTTTCTTGGCGTTCTTTGCGAGCATTTCCTTAGATTTCTTTGCGGTTAAAAAAAGCGATCAACCTTGAGCAGTGACAATACAATAGGAAGTAATCCGCTGGATTAGATCATTCTCATTAAATTCATACAAATCACAAGCCGAAACAAACGAAATTCTTTGACCATTTCTGCTGAATTCAGCTGTACCGTTGATAACTATTTTGTTGTCTTGAGCGATAATATTCAATGTCTTGAAGTCCGTGGTGACAGACTTAAAATATGCCGCAACCTGATTGCAGTTTTCTATGATGGCCTCTTTGCCAATAAATGTATTTTCTTCCACCACCTCCCAAACGGCATTTTCGGCAATGAATTCTGTGGTTTTTTCAAACTCACCATTTGAGAAAGCGAGGGCAATTTCTTGTTTGGTCATGGTTTTGGTAAAAGTATGTCGGTTTTTAATTAAAATGGTGTTACAATTTCAAGTTCCGAGCCTTCATTTCTGCCTCAACAGCCTTATAGTTATTGTTGATAGTAAAGGCAATGATGCCTACAAAAAAAGGTACAGCCAGCATAGAAAACTCAAAGTCGCTGATAAACATCCTGATAAAGGTGAATATGACGGACACTATAATAGTAGCCATCACAAATAGGTAAGGCGTTTTGGTGTCTTTCCATTTTTTCAATAGCTCCTCGTCGGTCAGTTCGTTTAGTTGTTTTTCTTGCATGATTTCTCTGTGATTTATTCGAAACCAATTTAAGAATTATTTGGGGAAATTGGGAGTTTTTTTGGTCACAAGCAAATTTAGGTTAGTCAGTTTTGTTGGCAAGCTTTGGCTTAAAACTAAGGAATTATTGGAAGAAAGTATAGGTCATAAAAATTATAAGTACCTAGTTGTAACGCACCCCAAATAACTCGGACATAAATTCAAAAATAATTTTGTAATTATGTCTATGAAAAAGAAG
>NZ_RJUF01000156.1 GCF_024343775.1 Lacihabitans soyangensis | reverse complement strand
ACTCACTTGTGCTCATACGCTTCGCCTACCGGCTGTAGGGTAACCGCTTCAATCCTTATTGCTGGAACGCCAACACCAGAGCCAAAATTAGCACCGCACCATTTCATCAAGCGGGAGCGGCCACCTTATCAGGATGGCCACAACCCACTTGCTGAAAAGGTGCTAAGGAGCAAGAGCCAACAGCAGGGAACGACCCGCACAAAACAACACATTGCCCGCCCCTATCGGGTCAGGTCAAAGAGTTGTTTTACCAACGCACCGAGACGTTGAAAGAAGTCGTATGATATTTGATTTTTTTACCTAAGTTATTTATAATTAAACACTTAATTACGTTTCAAGAAAGATTACGCCAATTTGTTTAATGATACCTAAAGATGGATAAATGTTTTTTCTGTTGTAATCAATTGTAATACAATAATTTACATGACTAAAAACCGAAAAATCGCCAAAATGTTTAGTGATACCCAAGATTGAAAGTAAATAGTATAACTAATAACTTAGGTTGAAAAGTGAATTTTTCGCAGTTTTGGAAGAAGAACCTCAAAAGGGATTAAAATTGAAGAATCAACTAAAGGCTACGTTTGAAACCGCTACTTTTCGTCCAAATGTAATACTAACCTCAAAGTAGCTAATTTAACTAAAGATCTCGTTTGAAACCGATATTTTTCGGCTATTTGTAATGCCAACCTCAATTCCTTCAACTACAACGGTCTATAAGATTCTAACTGATAATAATGTGCCGTTTCAGGTATATAAGAAAGTAAAAGAGGATAGTTTTAACTAATAAAATAGTTAAAAACCGTAAATTTTCGCACAAATGTTATGAGAACCTCAAGTACGGAGGCTACCTTTCTTTGAAATATTATATTAACAAAAGAATGGGCAAAAAAATGATGTAAAAAAATAATTACCCATAAATATATGAATTACAGCAAGTTACAAGAGGCTACTTCCGATTTGGCCCGCTT
>NZ_RJUF01000155.1 GCF_024343775.1 Lacihabitans soyangensis | reverse complement strand
ATAGCTGCCAGCAGTCAAACCATTTGCTGTTGCTGAGGTTCCACCGCTTGGTAGCCAGTTGTAAGTATATGCTGGTGTTCCGCCCAAGGCTGTTACCGTTGCTCTTCCGTCGTTTCCTCCGAAACAGCTAACATCTATCTTCGTTGCACTCGCAGTCAATTGCGTTGGCTGTGCTATCGTTACACTTGCTGTTACTGTACATGAGTTCGCATCTGTTATAACTACCGAGTACGTACCAGCTGTTAAGGCTGTGGCTTTATTCGTGGTTTGAACTGGAGAGGTACTCCATACATATGTGTAAGGGAGCTTGCCACCTTTTACACTAATTTCAGCACTTCCGTCATTTCCACCAAAACATGAAACATTTTTAACCACTGGCTGTCCATTAAATTCTAAAGGTTCAGGAACTACTACTAAGGTTGTTGCAGAAACTAATGGACATTTTCCATCTGCCGCAATTGTATTTGTAATTGTGTAAGAACCTGAATTCGCCAAGGCAATGGTGATACTACCAGAAGTAGTATTTAATGCACCAGCTCCTAAAGATGGAGATGATGTAAACTGGCCTGCTATTGCACCATTTGCAAAATTTGGTATCAGAATAGTATTATCCTTGTAACAGAATTTAGTGATTGGATAATTAAATTCAGCCGTTTTAATACATTTATAGAAACCAGCATCAACAGTTTGATTATCATCACCACTTTGAATTATGATTGAACCAGTTTTTCCTGTGATTTGATCAGCATCGCTATCAATTCCATCGTTTGAACCTCGGTCTTTAGGGCTATTTGTATAATCACCAGCTGCACCAGGAGTTACAAATTCTACACTATAAGTACCTGGAGTTAAATTAGTAAACTGATAGAAACCATTCACATCTGTTGTCGCCGTTAAGCTAACCAGTGCACCAGTTCCGGTTGTTCCTGTCAATTTAACTGTTACACCTTGAATTCCTTTTTCTCCAAATTCTTGAATACCATTTTTATTTACATCTTCCCATACGTAATCTCCCAACTTAGCTGGTTTGAAGTATCCTGCGTCTAATGTGTTATTAGTTTCACCTGATACTATCGTCACTG
>NZ_RJUF01000154.1 GCF_024343775.1 Lacihabitans soyangensis | reverse complement strand
ATAGCTGCCAGCAGTCAAACCATTTGCTGTTGCTGAGGTTCCACCGCTTGGTAGCCAGTTGTAAGTATATGCTGGTGTTCCGCCCAAGGCTGTTACCGTCGCTTTTCCGTCGTTTCCTCCGAAACAGCTAACATCTATCTTCGTTGCACTTGCAGTCAATTGCGTTGGCTGTGCTATCGTTACACTTGCTGTTACTGTACATGAGTTCGCATCTGTTATAACTACCGAGTACGTACCAGCTGTTAAGGCTGTGGCTTTATTCGTGGTTTGAACTGGAGAGGTACTCCATACATATGTGTAAGGGAGCTTGCCACCTTTTACACTAATTTCAGCACTTCCGTCATTTCCACCAAAACATGAAACATTTTTAACCACTGGCTGTCCATTAAATTCTAAAGGTTCAGGAACTACTACTAAGGTTGTTGCAGAAACTAATGGACATTTTCCATCTGCCGCAATTGTATTTGTAATTGTGTAAGAACCTGAATTCGCCAAGGCAATGGTGATACTACCAGAAGTAGTATTTAATGCACCAGCTCCTAAAGATGGAGATGATGTAAACTGGCCTGCTATTGCACCATTTGCAAAATTTGGTATCAGAATAGTATTATCCTTGTAACAGAATTTAGTGATTGGATAATTAAATTCAGCCGTTTTAATACATTTATAGAAACCAGCATCAACAGTTTGATTATCATCACCACTTTGAATTATGATTGAACCAGTTTTTCCTGTGATTTGATCAGCATCGCTATCAATTCCATCGTTTGAACCTCGGTCTTTAGGGCTATTTGTATAATCACCAGCTGCACCAGGAGTTACAAATTCTACACTATAAGTACCTGGAGTTAAATTAGTAAACTGATAGAAACCATTCACATCTGTTGTCGCCGTTAAGCTAACCAGTGCACCAGTTCCGGTTGTTCCTGTCAATTTAACTGTTACACCTTGAATTCCTTTTTCTCCAAATTCTTGAATACCATTTTTATTTACATCTTCCCATACGTAATCTCCCAACTTAGCTGGTTTGAAGTATCCTGCGTCTAATGTGTTATTAGTTTCACCTGATACTATCGTCACTGACTGTGTCGTTCCTGTTGTTTTACTTGCATCACTGTCAGTTGCATCATTTGTTCCTTGGTTTGGATCTGTTGTTGTATAGCCAGCTGGCTTAGTAAACGTTACGGTGTAATCTCCTGGTTTTAGACCATTGAATACATATTCTCCGTTTGGTCCTGTAGTTGTAGTAGCCGTTACTGGGTTTCC
>NZ_RJUF01000153.1 GCF_024343775.1 Lacihabitans soyangensis | reverse complement strand
TGACAGTTGCCCAGGCTTTCATTGCTTCTACAGCTTGTGTAGCGATTAAGATTATCATTTTAAAAAATAAAACTATATGTGATTGATAGAGCCTACAAACTTAATCCTTTCTTTTTGTCGATTTTGTTTTCGTTCTGCTTTTGGTGTTGTTTTGGTAAATCTTCCATTTTGACCATTCTCTTTTGTTGCTCTGTCAGTTCCGGCTTTTGTTTCTGACGCAAATTTCGCTCTAAGGCTTTGTTTATCTTCAGCTGATGGTCAGGTAAAACGGCAGTCTCTTTTATGACTTTCAAACGCTGTTCTTGCTTTTGGACTTCTATTTTCTCCCGGTTAGACTTATATACTGCGGATAAGTCTTCTTTGGAAATTCTGAGATTGTCTAAATAGATATCTTCTTCGAATTCACGGAAAGACACACCTTGAGCCTGGGCCAATTTTCCCAAATGATGCTGATTTCGTGCGAGGTCTAATAAAGGATGATTGGCCTTAATTTCAGAAATTTGGCCTACATCAAGGGCTTTTACTTTAACAGACCCGGACAGCTCTCTATTTAATACGGTATCGATATATTTTGAATCTTTCTGAAGCTCTCGCTGGATCCAGTTTCTGGATGCCTCAGGATGTGGAAGATTATATTTTTCGGAAAGCTTATAACCGATTAATTCATTATCAATTTTGTTTTTATCCTGGTGAATTCCTTTTCCATCATTATCGATGCGATTATAAATTAAATGCAGGTGATTGTGGTCGGTGTCTTTGTGGCTTACAAAGATATACTGGGTATTTTCAAAGCCCTTTTCTTTGATAAAATCTAAACAGAATTGCTGTTTTTGTTGCGTCGTCAATTCCTCCCAATTGCCTCCCTTCTCTCCTATTCCGATGATGGTATGTCCGCACGGTTTGGCCAGCCTTCTATAACTGGCTTGTTCTTCGAAGTCTTGAATTAAGGCTTGCTTTCCGGAACCATCAAGAGCATCCATGGGACTGCGT
>NZ_RJUF01000152.1 GCF_024343775.1 Lacihabitans soyangensis | reverse complement strand
TTTTGTGAATTTAAATGTTTGAAGGTTCCAAATAAATGGGGGTTGAAATTTTCGATTCGGATGGTTTTTTCGTGCGGTTATAAACTTTGAGAATTGTTTCACAAAGGCTCACAAAGTGATGCACGAAGTTTCACAAAGTGTTTAAATTTAGTATTTTAAAGTTCATCTAGAGGCTTACTTGGCGTTCTTTGCGAGCATTTCCTTAGAGTTCTTTGCGGTTAAAAAAAGCGATCAACCTTGAGCAGTGACAATACAATAGGAAGTAATCCGCTGGATTAGATCATTCTCATTAAATTCATACAAATCACAAGCCGAAACAAACGAAATTCTTTGACCATTTCTGCTGAATTCAGCTGTACCGTTGATAACTATTTTGTTGTCTTGAGCGATAATATTCAATGTCTTGAAGTCCGTGGTGACAGACTTAAAATATGCCGCAACCTGATTGCAGTTTTCTATGATGGCCTCTTTGCCAATAAATGTATTTTCTTCCACCACCTCCCAAACGGCATTTTCGGCAATGAATTCTGTGGTTTTTTCAAACTCACCATTTGAGAAAGCGAGGGCAATTTCTTGTTTGGTCATGGTTTTGGTAAAAGTATGTCGGTTTTTAATTAAAATGGTGTTACAATTTCAAGTTCCGAGCCTTCATTTCTGCCTCAACAGCCTTATAGTTATTGTTGATAGTAAAGGCAATGATGCCTACAAAAAAAGGTACAGCCAGCATAGAAAACTCAAAGTCGCTGATAAACATCCTGATAAAGGTGAATATGACGGACACTATAATAGTAGCCATCACAAATAGGTAAGGCGTTTTGGTGTCTTTCCATTTTTTCAATAGCTCCTCGTCGGTCAGTTCGTTTAGTTGTTTTTCTTGCATGATTTCTCTGTGATTTATTCGAAACCAATTTAAGAATTATTTGGGGAAATTGGGAGTTTTTTTGGTCACAAGCAAATTTAGGTTAGTCAGTTTTGTTGGCAAGCTTTGGCTTAAAACTAAGGAATTATTGGAAGAAAGTATAGGTCATAAAAATTATAAGTACCTAGTTGTAACGCACCCCAAATAACTCGGACATAAATTCAAAAATAATTTTGTAATTATGTCTATGAAAAAGAAG
>NZ_RJUF01000151.1 GCF_024343775.1 Lacihabitans soyangensis | reverse complement strand
TAAGCATATATTAACACAAAAGTATTTGACCGAATAGTGAGTCCGTTTGACAAATTAAAACTCAAATGAACAGTTGGAAAGTAGAAACATGAACAATATATTTGACTTTAGTAATAAGAAAAAACAACACAAAAATTTTCATGTAAATATTAAGGAAACTCCAAAAATGAGTTTCGTAAACATACTAGTTAGCAGCAACCATAAAAAACACTAACCGCCAACAACTTACCAAATTTAATTATTTTTTTTCATTGTTTCCCGACCTGACAGGTTTTTTCTTAATAACTTTCATACTTAACTACAGTACAAATATAGTGAAAAAGAAACTACCAATTGCCGTGTGGACAAAAATTCAACCGGTTATTGACCAACATTTATCGCTCTTTAAACCTTTAAAGTCAAGCGAGTACGCATTTCATCTTATAGACTTAGACGAAGATTCAGACTTCGAATTTAAATGTGGGTTTCAAGATGGAAGTGGAAACTTTAAAATTGAATACGCCCCATACGGAACACATCATGTACATAGACACTCCGACACTGTAAACCTTGAAACTTTAGCCGTTAGAATTACAACCTGGGCAAACATATTACAAGAATATAAGGATACTAATACCTTTTATGACGACCCAATCGAAAAAAGATATGAAGAGTATTTCTTCGAAAAACTTGAAATTTCAGACCCAATAATTGCAAATCAACCCCTAAGTATAGACAAACAACTTTATTTAGATAATTATATTAATGCTGTTAGATTAATACTTGAACAATATAAAACTGACTTGCCAAAACATACAACACTTTATGAAATTGAACTGATAGAGGTTGAATGCGACCGTTTACAAACTAATATTAAAATCCTTCCTGCCAATGACACCTTAAAGAAATTAGCGAAAATATGGGGGAAAGCCCACAAATTTAGCCTTAAATTAATAATCGACCTTCTTAAAGAATTTAAAAAAGAAGCAATTAAAAAATTATCGACAGAAGCAATAAGTGAACTTTTCACATCAATTACAGGAATGCTGGGTGATGGACCAAATGGCAGCTGCTAATCGAGTAGCCTGCCCCACTAGGAAACCCTAGCAGGGAGAGGCTCTCACACCAC
>NZ_RJUF01000150.1 GCF_024343775.1 Lacihabitans soyangensis | reverse complement strand
CTTCTTTTTCATAGACATAATTACAAAATTATTTTTGAATTTATGTCCGAGTTATTTGGGGTGCGTTACAACTAGGTACTTATAATTTTTATGACCTATACTTTCTTCCAATAATTCCTTAGTTTTAAGCCAAAGCTTGCCAACAAAACTGACTAACCTAAATTTGCTTGTGACCAAAAAAACTCCCAATTTCCCCAAATAATTCTTAAATTGGTTTCGAATAAATCACAGAGAAATCATGCAAGAAAAACAACTAAACGAACTGACCGACGAGGAGCTATTGAAAAAATGGAAAGACACCAAAACGCCTTACCTATTTGTGATGGCTACTATTATAGTGTCCGTCATATTCACCTTTATCAGGATGTTTATCAGCGACTTTGAGTTTTCTATGCTGGCTGTACCTTTTTTTGTAGGCATCATTGCCTTTACTATCAACAATAACTATAAGGCTGTTGAGGCAGAAATGAAGGCTCGGAACTTGAAATTGTAACACCATTTTAATTAAAAACCGACATACTTTTACCAAAACCATGACCAAACAAGAAATTGCCCTCGCTTTCTCAAATGGTGAGTTTGAAAAAACCACAGAATTCATTGCCGAAAATGCCGTTTGGGAGGTGGTGGAAGAAAATACATTTATTGGCAAAGAGGCCATCATAGAAAACTGCAATCAGGTTGCGGCATATTTTAAGTCTGTCACCACGGACTTCAAGACATTGAATATTATCGCTCAAGACAACAAAATAGTTATCAACGGTACAGCTGAATTCAGCAGAAATGGTCAAAGAATTTCGTTTGTTTCGGCTTGTGATTTGTATGAATTTAATGAGAATGATCTAATCCAGCGGATTACTTCCTATTGTATTGTCACTGCTCAAGGTTGATCGCTTTTTTTAACCGCAAAGAACTCTAAGGAAATGCTCGCAAAGAACGCCAAGGAAGCCTCTAGATGAACTTTAAAATACTAAATATAAACACTTTGTGAAACTTCGTGCATTACTTTGTGAGCCTTTGTGAAATAATTCGGGAGGTTTTTAACCGCAAAGAAAGCTAAGGAAATGCTCGCAAAGAACGCCAAGAAAGCCTCACTCCTACTTTAAAGTACTAAATATTAACCCTTTGTGATACTTTGTGGATTTCTTTGTGAGCCTTTGTGAAACAATTCGGGAGGTTTTTAACCGCAAAGAACGCTAAGGAAATGCTCGCAAAGAACGCCAAGAAAGCCTCTAGATGAACTTTAAAATACTAAATTTAAACACTTTGTGAAACTTCGTGCATCACTTTGAGAGCCTTTGTGAAACAATTCTCAAAGTTTATAACCGCACGAAAAAACCATCCGAATCGAAAATTTCAACCCCCATTTATTTGGAACCTTCAAACATTTAAATTCACAAAAACCATTTGGCCAAAAGCTCATATTTATTCACTAAAAACATTCAAAAGCC
>NZ_RJUF01000149.1 GCF_024343775.1 Lacihabitans soyangensis | reverse complement strand
ACTACTCATGCCTGCCACTGAGTTGAATGATAAAGTCGTACCAACACATTTCGGTGAGTCAGAGCTCGGATTTGGTACCGGCAAAGAATTGATTGTAACAACTGTAGTTGCACTTGCAGTACAGCCATTGGCACTCGTTACAGTTAAGCTATAAGTACCACTTGCAGCAGTAGTTACACTGCTGATGCTTGGTGTTTGTATAGAAGCACTAAATGAATTCGGCCCACTCCATACGTAACTGGTCATGCCTGATACCGAATTGAAACTCAAGGTTGTACCCACACATTTAGGCGAATCACTAGTTGGGTTTGGAACTGGTAATGCATTTACAATTACATTTGTGGTCGCACTTGCACTACAGCCATTTGAGTTTGTAACTGTCAAGGTATATACTCCGTTGGCTGCCGTCGTTACATTACTAATACTTGGATTCTGCTCAGTTGAACTAAATGAGTTTGGACCCGACCACAGATAACTTGTACCAGCTGATGAAGTTAAATTTAAAGTGTTTCCTGAACAAATCGGAGTGTTATTGGATGGATTTGCTACAGGCGTAGCATTGACTGTAACTGCCGTTGAGGCCGTTGCAGTACACCCATTGCCATCAGTAACGGTAACCGAATAAGTTCCACCAGTTGTCACATTGGCTATGATAGGATTTTGGATGGACGAACTAAATCCATTCGGACCCGTCCATGAGTAATTTGTTCCTCCTGAACTACTAAGACTAGCTGAATTTCCCGAGCAAATTGGTGAATTACTTGATGCTGATACTGTTGGGGTTGGATTTACAGTAATTGTAAATGTTTGTGGAGGACCAGTACAAACTAATGAAGCAGTGTATGTAATGGTTACCGAACCATCGCCAGTATTTAAACCAGCAGTAGTTGAAGAGGCATTAAGGTTACCTAAATAACTTGAACCACCAGCACCACTCTGACCTACAAAGTTTCCATTGTATGTACCATTATTACCCGTCAGGCCTCCACCGTTTGCTCCGATTGAACCAGTTGAGTTAGCAGCTTGGTTGGAAGATAATTCATTACCACCACTCCCACCAACTCCCAAAACTCCTTCCCCCCCTTTGTTAGCCGGTGCAGCAGTTGCAAATGTAGAAACCCCACCAGTTCCACCTCCTATTTGCGTTCCGCCTGTTGGGAGATTACCTGGGGTCGAACCAGGCCATGCGGCACCACCACCACCACCGTAGTAACCACCGCCACCACCACCACCAGTTCCTCTTCCACAACCTGCAAGTCTATTTCCAGCCGCACCGCCACCACCACCTGCTACAATTACTCTATCAGCTAAAGCAGTACCACCGACTCTAATGTCAGATGCTCCTCCACCGTT
>NZ_RJUF01000148.1 GCF_024343775.1 Lacihabitans soyangensis | reverse complement strand
GGTGTTTTTCTGGGGAGTACTTTGGAAACAAACCAATCCTATAGCTGCCGTAATGGTTTTGGCGGGTTCTCCCTTTATTGGTTTAGGATGTGATTGGATATTTGAAAACATACTGATTCAATACCCATTTATCAGACAAACCTTCGGCGAAACCTTCAACTTTTTGTATCGTGTATTTTCAATTTTTTTAATAGGCTCAATTTTGCTGGTGATATGGAGTAAATATCTAAATGCAAATGGAAAGGCCAAGATTGCAGAATTCGATTTAGGCATATCCTTATCTGGCATTGGAAGTACCTTGTTTTGGTTTTTACTTACTCAAATTCCATTTATAGTAGTAGCATTATTGGGCCTGATTTCACCTCAAACAGCAGCCACTCCAGCCGCAATTGTTTGTTTGCTTTTGTTTGTTTGGTTTCACAAACGGGCAAAAGATGAAATGACTTTATTTAAATCAGATATATTTTATGCAGGCTTGCTTACTTCTTCCATGATTTGGATTATGTTTTATTTTGCATAATATTACTGCAAATTGTAAAAGGATAATATTTCAAACTAATGTCACAAAAAGTAATTATCATAGGTGCAAGTTCGGGAATAGGCAAGGCTCTTGCTATAAAATATGCCCAAGAGGGGTTTGAGGTCGGAATAACGGCAAGAAGAACAAATTTGCTCCAAAAAATTGTAGAGGAATTACCAAGGGCCAAATTCTACATTGCAGAAATGGATGTGGAAAAAGTGGAGAGTACTCGGAACATTTTGGCTGATTTGGTGGAAAAAATGGGCGGATTGGATATCCTCATCATCAATGCGGGCATTGGTATTCCAAAGGCGAGTTTTGAAGACGAACTCAAAACCATTGATATCAACGCCCGTGGATTTATGGGTTTGGCTCAATGGGCCTATTATTATTTTAAATCTAAGGGAAGCGGAAAAATTGTAGGTATTTCTTCAGTTGCAGGTGAAAGAGGAGGGCCAACTTCGCCCGAATACCATGCCACCAAGGCATTTGCTTCCACTTATATGGAAGGACTAAGGATTCGTTCTAAAAAGAGAAATCATGGCGTAAAAGTAATAGATGTACGGCCAGGTTATGTTGAAACTGAAATGACTGACGGTCAAAGAGGGATGTTTTGGGTCGCCAAAGCCGACAAGGTGGCAAACCAGATTTTTGACGCCGTCTTAGCGGATAAACCTGTGGTGTATGTCACTAAGAGATTTAGAATAATAGGTTTCCTCATGCGTAATTTGCCAGAGTGGATTTTGGTGAAGATGATGTAAAAAAACACCCCAACCAATTACTCAGTCGGGGTGAATTATATCAAAAAAACAAAATATTCTTAATTTTCAGC
>NZ_RJUF01000147.1 GCF_024343775.1 Lacihabitans soyangensis | reverse complement strand
CACCTGCTACAATTACTCTATCAGCTAAAGCAGTACCACCGACTCTAATGTCAGATGCTCCTCCACCGTTACCACCAATTGCATTCGTACAAACTGAGGTGCCTGCTGTACCACCACCATTATAACCATTTTGTCCTCCAACATATATATTAAGGACTTGGCCAGGGGTTACGGCTAATCTACCAGATGCTACACCTCCTAAACCTCCTAAAACCCCTTGATTATTACTGCCACCTTGAGCCCCATTTGCTGTAATATCTATCTCAGTTACCCCTGCAGGTACGATAAATGTTTGAAGGTTTCCTGTGAAATTAAATGTTTCTGTAATTGGTTGAGATGCGGATATTGATGTTACTGAAGGCGTTACTTCAATGGTAGAAGTAATTGGAGTATTTGTAGTGTTTGTGGCTACAAATGATGTTATATTTCCTGTACCACTCGATGCTAAACCTATCGCACTATTTGAATTTGTCCAGTTATAAACAGTATTTTGATTGTTCCCAGTAAAATTAATTGCTGTTGTTGTGGCACCGTTGCACAATATTTGGTTTCCTACTGAACTAACGGTTGGCAAGTCAAAAACGGTTATTGCAGTTGTGGCGGTAGCAGTTCCACCACCACTTGAAGAAACAACAACCGTATATACACCATTCAAACTACTAGTAGCATTGGTGAATGAGGGATTCTGAGAAGATGAACTAAATGAATTGGGTCCGGTCCAGAGATAAGTTACCCCACCTGTTGCACTTAAATTTAGTGTACTTCCACTACAAATAGGCGAATTATTGCTCGCATAGGCTTCACTTAAAGCCACAAGTGTGGTTGCACTTGCGGAACAACCATTATTTGTGACAGTTATTGAATAAGTACCTGAAGCTGCTGTGGTTACATTGACTATACTTGGATTTTGAAGTGATGAATTAAATGAGTTGGGTCCCGTCCAAGCGTAAGTTCCTCCACCAGAACTACTTAGATTGAGTGTTCCACCTGCAATCACTGGTGAGTTACTACTTGGATTCGGCACCGGTAAGGCATTTATCACTACACTTGTGGTAGCACTCGTTGTACAGCCATTGGCATCCGTTACTGTCAAAGTATATGTACCATTTGCCGCCGTAGTTACGTTTGTAATGCTTGGATTTTGCGTATTCGCAATAAACGAATTTGGCCCTGTCCATGCATAAGTACTCATTCCACTCGCAGAATTAAAACTCAAGGTAGTTTCGGCACATTTAGGTGAATCTGAACTTGGATTGGGTATAGGTAAGGCACTGATTGTTACCACGGATGAAGCTGTAGCTGTACAGCCATTTGCTCCAGTCACTGTTACGGTGAAAGTGCCAGCTGTAGTGATAGTTGCCATTGCTGTATTGGCCGAGTAAGAATTTGGTCCTGACCATTGGTAGCTTGTACCTCCAGAGGCGGTTCTGGTT
>NZ_RJUF01000146.1 GCF_024343775.1 Lacihabitans soyangensis | reverse complement strand
CATTATATTTAAAGCTTTATTTATACGGCTACCTAAACGGTTTACGCAGCAGCCGCAAGCTTGAGAGGGAATGCGTGCGTAATGTAGAGGTTTTTTGGCTGCTTTGCGGTCAGCAGCCTAATTACCACAGCATAGCTGACTTCCGAAAAGACAATCCTAAGGCCCTAAAAAACACGTTCAAACTCTTTGTACTATTTTTAAAAGAATGTGAGCTAATTGGAGGGCGTACAGTAGCCATTGATGGTACTAAAGTAAGAGCAAGTAATTCCAAGAAGAACAACTATAATCAAAAGAAAATAGACCGCCATTTAGCTTATATCGAAGAAAAGACCACGGAATACTTAAAGCAGTTAGAAGAAAATGATAAGCAAAACACTGGTTTAGATGTAAAACATGTTCAGGCCAAAATAGAACGTCTTGCTGGAGCCAAAATCAAATATGAAACACTGGAAAAGCAGCTTTCGACTACAGACGAACCCCAGGTAAGTACGACTGACACAGACGCCAGAGCCTTATTGGTACAAGGACAAGTAGTAGAAGTGAGTTATAACCTACAAGCTGCTGTAGACGAACAGCACAAACTGGTGGTAGCTACACACACACTCAACCGCAACGATCGTAATGCCCTCAGCAGAGCCGCCCAAGAGGCAAAAGACAACATCCAAGCCGAAGCAATAACCGTAATAGCTGATAAGGGTTACCACAACGGCAGAGAGTTACAGACTACTCAAGACTCAGGTATCGGCACCATAGTAGCTATGGCAGAGCTAGTGAACAGCAACGACCACGGCACGCAGCCCGAGTATATCGTCTCAAAGTTTACTTACCATAAAGAAACCGACACCTACACCTGCCCAGAGGGTCAAACATTAGCCACCAAAGGCACATGGCACCAAAAGAAACGAGACCACAACATCAGCTATAACTTTAAGAAATACCGCACTCCAGCTTGTACTAGTTGCCCAGTAAAAAACAAATGCACAGGCCGGCAAGATGGCCGCCGAGAAATAGAACGTTCAGAATATGCCGAGGCTGTAGAGAAAAACAATGAAAACTACAAAAACAATCAGCCCCTTTATCGAAAGCGACAAGAAATCAATGAGCATGTTTTTGGAACCATCAAGAGACAGTGGGGATACAACCATACCAACCTGAGAGGACTAGAAAAAGTGAACGGAGAAATGGCCTTGATTATGACTGTTTACAATCTCAAGCGGAGCTTGAACATCCTAACCATGCCCAAAATCTTAGAAAAACTCAAAAACTGGACACCCGATTACGAAAGGGTGGCCTGTTTTGTCGAAAAAGGACTAATTTTGAAGTCATATAAGCCTTCCAAAAATTTTACTTGGCACATTGCTGCCTAAAATCAGGCACGTTTACAATCGATTTATGATTCATGGTGATAGCCTGAGAAGCCAATAAAGTTTAGTTCTTGAGTTTTTTCACAGCCTGACGGTTT
>NZ_RJUF01000145.1 GCF_024343775.1 Lacihabitans soyangensis | reverse complement strand
AATTAACTCAGCAGGAACCTATACTGTGACGGTGACAGGAAGCAATGGATGTACAGCTACTGCTATTACGTCTGTAAGCTTGGATGGCACTGCTCCAAGTCCGAGCATAACTGGCTCAACGAATCTGACCTGTTCGGTGACGAGTGTAACCAGAACTGCCTCGGGAGGTACAAGCTACCAATGGTCAGGACCAAATTCTTACTCGGCCAATACAGCAATGGCAACTATCACTACAGCTGGCACTTTCACCGTAACAGTGACTGGAGCAAATGGCTGTACAGCTACAGCTTCATCCGTGGTAACAATCAGTGCCTTACCTATACCCAATCCAAGTTCAGATTCACCTAAATGTGCCGAAACTACCTTGAGTTTTAATTCTGCGAGTGGAATGAGTACTTATGCATGGACAGGGCCAAATTCGTTTATTGCGAATACGCAAAATCCAAGCATTACAAACGTAACTACGGCGGCAAATGGTACATATACTTTGACAGTAACGGATGCCAATGGCTGTACAACGAGTGCTACCACAAGTGTAGTGATAAATGCCTTACCGGTGCCGAATCCAAGTAGTAACTCACCAGTGATTGCAGGTGGAACACTCAATCTAAGTAGTTCTGGTGGAGGAACTTACGCTTGGACGGGACCCAACTCATTTAATTCATCACTTCAAAATCCAAGTATAGTCAATGTAACCACAGCAGCTTCAGGTACTTATTCAATAACTGTCACAAATAATGGTTGTTCCGCAAGTGCAACCACACTTGTGGCTTTAAGTGAAGCCTATGCGAGCAATAATTCGCCTATTTGTAGTGGAAGTACACTAAATTTAAGTGCAACAGGTGGGGTAACTTATCTCTGGACCGGACCCAATTCATTTAGTTCATCTTCTCAGAATCCCTCATTCACCAATGCTACTAGTAGTTTGAATGGTGTATATACGGTTGTTGTTTCTTCAAGTGGTGGTGGAACTGCTACCGCCACAACTGCAATAACCGTTTTTGACTTGCCAACCGTTAGTTCAGTAGGAAACCAAATATTGTGCAACGGTGCCACAACAACAGCAATTAATTTTACTGGGAACAATCAAAATACTGTTTATAACTGGACAAATTCAAATAGTGCGATAGGTTTAGCATCGAGTGGTACAGGAAATATAACATCATTTGTAGCCACAAACACTACAAATACTCCAATTACTTCTACCATTGAAGTAACGCCTTCAGTAACATCAATATCCGCATCTCAACCAATTACAGAAACATTTAATTTCACAGGAAACCTTCAAACATTTATCGTACCTGCAGGGGTAACTGAGATAGATATTACAGCAAATGGGGCTCAAGGTGGCAGTAATAATCAAGGGGTTTTAGGAGGTTTAGGAGGTGTAGCATCTGGTAGATTAGCCGTAACCCCTGGCCAAGTCCTTAATATATATGTTGGAGGACAAAATGGTTATAATGGTGGTGGTACAGCAGGCACCTCAGTTTGTACGAATGCAATTGGTGGTAACGGTGGAGGAGCATCTGACATTAGAGTCGGTGGTACTGCTTTAGCTGATAGAGTAATTGTAGCAGGTG
>NZ_RJUF01000144.1 GCF_024343775.1 Lacihabitans soyangensis | reverse complement strand
TGTACATAAAAACTGTATTGAATATTGGGTCGGGGCTTCGACAGGCTCAGCCTGACATGGGCTGTCTCACTGAGCTTTTCCAAGGGAAGTTATCAATGGAAAAAAATAAAAAGTAACTCAACAAATTACTGGACTTATCCAATTAAAGATTAAACTTTTTGAAGGCAAAACATTTGATTCTGTGGAGTTAAAAAATCTATTCTGTATTTTGTTCATAGAAACCCTAAAATCAGAATGGCATCAGGTAGCTTTGAAACTAAACAAAAGAAAATAGGAGCGTTTTCGATTTGGGCCATTGGCGTAGGATTGGTAATTTCCGGTGAGTCATTTGGCTGGAATCTGGGTTGGGCGATCACTGGGCCAATTGGTTTTTTTGTGCCGGTTCTAGTCACCGCCATATTGTATTACGCATTGGTGCTTTGTCTGATAGAGTTGGCTTGTGTGTATCCTAATGCCGATGGCCCACACATTTACATAAAAAATGCATTTGGCAAAAAATGGGCTGAGATTATTTCCATACTGATTTTGTTTGAATTTCTTTTCGTCAATCCTGCTATTGCCACCTCCATAGGAGAATATTTAGGTTTTTTAACGGACCATTTAGAAAAAACGAATTGGATAGCCACTGGATTCATCGCCTTCTTTTGTTTGGTGAGTTTGTTCAATTTTAATTTGGGTGTTCAAGTCATCATTACGCTCACCTTACTGGCTATTTTCGAACTTTTAATATTTTCCGGAGCCATAGTTTCAGAATTTTCCTTTTCCAATTTATCCCAAAACAAGCAATTTGGCGAGCTTACATTTGATAGTTTCGTGCGGGCAATGCCGTTTGCGATTTGGATGTTTTTGGCTATTGAAGGCATTTCTATAGTTTCAAAAAATACGGAGCAGGAAAAACTCAGGAAAACTTTGGGAATCGGTTACAAATCTGCCTTCTGGACTTTGGCCATTTTGGCCACAATGGTTCTTCTTTTGGCTGCTGGGGGTATAAATTTAAATCCCGAAAATTGGGAAATCATCAGCAAAGACAACCATCCGATGCCGGCCACATTGGCCTTAATTCTGGGCTAAAACAATACCATTACTCAAATATTTACCTTTTTGGGTCTATTCGGGCTAATAGCTTCGCTTCAAGGAATTGCCTTCACCACTACTTTTCAGATAGAATATTTTCTCAAAAGAATTTTTCCTGAAAGTAAATTTAATCGGGCAATTGCCGCCACTTTGGTGTTTGTAATAAGTCTCTTGGCCATTTGGGGAAGTACAACCTCTTTGTTGATAGAACTTTCAGTTTTTGGAGCCGTTTGTATGTATTTTGGAGTAAGTTTCAGTTTGATAGTACTTCGCAAAAAGAAAGAAGAAAACCTAAAAACAATTTTAGAAGGAGAAAATGATGAGTTCCTAAACAAACATCATCATGTTGATTTCAAAAGCATTATCCATAAAGTTTTCCCCTATTTAGCCTTGATTTTATCAGTTTTTTGTATGCTTATTTTGGCGTATCTTCATCCCGTAATTGTCGGAACTATTGTTGTTTTGATCATCATTTATCTGATTTTCTCCTAAAAAAATACGCCAAATGGAGTTTCGATATACGGTTAATAACTTTACATATAATTTTAAAGATCTTAAGACGCTCATGGCCAAAGCCAGTCCCTATCGGACAGGTGATGCTTTGGCAGGGATTTCAGCCGAAACCAACGAGGA
>NZ_RJUF01000143.1 GCF_024343775.1 Lacihabitans soyangensis | reverse complement strand
CCTTATCGCCTTTAAGACCTTGAATACCCTGCACACCTTGGTCGCCAGTGTCACCCTTGTCCCCTTTAAGCCCTTGAATACCCTGCACACCTTGGTCGCCAGTATCACCCTTATCGCCTTTAAGACCTTGAATACCCTGCACACCTTGATCGCCAGTATCACCTTTGTCCCCTTTAAGACCTTGAATACCCTGAACGCCTTGGTCGCCAGTATCGCCCTTATCACCTTTGAGTCCTTGAATACCCTGCACACCTTGGTCGCCAGTGTCGCCCTTGTCCCCTTTAAGTCCTTGAATACCCTGCACACCTTGGTCGCCAGTATCGCCCTTATCGCCTTTAAGACCTTGAATACCCTGCACACCTTGATCGCCAGTATCGCCCTTATCGCCTTTAAGACCTTGAATACCCTGCACACCTTGGTCGCCAGTGTCACCCTTGTCCCCTTTAAGCCCTTGAATACCCTGCACACCTTGGTCGCCAGTATCACCCTTATCGCCTTTAAGACCTTGAATACCCTGCACACCTTGATCGCCAGTATCACCTTTGTCCCCTTTAAGACCTTGAATACCCTGAACGCCTTGGTCGCCAGTATCGCCCTTATCACCTTTGAGTCCTTGAATACCCTGCACACCTTGGTCGCCAGTGTCGCCCTTGTCCCCTTTAAGTCCTTGAATACCCTGCACACCTTGGTCGCCAGTATCGCCCTTATCGCCTTTAAGACCTTGAATACCCTGCACACCTTGATCGCCAGTATCGCCCTTATCGCCTTTAAGACCTTGAATACCCTGCACACCTTGGTCGCCAGTGTCACCCTTGTCCCCTTTAAGCCCTTGAATACCCTGCACACCTTGGTCGCCAGTATCACCCTTATCGCCTTTAAGACCTTGAATACCCTGCACACCTTGATCGCCAGTATCACCTTTGTCCCCTTTAAGACCTTGAATACCCTGAACGCCTTGGTCGCCAGTATCGCCCTTATCACCTTTGAGTCCTTGAATACCCTGCACACCTTGGTCGCCAGTGTCGCCCTTGTCCCCTTTAAGTCCTTGAATACCCTGCACACCTTGGTCGCCAGTATCGCCCTTATCGCCTTTAAGACCTTGAATACCCTGCACACCTTGATCGCCAGTATCGCCCTTATCGCCTTTAAGACCTTGAATACCCTGCACACCTTGGTCGCCAGTGTCACCCTTGTCCCCTTTAAGCCCTTGAATACCCTGCACACCTTGGTCGCCAGTATCACCCTTATCGCCTTTAAGACCTTGAATACCCTGCACACCTTGATCGCCAGTATCACCTTTGTCCCCTTTAAGACCTTGAATACCCTGAACGCCTTGGTCGCCAGTATCGCCCTTATCACCTTTGAGTCCTTGAATACCCTGCACACCTTGGTCGCCAGTGTCGCCCTTGTCCCCTTTAAGTCCTTGAATACCCTGCACACCTTGGTCGCCAGTATCGCCCTTATCGCCTTTAAGACCTTGAATACCCTGCACACCTTGATCGCCAGTATCGCCCTTATCGCCTTTAAGACCTTGAATACCCTGCACACCTTGGTCGCCAGTGTCACCCTTGTCCCCTTTAAGCCCTTGAATACCCTGCACACCTTGGTCGCCAGTATCACCCTTATCGCCTTTAAGACCTTGAATACCCTGCACACCTTGATCGCCAGTATCACCTTTGTCCCCTTTAAGACCTTGAATACCCTGAACGCCTTGGTCGCCAGTATCGCCCTTATCACCTTT
>NZ_RJUF01000142.1 GCF_024343775.1 Lacihabitans soyangensis | reverse complement strand
AGGGTGAAAGGATTAATTAAAAACAATTGATGCAGCTGATGGGCTTATGGAGAAACTTTATCCTGAGGGAGAATGAAAGCCCATGTGCTGCCACCGACAGTGAACGCTACACGGCATTTGTTACCTTTGAAAATAATCGATTGTAAAAAATGCTGTGTAGTGGTGGACTTTTGTATTCCAATTTAATAATGGGGTGGGAGCGTGGGTGGATTTGGTACTGATTTGTTGCGTTGGTTGAGCGATGTCTCAAATCAGAGGCCAAAGCCAGAAGCGAGGGCTGGGTGGGCTTGTACTCAGCTTCTGTGGTTTTGGTTCTCGTACGGTACGCCGCCCGCTCCTCTCGAACTGTTCTCGACTACCGCTCGAACTGACAAGGGAAAAACCACAGATGCTGTGACCGATAGTGAACGCCATGCTCTTGTCTTTCTAGAGTTTTATTTAAGATAAAGTATGTTTGACAAGTGCATGGTGGTGTTCTTAAAACCGATTTGGCTTAGGGATAGTAGCGGTTAGCCCACAGCTGGAGAAGCCGCGAGGACTATGAGCGGATAGCCCGACCCCATTAAAAGTGTTTAGGGTATTGCCGCTGCAATTTCTTCATTAGCACTTTTAATGGGGGAAGCTCCTTATTGAGTTATTGGTGAATTGGGTACTGGTTGACAGGTTATTGGTATACCGGTTAGTAGTTACTGGGAGTTTTCATACCTAACTTTTTAGTTGTCGAAATGGGGAGTTCGGCATATTGATAGAATTTACATACATTTGTGTATTATAAATACTAAAGAATATGATTGCTGAGAGGTTCAAAGCCATAATGGATCATTATGGGCTATCGGCTGCTGAGATGGCTAGAGCGGTAGGAGAAAGCAGGCCAGAAAAGGTACTGAATATTATCCACGGGAAGAATAAGCCGACCTACTCAACTTTAGAACTATTCATCAAAGCTTATCCAGATATTAATGCAAATTATCTCTTTGGTACCGAAGATAATATGCTTAGAAGCTTGAAACATGATAAGGCTGGTATTAGAGAAGCCATTGGGATTTTGGAAGGGTATTTAGGCCCCCCTAGCCCCCCGGTGGGGGGAAAATGAAAAGATAAATAAACTTTACATATTTATGGTTTTACATGATTGTGTTTTTATGTAAATATGTATTTATGTAAGATTCAAATAGTCGTTTATCGGATTTAAAATATTAAAGCACATGCAAAATATAGAAGCACAATGGAGGAGAAACTTTGCTAAATCGGAACTTGTGATAGGAGGGAGGTTTCAACCGTTAAGGGCTAAGGCACTGCTTTATGGAGATAAGAATGAAAGCCATAGCGTATTTCAAAAGGGTTATAAAAAGTTTTATGAATCACATCAGTTTCCAAAAACAGATAATTCCGTCTGGTATTTAATTCAATTTTTAGGGAAAATTGGTATTCAAATCAAGTTTGATTATTTGAATAAATTTATTCTGCAGGAACCCGAAAACTATTTAGAGATTAAAAAACGAATTTTCTTCCTGTTAAAATCATTCTCTGATGCGGATGAACAATTAGACGTAAATGATCCCTTTACTAATAATAGAGGGGATATTTACTACTTTCTAAAAATAGCTACCCCTAAGTTCAATCAAGAGACTATCTTTCAAAAAGTAAGATACCGATTAAACAAAATGTTTAGGTTGACCTAAGAAACTAGTCAAAAGCGACACCCACCTAACCTAAAAAAAATGTTTCTCGGTTTAAGATATTCAACCGGAAACCTATACAAACTAAGCTGCAGTATAATGACGATTTTTGAGGCGATAAATGAAAAGCATAATAAGGTTATGCTGGCCATGAACATCATTAACC
>NZ_RJUF01000141.1 GCF_024343775.1 Lacihabitans soyangensis | reverse complement strand
TTAAAAACAATTGATGCAGCTGATGGGCTTATGGAGAAACTTTATCCTGAGGGAGAATGAAAGCCCATGTACTGCCACCGACAGTGAACGCTACACGGCATTTGTAACCTTTGAAAATAATCGATTGTAAAAAATGCTGTGTAGTGGTGGACTTTTGTATTCCAATTTAATAATGGGGTGGGAGCGTGGGTGGATTTGGTACTGATTTGTTGCGTTGGTTGAGCGATGTCTCAAATCAGAGGCCAAAGCCAGAAGCGAGGGCTGGGTGGGCTTGTACTCAGCTTCTGTGGTTTTGGTTCTCGTACGGTACGCCGCCCGCTCCTCTCGAACTGTTCTCGACTACCGCTCGAACTGACAAGGGAAAAACCACAGATGCTGTGACCGATAGTGAACGCCATGCTCTTGTCTTTCTAGAGTTTTATTTAAGATAAAGTATGTTTGACAAGTGCATGGTGGTGTTCTTAAAACCGATTTGGCTTAGGGATAGTAGCGGTTAGCCCACAGCTGGAGAAGCCGCGAGGACTATGAGCGGATAGCCCGACCCCATTAAAAGTGTTTAGGGTATTGCCGCTGCAATTTCTTCATTAGCACTTTTAATGGGGGAAGCTCCTTATTGAGTTATTGGTGAATTGGGTACTGGTTGACAGGTTATTGGTATACCGGTTAGTAGTTACTGGGAGTTTTCATACCTAACTTTTTAGTTGTCGAAATGGGGAGTTCGGCATATTGATAGAATTTACATACATTTGTGTATTATAAATACTAAAGAATATGATTGCTGAGAGGTTCAAAGCCATAATGGATCATTATGGGCTATCGGCTGCTGAGATGGCTAGAGCGGTAGGAGAAAGCAGGCCAGAAAAGGTACTGAATATTATCCACGGGAAGAATAAGCCGACCTACTCAACTTTAGAACTATTCATCAAAGCTTATCCAGATATTAATGCAAATTATCTCTTTGGTACCGAAGATAATATGCTTAGAAGCTTGAAACATGATAAGGCTGGTATTAGAGAAGCCATTGGGATTTTGGAAGGGTATTTAGGCCCCCCTAGCCCCCCGGTGGGGGGAAAATGAAAAGATAAATAAACTTTACATATTTATGGTTTTACATGATTGTGTTTTTATGTAAATATGTATTTATGTAAGATTCAAATAGTCGTTTATCGGATTTAAAATATTAAAGCACATGCAAAATATAGAAGCACAATGGAGGAGAAACTTTGCTAAATCGGAACTTGTGATAGGAGGGAGGTTTCAACCGTTAAGGGCTAAGGCACTGCTTTATGGAGATAAGAATGAAAGCCATAGCGTATTTCAAAAGGGTTATAAAAAGTTTTATGAATCACATCAGTTTCCAAAAACAGATAATTCCGTCTGGTATTTAATTCAATTTTTAGGGAAAATTGGTATTCAAATCAAGTTTGATTATTTGAATAAATTTATTCTGCAGGAACCCGAAAACTATTTAGAGATTAAAAAACGAATTTTCTTCCTGTTAAAATCATTCTCTGATGCGGATGAACAATTAGACGTAAATGATCCCTTTACTAATAATAGAGGGGATATTTACTACTTTCTAAAAATAGCTACCCCTAAGTTCAATCAAGAGACTATCTTTCAAAAAGTAAGATACCGATTAAACAAAATGTTTAGGTTGACCTAAGAAACTAGTCAAAAGCGACACCCACCTAACCTAAAAAAAATGTTTCTCGGTTTAAGATATTCAACCGGAAACCTATACAAACTAAGCTGCAGTATAATGACGATTTTTGAGGCGATAAATGAAAAGCATAATAAGGTTATGCTGGCCATGAACATCATTAACC
>NZ_RJUF01000140.1 GCF_024343775.1 Lacihabitans soyangensis | reverse complement strand
GGTTAATGATGTTCATGGCCAGCATAACCTTATTATGCTTTTCATTTATCGCCTCAAAAATCGTCATTATACTGCAGCTTAGTTTGTATAGGTTTCCGGTTGAATATCTTAAACCGAGAAACATTTTTTTTAGGTTAGGTGGGTGTCGCTTTTGACTAGTTTCTTAGGTCAACCTAAACATTTTGTTTAATCGGTATCTTACTTTTTGAAAGATAGTCTCTTGATTGAACTTAGGGGTAGCTATTTTTAGAAAGTAGTAAATATCCCCTCTATTATTAGTAAAGGGATCATTTACGTCTAATTGTTCATCCGCATCAGAGAATGATTTTAACAGGAAGAAAATTCGTTTTTTAATCTCTAAATAGTTTTCGGGTTCCTGCAGAATAAATTTATTCAAATAATCAAACTTGATTTGAATACCAATTTTCCCTAAAAATTGAATTAAATACCAGACGGAATTATCTGTTTTTGGAAACTGATGTGATTCATAAAACTTTTTATAACCCTTTTGAAATACGCTATGGCTTTCATTCTTATCTCCATAAAGCAGTGCCTTAGCCCTTAACGGTTGAAACCTCCCTCCTATCACAAGTTCCGATTTAGCAAAGTTTCTCCTCCATTGTGCTTCTATATTTTGCATGTGCTTTAATATTTTAAATCCGATAAACGACTATTTGAATCTTACATAAATACATATTTACATAAAAACACAATCATGTAAAACCATAAATATGTAAAGTTTATTTATCTTTTCATTTTCCCCCCACCGGGGGGCTAGGGGGGCCTAAATACCCTTCCAAAATCCCAATGGCTTCTCTAATACCAGCCTTATCATGTTTCAAGCTTCTAAGCATATTATCTTCGGTACCAAAGAGATAATTTGCATTAATATCTGGATAAGCTTTGATGAATAGTTCTAAAGTTGAGTAGGTCGGCTTATTCTTCCCGTGGATAATATTCAGTACCTTTTCTGGCCTGCTTTCTCCTACCGCTCTAGCCATCTCAGCAGCCGATAGCCCATAATGATCCATTATGGCTTTGAACCTCTCAGCAATCATATTCTTTAGTATTTATAATACACAAATGTATGTAAATTCTATCAATATGCCGAACTCCCCATTTCGACAACTAAAAAGTTAGGTATGAAAACTCCCAGTAACTACTAACCGGTATACCAATAACCTGTCAACCAGTACCCAATTCACCAATAACTCAATAAGGAGCTTCCCCCATTAAAAGTGCTAATGAAGAAATTGCAGCGGCAATACCCTAAACACTTTTAATGGGGTCGGGCTATCCGCTCATAGTCCTCGCGGCTTCTCCAGCTGTGGGCTAACCGCTACTATCCCTAAGCCAAATCGGTTTTAAGAACACCACCATGCACTTGTCAAACATACTTTATCTTAAATAAAACTCTAGAAAGACAAGAGCATGGCGTTCACTATCGGTCACAGCATCTGTGGTTTTTCCCTTGTCAGTTCGAGCGGTAGTCGAGAACAGTTCGAGAGGAGCGGGCGGCGTACCGTACGAGAACCAAAACCACAGAAGCTGAGTACAAGCCCACCCAGCCCTCGCTTCTGGCTTTGGCCTCTGATTTGAGACATCGCTCAACCAACGCAACAAATCAGTACCAAATCCACCCACGCTCCCACCCCATTATTAAATTGGAATACAAAAGTCCACCACTACACAGCATTTTTTACAATCGATTATTTTCAAAGGTTACAAATGCCGTGTAGCGTTCACTGTCGGTGGCAGTACATGGGCTTTCATACTCCCTCAGGATAAAGTTTCTCCATAAGCCCATCAGCTGCATCAATTGTTTTTAATTAATCCTTTCACCCTTGAAAGATTCACGTCATATCCCTCCCACTCCACCCCAACACAAAAAGAAAATAAGTTGCAGCTAA
>NZ_RJUF01000139.1 GCF_024343775.1 Lacihabitans soyangensis | reverse complement strand
TCTTTTCGACTTGCACCTTCTAGAGTTTATTTGTACTTTCGTACTCGATGTCCATACTGGGCACACACAGGGGTTTTGCAAAAGTGGGGCATTTGTACTAAATTTGAACATTGGAATTCTATTGAACATTTGTGCTAATTAAACATTTGTACTTCGATTTCCCCACCTTCGCAAAGCCCCAAAACGTTATGTGCAACCCTACGAAGCGACAGAACGACTATCAACGGACTGACCGACAAACCTAAATTTGTCGGTTATTTATGGACTTTTGTATTTTAGCATTTGCTTAAATAAGAAACTTTGCTACCTTTGCATTATGGAAGACTTTATTTGCATTAGACAACAGGCGGACACAAAACAGATTTTCCGTTGTAAGGACAGAGTTTCAGAACTCAATGGCTCGTTTGACATTTTATCAAGCGGACTTGAATTGGCAGGTAACAACGTAAGACTAAAAATTTTGTTTTTACTCTACGAAGAAAACCGACTTTGTGTTTGTGATTTGAGCGACATTTTGGGTATGACAATTTCAGCCATTTCGCAACATTTACGAAAACTGAAAGACCGCAAACTTATTCAGTCAGAGAAAGAAGCACAGACAATTTTTTACTCATTGACAAAGGAATATGAGAAAATGCTCAAACCATTTTTTAAAATACTTGACGACAATAAAATTTTGGAAACAATATGAAAACAGACAACAAACTCATTAGTGCAGGACTTTTGACAGCAATTGCATCGTCTTTGTGTTGCATTACGCCAGTTTTGGCAATCGTGGCAGGTTCAAGCGGGCTTGCTTCTACGTTTTCGTGGCTTGAACCATTTCGACCATATTTTATTGGTATGACGATTTTGGTTCTTGGTTTTGCTTGGTATCAAAAACTTAAACCAACTAAACAAATTGACTGTAATTGTGAAACAACTCAAAAACCAAATTTTATGCAAACGAAATCATTTTTAGGAATTATTACCGTTATGACAGTTCTACTTTTATCATTCCCAAGTTATGCCCATATCTTCTTTCCGAAGACAGAAAGCAAGACAATTATTACAACGACTTCCGAAATTCAAAAGGCGGAGTTTACAATTAAGGGTATGACTTGTTCGGGTTGTGAACATCACGTAAAGACAGAAATTAGCAAACTAAAAGGCATTGCGGAAGTTGTAGTTTCCTACGAAAAAGGCAACGCCATTGTAAAGTTTGACTCTAAACAAACAAGCATCGAAGAAATCGAAAAAGCCATCAACTCGACAGGCTACAAATCCCTAAAAAGCAAAATCATTTCATAATGGACACAATTTTAATATCAGAAATAACTTGCCCAAACTGCGGACACAAAAAAACGGAAGAAATGCCAACAAATGCTTGCCAATTTTTCTACGAGTGTGAGAGTTGCAAGACAACACTAAAACCTTTGCAGGGCGACTGTTGCGTATTTTGTAGTTACGGAACTGTACCTTGTCCGCCTATACAAGCAGGGACAAGTTGCTGCAAATAGACAAGCGGACGAACAAAAAAGGGCTGCACATAATCGAGTAGCCTGCCCCACTAGGAAACCCTAGCAGGGAGAGGCTCTCACACCACTGTACGTACGGGTCTCGTATACAGCGGTTCATTAAACATCGGACTTACCTTTTCATAGTAATCGTTCATACTTTCGTATCCCCTTTTTCTTAGGCGTTCTAGTGTGATAGTTGTTACCATTATAGGACTTTGGGCTATTACCCATCCTCCTTTTCGGGTTCTGCTAAATTGGTAGGCTTTACTTGGTGGAACTCCCAGTCGTATCAAGTTCTTACGTTTCCGTTCTGGCTTTTTCCAGTCTGTCCAAATGCAATATCGTAAACGGTTTCTTGTCCAACTGTCTATGCTTTTGAGTTTGCTGCCTATATTTCCAAGTTTGAAATAGTTGACCCATCCTCGTTGCAGTAGTTTCAGTTTTGTGTTACGTTCATCGAAACTCAATGGTG
>NZ_RJUF01000138.1 GCF_024343775.1 Lacihabitans soyangensis | reverse complement strand
CTCTTAGGTGCATTGGAAACGTTTAATGTTTGGTCCTTCGCTACTGTGTGAGACCGTCCAAGATTTCCCATTCAGGACTTGGCTCGTTGCTGGTAGTTACTACGACCTCTGCTGACTTCTTCACTTAACCACTCGTGGTTGTGAAGACCTCCCCAGGTAAGAACATACTCTTTCATTCGATGCCTGCGAAATCTACTCTGATAGGTTTGTTGGCCACGGACTTTGTATTGATGTGCATACTTATCCACCTATCATAGCCTCTTATTCCGTTTCTGTAAGTCAGTACCGAATTTTGTAGTCTCGCTTTCTTCACTGCATCCCTCACGAGAAACCAGCTTGCGACTTACTAACACACTTTACCAACTAGCATGTAAAGGACTCAGTCTTTTCGACTTGCACCTTCTAGAGTTTATTTGTACTTTCGTACTCGATGTCCATACTGGGCACACACATCGGTTTGGCAATATGGCGGCTGAAGTGCTTCTATGAAACATTTATTCAAGGTTCAACAGCAGTAGTTCTATTGAACTTTTGTGCTAATAATCCGCCACATCGCCAAGCCTGGTCCGTTATGCCTCATTTTAGGACGACACAAACGGACATAAAACAAACAATATGACAACAACACTAAAAAAGATTTTCGCCTTGACCTTATTCGTTACGACTTTCGTAACGACAGCATTTTGCCAAGATTATCTTGACAACGAGAAAAGATTTATGAAACTAACCGAAGTTTCAACCGACAAGACCTATGGGTTTGATTTCAAAAATCCAATTAAGGTTGGGACAGCAGAAAAAGCAATTGGTGCATACTTGAACAGCGTGAAGACACTTGACGGAGACAAATTTCATATTGCTGATATGAAGTTCAATTACAAAAACAAAGAAGGGCTTACAATGGTAGTTCTGTCATACGAGCAAAAGAAAGACTTAACGACACTCTATGTTTCAGAAAAAGAATTTGAAACACCTAAAGCTCCATTCGGTTTTTCATTCAAGACAATTGACGACATTCCCAAAGTTATTGTTTTCCCTGCTGACAGTATTGTGAAAGTAACTGCTTGCTCGCAGACAGTGTATTCAGTAGACGACTTTTTAGTAAAAGAAAAGTTCGGAGAAATCGCTAAACCGACAACTAACCCGACTTTCACAGGTGGACTTGACGAATTGAAAAAATACTTTGTTGCCAATCCTTTGACAGATGCAAAAGCAACACAAATGATGTTTAGAGTTTCAATTGCATTCTTGGTTACTTGTGACGGGAAAGCAGGGAATTTTGTAATTGTAACAAAAGGCAAAGGCGACTTGGCGACTTATGCAAACCAAGTTTTAGCTATTGTAAATAGAATGCCACAAAAATGGCAACCAGCGACAGTTGACGGAAAAGCAATTGACTGTTATCAAGTTCTTTCCTTTACTGCTACAACTGGACAACTTGACAAAGTATCATACAGATAATGAACACGGACGAAAGAAAAACGAGGCATAACAGCACATTTGCAATAGGCTGGGTTTCGTGCTCCGCAGACAGTTTAGTGGTATCCGAAAGTTTTGTGCTCCGCATAAACTTTGGTGGTAAAAAACCCGCCCATCGCAAATCTGCAAAACGTTATGTGCTATTTTAGAACGACATCAATATGAAGACAATAGACTTTCGTGACAATATAAATTGCATTAGAGAAACTGCTCCTGGACGGTATCGTATAATACTTGACTTTGCCACGACAAACATTTTACCTTTTTTAATAAGAGACAACTACAATTACATTTGGGTTCATAACCATACGACAGGAAAGGGTTTTGACTGGGAAGAATTTAAATTACCAATCAAAGACAATTCAATAAACATTAAGACACTAGCAAGGTCACTGACGTTTGACTTTATTTTAACCACAGACGAGTTTAAAAATATAATGTCAGACTGGAAAGGAGGAATTGAACTTATTCAAATGAATAATATTCCGCCATATTACCTTGACCTGAATAAAGTAAAAGGGAACAAACGATATGAAATATTAGAAAAAGAATGTGATTACTTATTTGAAGTTGACATTCCATCAGCGACAGACTATGGGACATTAATCAGCCCGAACAGAGAATATTTACAATCGCTTTTGGACAATTCAGAAATAAACTGGGATGACTTACCATAGAAAAACAGCACATAATCGAGTAGCCTGCCCCACTAGGAAACCCTAGCAGGGAGAGGCTCTCACACCACTGTACG
>NZ_RJUF01000137.1 GCF_024343775.1 Lacihabitans soyangensis | reverse complement strand
TTGTAATATTCCACACCATACCGACCAACCGAGGTCAGCGGACCAGCATTCTGGGTGTTTTTGAGCATGGCTTCGTAAAGCGTGTTGATATCGTATCCTCTGATGCCTTTTAGGTAGGAGTCTGCTATAATAGAGGCCGAATTGGAGCCCACCATACAGTCTCTGTGGCCAGGACTGGCCCATTCGGGTAACCAACCGCTTTCTTTGTAGGTGTTTACGAGCCCTTCCATTATCTGGCTGTTGAGCTCAGGAAACATGAGCGTAAAAAACGGAAATACCGCCCTGAAGGTATCCCAAAAGCCGTTGTCGGTAAACATATAACCGGGCAAAACTTGCCCGTTGTAAGGGCTGTAGTGCATCACTTTGTTGTTTTTGTCTAGCTCATAAAATTTCCTTGGGAAAAGCATTGTGCGGTAAAGTGCCGTATAAAAAGTTCCTTTTTCTGCCTCTGAACCACCTTCTGCGGCTATTCTGCTCATCATTTTGTTCCATGTGGCTCTGCCTTCGGTGGCTATTTGGCCAAAGGTTTTGTTGCCAATTTCGCGTTGTAAATTGAGTTCGGCTTGTTCGGGGCTAATGAAAGAGGAGGCTATTTTGAGATTTACGGCTTCATTGGCTTTGGTTTTAAACTGTATCACAGAACCTACGTGTTTGCCAGTGGCTTCCAACAATTTTATATCCAAACTGCCGTCTTTGGCGATGTACACTTGCTCAAAGGCCTTGTCGGCATATATCACGAAATAGTTCTTGAAGTTTTCGGGTACACCACCAGAGTTATTGCAAGAGTAGCCCACTATTTTTCGCTCTTCTGGATACACTTTTATGTGCGAGTTTTTGAAAAAGGCATCTACGATCAAATACGCCTTTTCGGTTTCGGGATACGTAATTCTGAATCTTGCGGCACGCTCAGTAGGGGTTATTTCTACTGTCATGTTATAGTCTGAGAGGTAGACTTTGTAGTAATGTGCTTGCACCACTTCGGCTTTGTGTGAATACCACGATTCACGCTTGTTTTCATCGAAGACGAGTTTTTCGGTGGTGGCGAATATCGAAAACGCACCATAATCATTAATCCACGGCGAGGGTTGGTGGGTTTGTTTGAAGCCCCTGATTTTTTTGGCGGCATACTGGTAAGCCCAACCGTCGCCCATTTTGTTGGTTTGTGGCGACCAGAAATTCATTCCCCAAGGCAAGGCAATGGCCGGGTATGTGTTGCCATTTGATAAACTAAAGTCAGAATCGGTACCGATGAGTGGGTTGATGTATTTGGCCAAGTCGGCGTTTTGGGAAAAGGCATTAAATGCCAACAATACAAAAAGGGCTATTTTTTTCATTAAAATCAAGAAAGATATTTAGCCCGAAATTTATGGATTTTTAGTGAGGAAATGGGTGGGGGAGAGGTTTTTTGTTTTGGGGTGGGGAGGAGAATTGTGTTTATAATATACATGTTAATTTTCAGGATTAGAATTAAATGAATTTGTTTATTTCTTGACGAATTCACATGACCCATGAGGGACAGAACGGCCTGTTTGAGCTCTTTTTGTTGGCCTGCCTTTAGGCGGAACGCAAAAAAGCGAGTTGTGATGGCCCGACCCCAGCTGCTGTGGGGATGCCTTTTGTTTTGGGGAATGCTCAGCTAGGGGCATGCCC
>NZ_RJUF01000136.1 GCF_024343775.1 Lacihabitans soyangensis | reverse complement strand
TGATATGAAGTTCAATTACAAAAACAAAGAAGGGCTTACAATGGTAGTTCTGTCATACGAGCAAAAGAAAGACTTAACGACACTCTATGTTTCAGAAAAAGAATTTGAAACACCTAAAGCTCCATTCGGTTTTTCATTCAAGACAATTGACGACATTCCCAAAGTTATTGTTTTCCCTGCTGACAGTATTGTGAAAGTAACTGCTTGCTCGCAGACAGTGTATTCAGTAGACGACTTTTTAGTAAAAGAAAAGTTCGGAGAAATCGCTAAACCGACAACTAACCCGACTTTCACAGGTGGACTTGACGAATTGAAAAAATACTTTGTTGCCAATCCTTTGACAGATGCAAAAGCAACACAAATGATGTTTAGAGTTTCAATTGCATTCTTGGTTACTTGTGACGGGAAAGCAGGGAATTTTGTAATTGTAACAAAAGGCAAAGGCGACTTGGCGACTTATGCAAACCAAGTTTTAGCTATTGTAAATAGAATGCCACAAAAATGGCAACCAGCGACAGTTGACGGAAAAGCAATTGACTGTTATCAAGTTCTTTCCTTTACTGCTACAACTGGACAACTTGACAAAGTATCATACAGATAATGAACACGGACGAAAGAAAAACGAGGCATAACAGCACATTTGCAATAGGCTGGGTTTCGTGCTCCGCAGACAGTTTAGTGGTATCCGAAAGTTTTGTGCTCCGCATAAACTTTGGTGGTAAAAAACCCGCCCATCGCAAATCTGCAAAACGTTATGTGCTATTTTAGAACGACATCAATATGAAGACAATAGACTTTCGTGACAATATAAATTGCATTAGAGAAACTGCTCCTGGACGGTATCGTATAATACTTGACTTTGCCACGACAAACATTTTACCTTTTTTAATAAGAGACAACTACAATTACATTTGGGTTCATAACCATACGACAGGAAAGGGTTTTGACTGGGAAGAATTTAAATTACCAATCAAAGACAATTCAATAAACATTAAGACACTAGCAAGGTCACTGACGTTTGACTTTATTTTAACCACAGACGAGTTTAAAAATATAATGTCAGACTGGAAAGGAGGAATTGAACTTATTCAAATGAATAATATTCCGCCATATTACCTTGACCTGAATAAAGTAAAAGGGAACAAACGATATGAAATATTAGAAAAAGAATGTGATTACTTATTTGAAGTTGACATTCCATCAGCGACAGACTATGGGACATTAATCAGCCCGAACAGAGAATATTTACAATCGCTTTTGGACAATTCAGAAATAAACTGGGATGACTTACCATAGAAAAACAGCACATAATCGAGTAGCCTGCCCCACTAGGAAACCCTAGCAGGGAGAGGCTCTCACACCACTGTACGTACGGGTCTCGTATACAGCGGTTCATTAAACATCGGACTTACCTTTTCATAGTAATCGTTCATACTTTCGTATCCCCTTTTTCTTAGGCGTTCTAGTGTGATAGTTGTTACCATTATAGGACTTTGGGCTATTACCCATCCTCCTTTTCGGGTTCTGCTAAATTGGTAGGCTTTACTTGGTGGAACTCCCAGTCGTATCAAGTTCTTACGTTTCCGTTCTGGCTTTTTCCAGTCTGTCCAAATGCAATATCGTAAACGGTTTCTTGTCCAACTGTCTATGCTTTTGAGTTTGCTGCCTATATTTCCAAGTTTGAAATAGTTGACCCATCCTCGTTGCAGTAGTTTCAGTTTTGTGTTACGTTCATCGAAACTCAATGGTGCAGTTTTGCGTGTTACTTCCTTGATACTTGCTTTTAGCTTCTTCCAGCTTTTGTCTAGTACTACTATCTGATATTTGCCTTTTGCTCCGTTCTCAAAGCTAGACGTAAAGCCATGTCCCAATATTTGGAA
>NZ_RJUF01000135.1 GCF_024343775.1 Lacihabitans soyangensis | reverse complement strand
CGTTCTTTGCGGTTAAAAACCTCCCGAATTGTTTCACAAAGGCTCACAAAGAAATCCACAAAGTATCACAAAGGGTTAATATTTAGTACTTTAAAGTAGGAGTGAGGCTTTCTTGGCGTTCTTTGCGAGCATTTCCTTAGCTTTCTTTGCGGTTAAAAACCTCCCGAATTATTTCACAAAGGCTCACAAAGTAATGCACGAAGTTTCACAAAGTGTTTAAATTTAGTATTTTAAAGTTCATCTAGAGGCTTTCTTGGCGTTCTTTGCGAGCATTTCCTTAGCGTTCTTTGCGGTTAAAAAAAAAAGCGATCAACCTTGAGCAGTGACAATACAATAGGAAGTAATCCGCTGGATTAGATCATTCTCATTAAATTCATACAAATCACAAGCCGAAACAAACGAAATTCTTTGACCATTTCTGCTGAATTCAGCTGTACCGTTGATAACTATTTTGTTGTCTTGAGCGATAATATTCAATGTCTTGAAGTCCGTGGTGACAGACTTAAAATATGCCGCAACCTGATTGCAGTTTTCTATGATGGCCTCTTTGCCAATAAATGTATTTTCTTCCACCACCTCCCAAACGGCATTTTCGGCAATGAATTCTGTGGTTTTTTCAAACTCACCATTTGAGAAAGCGAGGGCAATTTCTTGTTTGGTCATGGTTTTGGTAAAAGTATGTCGGTTTTTAATTAAAATGGTGTTACAATTTCAAGTTCCGAGCCTTCATTTCTGCCTCAACAGCCTTATAGTTATTGTTGATAGTAAAGGCAATGATGCCTACAAAAAAAGGTACAGCCAGCATAGAAAACTCAAAGTCGCTGATAAACATCCTGATAAAGGTGAATATGACGGACACTATAATAGTAGCCATCACAAATAGGTAAGGCGTTTTGGTGTCTTTCCATTTTTTCAATAGCTCCTCGTCGGTCAGTTCGTTTAGTTGTTTTTCTTGCATGATTTCTCTGTGATTTATTCGAAACCAATTTAAGAATTATTTGGGGAAATTGGGAGTTTTTTTGGTCACAAGCAAATTTAGGTTAGTCAGTTTTGTTGGCAAGCTTTGGCTTAAAACTAAGGAATTATTGGAAGAAAGTATAGGTCATAAAAATTATAAGTACCTAGTTGTAACGCACCCCAAATAACTCGGACATAAATTCAAAAATAATTTTGTAATTATGTCTATGAAAAAGAAGAATTATTCTCAGCAAGAGAAGCTAAAGATCCTGAAGGAATGCGAAGAAAAGGGTATGAAACCAATTTTGGAAAAGTATGGTATTTATCCAACGACCTATTATTACTGGAAGCGTAAGTATTATGTGTCAGGGGAATCTGGGTTAAGCCATGGCAATAACAAAGCATCTCAGGGTCGGATTAAAGAACTTGAAAAAGAGCTCAGGGTATACAAGGAAATGTTGGCCGAGCGAGAGTTGGAAATACGATTAAAGGATGAACTGCTAAAAAAGAAGTATCCCCAGACGAAAAAATAGATTTGGCCAGGAAGTACATTGGTCTGGGGTTAAGCAAATGTCTGGTATTTAGCTTATTAAGAATCACCAAGCATCAGTATTATTATAAGTCAAAGTTAACTGATAACCGAGGTTTGAAACCAACAGAAACTACCCTCAGGATAGATTCAAAGGGTAAGTTACAGCCTATTTCGAATCAAATTGTAGTAGAAATGATGATTAACACCTTATTCTTGCCAGAGACCAGCTATGGTTACAGAGCTATGACTGCCAGCCTGCAACAT
>NZ_RJUF01000134.1 GCF_024343775.1 Lacihabitans soyangensis | reverse complement strand
TTTCAATAGCTCCTCGTCGGTCAGTTCGTTTAGTTGTTTTTCTTGCATGATTTCTCTGTGATTTATTCGAAACCAATTTAAGAATTATTTGGGGAAATTGGGAGTTTTTTTGGTCACAAGCAAATTTAGGTTAGTCAGTTTTGTTGGCAAGCTTTGGCTTAAAACTAAGGAATTATTGGAAGAAAGTATAGGTCATAAAAATTATAAGTACCTAGTTGTAACGCACCCCAAATAACTCGGACATAAATTCAAAAATAATTTTGTAATTATGTCTATGAAAAAGAAGAATTATTCTCAGCAAGAGAAGCTAAAGATCCTGAAGGAATGCGAAGAAAAGGGTATGAAACCAATTTTGGAAAAGTATGGTATTTATCCAACGACCTATTATTACTGGAAGCGTAAGTATTATGTGTCAGGGGAATCTGGGTTAAGCCATGGCAATAACAAAGCATCTCAGGGTCGGATTAAAGAACTTGAAAAAGAGCTCAGGGTATACAAGGAAATGTTGGCCGAGCGAGAGTTGGAAATACGATTAAAGGATGAACTGCTAAAAAAGAAGTATCCCCAGACGAAAAAATAGATTTGGCCAGGAAGTACATTGGTCTGGGGTTAAGCAAATGTCTGGTATTTAGCTTATTAAGAATCACCAAGCATCAGTATTATTATAAGTCAAAGTTAACTGATAACCGAGGTTTGAAACCAACAGAAACTACCCTCAGGATAGATTCAAAGGGTAAGTTACAGCCTATTTCGAATCAAATTGTAGTAGAAATGATGATTAACACCTTATTCTTGCCAGAGACCAGCTATGGTTACAGAGCTATGACTGCCAGCCTGCAACATGATGGCCTTATCATCAATCATAAGAAAGTTTATCGACTTATGCGGGAGTACCAAATACTTAATGACCGCAACCAAAGACCTGCCAAAAACTATGTCAAGTATCGAAGAGTGTATCCCAATCAACCTCTGGAGGTATTAGAGATGGATATTAAGTTTCAGTGGGTGAGTGAACAGGCACGTTATGCATTCATTTTGACGGTTATCGACTGTTTTACCAGAAAAGTGCTGTATTGGGAGGTTGCGTTTTCAATTAAGTCAGCCCAAGTAAAAAAGGCTTGGGAAGAGATAATTCTCAACTATCTGCAACCCTATCAAATGCTTAAAAATGATATCACCGTCGAAATAAGAAATGATAATGACACCCGATTTGCTGCCAAAGAGATTCAGACGTTTTTTAAGGAAAACTACCTTAATCAGGTATTTACTCACCCCTACACTCCACAAGAAAACGGACATATCGAAAGCTTCCATTCCATACTGGCAAGGTCGTTAAATGCCAAAGCTTTCAAAACATTAAACGAGCTAGAAAAACACCTGATGAATTTTTATAAAATATACAATAACAGCAGATTACATGGAAGCCTCGATCACCTCTCGCCAGTAATTTTCTGGAAATTGTGGAATCAAAACTTAATAGAAATGATAGAAGAACAGAACAAGCCAAAAAGATTTAATCTAAAAATTCCCCACTACCTGCTATCGGGGAATGGAAGCCTGAGGGAAGTTTCTCCCGAGCTCGAAAAGCTCACTATCAAAATGCACGGGCCCGATACACTTGATCTACTTTCGGTGCAAAGGTCACCGTCGGTCGTTTCTCCATCACAAAATTAGTATATTGCAG
>NZ_RJUF01000133.1 GCF_024343775.1 Lacihabitans soyangensis | reverse complement strand
TCGGATTTGGTACTGGCAAAGAATTGATTGTAACAACTGTAGTTGCACTTGCACTACATCCATTGGCATCCGTTACAGTTAAGCTATAAGTACCACTTGCTGCAGTAGTTACATTGCTGATGCTTGGGTTTTGCGTACTCGCATTGAAAGAATTTGGCCCACTCCATGCATAACTACTCATGCCTGCCACTGAGTTGAATGATAAAGTCGTACCAACACATTTCGGTGAGTCAGAGCTCGGATTTGGTACCGGCAAAGAATTGATTGTAACAACTGTTGTTGCACTTGCAGTACAGCCATTGGCACTCGTTACAGTTAAGCTATAAGTACCACTTGCAGCAGTAGTTACACTGCTGATGCTTGGTGTTTGTATAGAAGCACTAAATGAATTCGGCCCACTCCATACGTAACTGGTCATGCCTGATACCGAATTGAAACTCAAGGTTGTACCCACACATTTAGGCGAATCACTAGTTGGGTTTGGAACTGGTAATGCATTTACAATTACATTTGTGGTCGCACTTGCACTACAGCCATTTGAGTTTGTAACTGTCAAGGTATATACTCCGTTGGCTGCCGTCGTTACATTACTAATACTTGGATTCTGCTCAGTTGAACTAAATGAGTTTGGACCCGACCACAGATAACTTGTACCAGCTGATGAAGTTAAATTTAAAGTGTTTCCTGAACAAATCGGAGTGTTATTGGATGGATTTGCTACAGGCGTAGCATTGACTGTAACTGCCGTTGAGGCCGTTGCAGTACACCCATTGCCATCAGTAACGGTAACCGAATAAGTTCCACCAGTTGTCACATTGGCTATGATAGGATTTTGGATGGACGAACTAAATCCATTCGGACCCGTCCATGAGTAATTTGTTCCTCCTGAACTACTAAGACTAGCTGAATTTCCCGAGCAAATTGGTGAATTACTTGATGCTGATACTGTTGGGGTTGGATTTACAGTAATTGTAAATGTTTGTGGAGGACCAGTACAAACTAATGAAGCAGTGTATGTAATGGTTACCGAACCATCGCCAGTATTTAAACCAGCAGTAGTTGAAGAGGCATTAAGGTTACCTAAATAACTTGAACCACCAGCACCACTCTGACCTACAAAGTTTCCATTGTATGTACCATTATTACCCGTCAGGCCTCCACCGTTTGCTCCGATTGAACCAGTTGAGTTAGCAGCTTGGTTGGAAGATAATTCATTACCACCACTCCCACCAACTCCCAAAACTCCTTCCCCCCCTTTGTTAGCCGGTGCAGCAGTTGCAAATGTAGAAACCCCACCAGTTCCACCTCCTATTTGCGTTCCGCCTGTTGGGAGATTACCTGGGGTCGAACCAGGCCATGCGGCACCACCACCACCACCGTAGTAACCACCGCCACCACCACCACCAGTTCCTCTTCCACAACCTGCAAGTCTATTTCCAGCCGCACCGCCACCACCACCTGCTACAATTACTCTATCAGCTAAAGCAGTACCACCGACTCTAATGTCAGATGCTCCTCCACCGTTACCACCAATTGCATTCGTACAAACTGAGGTGCCTGCTGTACCACCACCATTATAACCATTTTGTCCTCCAACATATATATTAAGGACTTGGCCAGGGGTTACGGCTAATCTACCAGATGCTACACCTCCTAAACCTCCTAAAACCCCTTGATTATTACTGCCACCTTGAGCCCCATTTGCTGTAATATCTATCTCAGTTACCCCTGCAGGTACGATAAATGTTTGAAGGTTTCCTGTGAAATTAAATGTTTCTGTAATTGGTTGAGATGCGGATATTGATGTTACTGAAGGCGTTACTTCAATGGTAGAAGTAATTGGAGTATTTGTAGTGTTTGTGGCTACAAATGATGTTATATTTCCTGTACCACTCGATGCTAAACCTATCGCACTATTTGAATTTGTCCAGTTATAAACAGTATTTTGATTGTTCCCAGTAAAATTAATTGCTGTTGTTGTGGCACCGTTGCACAATATTTGGTTTCCTAC
>NZ_RJUF01000132.1 GCF_024343775.1 Lacihabitans soyangensis | reverse complement strand
GAAATGGGCGGCGTAAGAATGGGCAAAGACCCAAAAACCTCGATGCTGAATGGCTTTAATCAGCTACACGCCTGCAAAAACGTTTTTGTGACTGACGGTGCCTGTATGACCTCCACCTCTACCCAAAATCCATCACTAACCTACATGGCGTTCTCCGCCAGAGCAGTTGATTATGCGGTGAAGGAGATGAGGAAGAAGAATTTGTGAGATATTTAATTCAAAGCGAATATGTTATTCTTTATCTATAATTTTTGCTGTTTTATTTTGGTTATTTTTCGCTAAATATCTCTTAGACAATTGGGATAAAGAGAAAAAAGTAAAAAAGGAATCTCTTCCTAATGAAGAAAAGTATAAAACATTTTCAAGAAATGATGAAAAGTCTATTTGCAAAGCTTGTCATGGTTCAGGGTATTATCAGTATTGTGGAACTTGTAAATCTGATGAAATTATAGATATTTCGGAAGAAAAGTATGAATTTGAGTATTGTTCAATCTGCTCAAAGGAAGGAAGGTATGATTCAAATATAAAATGCGAAATTTGTCTCTCCTGCAATGGAAAGGGTAATTTTTATTGGACATGATGAATTTATTTTAATTTTTCTTCGGATCAACAATTCGTAAATCAAAAACGAATCAATAGGTAAAATGGCTTTAAAACTATTAATTAATTTTTTACTCTATAAAAAAATGAAGATAAAAGTATTTTGTTTTGTTATTTCATTTGTTTCTATTTTTTCTGTGGTACATGCTCAAGCCGATTTTAGAGAACTTAAATGGGGGATGTCAATTGATCAAGTATCAAATTTAGAAGGAAGAAATATAACAGGAGAAATAAGATCGAATCAATTTTATACATTAGTTAGTGAGGGTATTTCTGTTGGTGGTAAGATTGCAAAAGTAGAATATACGTTTGAAAATGGTAAACTGTCAAAAATAGTCTCTTACTTTAAATTTAGTTATTCCCCCGATTTTTGGAATTTTGGTAGCATTTCGTTTCAACTTTCCGATCTATTTCAAACTTTGGAAAATAAGGGGTACAAAATAAGATATCCCATGCTCTGTGGTGATCACCCTTACGATGGTCCAGATTTGAATATTCCGGAAAATATTAAAATACTTGAAATGACTTCATGGAAACTTGATTTTGCCAAAACAACTATTCTTAAAAAACTTGAATCTGATGAAAAATATAAGTGTGCCTTTATGAAATTTGAAAGTAGTAGAAGTGATGCTACTATAGCAATAAATGCAAAACATACTATAAACGATAAATCATCACATGCTTATTTTATCTTAACGCCCTCTGATTCAGTACAAAAAAGTATCAATCAAAATGATTTTTAAATAGTTTTGGTATTACAGATATAATAGTTTATATCCGTTAATTGTCTCCCACTAGGGGACTTTGAACTAAACTCTAATGCTTTTCTCACCAGATATTAGCATCGCAGAGTCCCTGCGGAGACTCTGCTAGAACTCCAATCAGGAGGCCATAGAATATCAATCTTTTTTGTCAAAGGTTTCAATTGCCACTAGCTTTAGACTGTGGATAATGAGAAGAAATTCCTATTTGACTTTAGTCGAAATGTTTAAGCTTTTTTGTTTTGGCTAAAGCAAAATTTATCTTCTTAAATTCTCATCTTCCAGCTAAAACAGGAGGCAATTCATTATCAAGCTTTGACACAATGTTTTCAATTGCCACTGGCTTTAGACTGTGGATAATGAGAAGAAATTCCTATTTGACTTTAGTCG
>NZ_RJUF01000131.1 GCF_024343775.1 Lacihabitans soyangensis | reverse complement strand
TCCCGGATCAAAATAATTATTGTTGACACGATTAAGTCCTTCTATGGATTTATTTAAACCTTGGATTTGTCCTATCATATGCCAAATATTATTATCATCCGAACCTTCAATCTTTAACCCTTCTGGAGCACATTGTTGATAGTCCCAACTAAGGGAGATTACCCTGTTTTTTAATGCGTCTATATATGAAACTCCAAAAAGAGATACTGGTGCTAAAGTTTTATCACATAGATTGGTACCACCATCTGAACTATTTATTCTAAATCCGTCTATTTTAAAATCACTGAAACAACCTGATGCATTTTTACATCGGGTATAAATATAAATATCTCTATCCCGATTTGCAGGTATACTTGAAATAGTAAAAATTCCTCCATTTTGTACTTCATCCTTATTACTATCATACCAATAAATTGTGGAGCCGCTTTCGCATCCCATTAATATTTGGATATCTTGCTCAGTAGTTTGGGCGGCGGGTATAGCGTTTTCATAAACAGGAATTGAAGGCCTAAATTCATTTGCACATCGGTCCAAAACAGTGATAGACTGGGTGTAAGTAATCGAACTTTCACAGCCATCGCTATTTATACACTTCAGGGCATAGGTATATGTACCAGCCTTCTCTGAGCGATTCAATTGACTTCCAACAGCGATTTCGCCATAGCTATTGTACCAGTGTACTTCACCACTTGAACACGCCCTTGCAACTAAGGTAAAACTCTCATCTTCTTTTATTGCTTTGTCTTTATGTGAAAAATCATCAATCACAGTTGGATTTGGAGCACAGTGACACCTTTCTATATTAAAATAAATATCACCATAAAATTCGCTTTCACACCCAGTGTTGGCATCAACACATTTTACATTGTATTTATACTTGCCCTCTTGGTTCACTACTTCTTGCCAATTTTGGTTTGCTATCAAGTTGTCGTTCTTATACCAAAGGTAATTACCGTCTGTACATTCAGAAGCATTAAGCCATTTGGTTTGACACACTGTATAGTCACTTGGGGTAGCTACTACTTTTGGTTTTTTAGGGCTCTTCAATAAGTTTAAAGTAATCAAATTGGAAGCCTCACTGTAACAAGTATTTAATTTGCAACGCGTAGCATAGGTATGGGTAGTATTTTGATTTATGTTTGGCACATAAATTTTATTCGTTTTTGAATTGCCATCTAAAGCCTTCCATGAATCATTATCTATAAGCCATTCGATAATTCCCGGGCAACTTTCTATATTCGTCAAAATAGCCTCATTAGTAGCACAATAGGGTTCTTCATCTTTGCTGGACTCTAATTTTGGAGCATCTAATTTGTCATAAACTACAATTTCTATGGGCTCTACTGTAGCGTTTATGCAATATTTGTCAAAACATTTTACTGAGTAAGGCTGGCTTGTTGATGGTGTGATTTCAATTGTGCTTGTCGAGCCTCCATTAGACCACTCTATAAAATCATTGCAATTTGAAACTGAAAGGTTTCCACTGAAAGTTTTACAAATACTGTTATTATAAAGATCTGAAGTTATTACTGGTGAACTATGGTATTTTTCTTGGATATCGAGATAACCATTAT
>NZ_RJUF01000130.1 GCF_024343775.1 Lacihabitans soyangensis | reverse complement strand
TGCTTCCTCCACGGCCTTTGGGATTGACAGCCACTGAAACAGATGCCGGCATAAAACTCACCTGGCAAGGGCAAAAAGTATGTAAAACCGCTGGTAAAATCTTGGTATATAGAAAAAGCGGTTGTAGTGGTTTGAACCCCGGAGAATGTGCTTCAGGCATACCGAACGATTGGGGATATTCACTTGTTGGTGAAGTAAACGTAGCAGATAGCACCTATCTGGACACCAAGGCCGACAAGGGTTCTATTTACAGTTACAGATTGGTAACGGAGTTGGCTGTTAATCAATTTTTGAACATGCAAAGTGCTCCATCTACAGAGTTTTGCATAGGCTCCGAAATAAAACAAGGTATGAACGTCATGACCAAGGTTTCGGTTACAAAAACCGACCTGACTACCGGCGAAATATTGGTAAATTGGACAAAACCATTGGATCTGAAATTAGACGAGAGCAAAGGACCATACGTATATAAACTATACAGAGCCTTAGGAATTGGTGGTGAAAACTATACCCTAATCCATACCCAGAACACTACTTTAGGCACTGCGGCTGATACTGTTTTTACCGACAAAAACCTCAATACCAAAGAATTAGTATACAGATACAAAGTAGAATTCTATACAGAGTCCACTAAACTGTTCAGTAGTTCAGCAGTAGCCTCAAGTGTCAGATTAGGCATTCTGCCGGACGACAAATCGCTGAAACTTTCATGGGAAGCAAACGTGCCTTGGTCCAACGAAAACCGTACACATTTTATCTACAGAGAAGACAAACTCAATCTGGGCAAATTTAATCTTGTAAAAAAGTTAAAAGTTACACAAGCAAACACCTTTGCTTTTACGGATATCGGCCTAGACGAAGAAAAAGAGGATGGCGATATATCTTACGACATACAAAATGGCGAAACGCATTGCTATTTTGTGGTAACCTATGGTGCTTACACTGAGCTACCTCAGTTTGGAGTTTTGGAAAACTATTCACAAATAGCTTGCGGCAGTCCTGCCGACAAATCGCCACCTTGTACGCCAGCCATAGTGAATACACCAGGTGGAAGCGGTTCGGGCTGTGTTGGACTGACCTCAAAAGACTTTTGCAACGACAACGTGTTTGTCAATAAACTCAATTGGAACAGCCCAACTACTAGTGGTACAGGTGCTTGCAGGCAAGATATCGTTTCTTACAGTATATTTTTTGCAAGATACGAAGACGAAAAGCCTACTTTGATTGCTGTACAAGAAGCTTCGTCTGGCAATTCGTTCTCGCATAGGAGAAACTCAAAAGATGGTTTTGCGGGATGTTACTATATTTCGGCTAAAAATTCGATAGGCATTGAAAGCGAAATAAGCAACAAAATATGCTTTGACAATTGCGAAGATCTTAGTTTTCCTAATGTATTTTCGCCAAACAATGATGGCAAAAACGACACTTTCTCTCCGATGAATTGCCCAGCATTTATCAATAACATCAGTTTTGATGTATATTCTTCGCAGGGACTAAAAGTGGCTACCAGCACAGGAGAAAGATTGGAATGGGATGGTAAAGACCTTAATGGCAACGATTTGCCTTCCGGAGTATATTATTATTACATCACTGTTAATTTTGAAAAACTTGACCGAGCTGGACTAACAAAAACCATTAAGGGATATGTGACTTTGATTAGGTAATCAGAACCTTTATGGCCTGGAATCCCTTCTTGTTAAAACTCTAACTTGGTCAACTTTTTAACATTAAGAAAATTAAAAGGTTAAGAACGTTTAGAAGATATAAAGAGCTTCATGACCTCCATTTTCTTAATCACTTCATGTTAAAAAGTTCAATTGCATTCTTTTTCCAACATTAAGAAAATTAAGGAGTTAAGAACATTTAGAAGATATATAGA
>NZ_RJUF01000129.1 GCF_024343775.1 Lacihabitans soyangensis | reverse complement strand
GCCCAACCTCTTTATTCTAAAAAATTTAATTTTGATTTTTCCACTCTAATTTTGGAAATAAAAAGTTATATTATTCACTATAATACATAATTTAATAATAATTAAAACTTATTGATTATTTAACCCAAAAAGCATTTTTCTCCATAACTATTTATTATAAAGCAAATTACGTGGTATTTATTGATTTTTATTAGGAGGTTCTGACGACGCTATTAGGAGGTTCTGACGTTGAAAAAGCTACTTTTATTAGGAGTAAAAAGGAGAGTTTAGAAAATAAAAAGGAGGATTATTTTTTATTACTCCTAATTTATTATATTTGCATAGTCAAATACTCCTAATAAGTATTTACATACTAACACTATGAAAGATAAAAACGAAATAATATTAACTGCACAAAGTAATCAAATGACATTGTCTAAAATGAATGTCACAACTCCATACCAAAAACGAATATTATATGCTGTTATAGACTCCCTCTCTCCTCACATAAAGACAAAATTAGAAGAAGCTAAAGGAAAAACAATTGGGAAGCACTTTGCATTAAGTAAAGATATTTTTGATGTTGTTGCTAGAATCTGCTACAAAATGAAAGAGCTTGAACCACACGGTAACTATGGGCGACTTAGACAGGCTCTAAAAGATTTAAGAGAAAAAACAGTATCTATTGAATTAAAAGAAGGGGTTATTTTAGATACAGGTTTACTCCTTCAGGCGAAACACGATGAAAGAAGTGAAGATGTTGAGATTGTTGTCTCTTTAGAATTATACCAATTTCTCGCAGACTTAAGTAAAGGGGCGACTATGTTCCAGATGAAAGTGGCTATGTCTTTCCGTTCAATCTATGCCATGAAACTTTATGAATACATATCAATGCAAAGAGAGTTTAAAACTTTTCAGATCAACCTCGATACTTTTAGGTTCATAATGAATTGCGAAGACAAATTCGAGTTTACTAAGGATTTAAAAAAATACGTGTTGGATATCGCAGTTCAACAAATAAATGAAAGTGAAACTACTGATTTAAAAGTTGCCTATACTGACAGAAAAAAGGGGAAAAAGGTAATTGGCTTTACTTTCTTTATTTCAAAAACAGAAAATGCTCATGATTCAGAAATGGTAAAAGCAAGGGCGAAAAATCCAGTTTCTTTACATTGGGACTTCTCTAAGGATCTAATTGAAAATTTTAAAAAAATAGGCTTAGTAATAAAAGGGAAAAATTTAGACTTGATAAAAGCTCTAAAACTTGAAATGGGGGAAAAAAGAATCTTAGAAGAAATGGAACGAGTTTTTGCTTATTCCAAAGAACAAAAAAACCCGCAAGGATATATGATTACAGCTTTGCAAAATTTATTAAAATCTGTGCAAAAAGAACCGGGCGAAATGTCTCCTCCAGAAAGGAGAAAACACGCAGAAAATTTAAGGCCTGCAAATGTTGTTAAGAATACTCCAACTAAAATTGGAGACCTAACAATGTCACTGTTTGAAAATAAATAGAGGTTCTTTTTCCAAAACTGCAAAAAAATGGTTAGCTCAGCAAAAGCGGGCCAAATCGGAAGTAGCCTCTTGTAACTTGCTGTAATTCATATATTTATGGGTAATTATTTTTTTACATCATTTTTTTGCCCATTCTTTTGTTAATATAATATTTCAAAGAAAGGTAGCCTCCGTACTTGAGGTTCTCATAACATTTGTGCGAAAATTTACGGTTTTTAACTATTTTATTAGTTAAAACTATCCTCTTTTACTTTCTTATATACCTGAAACGGCACATTATTATCAGTTAGAATCTTATAGACCGTTGTAGTTGAAGGA
>NZ_RJUF01000128.1 GCF_024343775.1 Lacihabitans soyangensis | reverse complement strand
CATTTGACGTATTTAAATATTCAAAATGAAATATGGATTAGACATTTCACATCAGAAACCAATGACTCAATTGCCAATGTTCAAGGTAAGTTTGCAGAAGCAGCAGCCAAGGCTGTAAATTATTGCAGGCAGAATGGTCTATCTAATTCAGCGATAGCTGAATTAGAAACATATTTTGACACTGAACATTATCCCGGTTTAGGAACGGTAAAAAAACTATCTATCAAGAATCATTTATTGGTTTTAAGTAATTTTTTAAGAAATAGGTAGTTTTATGAAGGTTTGTGTAAATTGTTTTTTTGACAAAGAGCTTAAAGGGTTTATTTCTTCTTCATCTGAAATTGGAGACTGTGCTGTTTGCGAATCAAAAAACCAACCACTTCTAGACGTCTCTGAGTTATTTGATTTTTTTCAAGAGTTAGTAGATAACTTCAAAATTGATGAAAATGGAATGCCAATAGGTTCTAAAATTCAATCCAATTGGAGTTTTTTTAGCTCCCACGGTTCAGCCAACAAAATTCTGAATTATGTTCTTCCAAACTTACAGACAGAAGTAATTTCATCAAACATAAATGTTGAATACACTGATGATATTATAGAAAATTATGATCATTGGGAAATTCTGAAAGAGGAGTTAAAGTGGAAAAATAGGTTTGTAATTAATATTGAACGATTAGAAGAACTCGGTTGGGATGGATTTTTCAACACGCAATTCAAATTAAGTAAAGAAACACCTTTATTCCGTGCCAGACTACATCATCAAAGTGGTATGGTAGTATATAAAACTGAAGAAATGGCTTGTCCTCCGAAAGAGTTTGCAAGCGGAGGAAGAGCTAATCCATCAGGAATACCCTTTTTATATTTGAGCGATAATCCAGAAACTATATTATATGAAGTGAGAGCATCCTATTTAGACGAGTTGAGCGTGGGAACTTTTGAATTAAATCCTGAATTTGAATCAATTAAATTAGTCGATTTTACGGAAGACACTACTCTTTTTCAACCAAATTCTAGTTCTATAAACAAAACTATAAAGGCTAAATTGTTGAGACAGAAAATTAGTAGTGATTTATCAAAGCCAATGCGGAGGTATGACAGTGAATTAGAATATATACCTACGCAGTTCATATGTGAATTTATTAAAGTTTTTACAGGTGCTTTCGGTATTCGTTTTAATAGTTCATTACATCCGAAAGGGAACAATGTAGTTCTGTTTGACCAAAACTTAATGACTTGCATATCTGTGAAGAAAATAAAAATAAATTCTGTCAATTTACAAGGTATGGAAATAAAGCACTAGGCGGTAACAGCACCTACAAGAAATTGGCGGTTCAGTGGTTAAATGAAGCTTTGTGCTTCGCATCAAGTTCAGTGGTGGCAGACAGTTTTCGTCTCCGAAATCGCCAACTTCTTGTAGCTGCAAAACGTTGGCCACAATTAACTAAACCATTACCTAAATGAATAAATCTAAAATAACCCGTTGTGCGGTTTAAATAAATAGAAAAAGGTTGTACATATAACTGAAATTCAGTAACTTAAAGAAATAACGACAAATCTTTAATATGTACAACCTGAAAGCAAATTACGACAAAATATTGCCAATAGTCAAGTTGGCCTTGAATGAATTTTTATTACCTGATGGTAATTTTAAGACTTACAAGAATAAGCCAAAATGGTCTGATATTGAAGTAGTTACACTATCCATTTTAGCTGAAACTATTAGCTTGGATTCTGAAAATTGGATGTTTTCAAAATTGAACAATGATTTATTGATGATATTTTCCGAGTTGATAGATAGATCAAATTATAATCGTAGGAAAAGGAGGTTAAGTGGGTATATAAATTCTATTTCTGAATGGGTGGCTCAGCAGATTGATGGTGAAAATAGGAAAGTAATTTTAGACTCAATTCCACTTCAAATTTGCATGAATCCAAGAATTCTTAGAAGTAAAATTTGCAAGGACGATAACAATGTACAGCCTTCAACGAGTTATAACCCATCTTTAAAGATGCATTATTATG
>NZ_RJUF01000127.1 GCF_024343775.1 Lacihabitans soyangensis | reverse complement strand
GAGATTCAATTAGTCCCGACATCTGTAAGTGTTGTCAAGTATTTTTATGACACTTATGGCGTAAAGTTTTTACTTACTGGGTCAAGTTCTTATTATTTAAAAAATCACTTTTCTGAAAGTTTGGCAGGTAGAAAACGAATTTTCGAAATGTTTCCACTTACGTTTCAAGAATTTTTAACTTTTAAAGGACAGCCCAATCTAGAAATACTCGCTTTAAATCAAATTTTATATAATGAATTTATTTATGCCAGGTATAAACCGCTTTATGAGGAATATATTCAATTTGGAGGATTCCCTGAGGTAGTATTGGCCACAACTAATGAAGATAAAGTAGCCTATCTAAAAGATGTAATCAATGCATACATAGAATTGGATATTAAGTTATTGTCTGATTTTAAGATGAGCAACGAATTATATAAGCTGATACAATTGCTAGCCTCGAGGGTGGGAAGCAGGCTAGATATAAGTAAATTAAGTAGTATTTCGGGTATTAATCGAAATAAAATTAACGATTATCTAGAGCTCTTAGAATACACCTATTTCATACATAGAGTACCACCATTTACTAAAAACAAGGACAAGGAAATATCGGGGCAAGCCAAGTTGTATTTTGCAGATACTGGGGTACTCCAAATCTTAGCACAAGTAAGTAGTGGTCAAGTCTTTGAAAATATTATTGCTCTGCAATTGAAAGCAAAGGGTAATGTTGCCTACTACCAGCGTAAAACTGGTCAAGAAATCGATTTTATACTAAATGAGAGTATCGGAATTGAGGTTAAAGAAACGCCTTCTGATAGAGATTTGAAAGTTTTGAAGCAACGTTGTTCGGAATTAGAAATTAATGAACCTATGTTAATAGCTCGAAATGCCCCTGGCTCAGACTTTAAAGAGTGGTTTTGGGGAGGCAACATTGTTTAGGTTAACTTCCCCACAAATTTATTATTCGGTAACCGGTCTAAAACACAAAAGTAGTATCTTGCGAGTTCACGATACTACTTTTTTATGATTAGAATATTTACTTTTATCTGCTTAATTTTTGCTTCTTTAGGTGTTCAGGCTCAGTCACTTGAAATGTATAGGCTTTCTAATTCCGCTGGGGTTTATGCGGTGGGTTTTAATCCTGCACTTTTGGCCGATTCGCGGCATGGCGGGATGTTGAGTTTGGGCCTTTTTCATGCCAACACCAGTCCTGATGCCGTTTTTAATGGTTTTGTTCCATCTTCTAAGCTTAATCTCAAGCTCAAGGATGCCAGCTTTAAAACGCAAGAGATTAGCCTGCAAGGACCATCATTTATGAAGCAATTTAAGAAAAATGCCGCTTTTGCTATTAGCACGCATTACCGTGCGTTGCAAACGAGAAGCGGTGATTTTGCCGATATTTTTGTTCAAAATCCACAAATTGGTAGAACTCAAGACTTGGCCGGTACTTACGAGTCGGTCGGTTTAAAGGAGTTGGCGTTTTCTTACGCCCATCCTTTGGCGTTCAAAGATCATTTTGTGAAGGTTGGTACAACTGTAAAATTGGCCTCCCTTTATCATAGTTATGCCTTTGAAAGTACAGATTTGGCTATTGGAAATACCCAATTAAACGGAACAGTTACAGGTCTTTTAAACACAAATGCTGCAAGCTTTAATTGGCTAGATATGTTAAAAAGCAAAACCATGGGAACGGGTTTGGATTTAGGCTTCGTGTATGAATATCGCCCCAAATACGCCGATCATGAATATAACATGGACGGAAAACAACAATATGACCCAACTGTGAATAAATATTTAGCTAGATTCGCCTTCAGTGTCACGGACATAGGTGGTGTAAAGTTTGATGAATATTTCAGGATGGGGCTCTATAACCAAACGGCTGTGAATCAAAACAATCTGGCCAAAGGCGTACCTGCGGCTATAGATGAACTGAATTTTATGGGTGAAAACTTTAATTCATCAGAATACATGCTACCCACTCGAATCAATTTGTTGGCAGAGGTAAAGCTTGGCAAAAAAGGGTGGCATTTGGGTACAGCCTATCGCTCTTCTACTAAGCGTACAGCCATGGGCTTTAACCAGCAAAGTGTTTTGGCATTATACCCACGAAAAGAAATTAGCGGTTTCGAGTTTTCTGTTCCCGTTATTTTTAATCAAACCACCAAAAAAACTGGTATAGGTTTTCATTTGAAAGTTGGTTCGTTTGTTTTGGGTACTGAGGCCTTGAATTACCTTTTCTCCAAAAACTCTCCCAATCCCTCGGTTTATGCAGGATTTAGTTTCTCTGGCAAGCCTAAAAAAATCAAAGACCGCGACAACGATGCTGTTTCGGATAAAAAAGACAAATGTTTGGATATTCCAGGCCTTTGGGCATTTAGTGGCTGCCCCGACACCGATGGCGATGGCATTGAAGATAAATTGGACAAATGCCCTGAAAATGCTGGGCCAAAAGAAACCCAAGGTTGCCCAGATGCCGACGGAGACGGTATTTTTGACAACCAAGACGCCTGTCCGAATGCAACGGGTGAGGTGCGTTTTAATGGTTGTCCAGATACTGATAAAGACGGATTGCCTGATAGCGAGGACGATTGTCCACAAAAAGCGGGGTCTGAGGAGTTCGGAGGTTGTCCTGACACAGATGGTGATGGCCTTATAGATTCCGAGGATGATTGTCCAGAAGTGGCTGGTGCCAAATTGTTTAAAGGTTGCCCAGACACCGACGGTGACGGCATACCCGACAAAGACGACAATTGCATAAATGAAAAAGGAACTTTAACCAACGGTGGCTGCCCAGATGCTGACGGCGATGGGTTTATTGATAAAGTGGATGAATGCCCAACTGAAAAAGGAACCTTGAATGGCTGCCCTGATACCGACGGCGATGGCATAAAAGATAGCCAAGACGATTGCCCAAAAGACAAAGGATCGAAAGAAAACAACGGTTGTCCAGACACCGACGCAGATGGTGTGGTGGATTATCTTGACAAATGTCCTGAGTTGGCTGGTTCAAAATTATGGAGTGGTTGTGCTTTGGTTTCTAACTTCCAGGCATTGGATAGTTTGGATGCTGATTTGAACGTATTGTTGCAAGATTTGGTAAATAGCTTGATTAAAAAAGAAATAGACAACGCTAAGTTTGAAAAAATCAAAACAAAAGTAGCTACACTAACTACTCCGCTTAAATTGGTTATAACTGGCAGCCTTTTTACGGAAGTAAGAATGACCTTTGGCTCAGCATTGCAAAATATGGGTATTGAACTTGTGATAAGAGAAATCGAGAAAACTTCAAGTAGCTTAAAATTTGAACAATAATGTTTTTGAAAAATACACTTTTAGTATTACTGGTATGTTTCAACTTGGTATTTGCTCAAAGCAAGAAACGCTTGCCAAATCCCATAAATACCTCTAGTTCAATAGAATATGCACCATCGGTTACGGCGGATGGCCAAACCTTAGTTTATCAGTCCGACCAATATGGGCTTTTTGTAAACAGCTCAAAAAAAGTGCCTCAAATAACTGCTGACGGAAAAAGTAGTGTCATGTTGGATGAGTTTGAAACAAGTTTTTTCGGTGTTTATGAGGTAAAACTACACCCTTCAGGTACTTGGATGCTACCTAAAAACATTGAACCAATCAATCTTTACGCCAACGAAAACAACACGCCAGTTATGGGCGGTCCTAGCGTTAGTTATGACGGAAACACCATTTATTTCTTTGCAAATTTTGGTAAAAGTGGTTTTGGAAGAGAAGATATATTTGTATCGGAACGTAAGAAAAATGGCTGGTCTAGGCCAGAAAACATTGGTGCAACTATAAACACCGATAACTACGAAGGCTTCCCTTCAATCTCTCCCGATGGTAAAAAGTTATACTTTACCAGAGAAATATTAGGTAAAAAAGTTAACGACAAGCAATGTTACCGCATCATGGTGTCTGAAAAAGCACGAAACGGCAAATGGCGTGCACCTTATGAACTACCCGCACCCATAAACATGGACTGTGAAAAAGCTCCGAGGATACTGGCTGATGGCAAAACCTTGGTGTATTCATCCATCAAAAAAGAGGGGAGGGGAGACTTTGATTTATATAAAAGTACGATGCTCGAAACCGGTGGGTGGTCTGAACCTATCAATCTAGACTTTATAAATACCAAGAAATCAGACCTTTTTGTGTCCATTAGTCCGTGTGGTGACCTCATGTATTATGTTACGGATGGCGATATTTTTACCACCACCATTCCCGAATCTCTCCGGCCTATCAGAAGTGCAACCATACAAGGATTTGTCATGGATTCACTCTCAGGAGCTCCTTTGATTGCCAAAATCGTGGTTAAAAATAAAGAAACCGATCAGATTATTTCCGTTTTAGATAATAATCCATCTGACGGTAGATACACGGCGATTGTGCCTTTTGGTGAATCTTATACGCTTTCGGTCAATATTCCAGAATATTTCAACAAAGTCACACCACTTTTAAGTGAGCAAATTATTGACTGTAAAACCATTCCGATTGATTTTAAACTGCAAAAGATACCCACTGAAAAAGAGGAAATTGTAAAGCTTGCCCTCAATTCTGATAAAAGCCAAGTTTTAATTGATGAACAAAGGTTGGCCGCTGAAAAACTCAAACTAGAGCAATTAGAATTGGAAAAAGCCCAAAAGTTAGCTTTGGAAAAAAAGCGATTGGAAGATGAACGCTTAGCAGCCGAAAAACTGAAACAAGAGCAACTGGAGTTAGAAAAAGCCCAAAAGTTGACTTTGGAAAAGAAGCGATTGGAAGATGAACGTTTGGCCGCCGAAAAACTCAAACAAGAACAATTGGAATTAGAAAAAGCCCAACAATTGGCTTTGGAAAAGATGCGATTGGAAGATGAACGCTTAGCAGCCGAAAAACTGAAACTCGAACAATTAGAATTAGAAAAAGCTCAGCAATTGGCTTTGGAAAAGAAGCGTTTGGAAGATGAACGTTTAGCAGCCGAAAAACTGAAACAAGAGCAACTGGAGTTAGAAAATGCCCAAAAGTTGGCTTTAGAAAAAAAGCGATTGGAAGATGAACGCTTAGCAGCCGAAAAACTGAAACAAGAGCAATTAGAAATAGAAAAGGCTCAAAAGTTAGCTTTGGAAAAGAAGCGTTTGGAAGATGAACGTCTAGCAGCCGAAAAACTGAAACTAGAGCAGTTAGAAATAGAAAAAGCTCAGAAATTGGCTTTGGAAAAGAAGCGTTTGGAAGATGAACGCCTAGCAGCCGAAAAACTGAAACAAGAGCAATTAGAAATAGAAAAAGCTCAGAAATTGGCTTTGGAAAAAAAGCGGTTGGAAGATGAACGCTTAGCAGCCGAAAAACTGAAACAACAGCAATTAGAAATAGAAAAGGCTCAAAAGTTAGCTTTGGAAAAGAAGCGATTGGAAGATGAGCGTCTAGCAGCCGAAAAACTGAAACAAGAGCAATTAGAAATAGAAAAAGCCCAAAAGTTGGCATTGGAAAAGAAGCGATTGGAAGATGAACGTTTGGCCGCCGAAAAACTCAAACAAGAACAATTGGAATTAGAAAAAGCCCAACAATTGGCTTTGGAAAAGATGCGATTGGAAGATGAACGCTTAGCAGCCGAAAAACTGAAACTCGAACAATTAGAATTAGAAAAAGCTCAGCAATTGGCTTTGGAAAAGAAGCGTTTGGAAGATGAACGTTTAGCAGCCGAAAAACTGAAACAAGAGCAACTGGAGTTAGAAAATGCCCAAAAGTTGGCTTTAGAAAAAAAGCGATTGGAAGATGAACGCTTAGCAGCCGAAAAACTGAAACAAGAGCAATTAGAAATAGAAAAGGCTCAAAAGTTAGCTTTGGAAAAGAAGCGTTTGGAAGATGAACGTCTAGCAGCCGAAAAACTGAAACTAGAGCAGTTAGAAATAGAAAAAGCTCAGAAATTGGCTTTGGAAAAGAAGCGTTTGGAAGATGAACGCCTAGCAGCCGAAAAACTGAAACAAGAGCAATTAGAAATAGAAAAAGCTCAGAAATTGGCTTTGGAAAAAAAGCGGTTGGAAGATGAACGCTTAGCAGCCGAAAAACTGAAACAACAGCAATTAGAAATAGAAAAGGCTCAAAAGTTAGCTTTGGAAAAGAAGCGATTGGAAGATGAGCGTCTAGCAGCCGAAAAACTGAAACAAGAGCAATTAGAAATAGAAAAAGCCCAAAAGTTGACTTTGGAAAAGAAGCGATTGGAAGATGAACGTTTGGCCGCCGAAAAACTCAAACAAGAACAATTGGAATTAGAAAAAGCCCAACAATTGGCTTTGGAAAAGAAGCGTTTGGAAGATGAGAATAAAGCTGAGAAAAAAAGATGGGCCGAATCAGGTCTAACAGTTTATTTGAAAGATTATGATACCAATGAGCCTTTGGATGGCAGGGTTATAGTTTTCAGTAAAAATTCTAAAGACTCCACCGTTTTCGATGTAAAAGCAGGAATATTGAAGCTTCCGCTTACAGGAAACGATACTTGGCTTATAAAAGGGACAGCTCCAAATTATACTTCCGCCGAACAAACCGTAAAAATTGAACTTCCAAAAGATGGTTCGAAAAATTTTACGGTTGAGCTTAAATTGGGTAAAGAAATTTATAAGTTACAGCTTTCTGCAATAGACTTAGAGAAGAATACGCCTATTTCTCAAGCCTTATTCACTATTTTAGATGCCAATAAAAAACAATTGGCCATTGTAAAAGCAGACAGTAAGGGGGTAGGAGAATACATTTTACCCAAAAAAGGCAAATATACTGTACAGATGGCTGCACCCAATTATCAAAACGACGAACAGGTTATAGAAGAAGTGAAACTCAATACCAAAGTGACCTTCAAACCGATAGAAATAAAGGTAAAAATTCACGAACTCAAACTTTATGTGTATGATCGTTTCACTGATGAGGAACTTTTTCCAGAGGTAAAATCCAATAATAAAGCCATAGGTGCAGCACCTACTTTTATTCAGGGGCCAGCAGAAACCGTTTTCGATATCAATCTCACAGGCATAAATATCGAACCTGAAAACTACAAACTTGCCTTTGTGGATAGTTTGATTTTGAAAGTACGGCAAGATTTGAAAGCCCAACAGCTCAATTATGAGTTTGAGTTTAGGTTTTATGACAAAAAAACCAATAAGCCTATTCCGAGAATAGACTACACGGTTGTTGAAGCTACCAACAAGGCCGAAGTTCAGAAATTCTTGAATGGCAAAAATCTGGTTTTCATGTCACCCAAGAAAAACTATGTTTTCAGCATAAATAACCCTGCTTATGAACCCATCGTACAGAAAATAAACGCCCTTGAATGGATTAAGGAAAGGGATTTTGAAAGGAATATTTTCTTGGTTCAGAAAAAAGTAGAGGCCACAGTAGTAGAAAACAAAACAGTAGCTGTCATTAGCACAAAAACCTTCGGTGAAATAAGTAAAGGTAAAAAAATAACCCTGGAAAATATTTATTTTGACCAAAGTAGTCCTGTTTTAAGAACGGAGTCTTTTGTGCAGTTGGATGAATTGGTAACAGTATTAAAAGACAACCCAGACCTTAAAATAGAGGTTCGAGGTCATACAGATAACGTAGGAGACCTTTTCGAAAACGTAAAATTATCAAAAGGCCGCTGCGAATCTGTAGTAGATTATTTGGTAAAAAAAGGAATAGCCTCCAATCGATTGTCACTTACCGGCCGTGGCCCCATGGAACCCATAGCACCCAACGACAACGAAGCTAACAAAAAGAAAAACAGGAGGGTGGAGTTTTTGGTGTTATAATTTGAGGCACAAAGGCATTAAGGCAACAAGGCATAAGGCATTAAGGCAATGAGGCATTTAGGCAATTAGGCATCAAGGCAAATAGGCATAAGGAAATGATGCATTTTTAGCATAAGGCTTTAAGGCAAATAGGCATAAGGCTTAAACTCTGTGGACCTCTGTGCAAAATTCTCGTGGCCTCTGTCGTTAAAAAGAAAGTATTCATAAGTTTAGTACCTCGCTTGGTGAAACTTTGTGCCATCTTTGTGTGCCTTTGTGGAATAACTTCAAATGTAACCAATAACTCACTTCGACTAAGTTAAGTGTCCAGTAACTAATCCACCAGTAACAAGTAACCAATCCACCAGTAACCAGAAACTAATCCACCAGTAACCAGTAACCAGTAACCAATCCACCAGTAACCCACTTCGACTACGCTCAGTGTCCAGTAACCAATCCACCAGTAACCAATCTACCAATAACTAATCCCCCAGTAACTAATCCACCAATAACCAATCCACCAATAACCAAATCATAACAATTAGCCGTCTTTATGGTTTAAGAATTTTATAACTTTAGGTCTTTAATTCCTAACCGCATAATCCTATGTCCGTTCCGAAGTTTGATCCTGTATTGGATATCATCGTGCAGCAAATTCCTGAGCCGAAAATGACCTCTACTGGAAATGTTTTTCATGACTTGATGAGCTGTGTTTTGGAGCAGCAAATCCATTACCGCAGTACCAAGAAAATATTCCAGAAAATGCTGAATACTGCGGGTATCGACATACTTAGGCCTGATAACTTTACTGTGTTAGAAGAGAAGGCTTTGAAAGATGCCAAACTATCTATTGGTAAGTATGAAACGGTGCTTGGTATTTTAGAGTTTTGGGAAAACCAACAGATGGATTGGTTCTCTTTTGACGACGATGAGGTCAGAGAACAACTCGCCAAAATCAAAGGAATTGGCAAATGGACGGTAGATATGATTCTGATGTACACCCTGCAACGCCACAATGTTTTTCCTTATGACGATTTCCATTTGAAGCAAATCATGACCAGTCTCTACGGCCTAGACCCCAATGTTAAACTGAAAGCTCAAATGATTGAAATCTCAGAAAAATGGGGTGACCAAAAATCTTTGGCGGTACTGTATCTATTGGCCTGGAAAAATTATCAAAAAAGAGCATGAGCCGAACCATTTGCCCAAACTGTAAGAGGTCGCTGCGGAATGTCAACGCCTTTCATTATTGCAAGGAGGTGGAGATCGATCTCCTTCTAAATTTTCGTGTACAAATTCTAGTTTTAGTTCGAACCGCTAAAATCCTGAATTTCATAAACTTTCAGTCTCTTGCCTTGATTATTATATATTTGTAAAACCTTAAACTTGGTTTATGTATTTTAGTTTTAGCGACAAAAGCTCCCTTTTGCTTATTTTCTTTTTTCATGGTGTGGTGTTTTCGTTTTTGCTCTTCAAAAAGGGCTTCGAGACAGAAAACAAATCGGATTACTGGTTGGGTACGTTTTCGTTGCTCAGCGTTATGTATGTAGCTCCGTTTATGTTGGGTTATGCGGGGTGGTATGGTCGATTACCATATCGTGAAATCCTTTTTTACGTTCCTTTTCAGCAGCTTTTGTTACTTCCGCCGGTTTTGTATTTTTACTTCCAAAGGCTTTTCGATAAGTCCTTTGTTTTCAGAACCAAGGATTTGCTTCATTTCCTTCCGGCTTTTCTTTATAACTGCTATATTTTACTGATATGCTTGGCTGATAAATGGGTTCTTGATGAAGTTTATTTTTATGCCAATGGCCAAGATAAGGATTTTGACGCTTGGTACCAGTTTTTGGGTTTCTTGAGTATGGTTTATTATTTGCTTAGAAGTTTGATGCTCTACCGCAAATATACTTTCTTGACTTTTAATGCTTTAAGTTTTGCCGATACCATGACCTTCATTTGGGCAAAACGGTTTCTTTGGGTATTTATAGCCTTGGTGGGTATCAGATTGGTGTTTTTTGTAATTAATCCCGAATGGGACGAGTTTGGGCGAAAGTTTTGGTATTATCTTACTTTTTCATTTCTCTTTTACTACATCACCATCAGTGGTTATTTGAATTCGGTCAGAACAAAAACTTCGTTTAGCGATTGGCAGGTAACAGATACTAATAAATCAAGTGAAGCTCAGATGGACCTCGCAGACTCGAAAAGTCAGCATGAACCATTGCCAGACTTGGATGAATGGAAGGCTAGGGTAGTGGTACTAATGGTGGAAGGCAAAATGTATGAAAATCCAGAATTGACGATTTCGGATTTGGCTGAAAAACTGGGCACGCATTCTAAGAGGATTTCTCAGGCAATTAATCAGGGTTTTGGACTGAATTTCAATGATTTTGTAAACAAATATCGGGTAGAGGCCCTGATAAAGAAGTTAGAACGAGGGGAATACTCCATGGTAACCTTTCTGGGTTTAGCACTCGAATGTGGGTTTAACTCAAAGTCAACTTTCAATCGAGCCTTTAAGAGGGAAACGGGACAGTCTCCGAAGGAATTTATCAGAAATCGGTTTCAGAATTAGGTGTCAAATCAGGATTTGAAGCGATAATGTTGCTTTAACTATTGATTTTTGACACAAAAAAGAAAAATATGAAAAAAAGATATTTTCCAATCTTGATACTCTTGGTGTTTCCTCTAATGCTCTTCGGACAGTCGAAGGAGCTTCTACTGAATTCAATCCAAATCCTAAAACTAGATAGCATTGCCAGCCAAGATGTGCCTTCGGGAGCTCCAGGGATAGCCACGGCAATTCTAAAAGACGGAAAAGTAATTTATGAGAGATATTTTGGCTACGCCGATTTGGCTGATAGCGTAAAAATTGGTGCCTCTTCCAGATTTAACATTGCGTCGAACGGTAAACAATTCACTGCCTTGGCCATTCAAATTTTGATAGACCAGAAAAAACTAAAGCTGGAAGACGATATCAGAACATATTTTCCGAATCTATTTCCCAAAATAAAAGAAAAACTCACTCTACTACATCTTTTGACCCATACGAGTGGCATTAGAGATTGCTACGATTTATGGTCGCTCCAAGGTCTCACTTGGTGGAAAAATACCTTTAGCAATACCGAGGTCTTGGCACTAATGTCCAAGCAAGAGGACCTCAATTTCAAGCCTGGCGAAAAATATTTGTATAGCAACACCAATTATATTTTGTTGGCTATTTTGATAGAGAAAGTTTCAGGAAAAGCATTTGTGGATTTCACAGACCAGATGTTTCGGGATTTGAATATGCCTAATACCTCCTTTGTGGCTGACTATAAACAAATTCAGGGACCTGTTGCTCGGTCATATTTCAATTTCGGCACTTGGACCACCTACGACTGGATTTGGAATGTAAACGGCGACGGCAATTTGTTTTCGACTTTAGCAGACCAAATTCAATGGGAAAAGGTCATAGCAGGTACCGCAGAAAGTAGGATAAGAAGAAAGATAATATCGCAAAGTCAGAAGTTCGTAACGGGTTCGAAAATTCAGAATTATGGTTACGGGCTCGAATTTGGCAAGTATAAAGGTCTCGATTATGCTTTTCACGAAGGGGCCACAGGGGCATGGAAGGCCACGGTAACACGTTTTCCATCAAAGGGTGTTTCGATGTTAACCCTCACCAATACGGGTAAAGCTATACCTTACTCCCAAACCCGTCAGATGGCAGATTACTTGTTCGAACTACCGAAGGATGAAGGTTTTTTTATAACCAAGCCAGCCCAAATTGGAAAGTATGTCAGTGTGGATCAAATATTAGGTACCTATCTGACAGATGCTGATTTTGCTTTTACCTTTATCAAAAAGAACGATAAAGTGTTTTTGAAAAGAGAGGGCAGGAATGATGTGGAATTGGACCGAGAGTCAGACAATATATTTCGTCAAAAGTTTGACCCCGATTTCAAGCAAGAATTCACCACTAATGACCAAGGCGACCTACAAGTAACGGCTTATTACACCAATCACGCTCCCTATTCGCTTATCAAGACAAAAGCCCTCGGTAACAATTTTGATTTTAAGTCATTAGAAGGCGAATACTTCAATTCTGAAACCGATGTGAGGTTTTCGATTAGGTATGTTGAAGGAAACAATTATGAGTTACAAAGAGGTGTAAACTCTAAAAGCCAAGGACTCATGGTATCAGAGAATAAAATGCTGGTCGATTCGTACAGCTTGGAATTTAGCGGAAATGAAATGTTTTTGTTTGGAGAAAGAATTAAAAAAGTGAAGTTTAGGAAGGAATAAACTCGAGAATATCTCAGTACATTAGTGCCTTTTTTACCACGGAGTGCACCGAGTTTGGCTCTGAGGTGCACGGAGTTTTCTGTTCTTTATCTTAATATTTCCCGGTTAGATTGATGGAATTATTAAGATTTTGAATTTATCAGAACCTACCATTTAAGTGAGTGATAATAGTTATGCCTAAGCTGGGTAAAAAAGAACCAGTTTTTTTGCAAGGTTTTAAGTACTAATTTTACGTGCCTCAGAATTGTACGAACCACTATTTATAAATGAAAATAAACATGAAGTCGGGGGAATTTATCACCCTGTCTGCCTGCACCATGATGTTGACGGCCTTGGGAATTGATATAATGCTTCCTGCTTTTGCTAGTTTAAGAGAGCATTTCGGCTTTAATCCTGAATCTACGGCCACCGCTCAGGTCATTGTTTTCTTTTTTATGGGTCAAATCGCCCAATTGTTTTTCGGGATATTGTCGGACCGCTTTGGCCGTTTGGCCATTTATCGCATTGGTTTTCCTTTGTATATCGTTGGAGGATTGGTGGCGGCATTTGCACCTACATTTGAGATTATGCTGGCAGCACGTTTTTTTGCTGGAGTAGGAGCATCCGCGGTGTTTATGACCACTATAGCAGGTGTAAGAGACCGTTTTGTGGGCGATCAAATGGCCCGCACCATGTCGCTTATCTTCACCATTTTTTTGTTTACCCCAGTTATCGCACCATTTTTGGGACTCGCCATCCTTTCGGTTTCGTCTTGGCAGATGGTTTTTCTGACTCCTGTAATCTTTGGTTTGGTGATATTCGTGTGGTCGTTTAGAATGGAAGAAACACATCCTATGGAAAAGCGAACTCCGCTCAATTGGTCTAGTGTCGGTTTATCTTTAAAAACAGTTATTAGCAATCGTCCATTTCTGAAATATACCACCATCACCACTTTATTGTTTTCAGCCTTAAGTACTTGGGTGGCCACTTCGGAGCATATAGTTGGCGGTATTTATGGCAAACCTGAGCTTTTTGCATGGGTATTTGCGGGTATAGGGTTGTTGATGTCGCTTTGTACGTTTTTCAATTCTTATTTCACCACCAGAATCGGAGCTAAGAAAAGCATAAAGTGGCTTTTGGTAACCTATGCCACAGTAGCGGCAATCTTATTCACTATAACACTTGCTTTTGGAGAGCCGCCCCATCTTTTGGTGTTTTTTATGGGAATAGCTCTTTTGATGGCCATCAATATCGCCATAGAACCCAACAGTAGTGCATTGGCATTGGAGCCGATGGGCGATATGGCAGGCGTTGCCTCTTCGGTTTATGGTACATTTTTCTTTTTCATTGGCTCCACCCTTGGCTCCATGGTTAGTTTCTTTATGACAGATAGTGTTTTTCCTCTAATATTGAGCTTTTTTGTTATCGGAATCATCAATTTGTTTTTGATTTTTATGGGGAAAGGGAAGTAGAGCAGTTATTGAAATCAATTTAGGACGCTAATTCCTTGAAAAATGTTTTTTTCAAAGTGAAAGTATTAAGTTTTTTGGTTTTTATTTAGAGAGCTTAATTTTGCTTTTTCTAAATACTCAGTTTTTAGCTCAATTTTGGAAGAATTATTTGTTAATTAAAAAACTCAATCTAAATGAAAATTTAATAATTCTCTGTTATACTTCACGCTATTCCCATTTAAAAATACCTCCCCACTCTAATATTTCCTCCTTTCATTGTAGCTTTGTTATTTGATAGATTATTATTCAAAAACAGGAAATTAGAAGGCCTTAGACAAGCGATAGAATTATTATTTCTTTGCGACCCTGCGGCTTAGCAGTAAAAATCAAATTATGAAAACCCTCATACTAGAAGAACCCCAAGTTTTTAAATTTATAGAACAAGAGCAGCCAACAAGGCTAGAACCGCATGAGGCTTTGATAAAAATAAAGAATATCGGTATATGTGGTACAGATTACCATGCTTTTAGGGGAAAACAGCCTTTTTTTAGCTATCCAAGAGTGCTTGGTCATGAGTTAGGTGCAGAGGTGGTGGCAGTGGGCCAAGAGAATGACCGAATAAAAATCGGCGATAAAGTGACGGTAGAGCCTTATATGAACTGCGGCAATTGCCAACCTTGTAGCAATGGCAAAGGAAATTGTTGCGAAAATCTGCAAGTGCTGGGTGTACATACCGATGGTGGCATGTGCGAGTTTATAAAGGTGCCCATGCATAAGTTACACGCTTCCAAAAGTTTAACCTTTGAACAGTTGGCCGTTGTAGAGCCACTAAGTATAGGAGCACATGCTGTGCAAAGAGCTGCGGTTTCGGCAGAAGATTTGGTGCTGGTCATTGGGGCGGGACCTATCGGCTTGTCAGTCATACAGTTTGCCAAACTATCAGGTGCCACTGTGGCGGTTCTAGATATAAACACCGAAAGACTAGATTTTGCCAAGGAACACCTACAAGCCGATATCCTCCTGGATGGTTCAAAAGGCTTCACATCAGAAGAGTTTCGAGCAGAACTAGGCCAAAAGCTAGAGATTCTTAACCACTCTTCGAATAAAGACAACAAAAAGACCGAAGGTCTCACCACAAAAAAGTCCCCCACCGGGGGATTTAGGGGGCTTGAGGGATCTAAGGGGCTGGAAGGATTTAGTGGGCTTGAACTTAGTGTCCTCCCCACCATTGTCTTCGATGCCACAGGCAACCCAAATTCCATGAAAAATGCCTTTAACTTTGTGGCATTTGGAGGGAAACTTGTATTTGTAGGTTTGTATATTGGAGATGTTGTTTTTGATGATCCGCTTTTTCATCGTCGGGAGATGACGCTTTTTGCAAGTAGAAATAGTCATGGCCAAGATTTTACAAACATTATACAATTAATGGAAGAAGGCAAAATTGATGTCAATAAATGGATTACTCACAGGGCCAAGTTTGATGACCTTCCGAGCGTTTACGAACATTGGCTCAATCCTGAAACTAAAGTAATAAAGGCCATGGTTTCTTTGTAATAGCAAATTCGGATGGTCAAATATTTTATAGAAAAAGTGCCGCAGAAGTAAAAAGGAATTAAGTTAGAGTTAGAAACATGTTTTTGACGAACTGGTGGTAAAACTTAAAGTTTTATAGTGAAATAGCTCTTATGTAAAATGTCTTTTATCCAAAAATAAAAAAGCCCCAAAACAAAGTTTTGGAGCTTTTGAACTTTAAATTAACCAATCAATAACCTGTATTCTGAGGTGTTAAATTCGGGTTATTTAGCATTTCTTGAGTCGGCAATGGCAACAACAAATGTTTTTGTTGAAGTTTTTGATTCGAACTCAAATTGGTAGAACCAACAAATTCTTCGAAAGTTTTAGTTATAGGATTGAAAGATTTTCTTAACCTAATCATATCAAACCAAGTGATTTGCTCATAGCACAGCTCATGCCAACGCTCTTTCCAAACTGCGTTTCTGAACGAACTCTGCGTGTAAGTGCCTATATCCGGTGTAGCTAGTTTTGCTCTGTCCCTTATTTTCTTTAGTGAGGCATATGCTTCTGGAGTTATTGTTCCCAATTCGTTTTGTGCCTCGGCATAAATTAAGAGCGTTTCGGCGTATCTAATTTGTGGTACATTCAGGTTGTCATTTCTTGTACCAGCCACGCCTGAAGAACCATTGGCTATTTGATTGAAATGCTTAAAGATATAGGGTGCATTTAATTCAAATCTTGCACCATTGCCATTTGTAAAATAACTGGTATAAAAATAGCCTTCCTGGTCTTTTGTTCTTAAGTCTCCCGGTTCGTAGGAATTGTAAAATGCCAATGTAGGAACTGTGCTTCCTGTTCCTCCTGGTCCGTTGAAAGTAACAGGTTTGAAGTTGGGAAACATATTACCCATAGGATTTCCACCTACACCGATAGAGTTATTATATTGAAGCATAAATAAATGCTCTAATCTGTTTTTTAAGGTTTCTCTACGAGTCTCGGCATAGGTAGGGAAAAGGTTAATCACAGTTGGGTTGGCATTGGCATAGGTGATAACTTCCAATGCTTTGTCAGCGGCTAGTTTATAATGCGTAGCTCCCTTGCTCATAGGAAACCCTGCCATGGTAAGATAAACCAACGAAAGCTGTGTTTTTATGGCGGCTGAGTTAACCCTTCCGTTTAAATTCATCCATGGCAAGCCTGATGCCTCTGCTTCTATGAGGTCCTTCACAATGAGGTCGTAGATTTGCTCTTTGGGTGCACGCTTCGGTAAAAAATCCTCTGAGGTAGCAGTTTGTGGAGCTGTAATCAAAGGAATATCGCCCCAAAGTCTAACGGCAGTAAAATAAGCAGAAGCTCTCAAAAACTTGGCTTCGCCCAAAATAGATTTCTTCTGGGCCTCTGGCATTGGTGTAATGCCAGGCACTTTTGCTATTACTTGGTTGGCTTGTGCTATTACTCTATAGAGGCCATTCCAATAGTTTCTGACATGTATTGTATTGCCATCATGTACCAATCCGTAGAGGTTGTTTAAGTCCGAGTTTTGAGCCGTTTCGGTTGTGGAAGTTCCAGTAAGTGCCTCCAATAACTGCCAGTTAGACGAAAATATGCCAGCACCACCACCCATAAATCTCAAGTCTGCATAAACGGAGGCTATCGCAGCTTCCGCGTGGTCAGGAATTGAGTAAAAATTTTCAGGTGTCAAGTTAGAAGGAGCTTGTTCTTTCAGGAAGTCAGTACAGCTGTTGGTGACTACCAAAAAGCAAATAGCGACAACAATTTTGTATAAATAAGAGAATGATTTATGTTTCATAATTTCTAATAATTAAAACGATTAATGAATTAAAAGGCAACCTGTAATCCACCCATGAATGTTGTGGGTTTAGGGTAATTGTGCCACATCATACCTTGCGAAAACGCACTATTCCCGTTTCCTTGGTTGGTAGGTGTAACCTCAGGGTCTCCAATGATGTTGTCTTTTAGCAACAAGAAGAAATTCTGAGCGGAACCATAAACTCTCAATCTGCTAAGATTTAGTTTTCTAGTAACTTTGTTGCTCGGTACAGTATAACCTAGCAACAAATTGTTTCCACGCAAATAGGAACCATCTTTGATCCACCATGAATCCACGTTGGTTACATAACCCGCTCTGGTGTCTCTTATTTCTGCAATCATGGTATTCTGATTGGTTGGTGTCCAAGCATCCAATACCGAAGTATAGCTGTTGGCCAATGCCTGACGGTCCTCGCTGGCATGGAGGTTCATCATCATTACATCGTTGCCTACCATGTATTGTAGTTCCAGCGTCAAGTCAAAGCTTTTGTACTTGAAAGTATTGCTGAAAGATCCCCAGAAGTCAGGGCTACCATTACCTATAATTGAGCGGTCAGCATCTGTGATGGCTTTGTCGCCGTTTACGTCAAGGTATTTGATATCACCAGGAAGTATAGTCAAACCGTTTCTGTAAGAAGTAAACTTGGCAGCTTCTTCTCTTTCAGCTTCGCTCCAAATGCCTAGTCTAGTTAATCCCCAAAACGATCCTACAGGCTCACCAATACGGATGATGTTGGTTGGGTTCGTAAAGTTCGGACCTCCAACATTAAAAATGTCAGATGGTGTAGCCAAAGAAAGTACCTTGTTTCTGTTGAAAGTAATGTTGAACATACTGTTCCAAGTAAAGTCGCCTTTGTTTAATATCTCTGAATTTAAGGCTAATTCTACTCCTTGGTTTTGCATAGAACCTACGTTTTTACGGATAGTAGAATATCCACTTGTTTGAGGTACAGGTGCATCCAAAAGCATATCTGTAGTGAGTCTGTAATAATAATCAGCCTCTAAGTTAAATCTGCCATTAAACAATCCTAACTCCAAGCCAAAGTCCGTCTGGGCTGTTTTTTCCCATCTGAGATCGGGGTTGGCCAATCTTGAAATACCCGTTCCAGAGATTCTGGTGTCATTGTAAGAAGTCAAGTAGTTTGAACTTAGCAAGGAAAGTGAACTATACGGTGGAATTTCGGAGTTGCCAGTAAGACCATAAGAGGTACGTAGTTTCAAATTGGAAATTACGGGATTACCTTTCAAGAAATCTTCCTCAGACACTCTCCATGCCAATGCACCTGAAGGGAAAAAAGAAAATTTGTTATTCTCACCAAATCTCGATGATCCATCAGCTCTACCTGTCAATGTAACCAAATACTTGTTTTTGAAAGTATAGTTTACTCTTCCAAAATATGAATTAAACGCCGAAGACGATGCTCCTGATGTGGCGTTGTTGATTGTGGCGGCCGCACCTAAATTATTAAATGTAAAATAGTCAGTAGCAAATCCTCTAACCGATGTGCCAATTGAAAAGAAGTCTGACTGCTGCCAAGAAACACCCAAGAGGGCATTTACAGAGTTATCCTGATTGATATCCTTGGTATAAGTTAGAAAGTTTTCAAGAGACCAAAACGTTTCTTTTTGATTATTTACAGAGGCCTCTCCTGAGTTGGCTATGGCCAAAGTACGCGTCTGCGACTGGTTTACTGCTTGGGTCATTACATTGGCACCGATAATAGTTTTCATTTCCAGACCTTTAGCAAATGTGATGTTGGAATACACGCTACCAGTGGTAGTTTGCGTGTCCATTATAAATCTACGTCCGTCAAGCCTGTGAACAGAACTGAAAGTTCCTTCAGCAAAAGGGAAGTCTCTGTTGTTGGCATAAGTTCCATCGGCATATTTTACGGGAAGAAAAGGGAAATCTTCAACGATTTGACGAGAAACTGCATCATTAATATCCGACAAACGCTCCGATTGATTGTTGTAAGCCAAAGTACCTCCAACTTTCAACCATTTTTTTACTTGGTCATCTATCGTAAATCTGCTCGAATAACGTGTCATATAGGTGGTTTTTACCAAACCTTCGTCATTTCTATAGCCCAACGAAAACGAATATTGCGTACGCTCATTGCCACCACTGAAGCCCAGCTGGTGGTTTTGAGATAGCTTTTGTTGGGTCGCTTCGTTGAACCAATTGGTATCGTGCAAAGGATTTCCTGCTGAATCAAATACGCGTGGGTCTGTTCTTCTTAATTTTGGATTTAGATACGCCCATCTGCCTGCTGCCCAGCCTGCTGGGTCATATTTTTGCATATTTGCCCAAGCCAAATCCTCCACTGCCATATATTGTTCGGCATTCAAAACTTGAGGTACATGTGGGCCAGGTGTAGCTACACTAAAGTCAACGTTGTAGGTTACAGAGCCTTCTCCGGCTTTTCCTTTTTTAGTAGTTACCAATATTACCCCGTTGGCACCTCTTGCACCATAAATGGCTGTAGATGAAGCATCTTTAAGGACCTCCACCGATACGATGTCGTTGGGGTTAATAAAATCTATGGCATTAGAAAACTGGTTTTGGTTACCTTGAGGCAACATTACCCCATCAACTACATAAAGTGGGTTGTTTGAGGAGTTGATAGAGCTAAAACCTCTAACTCTGACGGTAGTTCTACCTCCCGGACGACCTGAGTTATTGTTTGCTTGAACTCCAGCCATTCTACCTGTAAGTGCCTGGTTTAGAGATGGTGAAGGACGCTCAAGTAGCTGGTCTTGCTTGATAGAACTCACCGATCCAGTCAAGTCTGATTTACGTTGTGTACCGTAGCCAATAACTATCAAATTATCCAATTCATTGGCTTTTGAGTTCAGCATTACATCTATTGTAGTCTTTGTTCCTACCAATACTTCGATTGGTTCATATCCAAGATATGAAAACACCAAAATCGACTTGGCGTCTGGCACCGAGAAAACAAAGTTCCCGTTAACATCTGTCACCACACCACGGGTAGTGCCTTTTAAAACCACACTCGCTCCCGGAATGGCCTCGCCTTTGATATCGGCTACTTTTCCTTTTACATTGATGGGGTTTTGTGCATTGGATATCCAAGAGATGGATAGCAAGAGAGCAATCAAAAGAAGAGATCTACATCTGTAAAGATTACCTTTCATTTACGTTTAAGTTTAAGTGATTGAATAATTATATTTATAAATTGGTCAAAAATATTAAATTTCTTAATAAAAAAATGCTATTATAATAAAACTTTTTATTAATTTAATATTCATTAAAATGAGATTAGGATTTTCGAAAAGTTCAATATTCTGACTATCAAACATATACAGTTGTAAATATTATATCTATCTTTAAATTCAAGAAAATGCAAACATTTGCAAAAATTGAGTACCTAGGCTCTTCCTTGTAGTAATTACTCACTAAACGGTAATAATCTATTTATCAAAGGTTTGTTTTTTGATTGTTCAATCACGCCTGGTATTTCTTAGAGGGTCTATGCATTTTGCTTCCATTTACTCTCTAATTTTATGCATAAGGAATTTAAATAGAATTTAGTTTTTTTAAGAATTTAGATATTTGAATGAATCGGAAAGTGTTAACTCTAGAATATTTGAGCCCAATGAAGTTGACGCTATGAATTAAAAGACGAATTTTAAATATTAGAGTTTTGGAAATGTTTTGAAAAGGATGGTATGGCTAGTCTAGCCTTGCCTTGATTTTTTTAAATTGTTTATTATTTAGGCTTATATTTGAAAACAATTTAACCCTTTTTCTATGACTTTTCGTTTCATTTCGATTTCTTTCTTGTTCTTAATATCCACTTTTTGGTCGGTTTTTGGTCAGCAAAGTTTGCCTAGATTGCTTAAAAAAGGCACCACTAGCCAATTAATAGTAAATGACAAACCCTTTATTATTTTGGGTGGCGAACTCGGAAATTCCACCGCTACAACAACCGAAAACATGAAATCGGTTTGGCCTAAACTCAAAACCATGAACTTGAATACCGTTTTGGTGCCAGTTTATTGGGAATTGATTGAGCCAGTTGAGGGTAAATTTGACTTCAAACTCTATCAAGATTTAATCCTTGAAGCACGCCAAAACGAGATGAAATTGGTTTTTCTGTGGTTTGGTTCTTGGAAAAACAGCATGAGTAGTCATGCTCCAGCATGGGTAAAACTCTACCAAGACAAATATCCCCGCGTGAAAGACAATAGCGGCCGTAGTCAGGAAATATTGAGTTCGTTTAGCGAAAATGTATTGCAAGCCGATAAAAAAGCATTCGAAAAACTCATGCAGTTTATCAAAGATTTTGATACTAAGGATAGAACAGTTATCATGATACAAGTGGAGAATGAAATCGGTATGTTGCCTTCTGCCCGAGACCACCAGACTTTGGCCAACGAGGCGTTTGATAAGCCAGTACCTGCAGAGTTGATGACTTATTTGCAAGAGAATAAAGATAATTTGGTGCCGGAATTTCGCGAGACTTGGAAAAAAAATGGATACAAAACCACCGGAACGTGGGAGGAAGTATTCGGTAAAGGGCTGCACACCGATGAGATATTTATGGCTTATTACTATGCCGACTTTACTGCCAAAATCACCGAAGCCGGAAAGAAAATCTATCCCTTGCCGATGTTTGTCAATGCTGCTCTAAATAAAGCTGGTCGAGAACCAGGCAATTACCCAAGTGCGGGGCCATTGCCTCACTTGATGGACGTTTGGAAGTCAGCTGGGAAAGCCATTGATTTCTTATCACCAGACTTTTATAATCCTGATTTCAAACATTGGTGCGACTTGTACACCCGCCAGGGCGATGTGCTGTTTGTGCCTGAGCATGTTTTTGACCAAACTGTGGCCGCTAAAGCACTTTACACCATTGGGCATTACGAAGGCATGGGTTTTTCGCCTTTTTCCATAGAGTCTACCCAAAAGCCAGAGGATGAGCCACTTGGTAAAATGTTTGGCTTGATAAAAGAACTAAGCCCGCTCATCACCAGTAACCAAGGTACGGGAAAAATAAAAGGCATAATGTTGAGCAAAAGCGACGCGGAAACCATTGTTCGTTTGGGCAAATACGAGTTTACCTGCAAACACGACTACACACTCAGTTGGACACCTGGAGCTAGAACAGAAACATGGCCTCTGGGCAGTGCCATTATCATCCAAACTGCTGAAAATGAATTTTATATAGCCGGTTCGGGAGTAGTAATTACAACCAAATCCATCGAAAATAAAGACCTTAACATCGGTCTACTAAAAGTGGATGAGGGGAATTTCATAAACAACAAATGGATAGTAAAACGCCACCTCAACGGCGACCAGACCCACCAAGGCCGCCATATCAATATAGGTACCAATCAGTATGGTATTCAGCGGGTAGAGTTTTATGGGTATAGGTAAGGGTTAGTAAATAATAGCACAAGAAATAATCGTAAATATTTACTCTTAATCTTCATGTCAAAGAACATTTAATTACAATTCACAATTAAGAAAAATTAATTACTCTATGAAAAAAGCTATTCTAATTATCTCCTTGTTCCTTCTCTCTCAATTAACCCAGGCTCAAAACCTTATCACGACAGATTTAGAGAATTTCGGAGAAATGTATGGACAGTTGCCGACCGCAAAGACTACTGAAGATACTTTGAACTTAATTAGAGCCAACTTGTTGGCTAAAGGTTCGGCCACTTTTAAGGAATACATCCAGCTGAAGGAATCATTGAATAATTATAAAATAGAAGAAGAGTTTTTAAACAAGCTTCGCCTTTATCCCAAATATTATGCTTCGGTTTTGAGGCAGTCTGAGGTTTTTAAATCAAAAGAGATTATTCAGAGGATAAATGCCGCATACGGCAAACTTCTCAAAATTTATCCTGAAGCCAAAATTAAGCCCAACGTGATTTGCATAGGTATCATGGATGACGGCGGAAAATCCTTTGAAAGTGGCCAATATGTTGGTTTAGAGTTGTTTACCTGTAATAGTTTTGCTGATACAACGGAAGTTGTCGAGACAACGGGTTTAATAGATTATCTGAAAGCTGGGTCGTTCGATATCAATAGAATGGACGAACTCATTGTGCATGAGCTGGTACATTTGAGCCAATTCAAGGGAAATGATGAATTCCTTAAGACTTTCAAGGGTACAATTCAATACATTCCATTGTTGGGCGAAGGAGGGGCGGCATTTATTGCAGATTTGGTTTTTGATTTCAAGGCAACGATAGGGCCAGGTACGTTTAATGCCATCCAATATAAATACTGTGAGGAAAACAAAGATAGGCTATGGCAAGACTATAAAAATCTGACCGATATGTCTAAAATAAGCGATTATTTCTACAAAAATACCGATCTGTATCCCGTTAGAAGCGTGGGATACTACCTTGGCTACCAAGTCTGTAAACAATACTACGAAAAGGCAAAAAATAAAAAACAAGCCATTAAGGACATAATAGAAGTTACTGATTATGATGGGCTTGTGCGAAAAAGTGGTTTTTAACAAATCCTCGAGTTTTATGAAATGAAATTGGGTTAATTCATTCAAGATTGGTGAGTTTCCTTATATAGTAATGCCCAACATTTAGGAGGAGGTTTTATTTTAATATTTCGTCAAGTGCTATGCCAATGAGACTTATGGTTGTAAAATATAATAAATATCCCATTATGAAGGAAGCAGCGGCGGCTAAATAACTTTTTCTGCTGCCTTTGTTGAAAAACTGACCAATAGCCCAAACTGCATAGCCATAGACAAAAACAGTGAAAAGTATTCGATAAACGATGACGTTCAAAGTCCCATAAAAAACAGCCAAAATAGTCATTGCCAGCATGTTTATGCCCAACACATAGCAAAGCATGGTCATGATTTCGAAATAATTATAGTTGTATTTTCGGTAAAATAGCCTTGTACAAAAGGCAATGAAAAAACTAGTGGCGATGTTGGCATAAGCATAATGAGCTTGAAACCAACTAAAAATACGATCTATGTAAGAATCGGCAGAACCTCCTCCAATCTTGTTAGCTACTACTACAGGAAAGAAACTTACTATGATAGTGTAAATTAATGAAGTAAATACCAAAAACGGCACCGGCTTCATGAGTTTGTTTCTGTTGGTTTTCAAAAAACCTTGAATACTCTCACCTGGTTTTGAAAGGAGCATTTTTACGGTGTACAAAAAACCCTTTTCGACATGAAAAAGATGCAAAAACTCATGTTGCAGATAATGCTTATCGATTCTTTTTAAGATGGCTGGATTGCCACAATTCGGGCAAAACTTTGTGTCGAAGGGTGCTTCGCAATTGTGACAGGTCATATCTTGTATTCTGGGTAAGGTAGGATATCTTTTGGATTAAAGACTACGAGACTTAATTTCTTTTTTCATAGCCACGATGTTTGATATATTAAGAATCAAAATAGGCGATAGACATAAAGGCATCATTATAATTTGCCAAATCGTTTTTTCCTTATCTATGGAATTGAGAACCAATAACATAATCAATGCACCAGCCAACAAGCCAGTTAGAAATCTTGCAATTTTTATATTTTTTAAAAGTTCTTCATTTGTCTTTTTCGAGAAGTCTTGTTTCATATTTCAGGGTAGGGTAATGGTTCTAAGATGATCAAAGTTCTGAAAAAATAGAGAATAAGCCAAACCCCTGATACTAATTTCTACAAACAGTTTTAATCTACAGGTAAACAGTTCTTTTGGATGTATGAAGTCGATAAAGGTTCTGGGCTTATTTTCAAGATTTCACGCTTTTGCATATATTTTTGATCTAATCGATTTTTTGTAATTGTTTAGGACCTAATTTGAATTTTGGAAAGAAAGATGCATTTTGTCATTATGAGTCTTTTATTTCGATTTTGTATTTTTTGGAAAATGATTTTCCCAGTTTTGTGATTTATTTCGTTTCAAAACTACTCACTTGAGATTCCTATGATTGAAAGACGTAAATTCATTAAGAACACCTTTAAAAGTCTTCCTTTATTGGCCAGCAGCTCCAGTTTGTTTGCTTTGGCTTGTGAGGACAAACATATCCCAGGTGCATTGGACAAGACGGTGGTGATAGTCGGTGCCGGAATTTCAGGCTTA
>NZ_RJUF01000126.1 GCF_024343775.1 Lacihabitans soyangensis | reverse complement strand
AAACGCACGAATTGGTGCCGGTTCTGTTGTCATTGAAGACGTAAAAGAAGAAGCAACTGTTTTTGGAAACCCTGCTGTGGCGGTTGGGAAGTGAAGAAGTTTGTAATTTCGAATTGAAAATCCTCTTTATCTTATTTTGAAGTAGGGAATAGGTCAAAGTGTGGACCTGAATAGCTAGTAAATAAACCTGAAAATCTCAATGGAGCATCTAGAAATTGCCAAAATTATCAAAAAATTATCAGAGTATTCATTTCTAATAACCATATTAATGTCATTTATCATAATGAATTTATATTCTTTTGAAGGAATAGACATTTGGTTGTACTTTGGAATTCAAGATATAATTGGAGAATCCTTGGGCTTGCTTTTCAGTGATTTTATATTCATAATTTTACTGATAATGTTCATAATTGAAAGATTTCATAAATACCAATTATCAGAGGACAAGTCTTATAACTACATGGGTATATATTTTTGTACCGGATGGATATTTATTAAAGTGATTAATATATCTCATTCTTTAGTTTTGTGGTTCATCATCGGGCTTTTACTAATTGGTATCTTAGTTTTAGACAAAGTGTATTTTAAATGGCTTTCTAATAAGAAGCATAAAGTTTTCAATACGCATGTAATCGTAGTAGCTACAACAATGTTTTTATTAACTATTGCAATATTAAATTTCTTTGACAAAAGAACGTTTAATGGACAAATTGAACTTTTAGACAATAAAATAATTGTAATTTCAGCCAACAACTATATTGCAAAAAGTAGTGATGCCAAAGTTTTGGTTTTCGATGCTGTAAAAAGAAAACTGATGGTAATCGAAAATTCTTACATTAAGCAAATATCCTTGCAAAAGGTACCAATAAATAACACTTACTTATATTAAGTTAGTTCAACTATGCTTAGTCTTCCGACTTTGAATTGGATGCCATCGGCCTTCTAATCAACTACCTATTATTATTATCACCCCTCCCCCAAACACTCAAAAACCATTCTATAAAAATCTGGGTGCGATTGCCACGTTTGACCAGAAACGTATCTTCCGTCTCTAACAGCTTCGTTTTTACCTACAAAATTGCCTCCACAGGCTTCTACTTCGAAACGTACGTTTTCGTAGCAAGTAACAGTTTTGCCTTTAACCAAACCAGCGGCCGTGAGAATCTGAATTCCATGGCAAATAGAGAAGATAAATTTATCGGCTTTGTCAAATGCTCTTACAATTTCTATCACTTTATCATTGTGTCGTAAAAACTCGGGTGCTCTTCCACCCAAAATCAAAACGGCCAAATATTCTTCAACTTTTACATCATCAAACGCAATGTCAGACTCCACCAAATACCCAGGTTTTTCAACATAAGTATCCCAGCCCGGCTCAAAATCATGGATGACCAAATTGAGCCTTTTTACACTTGGTGCAGCAATAACAGACTCATAACCAGCTTCTTCAAAGCGGTGTTTGCCATATAAACACTCGTAACCTTCGCCAGCATCACCAGTAATAATAAGAATTTTTCCTTTCTTTGACATTGTATTAAATTAGGTTGAATAAAGAACAAATATAAAAAATTCCAAATGAAGTTCCGCTAATGGTTGATTGTATAGGGTAAACGGAGTTTTAGATATTAAGAGTTGACAACTTTTAGAAAGTTGTCAACTCTTGCTAACTCAATGGCACTTTTGGGTAACCAATCTAATAAAAAATGTCAAATATATAACAAAACGCCCCTTCAACAAGCTCAGGGAGACACTTTTCGACAAGCTCAGGGAGACAACCGCTGTCAGGCTGAGCTTGTCGAAGCCACGTCCCAACTGAAACTTCCCAAAACATTAAGGCAGACTGT
>NZ_RJUF01000125.1 GCF_024343775.1 Lacihabitans soyangensis | reverse complement strand
ATGGCACCCAATAGGCTATCGGTTTTTTTGCGGAAATAGAAAAACATTATACTCACCAAAAACATACTCAATACCCACAGTAGGGTGGGAAAGGGGTAAAAAGCCCATTGCTCATTCACGAACACCAAGCCGAAATGAGAAATATGCGTGAGGGCAAAGGCAGAGCCATCCACGATGGAGGCTTTTTTCTCGCCTATAGAGTTTTCAAAACTCTTGTGTACGATGCCCCTGAAAAACAATTCCTCACCGATGGGGCTAAAAAGCATGCCTGTGATGGCCATAATGCCGAACATGACCTGCTTATCTGCTGCAGTGATTTCAGCCGGAATTTTATATGACTTGCCGATGTATTGATACCAGTTTTGGTAAGAAGTATCATATAAGATTTTACCCAAAAAAAACAGCATAACACTGGCCGCCAGCCCAGCCAAAAAGGCCAGAAATAGCCATTTAAAACCCTGAGCTTTTTGTATACCGATGGCCATACGACCCGCTTTACTCAAAAAAATAAACGGAGCCAAAGCCGAAACCGTCATGATAAGCCCGATAGCCCCATAATTACCCGAAGCATTGGCCTGAAGTACCAACACAAACCTCGGCACACAAACCAACAATATCAGAAATGTACCAAATTTCCAGTTTAGGTCAAAGATTTTGCTGAAGAGGGGTTTTAGGTGGGGGTGCATGTTTTGAAGAAGTTAGGTTTTAAGAATAGTTCACGGTTTTGTATGTTATAGGACTTCGAAACACAGAACTGTCAAACATTCGAACGGTTAATTTGAAATTCAAAACCAAATTGATGTAAATTCCCCGCTTTTCTACTAAGCTTCCATAGTCTTTTGCTTTTTTAGTAAGCCATTCATTTTTTGATTTGGTGTGATATAATTCCATTTTAATTACCTAAATTCTATCCAATAGTTTTTTTATATGCAAGCTTTTATTCAGTAAATTCTTTAAATATTACCTTTGGCTTAAGTTTAGGACAATATAGGAGCATTGCTTTTTCAAATTCATCTTTAATTATTACTTTCTTTTGATCAACAACTTCGATGGGCACTTGAAATAAGGCAGCATCGTGCATTGGTATTAAAA
>NZ_RJUF01000124.1 GCF_024343775.1 Lacihabitans soyangensis | reverse complement strand
TACTGCCGTTGTAGCTGTAGCTGTACATCCATTGCTTCCTGTTACCGTCACAGTATATGTTCCTGCTGAGTTAATTGTTGCTACTGCTGTTTTGGCTGAGTAGGAATTTGGTCCTGACCATTGGTAGCTTGTACCTCCTGAGGCGGTTCTGGTTACCGAAGTTACAGAACATGACAAATTCGTAGTGCCTATAATCTGGGCAGTTGGTGGATTATTAATTGTAACATTAACCGTCACAAATCCACTTCGACAAGCCCCATCTTCGCATCGAACATTATAAGTTGTTGGTGATGTGAGATTTGGTGTTACATAAGGTGAGCCAGTAAATGGAATGGCCACCAAACTTGCATTGTACCAAACCACCGAACTATTGGCACAAGCAGCTGTTAATGAAGCAGTTGCACCATTACATATACTTACATTGCTTGTGCCTGTCGGATTTGATGGTGTAGAACTTACCGTAAATGCAAAAGCATCACTTGCACACTCAAAGGTTCCTGCATTAAAATTTGACACCCTAATAGTATGATTCCCTACGGGAACGCTACCGATTGTAGTGGTAAAGTTTCCACCATCTAAACTATAATAAGGCGTATTTGGAACATTGGTAGCCGCTACAGTAATATTAGTTGCACCACAAGTATTACTTTTGGTTACACCAGTAATAACGGCCTTTGTAGGTATATTTATTACTACATCAGGCGAACTCGTTTGTAGCCCACATCTGTCTCGAACCGCGACTCGATAAGTTCCACTTGATGGTATCGTGAATGTACTTGCAGTTGAAAAAGTCCCAAATGAATTACAGGCAGTTCCTGTGCAAAGTCCATAGGTATAGGGTCCGCCACTTCCACCACCACCATAGCCACTCAATACAGACCCTCCATCACAATCAAGTGCTGTGGTTGTAGATAGGGTTGGAGTAGATGTGAGGTCTCCTACAACCAAATTCGCAGAATTGGAAATTGTTCCGCAGGCATCAGTTACTCTAACGATATAAGTATTAGCTGCGAGACCCGCAAACACACTATCTGTCTGAGGTCCTGCTATAATAGCACCCGATGACTGTAATACTATTGAAAAAGTTCGAGGTAATGAACCTCCTGAAGCAGATGCTG
>NZ_RJUF01000123.1 GCF_024343775.1 Lacihabitans soyangensis | reverse complement strand
TGGCACTCCTACTCATACTATTCGAGTCACTGATGTTTGTGGAAATACAAGTACAACAACTGGGACAATAAATAACCCCTCTGCAATTACAACTGCTACCATTAGTGCAACTACCGCATCTTGCTCAAGTAGTAATACAGGTGTTATAAAAGTGACAGTTCAATCTGGTGGTGGTTTACCTCCGTTCAGATATAGTTTGATTGATGCCGTAACATCGGCAGTAGTAATGGCTCCACAAACTAGTACCACTTTCACCAATGTACCTGATAACGCCACTGGTTATTTAGTCAGGACAACCGATGATTGTGGCAACGCTGTTACGAGCTCTACTCCTCTACTTTTCCCTGCAGCTACTGCACCAACAGGTTCTGTAGTAACTACACCCTCATGTGTTTCTTCATCAACAGGAAGAATAGTTGTTACTCCTAGTGCGGGTGCAACATTTGCTGGAGGTACATTTAGCTATGCTCTTTATAATGCAGCAAATACAGTACTGGTAAGAGTCACCCAAGCCAGCCCTGTTTTTAATAATTTAGCAGCTGGAACTTATACTGTTAGAATAACGGACCAATGTGGAGCTTTGGGCACAGTTGAGGCCATTATAGATAATTCCGTACCTGCTCTAACGGCAACTGGGAGTATTTCCCCTACATGTAGCGGCGGCTCATCAGGAGTTATTGCAGCATCTGCTTCAGGAGGTTCATTACCTCGAACTTTTTCAATAGTATTACAGTCATCGGGTGCTATTATAGCAGGACCTCAGACAGATAGTGTGTTTGCGGGTCTCGCAGCTAATACTTATATCGTTAGAGTAACTGATGCCTGCGGAACAATTTCCAATTCTGCGAATTTGGTTGTAGGAGACCTCACATCTACTCCAACCCTATCTACAACCACAGCACTTGATTGTGATGGAGGGTCTGTATTGAGTGGCTATGGTGGTGGTGGAAGTGGCGGACCCTATACCTATGGACTTTGCACAGGAACTGCCTGTAATTCATTTGGGACTTTTTCAACTGCAAGTACATTCACGATACCATCAAGTGGAACTTATCGAGTCGCGGTTCGAGACAGATGTGGGCTACAAACGAGTTCGCCTGATGTAGTAATAAATATACCTACAAAGGCCGTTATTACTGGTGTAACCAAAAGTAATACTTGTGGTGCAACTAATATTACTGTAGCGGCTACCAATGTTCCAAATACGCCTTATTATAGTTTAGATGGTGGAAACTTTACCACTACAATCGGTAGCGTTCCCGTAGGGAATCATACTATTAGGGTGTCAAATTTTAATGCAGGAACCTTTGAGTGTGCAAGTGATGCTTTTGCATTTACGGTAAGTTCTACACCATCAAATCCGACAGGCACAAGCAATGTAAGTATATGTAATGGTGCAACTGCTTCATTAACAGCTGCTTGTGCCAATAGTTCGGTGGTTTGGTACAATGCAAGTTTGGTGGCCATTCCATTTACTGGCTCACCTTATGTAACACCAAATCTCACATCACCAACAACTTATAATGTTCGATGCGAAGATGGGGCTTGTCGAAGTGGATTTGTGACGGTTAATGTTACAATTAATAATCCACCAACTGCCCAGATTATAGGCACTACGAATTTGTCATGTTCTGTAACTTCGGTAACCAGAACCGCCTCAGGAGGTACAAGCTACCAATGGTCAGGACCAAATTCCTACTCAGCCAATTCAGCAGTAGCAACAATTAACTCAGCAGGAACTTACACTGTGACGGTGACAGGAAGCAATGGATGTACAGCTACAGCTACTACGGCAGTAAGCTTGGATGGCACTGCTCCAAGTCCGAGCATAACTGGCTCAACGAATCTGACCTGTTCGGTGACGAGTGTAACCAGAACCGCCTCGGGAGGTACAAGCTACCAATGGTCAGGACCAAATTCCTACTCAGCCAATACAGCAGTGGCAACAATTAA
>NZ_RJUF01000122.1 GCF_024343775.1 Lacihabitans soyangensis | reverse complement strand
CTATTTCATACATAGAGTACCACCATTTACTAAAAACAAGGACAAGGAAATATCGGGGCAAGCCAAGTTGTATTTTGCAGATACTGGGGTACTCCAAATCTTAGCACAAGTAAGTAGTGGTCAAGTCTTTGAAAATATTATTGCTCTGCAATTGAAAGCAAAGGGTAATGTTGCCTACTACCAGCGTAAAACTGGTCAAGAAATCGATTTTATACTAAATGAGAGTATCGGAATTGAGGTTAAAGAAACGCCTTCTGATAGAGATTTGAAAGTTTTGAAGCAACGTTGTTCGGAATTAGAAATTAATGAACCTATGTTAATAGCTCGAAATGCCCCTGGCTCAGACTTTAAAGAGTGGTTTTGGGGAGGCAACATTGTTTAGGTTAACTTCCCCACAAATTTATTATTCGGTAACCGGTCTAAAACACAAAAGTAGTATCTTGCGAGTTCACGATACTACTTTTTTATGATTAGAATATTTACTTTTATCTGCTTAATTTTTGCTTCTTTAGGTGTTCAGGCTCAGTCACTTGAAATGTATAGACTTTCTAATTTCGCTGGGGTTTATGCGGTGGGTTTATACTTTTGGCTTATTCATTTCAATGCTATTTTCAGCCCAAAATATCTCATTTTTTAAGTCTAATTTAATAAAAAAGTATTACTTTTTGCATTATATTTGTGCAAATAGTTAATATTTATGCATAAAAGAGTAATCTTTAAAGAGCTAAAACAGCATCTGCTGAAGCCACAAATAACCGTAATCACAGGCTTGAGAAGAGTTGGGAAATCTACGGCATTAAAATTTTTGCTTTCTGAGGTTAATCACCAAAACAAAACTTACATAGACCTTGAAAAGATTGAGAATAGAGTTTTGTTCTCAGAAAAATCTTATGCATCAATAGAAAGCGGCTTGAGAAGTTTGGGACTAGACCTGACAAAAGAGTGTGTAATTGCTGTAGATGAGATTCAATTAGTCCCGACATCTGTAAGTGTTGTCAAGTATTTTTATGACACTTATGGCGTAAAGTTTTTACTTACTGGGTCAAGTTCTTATTATTTAAAAAATCACTTTTCTGAAAGTTTGGCAGGTAGAAAACGAATTTTCGAAATGTTTCCACTTACGTTTCAAGAATTTTTAACTTTTAAAGGACAGCCCAATCTAGAAATACTCGCTTTAAATCAAATTTTATATAATGAATTTATTTATGCCAGGTATAAACCGCTTTATGAGGAATATATTCAATTTGGAGGATTCCCTGAGGTAGTATTGGCCACAACTAATGAAGATAAAGTAGCCTATCTAAAAGATGTAATCAATGCATACATAGAATTGGATATTAAGTTATTGTCTGATTTTAAGATGAGCAACGAATTATATAAGCTGATACAATTGCTAGCCTCGAGGGTGGGAAGCAGGCTAGATATAAGTAAATTAAGTAGTATTTCGGGTATTAATCGAAATAAAATTAACGATTATCTAGAGCTCTTAGAATACACCTATTTCATACATAGAGTACCACCATTTACTAAAAACAAGGACAAGGAAATATCGGGGCAAGCCAAGTTGTATTTTGCAGATACTGGGGTACTCCAAATCTTAGCACAAGTAAGTAGTGGTCAAGTCTTTGAAAATATTATTGCTCTGCAATTGAAAGCAAAGGGTAATGTTGCCTACTACCAGCGTAAAACTGGTCAAGAAATCGATTTTATACTAAATGAGAGTATCGGAATTGAGGTTAAAGAAACGCCTTCTGATAGAGATTTGAAAGTTTTGAAGCAACGTTGTTCGGAATTAGAAATTAATGAACCTATGTTAATAGCTCGAAATGCCCCTGGCTCAGACTTTAAAGAGTGGTTTTGGGGAGGCAACATTGTTTAGGTTAACTTCCCCACAAATTTATTATTCGGTAACCGGTCTAAAAC
>NZ_RJUF01000121.1 GCF_024343775.1 Lacihabitans soyangensis | reverse complement strand
AAAGTAATACTTGTGGTGCAACTAATATTACTGTAGCGGCTACCAATGTTCCAAATACGCCTTATTATAGTTTAGATGGTGGAAACTTTACCACTACAATCGGTAGCGTTCCCGTAGGGAATCATACTATTAGGGTGTCAAATTTTAATGCAGGAACCTTTGAGTGTGCAAGTGATGCTTTTGCATTTACGGTAAGTTCTACACCATCAAATCCGACAGGCACAAGCAATGTAAGTATATGTAATGGTGCAACTGCTTCATTAACAGCTGCTTGTGCCAATAGTTCGGTGGTTTGGTACAATGCAAGTTTGGTGGCCATTCCATTTACTGGCTCACCTTATGTAACACCAAATCTCACATCACCAACAACTTATAATGTTCGATGCGAAGATGGGGCTTGTCGAAGTGGATTTGTGACGGTTAATGTTACAATTAATAATGCTCCAAGTCCGAGCATAACTGGTTCAACGAATCTGACCTGTTCGGTGACGAGTGTAACCAGAACCGCCTCGGGAGGTACAAGCTACCAATGGTCAGGACCAAATTCTTACTCGGCCAATACAGCAATGGCAACAATTAACTCAGCAGGAACCTATACTGTGACGGTAACAGGAGCAAATGGCTGTACAGCTACAGCTTCATCCGTGGTAACAATCAGTGCCTTACCTATACCCAATCCAAGTTCAGATTCACCTAAATGTGCCGAAACTACCTTGAGTTTTAATTCTGCGAGTGGAATGAGTACTTATGCATGGACAGGGCCAAATTCGTTTATTGCGAATACGCAAAATCCAAGCATTACAAACGTAACTACGGCGGCAAATGGTACATATACTTTGACAGTAACGGATGCCAATGGCTGTACAACGAGTGCTACCACAAGTGTAGTGATAAATGCCTTACCGGTGCCGAATCCAAGTAGTAACTCACCAGTGATTGCAGGTGGAACACTCAATCTAAGTAGTTCTGGTGGAGGAACTTACGCTTGGACGGGACCCAACTCATTTAATTCATCACTTCAAAATCCAAGTATAGTCAATGTAACCACAGCAGCTTCAGGTACTTATTCAATAACTGTCACAAATAATGGTTGTTCCGCAAGTGCAACCACACTTGTGGCTTTAAGTGAAGCCTATGCGAGCAATAATTCGCCTATTTGTAGTGGAAGTACACTAAATTTAAGTGCAACAGGTGGGGTAACTTATCTCTGGACCGGACCCAATTCATTTAGTTCATCTTCTCAGAATCCCTCATTCACCAATGCTACTAGTAGTTTGAATGGTGTATATACGGTTGTTGTTTCTTCAAGTGGTGGTGGAACTGCTACCGCCACAACTGCAATAACCGTTTTTGACTTGCCAACCGTTAGTTCAGTAGGAAACCAAATATTGTGCAACGGTGCCACAACAACAGCAATTAATTTTACTGGGAACAATCAAAATACTGTTTATAACTGGACAAATTCAAATAGTGCGATAGGTTTAGCATCGAGTGGTACAGGAAATATAACATCATTTGTAGCCACAAACACTACAAATACTCCAATTACTTCTACCATTGAAGTAACGCCTTCAGTAACATCAATATCCGCATCTCAACCAATTACAGAAACATTTAATTTCACAGGAAACCTTCAAACATTTATCGTACCTGCAGGGGTAACTGAGATAGATATTACAGCAAATGGGGCTCAAGGTGGCAGTAATAATCAAGGGGTTTTAGGAGGTTTAGGAGGTGTAGCATCTGGTAGATTAGCCGTAACCCCTGGCCAAGTCCTTAATATATATGTTGGAGGACAAAATGGTTATAATGGTGGTGGTACAGCAGGCACCTCAGTTTGTACGAATGCAATTGGTGGTAACGGTGGAGGAGCATCTGACATTAGAGTCGGTGGTACTGCTTTAGCTGATAGAGTAATTGTAGCAGGTG
>NZ_RJUF01000120.1 GCF_024343775.1 Lacihabitans soyangensis | reverse complement strand
CGTCACAGTATAGGTTCCTGCTGAGTTAATTGTTGCTACTGCCGTATTGGCTGAGTAGGAATTTGGTCCTGACCATTGGTAGCTTGTACCTCCCGAGGCGGTTCTGGTTACACTCGTCACCGAACAGGTCAGATTCGTTGAGCCAGTTATGCTCGGACTTGGAGCAGTGCCATCCAAACTTATTGCCGTAGTAGCTGTAGCTGTACATCCATTGCTTCCTGTCACCGTCACAGTATAGGTTCCTGCTGAGTTAATTGTTGCTACTGCCGTATTGGCTGAGTAGGAATTTGGTCCTGACCATTGGTAGCTTGTACCTCCCGAGGCGGTTCTGGTTACACTCGTCACCGAACAGGTCAGATTCGTTGAGCCAGTTATGCTCGGGCAGTTGGTGGATTATTAATTGTAACATTAACCGTCACAAATCCACTTCGACAAGCCCCATCTTCGCATCGAACATTATAAGTTGTTGGTGATGTGAGATTTGGTGTTACATAAGGTGAGCCAGTAAATGGAATGGCCACCAAACTTGCATTGTACCAAACCACCGAACTATTGGCACAAGCAGCTGTTAATGAAGCAGTTGCACCATTACATATACTTACATTGCTTGTGCCTGTCGGATTTGATGGTGTAGAACTTACCGTAAATGCAAAAGCATCACTTGCACACTCAAAGGTTCCTGCATTAAAATTTGACACCCTAATAGTATGATTCCCTACGGGAACGCTACCGATTGTAGTGGTAAAGTTTCCACCATCTAAACTATAATAAGGCGTATTTGGAACATTGGTAGCCGCTACAGTAATATTAGTTGCACCACAAGTATTACTTTTGGTTACACCAGTAATAACGGCCTTTGTAGGTATATTTATTACTACATCAGGCGAACTCGTTTGTAGCCCACATCTGTCTCGAACCGCGACTCGATAAGTTCCACTTGATGGTATCGTGAATGTACTTGCAGTTGAAAAAGTCCCAAATGAATTACAGGCAGTTCCTGTGCAAAGTCCATAGGTATAGGGTCCGCCACTTCCACCACCACCATAGCCACTCAATACAGACCCTCCATCACAATCAAGTGCTGTGGTTGTAGATAGGGTTGGAGTAGATGTGAGGTCTCCTACAACCAAATTCGCAGAATTGGAAATTGTTCCGCAGGCATCAGTTACTCTAACGATATAAGTATTAGCTGCGAGACCCGCAAACACACTATCTGTCTGAGGTCCTGCTATAATAGCACCCGATGACTGTAATACTATTGAAAAAGTTCGAGGTAATGAACCTCCTGAAGCAGATGCTGCAATAACTCCTGATGAGCCGCCGCTACATGTAGGGGAAATACTCCCAGTTGCCGTTAGAGCAGGTACGGAATTATCTATAATGGCCTCAACTGTGCCCAAAGCTCCACATTGGTCCGTTATTCTAACAGTATAAGTTCCAGCTGCTAAATTATTAAAAACAGGGCTGGCTTGGGTGACTCTTACCAGTACTGTATTTGCTGCATTATAAAGAGCATAGCTAAATGTACCTCCAGCAAATGTTGCACCCGCACTAGGAGTAACAACTATTCTTCCTGTTGATGAAGAAACACATGAGGGTGTAGTTACTACAGAACCTGTTGGTGCAGTAGCTGCAGGGAAAAGTAGAGGAGTAGAGCTCGTAACAGCGTTGCCACAATCATCGGTTGTCCTGACTAAATAACCAGTGGCGTTATCAGGTACATTGGTGAAAGTGGTACTAGTTTGTGGAGCCATTACTACTGCCGATGTTACGGCATCAATCAAACTATATCTGAACGGAGGTAAACCACCACCAGATTGAACTGTCACTTTTATAACACCTGTATTACTACTTGAGCAAGATGCGGTAGTTGCACTAATGGTAGCAGTTGTAATTGCAGAGGGGTTATTTATTGTCCCAGTTGTTGTACTTGTATTTCCACAAACATCAGTGACTCGAATAGTATGAGTAGGAGTGCCAGCCACTGGAGTAATATTAGAAAAAACGTTACTGGCCTGAGGCCC
>NZ_RJUF01000119.1 GCF_024343775.1 Lacihabitans soyangensis | reverse complement strand
CGGCACTCGCTCTCAGATAGAACATACATTCGTTACAGGAGGCAATTATAGAATCCAACTTAATGAAAAAACTGGTGGGAATAATTGCTCAACAGCAGGAGGAACAAACGTGCCATTGTATGCCACCCTTCTTTTCGCTCCCGTTGTTTCGGCTAATGTCAATTCTATAGTTAGAGCCAATACCTCACCTACAAATGCTTCATCAGTAAATTTTACAGTCACGTTTTCTTCAGCCATTACCGGACTCTCTGCAAGTAATTTTAGTCTAACTACAACTGGAGTAACAGGAGCTTCTGTAGGTTCTGTTTCTGGCTCGGGCACCACTTGGAATGTTTCTGTAAATACTGGTAGCGGAGACGGGACTATAAGACTAAATTTAGTCAATGACACGGGCTTAAGTCCAACCTTAGCCAATGAGCCATTCAATACAGGAGATACCTACAATATTGACAAATCGCCCCCGACAATAAACATAAGTAGCATTATAAATAGCCCTACCAATGTGAGTCCTATTCCATTGACCATCACTGCAAGTGAGAATATTACAGGTTTGGACTTTACTGATTTTAACGTAACAAACGGTTCAATAGCCAATTTTGCAGGAAGTGGGCAGAATTACACTGCAAACTTAATCCCTACAAACAACGGAACAGTGAATGTAACAGTTAACGCAAACTCATTTCTTGATGCGGTAAATAATTCAAATACTGCACCGTCGAGTTTTGTGATTCAATACGACAACGTAGCTCCGGTAGTTTCAGGAATTAATAGAAGTAATCCGAATACTCAAATTACCAATGTTAATACTGTAACATTTAGGGTTGTATTTTCTGAGGCTGTTTCAGGAGTAGATCTAACCGACTTTAGCATCGCAACCACAGGCAATGTCCAAGGAAATTTATCTGGTTTCTCCTCACTAGGTAGTTTATTCTATAATGTAACAGTTAACAATATTTCAGGTGCTGGGACGCTCTCTATTACACTTAAAAACTCTGGAACATCCATTGTCGATAATTCTGGAAACGCCATCACTAGTGGGTTTTCAGCGGGCCAGACTTATATCATAAATAATGAGCCCAGTTTTTCATTGAGTAGCCCACAAAATCAAACCATCTGTCAAAACTCTGGTTTTTATCAATTAAACAATCTACTAACAGTCAGCGATATAGATGTAGGGCAGACCTTGACTTGGAGTATTGTAACTGGTCCTACAAACGGAATTTTGGCAGGATTTAACGCTACATCAAGCTCAAATGGCGGAACTGTGACTCCAAATGGTTTAAGTTATACACCAAATTCTTCATTTGCTGGTATTGAAACCTTCACCATCAGAGTTTCTGATGGCGTAACTTCAAGAGACATGGTTTTTAATATAACAGTAACCACTTTACCAAATATTAGTATTTCTCCAGTTCAGACGTTGTGTGAGGGTCAAAACATTACTTTAACCTCAACTGGAGGAGGAAACTATTCGTGGACTGGGCCAGACGGCTTTGTTTCTACATTACAAAACCCTTCAATAACGGGTGCTACCTCAAACAAGTCTGGTACATATAGTTTAACTGTAACCGCAAATGGATGTACAACTAGTGCTACAACAGCCGTGACAGTAAATGTTTTACCAAACATAACCATAAATTCGAATCAAAACATATGTGAAGGAAATCTTATAAACCTGACTTCCTCCGGAGGCGGTGACTATTCTTGGACTGGACCGAGTGGATTTACATCAACCTCTCAAAATCCAACGATAAACAGTTCTAATGTCTTAAATACTGGAGTTTATAGCCTAACCATTACCACTAATGGCTGTACAGCTAGTGCAACTACGAGTGTAACAGTGAATCCGATTCCAACCTTGACAGCACGTGCCAATCAAACCCTCTGTGAAGGCAACGCTATAAACCTTACTTCAACAGGAAGTGGAGATTTTTCATGGTCAGGACCAAACGGTTTTAGTTCGCTAATTCAAAATCCTACAATAAGTGTGGCATCCCTTAACCAAAGCGGGATTTATA
>NZ_RJUF01000118.1 GCF_024343775.1 Lacihabitans soyangensis | reverse complement strand
ATTTCTTAAGGAGTTAGAAACAATTTCTCCTGCGGTCAAAATTGGATAAACCGTAATACTAAGTATTTGGCTTTGAGGAGATTGGCAGTTTTGTGAAATACAATGGGCTGAAATATTGAAACTGTTTGTTGCTATGATTTGGATACTTGTGCCACTAAGTCCATTATTCCAAATGACATTTCCGTTGCAATTGCTGGCGGAAATGTTAATCGTTTCACCATTGCAGAATTTGGTTTTGGAAACGGATATAGTTGGAGAATTAATTGGACTTTCATTGACGGTAACAATGACAGAGTTACTTGAATTTGAGGTACAACTTCCTTTACTGCATATTGCCGTGTAGGTTGTGGTGATTATTGGGTTTATCACAATACTTAACCCTGTTTTTCCGTCCGACCATGTTAAGATTCCTGAGCAATTTATCGCTGTTAATGTAGTATTTTGACCCTTGCAGATTGTTTTTTCTCCTGAAAGAATAGGTACTTCTGGTATTTCTACTGTTAGTTTTGTGCCTGATGTTGAGGTATTTATGACACAGGTATTTCCACCCCCATTGTCGAAAGTTACTCGACATCTATAATAACCACCACTGACCGATTGAGTATTGTTTAAGCTTAAAGTTTCAGCATTTTCGCCTGTCAGGTCGGTGAAAACGCCCGAAGTACCTTGTCTATATTGCCATTGATAGGTTTTGTTAGTGCCAACTATGGTGTATTCACTTAGGTTGAAAAAAGTGCTAGCGTTTTCACAGACCGTTTTAGATGTGCCCGTTCCTGATATGGAATTGACAAACAAAATAGCTTCTTGGGTATAAACCGAACATGTTCCTTTGGTAAGCTTTGCTCGGTAAATGGTCTTATGAGGATTTGTGGTATTTCCAATATTTTCAATTCTAAGATTCGGCAAATTTTCGCCTGCAATGATCTCAAAAACAGTGTTTCCAGGAAGCTTTTTCTCCCAAACTATTTGGTCGTAGTTCGATGCAGTTAAGGTGAAATTTGCAATATTTGTGCGACACCTATTGATGTTTGATGGGTGTTGGGTAATGTTTACGCCTGGATTCATGGCAACAGTTACTGTTTTTTCACCTAAACAGCCTTTCGAATCAACCACATTAACGGTGTAAGTGCCAATGGACAAGTTACCAAATACGCCAGTGGTGTTGGAAACTCCATTTTGAGAAAATGTGTAAGGAACTACTCCATTCGTTATGGTATAAACTATTTGCCCATCCATTAGGCCAGCACAACTAGTGTTCGTTATTTGGGCTGTAATTTCCAAGTCGGGTAGCATGGTGATTGAACTTGCCACCCGCGGTGTTTCACAATAAGTGTCGTTGGTGGTGATTCCGTAGGCTACAAACCAAGTTTGGTTGGTACTCACATTTTTCAGGGTATATTCGGCACCCAAAAAACTTTGAAAAGGCGAGTTTTCAGAACTGTACCATGCGTAATTTCCACCATTGAAGGTTCCACTGGCTTCAAGAGTTATGTTGGTGTTTTTGCAAATTTCGTTTTGAGCTTGCAAGGATGGAGAACCTG
>NZ_RJUF01000117.1 GCF_024343775.1 Lacihabitans soyangensis | reverse complement strand
CTGGATTTCTACGGAAATGCGGGTATAGCGAATCCGAAGGATCTTTGGATTGGTGGGTTCTCGTAAGCCCCACTAGAACCACCCCTGCCCCTCCAGCCTTCGGCTCCGCTCAGGCACCGGAGGGGTTGTTGTGGTAATTAGACGCCATGCCCTTCGACAAGCTCAGGGTGACACATGGCGTCTTTACTTGATAGACGCCAAGCATGGCGTCTTTACTTAGTTAGTTTTTTAATTTAATTTTTTACGATTATGCCTTTATTAGATTTTTCGAACCTTGCGGCTGATGCTGTACAGGAAGATAATATTGCCGGTAACCTTGCGTGGTTTGGGGTGATATCGGCGAAGGCTTTCAGTGGGGAGTATCCTGCTGTGGCTGATGTGACGGCTGGTGAGATTACGGGTAGCCCTGTGGCTAGACTGGGTGCTCACGAGTTTGCGAAGGTGGAAGTGCCTCAGAATTCGGTGGTCTTTGATAGTGATGATAATGGCCCAAGTGCGGGACATAATAATATCGATCACATGCTGAAGGCGAAGTTGGCGGGCATGAGCAAGGAGGTGCAGGCTGAACTGAAGAAGTACAAGAATAACCCTTGTGTGTTTATTGTGCCTGGGTCGGACGGACGCCATTATTTGGTAGGTAGCTCTAACCATGGAATTATTTTGCGTGGAAAAGGCAAAAGTGGTGGCGTTGGTACTGACGAGAGAGGTTTTGACCTTGAGGGTAAGTCTAGTGGTCATAGAGATCATCCGCTACCGATTTCGGCGGCTACGTTGGCTTTGATTCCTTGGGTGTAAAATTCAGACGCCAGGCATGGCGTCTGTACTTTTAGTAATATCAATGAGGAAGTTGAAGAATTTGGAATTGGTGGGTAAGACTCGGCTGATTCCTGGTGTAGGGCATGTGACGTTTGAAGAGGATGTGCCTGAGCATGTGGCTGTGGCTTGTGAGGCTGCGGGGTTGGATTGGTGTGAGACACTAACCGAAAGTCCCAATGCCGTAAGCCCCCTAGCCCCCAGTGGGGGAATAGATGGTGGTGATGCTGGTGATGCTTCGGCTACGCTCAGCAACCAAACTGGTGATGCTGGTGATGCTTCGGCTACGCTCAGCAACCAAACTGGTGATGCTGGTGGTCCACAAGTGCCACAGGGTGACAATGGCGGTGAGGATGGTAATGTTAGGGAGGACACTAACATTGACGTGAAGAGTGTCACGAGGAAAAGGAAATAATTTTAATTTTTAATTTTATGGGAACGAAAAATAGTAAAACAGCCCCCCAGCCCCCAGTGGAGTCTGGTGCTGATGCTGAGAAAGAAGCTGCGGATAAGGCTGCTGCTGAAAAGGAAGCTGCTGCTAACAAGGCTGCTGCTGAAAAGGAAGCTGCCGAGAAAGAGGCTGCTGAAAAGGAAGCTGCTGATAAAGCTGCTGCGGATAAAGCTGCCGCTGATAAGGCTGCTGCGGATAAGGCTGTTGCTGATAAAGCTGCTGCTGATAAAGCTGCTGCTGATAAGGCTGCTGCTGAAAAGGAAGCTGCCGAGAAAGAGGCTGCTGAAAAGGAAGCTGCTGATAAAGCTGCTGCGGATAAAGCTGCCGCTGATAAGGCTGCTGCGGATAAGGCTGTTGCTGATAAAGCTGCTGCTGATAAAGCTGCTGCTGATAAGGCTGCTGCTGAAAAGGAAGCTGCCGAGAAAGAGGCTGCTGAAAAGGAAGCTGCTGATAAAGCTGCTGCGGATAAAGCTGCCGCTGATAAGGCTGCTGCGGATAAGGCTGTTGCTGATAAAGCTGCTGCTGATAAAGCTGCTGCTGATAAGGCTGCTGCTGAAAAGGAAGCTGCCGAGAAAGAGGCTGCTGAAAAGGAAGCTGCTGATAAAGCTGCTGCGGATAAAGCTGCCGCTGATAAGGCTACTGCGGATAAGGCTGTTGCTGATAAAGCTGCTGAGACGCCCCTTCGACAGGCTCAGGGTGGCATTGCGTCTGTGCCGTTTGTGGATGCTTTTGCAGAGCAGCTGA
>NZ_RJUF01000116.1 GCF_024343775.1 Lacihabitans soyangensis | reverse complement strand
ACTAACCGAAAGTCCCAATGCCGTAAGCCCCCTAGCCCCCAGTGGGGGAATAGATGGTGGTGATGCTGGTGATGCTTCGGCTACGCTCAGCAACCAAACTGGTGATGCTGGTGATGCTTCGGCTACGCTCAGCAACCAAACTGGTGATGCTGGTGGTCCACAAGTGCCACAGGGTGACAATGGCGGTGAGGATGGTAATGTTAGGGAGGACACTAACATTGACGTGAAGAGTGTCACGAGGAAAAGGAAATAATTTTAATTTTTAATTTTATGGGAACGAAAAATAGTAAAACAGCCCCCCAGCCCCCAGTGGAGTCTGGTGCTGATGCTGAGAAAGAAGCTGCGGATAAGGCTGCTGCTGAAAAGGAAGCTGCTGCTAACAAGGCTGCTGCTGAAAAGGAAGCTGCCGAGAAAGAGGCTGCTGAAAAGGAAGCTGCTGATAAAGCTGCTGCGGATAAAGCTGCCGCTGATAAGGCTGCTGCGGATAAGGCTGTTGCTGATAAAGCTGCTGCTGATAAAGCTGCTGCTGATAAGGCTGCTGCTGAAAAGGAAGCTGCCGAGAAAGAGGCTGCTGAAAAGGAAGCTGCTGATAAAGCTGCTGCGGATAAAGCTGCCGCTGATAAGGCTGCTGCGGATAAGGCTGTTGCTGATAAAGCTGCTGCTGATAAAGCTGCTGCTGATAAGGCTGCTGCTGAAAAGGAAGCTGCCGAGAAAGAGGCTGCTGAAAAGGAAGCTGCTGATAAAGCTGCTGCGGATAAAGCTGCCGCTGATAAGGCTGCTGCGGATAAGGCTGTTGCTGATAAAGCTGCTGCTGATAAAGCTGCTGCTGATAAGGCTGCTGCTGAAAAGGAAGCTGCCGAGAAAGAGGCTGCTGAAAAGGAAGCTGCTGATAAAGCTGCTGCGGATAAAGCTGCCGCTGATAAGGCTGCTGCGGATAAGGCTGTTGCTGATAAAGCTGCTGCTGATAAAGCTGCTGCTGATAAGGCTGCTGCTGAAAAGGAAGCTGCCGAGAAAGAGGCTGCTGAAAAGGAAGCTGCTGATAAAGCTGCTGCGGATAAAGCTGCCGCTGATAAGGCTACTGCGGATAAGGCTGTTGCTGATAAAGCTGCTGAGACGCCCCTTCGACAGGCTAAGGCTGCTGCTGAAAAGGAAGCTGCCGAGAAAGAGGCTGCTGAAAAGGAAGCTGCTGATAAAGCTGCTGCGGATAAAGCTGCCGCTGATAAGGCTACTGCGGATAAGGCTGTTGCTGATAAAGCTGCTGAGACGCCCCTTCGGCAGATCAGGCTGCTGCTGAAAAGGAAGCTGCCGAGAAAGAGGCTGCTGAAAAGGAAGCTGCTGATAAAGCTGCTGCGGATAAAGCTGCCGCTGATAAGGCTGCTGCGGATAAGGCTGTTGCTGATAAAGCTGCTGCTGATAAAGCTGCTGCTGATAAGGCTGCTGCTGAAAAGGAAGCTGCCGAGAAAGAGGCTGCTGAAAAGGAAGCTGCTGATAAAGCTGCTGCGGATAAAGCTGCCGCTGATAAGGCTGCTGCGGATAAGGCTGTTGCTGATAAAGCTGCTGCTGATAAAGCTGCTGCTGATAAGGCTGCTGCTGAAAAGGAAGCTGCCGAGAAAGAGGCTGCTGAAAAGGAAGCTGCTGATAAAGCTGCTGCGGATAAAGCTGCCGCTGATAAGGCTGCTGCGGATAAGGCTGTTGCTGATAAAGCTGCTGCTGATAAAGCTGCTGCTGATAAGGCTGCTGCTGAAAAGGAAGCTGCCGAGAAAGAGGCTGCTGAAAAGGAAGCTGCTGATAAAGCTGCTGCGGATAAAGCTGCCGCTGATAAGGCTGCTGCGGATAAGGCTGTTGCTGATAAAGCTGCTGCTGATAAAGCTGCTGCTGATAAGGCTGCTGCTGAAAAGGAAGCTGCCGAGAAAGAGGCTGCTGAAAAGGAAGCTGCTGATAAAGCTGCTG
>NZ_RJUF01000115.1 GCF_024343775.1 Lacihabitans soyangensis | reverse complement strand
AATAATAAACTCTCGATTCAAACCATTTCTATTTATCAAATAATTAATTTTGCCTTTGCAAAAACAAGGAAGATTTGATGAACGAGAAAATGGATTTTGGACAAATAAAAAAAGCGATGAATTTTTCATCGCTTTGTGATCCCGCTGGGATTCGAACCCAGGACCCATACATTAAAAGTGTATTGCTCTACCAGCTGAGCTACGGAATCGAAAATGATTCTAAAAATATTTCTGAAAACTTAAGTGATCCCGCTGGGATTCGAACCCAGGACCCATACATTAAAAGTGTATTGCTCTACCAGCTGAGCTACGGAATCAAGACCTTGTCTCAAATGAGGATGCAAAATTATGAAATTAAGCCAACAATGCCAAAACTCTTTTTAAAATTATTCCTATTATTTTTCCTGCTTTTGTTTCAATACACTGATTGTAAGGCACAAAATGATGTGGCTAAAAAAGCAGATTCTTTATTTAGTGCAAAAGAATATTCAGAATCTGCAAAAATATATGAGCTTATATTTAGAGATGACCAAGTGAATAAGAAAAATATTTCTCTCAAACTGGCCTACATTTACGAAAGTTTGGGAGATTTTCCGAAAGCTATCTTCTATTTGAACAATTATTATAACCTCAACCCCGACGATGAGGTGTTTGAAAAAATGAATAAAATGGCTTTGGAGAATAAATTCACAGGTTTTGAACGCAATGATCTTAATTTTATCCTGGTGTTATATCAACAATTCTACATTTACATTCTCTACACGGTGATTTTAATTGGAGTCTTTATTCTGATTATTCTGTTTCGAAAAAAAATCTACAACAAAAAAATTCTTCGTCGCCACATGATACTGGTAGGATTGTTTATTGTTTTTCTTTTGATTTTCATCAATGTCCCCAACAGGTATCAATCCGCCATTGTCAACAAGAAATCTTTCTTTCGTGAGCACCCATCATCTGGATCTCCCATTGTAGGAACCATAGAAACTGGAAATAAAATAAATATTTTTGGCGAAGAGGATATCTGGCTTAAAGTACTGTGGAATAGAAAGATAGTGTATATTCACAAAAACGATACATGGATTTTGAACAGTTAAGGCTGTAAAAAATATGAGATTCTCATTTTTTAATTAGCTAGATTTTTATAGTTTTGCGGCAGCAATGGCGAGGTGGTGGAATTGGTAGACACGCTACTTTGAGGTGGTAGTGAGCGAAAGCTTGTGAGAGTTCGAATCTCTTCTTCGTCACCACAAATCCCATAACGTGCATATATACAGTACGTTATGGGCTTTTCAAGAAGTCAGATTTGTCAAAATGACAAACAAATGACAGCCAAACAAGCCCAACAGCAGTTAATCCAGGACAAATCAAAACTCATCCCAATGTCCGAAACCTACCCTTACAAACTCTGTCGACTATCAAAACCCAAGGACAACTCTCTGGAAAAACCATGGTATGTAGAATTCTACGTTTGGGATGCCACCAAACAGAAACTACACCGTAAAAGATACGTCCTATCTGACGACACCGCCAAAGCAAGGGAGATAGAAGCGGCCAAACTCATCAAGCAAACCAACCAGCAGCTCATCGCTGGAGCAGTCATAAACCCTGTCCAAAAAAAACAAATAGGACCAATCCAGCCCGAAACACCACTATTAGAAGCCATCGCCTTCTTTTTGAAATACATCAAAGGCTCCAAAAAACCGCGAACCTACGAAACCTATAAATCCGACCTGCAGAAACTAACAGACTATCTCACAACCACAAACCAAACAAACCTCACCCTTGGCACATTCACATTCAACCACGCCCAGGCATACATCGACTACCTCATTATAGATCAACAACTCAAAAACCTTCGCATAAATAACTTAAAGGCCACAAACTCGGCATTCTTTGGTTTTTACCAAAAACGCAAAACCATAAACGAAAACCCATTCAAAGGCATCGACAACCTCGACGTCCAAGCCTCCAAACACAAATC
>NZ_RJUF01000114.1 GCF_024343775.1 Lacihabitans soyangensis | reverse complement strand
TTTCAAAGATATCAGACGTAGGTTTACTTTCAAAGGCGTTATTCCTCTTTTGGATAAAATCAATAACCGAATCTACACCAACATGTTTGGTCTGAACAACGACCTCACAGCAGCCGAACTTTTGGCAGCTTTGGCTGAGGTTAGAGACAAAATGGTAAGCAACCACAACTCTATGTTTTTGGGAGAACTGGACAGATTCATCAGAAGAGTGAAGTTGTTTGGCATGCACTTCGCTAGTCTCGACATCAGACAGGATAGCAGCATACACGAAGCTGTCTTTCAAGCTGTTGTGAGCAAATATAAAGTTTCTGAGAAACCATACGCCGAGTGGTCACATGAAGAAAAAGTGGCATTTTTGACCAATAATGACATCACTGTAAACGAAGACGAATTTGAGGATCCTTTGGTAAAAGATACGTTCAAAACCATCAAGGCCATAAAAGAAATTCAGACCAAAAATGGCGAGAAGGCTTGCCATAGATACATTATTTCAAACTCCACTTCCTCGTGTTCGGTACTTGAAGTGTTGGCCATGTTCAAATTCTGTGGTATTGAAGAAATAAATGTCGACATCGTCCCGCTTTTCGAAACCATCGAAGGCCTAGACACAGCGAGACAGTCGATGAGCGAACTCTATAACCTAGAATATTACAAAAAACAGTTAAAATACCGATCTGATTTTCAAACCATTATGTTGGGATTCTCCGACGGCACAAAAGACGGAGGATACATAAAAGCTAACTGGGAGATTTACAAAGCAAAGGAAAACCTAACCGCAGTCTCCATGGAAAATGGTATAAATGTGGTCTTTTTCGACGGCCGAGGTGGTCCTCCAGCTCGTGGTGGCGGTAAAACACACCAGTTTTACGCCTCACAAGGTCCGAGCATTGCCAACAACGAAATTCAGATTACCATCCAAGGGCAGACGATTTCGTCGATGTATGGATCAAAACCACAGGCAATTTTCAACTTCGAACAGCTATTGTCGGCAGGTGTGATAAACGACATATTTACTGATGATAAGTCGCTGATAAGCAAACAAGAGCGTGACCTGATAGAAGAATTGGCTGAGGTTGGGGGTAAAAAATATTTAGAACTAAAAAATCATCCGCTTTTTGTGTCCTATCTAGAGCACAAAAGCCCATTGAAATATTACGGAAAAACGAAAATCGGAAGCCGTCCGAGTAAGAGAAACACTTCTAGTCAGCTCAAATTGAGCGACTTACGAGCCATTCCGTTTGTGGGTTCATGGAGTCAGTTGAAACAAAACGTTCCAGGATTCTTTGGCTTTGGTACTGCTCTTCAATCAAAAATTGATGAAGGCAAATTGGAAGAATTGAAGGACCTTTTCGAGAATTCATTGTACTTCAAAACCTTGATGCAGAATAGCATGATGGCACTTTCGAAGACCTATTTCCCGCTGACTTCTTATATGAAAAACGACCCCATTTACGGTGAGTTTTGGAATATATTGTATGAGGAACAACAAAGAAGCATAACCAACATGCTCCTAGTTTCTGGTCAGAAACTCTTGATGGAAACCGACCCTATCAGCATGATGTCCGTAGAATATCGCGAAAATATCGTGTTGCCATTGTTAGCTATTCAGCAATATGCTTTGCAAGAAGTGGAAGAGAATTCAGACGAAAACGCCAAAACAGTTTTTGAGAAAATGGTAACCAGATCGCTTTTTGGAAACATTAATGCGAGTAGAAATTCGGCATAATATTATTTTACCAAATATTTAAAAAGGATTAAGAGAACTCGATTTTCTTAATCCTTTTTTTGTAAAAAATCTTCATGAACTTCATGTCATAATCACTTCATATTAAAAATCAAACGAATTTATTTTAACATTACGGAAGTTAAGAATTTAAGGGACATAAGACAAAGTGAAACCTTCATCAACTTCATTTCTTAATAACTTCATGTTAAAAACCAAAACTTATGCTTTTTTAACATTAAGAAAGTGAAGAATTTAAGGGACATAAGACAAAGTGAAACCTTCATCAACTTCATTTCTTAATAACTTCATGTTAAAAACCAAAACTTATGCTTTTTTAACATTAAGAAAATGAAGAATTTAAGAGGAATTAAGATAAAATGAAACCTTCATGAGCTTCATTTCTAAATCACTTCATGTTAAAAATCAAAACGAATTTATTTTAACATTACGGAAGTGAAGAATTTAAGAGATATTAAGACAAATAGAAACCTTCATGAACT
>NZ_RJUF01000113.1 GCF_024343775.1 Lacihabitans soyangensis | reverse complement strand
GAAGAGATTGGAGTGCCTTTTATATTTATGAATGCCACCGACAGTGTGCGGGATTTGGTGACGATGGTGCATGAAGGCGGTCATGCGATACATTCCTTTGAGGTGAGAAATCTGCCTATCAACGCATTCCGCAACCCAACCATGGAAGTAGCTGAGCTGGCTTCTATGAGTATGGAATTGATTTCAATGGAGCATTGGGATACGTATTTTGAAAATGAAAAAGACCTCAAAAGAGCCAAAATAGAACATCTCGAAGATATTTTGGCCGCATTGCCATGGATAGCGACGGTAGATAAATTCCAACATTGGATTTATGAAAATCCGACCCATACGGAAGATGAAAGAAAGTCGGCTTGGATGCGAATAAATGGAGAGTTTTCAGACAATGTTACCGATTGGTCTGGTTTCGAGCATTTTAGAGAATATTCATGGCAACGCCAACTGCACATTTATGAGGTGCCATTTTATTACATCGAATACGGTATGGCCCAACTGGGTGCGATTAGTGTTTGGAGAAATTACAAAAAAGACCCAAAAGCAGGTCTCGATGGATATTTGGCCGCACTAAAATTGGGCTACACCAAAACGATCAAAGAAATATACGAAGCCGCCGGCATCAAATTCGACTTCTCGAAAGCTTATATAGCTGAACTTATGGATTTTGTGAAAGGTGAATTGGCTGCTTTGAAGGCTTGAGTTTGGGAGAATAGTTATAAGGGCTTTGGATAGGCTCACTTTTTAACTTCCATTCTCTCAAAACTAAATTCTACTACCATTTATGAAAACTTACTACACCTATATTCTTCAATGCTCGGATGGTTCTTTTTATGTAGGCATGACCTCCAATTTGGAAAGGAGACTCCAAGAACATGAATTTGGAGTTAATGAAGATGCATACACATTTAACAAAAGACCAGTAGAACTGAAATGGTTTGAAGAATTTTCTGATGTTAGTCAAGCCATAGCCACAGAAAAACAACTAAAAGGTTGGAGTAGAAGGAAAAAGATTGCTTTGATTGAAAGAGATTGGGAAAATTTGGTTTTGTACGCTAAAAATTACACTCAGTTTGGAAAAGACGGGGCTTCGTTAAGCTCAGACTGACAACGTTTGTCTCCCTGAGCCTGTCGAAGGGGCGTTTTGTACATAAAAACTGTATTGAATATTGGGGCGGGGCTTCGACAAGCTCAGCCTGACAGTTTTGTCTCCCTGAGCCTGTCGAAGGGACGCTCGATATGTATAAACTATTATGATTATTGTAGCGGGGCTTCGTTAAGCTCAGACTGACAACGTTTGTCTCCCTGAGCCTGTCGAAGGGGCGTTTTGTACATAAAAACTGTATTGAATATTGGGGCGGGGCTTCGACAAGCTCAGCCTGACAGTTTTGTCTCCCTGAGCCTGTCGAAGGGACGCTCGATATGTATAAACTATTATGATTATTGTAGCGGGGCTTCGTTAAGCTCAGACTGACAACGTTTGTCTCCCTGAGCCTGTCGAAGGGGCGTTTTGTACATAAAAACTGTATTGAATATTGGGGCGGGGCTTCGACAAGCTCAGCCTGACAGTTTTGTCTCCCTGAGCCTGTCGAAGGGACGCTCGATATGTATAAACTATTATGATTATTGTAGCGGGGCTTCGTTAAGCTCAGACTGACAACGTTTGTCTCCCTGAGCCTGTCGAAGGGGCGTTTTGTACATAAAAACTGTATTGAATATTGGGACGGGGCTTCGACAGGCTCAGCCTGACATGGGCTGTCTCACTGAGCTTTTCCAAGGGAAGTTATCAATGGAAAAAAATAAAGATTATTGTAGCGGGGCTTCGTTAAGCTCAGACTGACAACGTTTGTCTCCCTGAGCCTGTCGAAGGGGCGTTTTGTACATAAAAACTGTATTGAATATTGGGACGGGGCTTCGACAGGCTCAGCCTGACATGGGCTGTCTCACTGAGCTTTTCCAAGGGAAGTTCGATATGTATAAACTATTATGATT
>NZ_RJUF01000112.1 GCF_024343775.1 Lacihabitans soyangensis | reverse complement strand
CTGACTTGTCATTATATTTTTATGCAAAAGAGTTAAAAGAATTCATGATTTTGACGGGAGACAATAAACTAAGAAAGGAGGCCGAAAAATTGGGTTTTGAGGTGCATGGCGTTTTGCGGGTTTTTGAGGAAATGGTCAACCAAAAAATTTTGCAAAAGCAATTGGCTGTTCAAAAATTAGAAGAATTAATGAAAGTCAATTTGTGGTTGCCAGTTAGAGAGTGTGAGAAGTTAATTGGAGTTTGGATTTGAATATTATTAAAATTAGTTTTTGTAATTTTGATAATGAAAAGTTAATAATGAGAAAGTTAGCTACTTGAATTTAGAAAATTGTGAAAAAGAAAAAAGTTGATTATGAGAAAAAAAAGCAAAAAAACTAACTGCTGCTCTGAAGATTCTAATTTGATAAATTTATGCGAATCTATTCCAGTTGCAAATACCTACTTAGAAATAGATTCACAACAGTTGGCTAATTTAGGTATATCCGATAGATATTTCAATAGAAATTATTACAACGGAATAAATCCCTTGACGGACTCAACTGATTTAATTTTAAGACAAAATAATTTTAGAACAAGTTTACTCTCCGATAAGAACCATTGCTCAAATTTAGAAGGATTTGTTTCAGTTTCAAATAGCTACTTGGGAGTTGGTTCGCCCCAAATAGCTACCATTGGTGCCTCTGATAAATATTTTAATAGAAATGTTTATTCTGGAGTAAATGCAGTGGCAAACTCAACTGATTTAATTTTGGGACAAAGTACTATTAGAACAAGTGTACTTTATGACAACAAGCATTTGCTAAATTTGAATGAATCTGTTTCAACTGCAAGTACTTATTTTGGAGTAGGTTCACCCCAATTAGCTATCACCAGTGCATCGGACAAATATTTTGATAAGAGCGTTTATTCTGGGGTAAATCACTTGCCAAGTACAACTGATTTTATTTCAGGTAAGAGTACTATTTCACCAAGTTTACTTTCTGACAAGAGCCAATGGACAAGTTTAGTTGGAGCTGTTTCAGTTGCAAATACATCTTTGGGAATAGGTTCTTTCGAATTGTCGAACTTTAATGCAGTCGATAAATATTCCAATAGGAGTGTTTATTCTGGAGTAAATCACTTGGCAAGTACAACTGATTTTATTTTAGGAAAGAGTACTATTTCACCAACTTTACTCTCTGATAAGAACCAATGGTCAAGTATAGCTGGTGCTAATTATTTTGGAAGTGATAATAAATTTGTGGAAAGTCTAAACATTGGCCACTTAAATAAGCAATTAGGTAAAAATGGTTATTTAACAAATCCGATTTCTGCAATTAAAGAATATGATGTTTTTAATATAGGTAATGACTTTTTAAAAATAGAAAATAAAGATTTAGAAAGATGTATTAAGCAAGAATGCCAAAGGATTGCTGAAATGGTTAAAATTGACCCAAATCATATTGGTTTGGAAGCATGTGGAACATCTCAAAAGCCAATTTTTAATATTTACTTTGTTTTTACTGGGTCTATTACAAGTAACAATTTACAAATAGGGGATAAGAATATAACAATAGTCAATTATGGAAAGTAAATACAGTTTTCCTAATGCAGTATTTAATGCAAATAATATCGCAATAGGTGATAATAATCAAAATTTATTCTTTGATGAAAATTCAAATGAGAATTATACGCCTATTGAAAAAGAATTAGTCAGTCTAATTTTTCAAAATACTGCCAATGATAAAGAGCGGGAAGAATTACTTTCTATGTTAAAAAACTATCGAGATTCTTCTGAAGATGAAAAAGATAAAGTTAAACCTATATTCTTTAAAAAATTTAAAGATTTATCTGAAAAAACTTCGATTGCTACCATTGCAAAAATTGCTTCGGAGTATTTTGGAAACAATTTTTCCGACCTGAAAGACTATGTTGAAGCTTCTGTCAAATAAGGGGTTAAGACTTTTTGGATTTAAAAACCCCACTATTATAGCCCATATCATCTTGGAAATT
>NZ_RJUF01000111.1 GCF_024343775.1 Lacihabitans soyangensis | reverse complement strand
TTTAAGTTACTGAATTTCAGTTATATGTACAACCTTTTTCTATTTATTTAAACCGCACAACGGGTTATATTATTTTTCCGATGTATATATAATTTTTCAAAGGGTCAGTAAACAAAAAATCGTAAATGTGTCTATTTCGTATTGTAATCGTACTATCCTTTAAAAAAACATAATCTTCATTTTTCTTCAAAATTTCATCGATGTCTTCCTTCAACGTTGCTGATTCTAAATCCTTATTAATTTGCATTATTCGCGTATTCTTGACAACAAAGGCATCTTTGAACTTAGTATCAAATACTTTTTTCGCTTCGTTAAAATTTTTGAAAAAATCCAGAAACGAACTTGGATTTTTAAAATGAAAAACACCATCATGAATTTCAATTTTCTCAATTTGGCTAAGGTTATCCAAATTATTATTCATAATATTCAGTTCCTCTTTAGCGGGAAGTCTAAAACCTTTTGCTGCTAAACCACCGCTTTCATCTTTGTCAACAATCTCCGAATCCTTACATGAGAATAATGTCATCATAACCGTTGACAACAAGAAATAAACCATAAAACTTTTCATAATATTTATTTTTAAAAGATTAATAAAAATTGTGCTTCCATAAAGGAGGAAAAGCGATAGCCTATCAGTAAAGACTGATGCCAGTGTGTATTTGAAAATATTTTCATGAAATAGGAAAAAGATCCATTTCTAGCATGAATATAGGGGGGGGGAATTTATATTTCCTAATATTTTTTTGGATACTTTAAAGTAATCTAACCGTTGTTTGTTTTTGGGTAATTATTTATGAAAAACAATTTAAATACCTCATTTTAAATGTTTTAAAATAACAACGATGCCCTTTAATCATTTTTTTACTGCAAAACATGGAGCGAAAAATTAGAATTTAATATCAAAAAAGGAACTAATAATTACCTAGAGCCAATTGTCTTTATAAATATCTGACTTTCAACTATTCTAATGAAGAATTACATATCAAAAGTGTAGGAATTTTAATTTTGGACAAAGTACTAAAACTAAAGCATCCATCGTTTTTTGGTGAAACTATTTCTAAACTTTTATAGCCCTATAAATATGAAAACTCAAATTTCATTTTACGCACTTACTATTTTACTGTTTATTAGCTTTCTGCCTTCGACTTCCTACTGTAACACTCGAAAAATTAATATTTCTGGAATCGTTATAGACGCAGAATCCTTAAAACCATTGGAAAACGCTAATTTGTTTGATGCCAATGAAAACCTTATTGGTGTTTCTGACTCAAAAGGGTATTACAATGGAATTATTGAAACAAACGAAACCGGCGAAATAACTTTCAAAATTATAGTTAAAAAAGCAGGCTATAATTCATTTGTTCAAAACGAACATTGGGGAAACCTTTCAGGTGAACTAAATGCTATCTATTATTTTGGATTAAAAAGCAATTCATTGAACA
>NZ_RJUF01000110.1 GCF_024343775.1 Lacihabitans soyangensis | reverse complement strand
GGATTGGGAGTAGGAACTACCAAAGAAGTAGCGGCGGGAACATATATTACAACAGGTCAATCACCAGCAGCTCCAACAATCGTAGCGAACAAAACTTCGATTTGTGGAACAGACAAGGCCACTCTTACAGCCGCTGGTTGTGAAGGAGGAACAATTACTTGGTCTGGAGGATTGGGAGTAGGAACTACAAAAGAAGTAGTAGCAGGAACATATACAGCTACTTGTACAACCAGTTGTGGAACATCACCTGTATCTAACGCAGTAACTATTTCCACAGGTCAATCACCAGTAGCACCGATTGTGACGGCTAGCAAGAATGAAATCTGTGGTAATGAAGAAATTACTCTTACAGCAACAGGATGTACAGGTACAGTTAAATGGTCTAACAATGCAACTGGTACTACTGTGAAGGTTTCACAAGCGGGTGACTATGCTGCCATTTGTGTAAACACTTGCGGAGAGAGCGGAAATAGTAACATCGTGAAGATTTCTATAGGTGCTGTGCCAAATGCTCCATTAATTACTACAGATAGAGTAAATGTTTGTGATACTGAAAAAGCGAGATTGGTAGCAGTAGGATGCACAGGAACTATCGAATGGAGCACAGGAGCCACGGGCGATATGATTCAAGTTGGAGCAGGAAGTTATACAGCTAAGTGTAAAAACTCATGCGGAACTAGCCTAGCTTCAAATATTATCAAAATTGAAACTGGAGGACGCCCTGCAGGACCGATTGTGGTGGCCAACAAAACAAGTATTTGTGGAGTTGATTCAGCTAAATTAACAGCAAGCGTTTGTAGCGGAACTGTTAAATGGAGCAATGGTAAAGAAGGAGCAAGTATTTTCGTAAAAACTGCTGGTTCTTATACAGCTACTTGTACTAACTCATGCGGTACTAGTTTACCATCTGATGCGGTAGTTATCACCGTTGGAGGTACCCCTTCTGCACCTATTATAACAGCATCTGCTACCAAAATTTGTGCGGGCGATTCAGCCACATTAAGTACAGATGGTTGTAATGGAACGGTTACTTGGAGCACCGGAGCTACTGGAAATAGCATTAAAGTTAAAATAGCAGGTTCGTATACAGTGAAGTGTACCAATACATGTGGAGTTAGTCCTAATTCTCAACCGGTAGTTATTGAAATAAAAACTACGGACTGTGGAACAGGATGTAATCTTCCGGCACTTGTTGTAGCGGCTTCTAAAACAGTTATTTGTGAGCCAGAGAATATTACACTCACTGCAACCGGCTGTACAACTGGTACAATAATTTGGTCTAACGGAAAATCCGGTAACTCAATAGTAGTTAAACCTGCGGTTACTACTACTTACTCGGCAGTTTGTAAAGTAGCTGATTGTGTGAGTCCGGTATCTAATATAGTTGAAGTCAAAGTTCAAAAAGCAACTAAACCAGTTGT
>NZ_RJUF01000109.1 GCF_024343775.1 Lacihabitans soyangensis | reverse complement strand
TTTCTTTAAGTTACTGAATTTCAGTTATATGTACAACCTTTTTCTATTTATTTAAACCGCACAACGGGTTGAAATAGAAATTCCTTTTTAAATATTTTTTGATTTTCGGGGCGTGTTTGCAGGTCCGACCTAGCGGTCTGACCGTTTTTGGTGAGAGACTTTGACGTCTTATTTTGATATGGATATTTGCAGGTCCGACCTAGCGGTCTGACCTTTTTTGAGGATTTCTTAGGAGCCATTGACCACCAGCTGTTTTCTCCTATTTTCACTATACTTTTGGGTTGATTTTGCTACAAATTCTACCAAATCGCTTCTGGTTTTTCCGAATAAATTCATATTTAATAATATTTATAATGTATTGATTATAAATATTTTAAATGTCACAATTTTATATATTCTTATTTTTTTAGCAATCAACACTAAAATTTGTAGCAGAAAATTTATTGAAATACATTTGATGCTCTCTTTGCCAAACAAGTGTTGCCGAAGGGAAAAAATGAATACTTATTACTTATGTTTTTCAATACAATGGAACGATCAATATTGCATTTAGATCTCGATACTTTTTTTGTGTCTGTTGAACGAAAACACCACAGCGAACTCAAGGGCATACCGATAATAATTGGCGGTACGGGCGACCGTGGAGTAGTATCAGCAGCCAGCTACGAAGTGCGGCGGTTTGGTGTACACTCCGGCATGCCCATGAAACAAGCCCGCATGCTATGCCCCGAAGCCACCGTAATAAAAGGCAATGCAGGCGTTTACAGCGAAGAGTCTCGACTGGTAACAGACATCCTCCGCGAGCGGGTGCCAGTTTTAGAAAAAGCAAGTGTTGACGAGTTCTACGTAGACCTCACCGGCATGGACAAACACTTTGGCTGCTATAAGTTTGCGAGCGAACTCCGCCAAAAGGTGATCAAAGAGAGCGGTCTGCCGATATCGTTTGGCTTGTCAATAAACAAAACGGTGTCGAAAGTAGCCACAGGTGAAGCCAAGCCCAACAACCAAATAAAAATAGATTTTGGCACCGAAAAGCCCTTTCTAGCTCCTTTGTCTATCATGAAAATACCCTCAGTGGGCGAAAAAATGTTTCAGACGCTCTGTAACCTCGGCATAAAAAAAGTACATACCGTGCAACAAATGCCCATGGAAATGATGGAGCGGGTCTTGGGAAAAAACGGGCTGACGATTTGGGAAAAATCAAACGGCATAGACGACAGCCCAGTGGTGGAATTTCATGAACGAAAATCCATA
>NZ_RJUF01000108.1 GCF_024343775.1 Lacihabitans soyangensis | reverse complement strand
TCCTTTCGAATCTATCCAAAGCCGTGGCACTTATGGAACAACGCGTACTGTGCTTAAAAATCGCTACAGGCTGCACATTTGATTCTTCTTTGATGATTTCTAGTTGTTGAATTTCCGATAAATTATTCCAGTTCATATTCAATAAAGTGTTTCAAAAAACAACAAGTTTAATTAAGAATAGTTCAAAAAACGTAATTATCTATTAGTCTTACTCCACCCAAATGAGCCGCAACAATTATTGCTGTTTTCCTATTTTCGTTTAGTTCATCTATACTTTCTAAAGTCTCAAAATCAGCAATTTCATAGTATTCCAATTCAAACTCTGGAGACGCTCTGTAAAAATCTAAGACTTTGTTTTTGACAACAAATGCAGAATTGCCTTCCAAAAGTAGTTTCTTACCAAGAAGCATAGATTGGAAAATTTTCGGAGCACTAACTCTTGCTTCGGGCGAAAGTCTTCTGTTGCGAGAAGACATTGCCAAGCCATCTTTTTCTCTGATTGTATCACAAACCACCATTTTAAGGTCAAAACTCAAATCTGTAATAAGTCGATTAATCACAGCCACTTGCTGTATATCTTTTTGACCAAAATAGGCCTTATCTGGTTTAACGATATTGAACAACTTCGCAACCACTATACCCACCCCGTTGAAATGACCTGGTCTAAATTTGCCTTCCATGATATGCTCTAAATGCCCAAAATCTATTTTCAAAATAGGCAATGAAGGGTACATTTCTTCTGCCGAAGGAGCAAAAACCACGTCACATCCTGCTTCTTGTAACATTTTACAATCTTCATCAAGCGTTCTTGGGTATTTTTTGAGGTCATCAGGATTATTAAACTGAGTAGGATTTACAAAAATACTGCAAACCGTGAGCTCATTTTCAGCGATAGATTTCTTAACAAGAGCTATATGGCCTTCGTGCAAAGCTCCCATGGTTGGCACGAATCCAATCGATTTGGGATAATGACTTTTAAGATAATTCTGCGTATCAACTATTGATGTAAAAACCTTCATTTATGTTAAGTATGTTAATAATTACAAGCAATTAAGCATTTATATTGTAATTTTGCATGATTTTTAAATATTATGATTCTTAGATTAACAACTTTCTTCGTTCTAATTACTCAGTTGGCTTTTGCTCAGTTGAGCTCGAAACCAGACAGTTCGCTCACTCTCGAAGACTATTGGGAGGTAGACCTTACACCTATTACCGACCTCAACGAAATAGTAAGTTATATACACAACGACCCTTTCAATTTTCTATTTGTAAATAACATACCGGGGGGCAATCCGCTAGCAAGAGAAATATCGGTAAACTCGTTTTATGGTGGTCGATTTCATCCCATACACAAAGTAATGAAATTCCACAGAGGAATAGACCTACAAGGAATAGACGGAGAGCAAGTTATAGCC
>NZ_RJUF01000107.1 GCF_024343775.1 Lacihabitans soyangensis | reverse complement strand
TGCCTCTTTGGCAGGAGTTGCTCCATTTGAAATAAGCTCTGGAAGTAGTATTAACGGTGGTTTTCACGTCAATTGTTATTCTCATAAGCAGCTAAAAGGCATTTTTCATATAGCAGCACTGGCAGCCATACGGTTTAACCCGCAAATGAAGGAATATTTTGACCGAAAGAAAAAAGAAGGAAAGAAAGGTTTTGTGGCAATGAATAATGTGAAAAACAAATTGATTCATCAGATGTATGCAGTTGTAAGAACTAAAACACCTTTTAATCCAGAATATGTTTATAAAAGAGCAGCATAATTTTAAAGAAAATATTTGGATTTAAGTTAGCTATCGGCATCTTCCCGATGTCGAAGCTAGATAAGAAGGATTTCCAATCCGACATTAAAGTTTGTAAGTCCTACGATAATTCCTCAATTCCTACCACCGGCAAGCAAGTTTTACTTGATGAGCTAGAATTTAAGAACATCTGATAAAAAAACTTTCATGCATTCTCAAAAATAAAACTTAATCCGTTTTGCGTCCTTTTACCCAAACAAAACTCTCGAAACTGAACTTGCAAGATTAAAATATTTTTCATAATTTTGTATCCAAACGGATACAGTTCAAGAAATGTACTTTATTGAAAAGACGACGGAATTTGATAAGTGGTTTAAGAAGCTCAATGACTTACGAGCAAAAGCAAAAATTTTATTTAGAATCCAAAAACTAGAAAAAGACGAACATTTTGGAGATTGTGAACCAGTAGGAGATGGTATCAAAGAACTGAAAATTAACTTCGCAAAAGGCTACCGAGTATATTTCAAAGAAATTGATGGGAAAATTATTATTCTACTTGTCGGCGGGGATAAATCAACACAACAAAAAGACATTGAAAAAGCAAAAGATATTTGGAAAAGATTAAAGAAATAGAAAATGGAAACATCACAATTTGATATAGCTGATTATTTGGACAGCAAAGAAATGGTTGCCGAATATTTAAATGCAGTTTTGGAAGAGGGAAATGATGATGATATTGTTACGGCCATCGGACATATTGCAAAAGCAATTGGCATGACCAAAATCGCAGAAGAAACAGGAATGAGCAGACCTAGTTTGTACAAAGCACTATCGGAAGGAGCCAAACCTCAATTTTCAACAATAATGAAAGTTTTGAAAGCGGTTGGAGGACAAATACAAATAAATCCATTAACCGCATAAAAAACTAATTATGCTCTACGATGATTCCACCATCGTTGTGGTGTTAATCAAGTTTTACTTGCTTAAACTCATAACCAATTATCATTTCA
>NZ_RJUF01000106.1 GCF_024343775.1 Lacihabitans soyangensis | reverse complement strand
ATCGGGCCTTTGATAGACGAAGCTGCGGTAGAAATGTACCTCAACGCCATCACCAGTGCCTTGAACAACGGTGGCGAGCTGAAATATGGTGGAAATCTCTTGACAAATTTGGGCAAATGTTATGTAGAACCTACGATAATTGAAGTAAAAGAACAAATAGAAGTGGTTTGTAATGAGACCTTTGCACCGATTCTTTATGTAATGGCTTACGAAACATTAGAGGAGGCCATAACCTTACAAAATGCTGTACCTCAGGGACTTTCATCAGCTATTTTTACCAATAATATGCAAGAATCAGAGTGGTTTTTGTCAAATGCGGGTTCGGATTGTGGAATTGCCAACGTAAACATCGGAACCTCTGGAGCTGAAATTGGTGGTGCTTTTGGTGGTGAAAAAGAAACCGGAGGTGGCCGAGAAAGTGGCTCAGATGCCTGGAAAGCCTACATGCGTCGCCAAACCAATACTATTAATTATGGAAAATCTTTGCCTCTGGCTCAGGGGATTAAGTTTGATTTTTGAGAGCGATTTAGAATGGTGTATATTTATAAAATGTTGCCAAATGAGCAATTTTGATTCCGCAATGGTGGTTGAACCATCATAGAACTGACTAAAAACTAATTTTAATAATTGCTAGGTTTATCCAATTTTCAGTTTTTTATCAAACAGCTAGATGTTTGCTATTCGTACTTTTTACTCTGGGAATTTTTAACTCTGCTAGCCTTTTTTTATCAGCCTTTATGAACTCACTAATTTCATTTTTTTGCTTGTCTGTTAAGGGTTTTCCGTTTATCACTAAGTCCACTCCCTCTGGTTCTTTTATGTATCCCATAACTATTCGTTTTTAAAGTATTTATCAATTAAGTTGTTAGTGGTGGCCGAGAAAGCGGCTCAGATACCTGGAAAGCCTACATACTTAGCCAAACCAACTCCATCAACTACGAAAAACTTTGCCGCTTGTTCAGGGGATTAAGTTTGATTTTTGAGGTTGAAATGATAATTGGTTATGAGTTTAAGCAAGTAAAACTTGATTAACACCACAACGATGGTGGAATCATCGTAGAGCATAATTAGTTTTTTATGCGGTTAATGGATTTATTTGTATTTGTCCTCCAACCGCTTTCAAAACTTTCATTATTGTTGAAAATTGAGGTTTGGCTCCTTCCGATAGTGCTTTGTACAAACTAGGTCTGCTCATTCCTGTTTCTTCTGCGATTTTGGTCATGCCAATTGCTTTTGCAATATGTCCGATGGCCGTAACAATATCATCATCATTTCCCTCTTCCAAAACTGCATTTAAATATTCGGCAACCATTTCTTTGCTGTCCAAATAATCAGCTATATCAAATTGTGATGTTTCCATTTTCTATTTCTTTAATCTTTTCCAAATATCTTTTGCTTTTTCAATGTCTTTTTGTTGTGTTGATTTATCCCCGCCGACAAGTAGAATAATAATTTTCCCATCAATTTCTTTGAAATATACTCGGTAGCCTTTTGCGAAGTTAATTTTCAGTTCTTTGATACCATCTCCTACTGGTTCACAATCTCCAAAATGTTCGTCTTTTTCTAGTTTTTGGATTCTAAATAAAATTTTTGCTTTTGCTCGTAAGTCATTGAGCTTCTTAAACCACTTATCAAATTCCGTCGTCTTTTCAATAAAGTACATTTCTTGAACTGTATCCGTTTGGATACAAAATTATGAAAAATATTTTAATCTTGCAAGTTCAGTTTCGAGAGTTTTGTTTGGGTAAAAGGACGCAAAACGGATTAAGTTTTATTTTTGAGAATGCATGAAAGTTTTTTTATCAGATGTTCTTAAATTCTAGCTCATCAAGTAAAACTTGCTTGCCGGTGGTAGGAATTGAGGAATTATCGTAGGACTTACAAACTTTAATGTCGGATTGGAAATCCTTCTTATCTAGCTTCGACATCGGGAAGATGCCGATAGCTAACTTAAATCCAAATATTTTCTTTAAAATTATGCTGCTCTTTTATAAACATATTCTGGATTAAAAGGTGTTTTAGTTCTTACAACTGCATACATCTGATGAATCAATTTGTTTTTCACATTATTCATTGCCACAAAACCTTTCTTTCCTTCTTTTTTCTTTCGGTCAAAATATTCCTTCATTTGCGGGTTAAACCGTATGGCTGCCATTGCTGCTATATGAAAAATGCCTTTTAGCTGCTTATGAGAATAACAATTGACGTGAA
>NZ_RJUF01000105.1 GCF_024343775.1 Lacihabitans soyangensis | reverse complement strand
ACAAAATGGGGATGCTGTATAGTTTCCTGACCAGCAGTCAGTTTAAACAGCAGATGGAAGCCATTGTGGATGGTTTTACCAATCTCAAAAGCGAGTTGGATAAAGAGAAGCGAGCCATGCAAAGGATTTGGAAAGAACGCGAAATGCAAATAGAGAAGGTTATTGGCAACACCATTGATATGTACGGCAGCATTAAGGGTATTGCGGGCAACGCTATAGCTCCCATTCAATATCTCGAACTTGGTGGCGGCGACGACATTGAAGTGGATTAAAATGCTGTTTTTCTATGAAAAATGGCCTTTGAATAACAAATTTTTAAAATTATTTCTTGTTCTAAGCATTTAGGCACGAATTTGGATTTCATGCTTTCTAGCCAAATTACTATTTTTCTAATATGAAACAATTTATAATAGCCTTGCTTGTCCTATTTTCCGCCACTGCAAACGCCCAAAGTGACTGCAATTGCCAGAAAAATTTTGATGAAATCTATCAAAAAGTGCGTGACAACTACGGTGCTTTTAGCATGAAAGTCAACGCCACTACAAAACCAGCATTCGATGCACTTTCTAAAAAAGTCAAGGAAAAGTCTGCAGGTGTTACCGACCCAACAGCTTGTTATTTCATACTCAAAGAATGGACGGAGTTTTTCAAGGACGGACATTTGTTTATAAATACCATTAATCCAATAGTACCAGCGGAACCTGCCGATGCATTGCTTAAGAGAGCCGCTGCCGTGCCAGTCCAAAAGTTTAATTCGGAGGCTAGTTTTCAAGCCTATCTGAATGCTAACTTGGCCAAATTGGCCTATTTGGAGGGTATTTGGGAAAGTGACGACAAGGCATATAGGCTCGGAATAGTTAAAGATGCAGCTGTTGCCACTAAGTTTTATGGTTTTTTACTAAACAAAAAAGATGATAAATGGGTGGCAGGGAAAACTAAGTTTGTGTTGGAGCAATTGTCCGAAACCAAGCTAAAGACCACTTATTACTACGCTGATTTCACGTCAGAGCTTACCCTTACAACGGTTGTTAAGAACCTATTAGTGATGGAAAATATCTATAAGTTCAATAAAGTGAGTCCAATTCCAAAGGAATATGCAAGTCAAGACGATCTTATTCATAGGGTGCCTGACTATAGAGTAGAAAAACTAGACTCTTTGAATACGTTAGTTAGACTGCCGCCATTTACGATGAGCAATGTACAGCTTTTTGTGAAAGAGATGCTTAGTCAAAATAATTCATTGTTGCGGTCGAGTAAAAACCTTATAATTGACCTTAGAAACAACCCTGGTGGAGACGAGGCCGTGTTTGATCCCGTTTTTGAATACATCGCCAACGGACCGATTGTCAGACGTGGATCTAAAGTGAGAGCATCTATGGAAAACCAAATCTTGCTCAATCACGAACTCAAAGCCATCCAAGATTTTCCGGAATTTGCCCAAAGTCTTGATCCTAAATTGAGGGATATGATAAGAAAAATGCAGCAGAATCCAGGAACGATCATCACTGCAGAAGACAAAACTTTTAACTTCCCTAAGAGTTCTTTGAACCCACAAAAGGTTGTGATTTTGGTAGATAAAAATACCTCTAGTACGGCCGAAAGTCTAAGTCTTGAGGCTAAACAAAGTAGCAAAACCATCATAATGGGTACTAATACGAAAGGGGCTTTTGATTATACCGAAGTTCGTGACTGGGGACTCCCATGTTATGCTTGGAGGCTGGCTTTGCCGCTTGGCTATAGCTACAGATTGCCTCTTACGCCCCTCGAAGGTGTCGGCATAAAACCTGATGTGAGAATCCCAGACACGGAAGCCGATTGGGTGGGTTTTGCTGTTAAATATCTCAGTACAGTCAAATAACGAAATGTTAATATGAGCCTCCAATTTTGGAGGTTTTTTTTTATTTTTTATGTTTGGTTTTATATTTTGCCAAAAAACGTATTTAATTAGCATTAAAATTTAACCTTTCGACATGAGGCCATACATAATATTCCTTCTTTTTATAAACGTTT
>NZ_RJUF01000104.1 GCF_024343775.1 Lacihabitans soyangensis | reverse complement strand
TGGTTCAAAGCTGGTGCAGCATTAAATATCATTGCAGAACAAGCTGGAAAATAATATTTCTTGGTTTGTTTTTGCGGAGAATCCCTAGCTGAGAGGCTGGGGATTTTTTTTGTGCTTAGAATTGAGCATTTAAAATTTAAAACCTAGAGAAACAATATCTCTAAAATAGGTATCACTTAATCTAAAATTAGTATAATTTAATACTGGGCCGTTGTGTTCAAAATCAAAAATTGGTTGTCTTCTTAAACTAATGGGAGTACTAGGATGGTTTGAAATTTTTTTCCCCAGTTCTAACCTTTTATTTTTTAGAAAAGGTGGATTAATCTCAAAGAATAATTTTTCTGACAAGTTGTATCCAATTCGTGTTGAGACACCATATTCAAGTAAAACTCTTGTGCTAGAATTATTGTATGAGTCGCCAAAATAAACAGTGTTTGAAGTTTTTTCGTATCCTAACATATAATTTAAAGAGATGGAAAATCTGACTTTTCTTGCTGGATTTTGTATAAAATTGACATGATTGATACCTATTATTCTGACAAATTTTGAAGAGTGACTATAAATGTCACTAGTAGGAAAGTTCTGATATTTCTTTGATTTTCTTTGGTCAAAAAGACCTCCTTCTAGCTGCAATTCCCAAGAATTCCCTCTTTTATTCAATATTAATAACGAAGGTTTAACTCTGATTTTAGGTTCATTAAGATCCGTGTAGAAATATAAAGAATCCTTTTGACCAATATCAAAATTAAACTTTTGATCATACATGAAATTCAATTTAACAGCGTAATTATACTTTTTTTGACAAAACACCTGATTGTATGAACCTATAATTAATTAGAGGAAGAAGAGTAATACTTTCATTTATGGAACTGAAAACAAATATTAAAAAGTGAAAATTGAATTGCAAAGTTAAATTTCGCTCTTAAAAATTTAGTCTTTTTGGCAATAATTAAAACTATTTTAAAATTTGGAGTAGATTTGTTTGTATTTTTAGTTTTACAAAAAAAAATCTTAAAACTATTTTAAGATTCAAACTATTCCCCCCCAATGCCC
>NZ_RJUF01000103.1 GCF_024343775.1 Lacihabitans soyangensis | reverse complement strand
ATCATACTTATCAAATCTGTAATTCCTTAAACCTCTCCAGTAGGCAAATTTCCCAGCAGTCAAGACACATTTAAATACTTTATCTTCAAACTGTAATACAATTTCGTTGTCTCCAACTTCTACAATCTCAAGGGCATCCATAACTTCCTGATTCTGCATTAACTGGTTCAAATCAACAGGTGAATTAAACTGACTACCTTTTTCGTATATGTAGACCTGCTCGTTTTTGAAAAACCAATAAACTCCTGTTGATAAAATTTCAACGAATTCGTCATTTTTTAATACCAATCCTATTTGATTGATATTTACTCTTACTTTCTTCATTTTCTGTAAAATGTTTAAAAATTAAAAAATAACCAGTCTAAAGTTTTCATTTCTTGAAAACGGAAATCAGATTAAGTTTAGAATTAGAAATTTAGTTTTTAAATATTTAGCAAAATATATAATCAATTTTCTCCATTGAGACATTTTGATTAAATAAATACCTTCTATCAAAAAGTAAATCTCCATTTCTATTCGGTATCCTCTTCTTTCAAGTTCTGTTTGAATTGCTCAATTTCTATTTGAAAACGAGCTAGAATTCTTCAAACTGGTTGTAATCCTTTTGGGAGGACCAATCCCTTTCTTTTGTTGATTAACAGTCAACTGCTTAGCCACTTAGCTTCTAACTCTCACGAGCTAGGCAGGATTCGAACCTGCATTGGTTTGTTACTCTATCCAGACTGAGTTATCCTTTTTCAAGGAGAGGGATTCGAACCCCCGACCCACAAATGGTGATAAAAAGCAAAATTTCCGACAGCATATTTAAAGATACTTCTCAAATACTATGGGGTATGCGGATACCCACATCAGGTTCAAGAAACCACCTTTTATCGCAAAACATAAAGGACTCGAACCTTCTGATTGACCTGCTCAATTGTTTTATTATTTTTGATGATGCAAAATTGAGAAGACAGTACGCAGTCAATTTGCGTAGATAAAAATATATATTCTAAAAAATTATAACTAACTGTATATCAGTATTTTAATTTACACTTATTTCCCACCTCACCCAAACAATCCTCCACTCACTTCTTCCACAAATATCTTTTTGTCGGTGATAAACTGGCGGTTTTCTTCGAGGAATTCGGTGAAGAGTTCCATGTGGTGGAGCATGGCGGAGAAATCGTAAGTGGCTAGCGGGTAAGTCTCTATGTGTATTTCTTTGAAATCGTAGATGATGTACTCCATACTGCTGCAGCCCTTGTCTTTGAGTGCATACATGTAGAGATTCTGGAAATTGTACTGGAATTTATGGGGTTTGTAGCTTGAAGTAGTTTTTATGTCTATTACTTTGCCCTCTCCTACCACATCGGCAAATCCATAAAACTGAATATTTTGGTGCGTGAATTTTATGGGCATCTGCTCTACCCTAGAGGCAGGCAACATATTTCTCACTTTTTCAACAATTTGATTTTCAAATACATGTGGTCTATTTTTGAGAACGGCATCTTCAAAATTTGAGCCTTTTTTCATTCTTTTGAGCGTGGCATCATCGAAGTCTCTGACTCTGTTGATTCTATTGAGCAAAGAGGTTCTCATTTCCAATGTTGGAGAACTAATGTATTTTCCAAACTCGTTGAGTAAGGTGGGGTAAAGCCTGTACTTTATATCAGACATGAGCAGATAAGGCCTCGAGTTCTACTTTTTGGTTCAGATGGTGCCTCGAATGCATTTCTAAACTGTGAAACCATTCTTTGGCATTTAACATTCCCAATGCAGGGTGTTGCGTTTTATAGGTTCCAAGGTCAGACTCTACAGCTTCTATAAATAATTTTGCAGAACTTAATATCTCATCAATCTCTTTTTTATAATGGTCAACAGATTGCCCAAAAATAGGTATTTCGGCTACAGCAGCCGGCATTTTAAACTTCATTTTAGGCGGGAAGCCTCCATATTTAAAAACATTTTCACCCGCACTATTTTTTTCTCCGCCCTCTTGTCCATTCCGTCTTTCCAGACATCTTTTGGT
>NZ_RJUF01000102.1 GCF_024343775.1 Lacihabitans soyangensis | reverse complement strand
TGGTATGGCCATTCAAAGTGCTTTAGAGAGCGAAGGCGTAAAGACCCGTTTGTTGTCTGCCATTAAGATGGAGCAAATAGCCGAGCCATTTATACGTAGAAGAGCGATCCGTCACCTAGAAAAAGGTAGAGTAGTGATTTTTGGAGCAGGAACAGGCAATCCATATTTCTCCACGGATTCTGGTGGTGCATTGAGAGCCGTAGAAATTGGAGCCGATGTATTGCTCAAAGGAACAAGTGTAGATGGTGTCTATTCTGACGATCCCCGCAAAAATCCGGATGCAACAAAATACGACGAAATATCGTTTGACGAAGTGATAGGAAAAGGACTTAAAGTGATGGACATGACGGCCTTTACACTTTGTAAAGAAAACAAATTGCCCATTATCGTTTTTGATATGAACCAAGAAAACAACCTTTTGAGATTGGTAGAAGGTGAAAAAATAGGAACGTTGGTGAAATAAGAAAAATATACTTTTATAAAATGGAAGAAATAGATTTATTGTTGGATATGGCTCAGGACGCTATGGAGCGAGCCATGAAACACACGCAAATAGAATTATCTAAAATAAGAGCCGGTAAAGCCAGTACCAGCATGTTAGACGGCATACAAGTTGAATATTATGGTATCATGACACCTATCTCTCAGGTATCGTCACTTACCACACCTGATGCCCGCACCATTCAGGTAAAACCTTTCGAAAGAAAAACGATTGGAGATATAGAAAGGGCCATCATCAACTCCAACGTAGGCCTAAACCCAGCCAACGACGGCGAAACCATCCGACTCAATGTACCGCCACTTACCGAAGAACGCCGTAGAGATTTGGTAAAAAAGGTTAAGCAAGAAATTGAAGTGGCTAAGGTCAATATTCGAAAGGTACGCCAAGAAACCAACGATGACCTCAAAAAACTCAAAAACGATGGTGTTTCTGAAGACGCCATTAAAATTGGTGAAGAGAAGGTACAAAAACTCACCAACCAGTTTATAGACAAAACCGACCAGATGTTTGCGGCCAAAGAAACCGATATTATGCAGGTGTAGGTTTTCTCAAAATATTAAGTCTCCGAAAGCTCGATTTTTAATCGGGCTTTTTTTTTGTTCCAAAAATCTAAAAAAAATGCAGACCTCAAAGAAGTCTGCATTTTTGATTTGCTCTAATGAATTTCCTTAAATATGTACATTCTAATTGTCACAACCTTTGATTTCAGCTTTGAAGACTGAGCCTGAAGATGTTTCAAAACCAGGGTTCAAAGTTACTGAACCTCCTGCTTGATAAGTTACTTTTGAGGTTGGGCTTAACTTGTTGCTTGCGTTAATTAAGACAGCTGCTTTTTTAGTTTCAGTACCATTAATGTTATCAGCAGGATTTCTTAAAACTATCTCATTTGGACAAGGGCTGCTAACTACTACAACAATTAATGGTTTTATTTGAACACAACCACCAGGTGTAGTTGCCTTAATGTAATACGTACCAGGTATCGTAACCGCATTCGGATTTGCTAAAGGTATTGTACCCGCTGCATCTGTGTGATACGTAATAACCGTAGCCGCTGGCATTATAGATCCAGTTCTTAAAGCAATATCAGTAATATCTACCGAAGAACTTACAGGAGGATTAACAACCAATAAACTTAACGAATCTTCTTTTGATATCACTATAGTATCACTTATTGAACATCCAAATCCAGTTGAAAGTGTGGCTATATAGGTACCAGCCGTATCCACTATAATAGAATTAGTAGTTTCACCCGTATTCCATAAATAACTACCACTACCAGATGCTGTTATAGTGACTGAAGGTACATTGCAGTTTAAAATTGAAGCAGAAGCAACTAACGAAATAGAAGGAGTTTGCAACATCATATCGTTACTGAAGATGGCCGATGCTACCGAGGTACAGCTTCCTTTGGTTGCAGTCACCGTATAGCTGGTGCCTAAAGTCATGCCACTTACTATTCCACCTGCAATCACCGATGGGCCCGCTGGGCTGAAAGTATAACTTACTGTTCCGTCGTAGTTGCCAATGCTGCTGATCTCAT
>NZ_RJUF01000101.1 GCF_024343775.1 Lacihabitans soyangensis | reverse complement strand
CCGTTACCTCAGGAATCGGAGCATGTACCTCAGCGGTGAGTGCAAGCTTTAGCAATGCTGCGATGTTGGAGACTCCAGCAGTACCAACGATAACAAGTACAGCATCAAGTTGTGCAGCGGATGAGATCAGCAGCATTGGCAACTATGATGGAACAGTAAGTTATACTTTCAGCCCAGCGGGCCCATCGGTAGGAGTAACAGGAGAAATAAGTGGCATGACCTTAGGCACCAGCTATACGGTGACTGCAACCAAAGGAAGCTGTACCTCGGTAGCATCGGCCATCTTCAGTAACGATATGATGTTGCAAACTCCTTCTATTTCGTTAGTTGCTTCTGCTTCAATTTTAAACTGCAATGTACCTTCAGTCACTATAACAGCATCTGGTAGTGGTAGTTATTTATGGAATACGGGTGAAACTACTAATTCTATTATAGTGGATACGGCTGGTACCTATATAGCCACACTTTCAACTGGATTTGGATGTTCAATAAGTGATACTATAGTGATATCAAAAGAAGATTCGTTAAGTTTATTGGTTGTTAATCCTCCTGTAAGTTCTTCGGTAGATATTACTGATATTGCTTTAAGAACTGGATCTATAATGCCAGCGGCTACGGTTATTACGTATCACACAGATGCAGCGGGTACAATACCTTTAGCAAATCCGAATGCGGTTACGATACCTGGTACGTATTACATTAAGGCAACTACACCTGGTGGTTGTGTTCAAATAAAACCATTAATTGTTGTAGTAGTTAGCAGCCCTTGTCCAAATGAGATAGTTTTAAGAAATCCTGCTGATAACATTAATGGTACTGAAACTAAAAAAGCAGCTGTCTTAATTAACGCAAGCAACAAGTTAAGCCCAACCTCAAAAGTAACTTATCAAGCAGGAGGTTCAGTAACTTTGAACCCTGGTTTTGAAACATCTTCAGGCTCAGTCTTCAAAGCTGAAATCAAAGGTTGTGACAATTAGAATGTACATATTTAAGGAAATTCATTAGAGCAAATCAAAAATGCAGACTTCTTTGAGGTCTGCATTTTTTTTAGATTTTTGGAACAAAAAAAAAGCCCGATTAAAAATCGAGCTTTCGGAGACTTAATATTTTGAGAAAACCTACACCTGCATAATATCGGTTTCTTTGGCCGCAAACATCTGGTCGGTTTTGTCTATAAACTGGTTGGTGAGTTTTTGTACCTTCTCTTCACCAATTTTAATGGCGTCTTCAGAAACACCATCGTTTTTGAGTTTTTTGAGGTCATCGTTGGTTTCTTGGCGTACCTTTCGAATATTGACCTTAGCCACTTCAATTTCTTGCTTAACCTTTTTTACCAAATCTCTACGGCGTTCTTCGGTAAGTGGCGGTACATTGAGTCGGATGGTTTCGCCGTCGTTGGCTGGGTTTAGGCCTACGTTGGAGTTGATGATGGCCCTTTCTATATCTCCAATCGTTTTTCTTTCGAAAGGTTTTACCTGAATGGTGCGGGCATCAGGTGTGGTAAGTGACGATACCTGAGAGATAGGTGTCATGATACCATAATATTCAACTTGTATGCCGTCTAACATGCTGGTACTGGCTTTACCGGCTCTTATTTTAGATAATTCTATTTGCGTGTGTTTCATGGCTCGCTCCATAGCGTCCTGAGCCATATCCAACAATAAATCTATTTCTTCCATTTTATAAAAGTATATTTTTCTTATTT
>NZ_RJUF01000100.1 GCF_024343775.1 Lacihabitans soyangensis | reverse complement strand
TGGATATGGTGTTTATAGCCACCACTGTTTGTGCAGTGCTACTACATCCTTTAGAAGTAACCGTCAATGTATAAGTGCCAGCATTGGCTATAACGGTATTTAATATTATTGGGTTTCGATCCGTAGAACTGTAACTATTTGGACCTGACCAGAGATAGGTTTCTCCTTCAGATCCGATTAGATTTAATGAGCCGCCCGCACAAATAGGTGAATTACTTGTAGCTGAAGAAACAGGCAATGCTTTGACTTCCAAGCCTGTGATAATCGTGCTGGCTTCTGATATACAGCCATTTACGCTACAAGTGGCCGAAATACTATAAGTTCCTACTGCATTGAGCGTTAGGCTTGTACCCGTAGCTCCACCCTCTGACCACGTCACTGTGCCTGCACAATTACTGGCTGTTAGGGTCAATGTACTTGGGGAACATACTACCAAGGTATTCGGAGGGGTGATGGTCGGAGGTAAAATCTGATTAATTGTAACCACCGTAGTAGCCGAGGCCGAACATCCATTAGCA
>NZ_RJUF01000099.1 GCF_024343775.1 Lacihabitans soyangensis | reverse complement strand
TACTTACACGGTAACAGTGACTGATGCAAACGCTTGTCAGCAAACAGCAACAGTCAATATTACTCAGCCGACCGCACTTGTGGCATCTATTTCTGCTCAAACCAATGTATTATGTAATGGAGCAAGTACTGGATCAGCAACTGTGACTGCATCTGGTGGAAATCCTAATTATACCTATTCATGGGCACCTTCTGGTGGTACAGCGTCTACAGCTACTGGTTTAGCGGCTGGTACTTACACGGTAACAGTGACTGATGCAAACGCTTGTCAGCAAACAGCAACAGTCAATATTACTCAGCCGACCGCACTTGTGGCATCTATTTCTGCTCAAACCAATGTATTATGTAATGGAGCAAGTACTGGATCAGCAACTGTGACTGCATCGGGTGGAAATCCTAATTATACCTATTCATGGTCACCTTCTGGCGGTACAGCAGCTACAGCATCAGGTCTAACAGCTGGAACATATACGGTGACAGTTACAGACGCCAACTCTTGTCAGAAAACAGCAACGGTAATAATTACTCAGCCAACCACCTTATTAGCATCTATTTCGGCCCAAACTAACGTAGGATGTAATGGAGCAAGTACTGGAACGGCAACAGTAACCGCATCTGGTGGAACGCCTAATTATACCTATTCATGGGCTCC
>NZ_RJUF01000098.1 GCF_024343775.1 Lacihabitans soyangensis | reverse complement strand
TGAGAATATTGTTAGCAGAAAGACTTTCTGTTTGACCTGATAGTACGGTTACTGTTCCATTCGGTAATGTATCACGCACCACCACTCCGGTTTGTGAAGTATTGCCTGTATTGGTTACAACAATAGTATAGGTAAGTACACCCGGAGTCGTTACCAGGTTTTGACCTGCTGTTTGTGTTTTTATGATTGTCAATTCAGGACAAGGTGTAAAAATAATATTTCCAGTTCTTACAATTTCACACCCATTCTCATCTCTTATAGTTACATTATAAGAGCCAGGACCAGCTGTCAAGTTTTGGTTATCATTAAAATCACCAGTACCGTCGTTGTCCCAATCAAAAAAGTATCCTCCGGTCCCACCAGAAACTGTTAAATTTATTGTACCATTAGTTTCTGTACAACCTAAAGTGTAATCAACGATGGTAGCACTAATTGCCGCTGCTGGTTGCGTTATCGTTGCACTCGCAGTCGTTTGACAGCCATTCGCATC
>NZ_RJUF01000097.1 GCF_024343775.1 Lacihabitans soyangensis | reverse complement strand
CCTCTGACCACGTCACTGTGCCTGCACAATTACTGGCTGTTAGGGTCAATGTACTTGGGGAACATACTACCAAGGTATTCGGAGGGGTGATGGTCGGAGGTAAAATCTGATTAATTGTAACCACCGTAGTAGCCGAGGCCGAACATCCATTAGCATTGCTAACAGTGAGTGTATAAGTACCATTAGCAGCAATAGAGACATTACTGATACTAGGATCCTGAATAGAAGAACTAAACGAATTTGGTCCACTCCATGCATAACTACTCATACCTGCTACTGAATTGAATGATAAAGTCGTACCAACACATTTTGGTGAGTCTGAGCTCGGATTTGGTACTGGCAAAGAATTGATTGTAACAACTTTAGTTGCACTTGCACTACATCCATTGGCATCCGTTACAGTTAAGCTATAAGTACCACTTGCTGCAGTAGTTACATTGCTGATGCTTGGGTTTTGCGTACTCGCATTGAAAGA
>NZ_RJUF01000096.1 GCF_024343775.1 Lacihabitans soyangensis | reverse complement strand
TCCCTACTGCTGCCTCCCGTAGGAGTCTGGCCCGTATCTCAGTGCCAGTGTGGGGGATACTCCTCTCAGAGCCCCTAAGGATCGTAGCCTTGGTAAGCCGTTACCTTACCAACTAGCTAATCCTACGCATGCCCATCTACATCCTATAAATATTTCAATTGGTTATGATGCCATATCCAATATTATGCGGTATTAATCCCAGTTTCCTAGGGCTATCCCCCTGATGTAGGTAGGTTGCATACGCGTTACGCACCCGTTCGCCGGTGACATTGCTGCCCCCTCGACTTGCATGTATTAAGCCTGCCGCTAGCGTTCATCCTGAGCCAGGATCAAACTCTCCATAGTAATTTCTTACATCGAAAGATCTCCCAACTTTATGTTTCGTCTCTATCTCCAATAAGTTAATGAACTTTATCCCACTTCACCGTGAGCTCGTCACTGTTTCCAGTATCCTCTTTTTTTCCCTTCTCGTTTCCTTCCGACTTAATCGGGGTGCAAAGGTAAGAACCTTTTTTTAACCCCCAAAACTTTTTAAGAAAAAAATTTATTTATTTATTTGAACTTTATCCCCTTCCAAGCTTCTCCGTTTATACGTCCTCGCCGTTTGGGAGTGCAAAGGTAAGACACTATTTCCCCCTTTTCCAAATATTATTTTATTATTCTTTTTAACCATTTCTCCTAATTCACTGCTTTTCAAAGACTTTTGACTTCTACCTCATAGAAAGTTCTTGCTTTTGTTATATTTGTTTGGCGTTTCGTTATATGTGCTTTTTTTGCCGCAATCTCCCCTTTTCTGGATTGAATGTGTTTTCTTGGGCATTTTCTGCCGTTTTTCGTTTTGACTATTTTAGATCGGTTATTGAAATATTTATATGTTTAGCGTTTTGTTTTTTTTAAAATGGTTGTTCTGCTCACCTGCGGTGGGTGAATTGTCGTACTAACCACCCCGGCCTGCGGCCGACCCTCCTTAAAAAGGAGGGTAAAGTTAGGACTGGCTTTGCCTGCGGCTGGTCTGGTTTGTTTGACGGTTAGTGGTTCGACTATCGCTCACCAACCATGAGCTCTTTGTAACCTGGCCGCTAGGCTGGGCACAAAAACGGGAGCATAATCAAGAATGGTAATGCGAAGATTACGAGCGTAGATCTGCCCGACCCAGTGCCCACCCCTATCGCTTGTTCTTGCTCTATTGTTTTTGGGGCGGAGGGGTAC
>NZ_RJUF01000095.1 GCF_024343775.1 Lacihabitans soyangensis | reverse complement strand
AGAAGGTGCAAGTCGAAAAGACTGAGTCCTTTACATGCTAGTTGGTAAAGTGTGTTAGTAAGTCGCAAGCTGGTTTCTCGTGAGGGATGCAGTGAAGAAAGCGAGACTACAAAATTCGGTACTGACTTACAGAAACGGACTAAGAGGCTATGATAGGTGGATAAGTATGCACATCAATACAAAGTCCGTGGCCAACAAACCTATCAGAGTAGATTTCGCAGGCATCGAATGAAAGAGTATGTTCTTACCTGGGGAGGTCTTCACAACCACGAGTGGTTAAGTGAAGAAGTCAGCAGAGGTCGTAGTAACTACCAGCAACGAGCCAAGTCCTGAATGGGAAATCTTGGACGGTCTCACACAGTAGCGAAGGACCAAACATTAAACGTTTCCAATGCACCTAAGAGCCTTTCGGTAGCTTAGGAACAAATGAGAAACAAGGAAACTGAAAACGATGATAGAAAAAGTACTGAAACGAAGCAACATCAAGCAAGCCATCCGCCAAACGCAAGCCAACAAAGGCAGTGCAGGGGTGGATAGGATGCCTGTGAGCGAACTTATAGAATACTTTGAACATCATCAAGAAAGTTTATTTACTAAAATCATTAATCATGAGTACAAACCGCAAGCCATTCGGGGGGTGGAAATACCCAAGCCCAATGGTAAAACCCGACTACTAGGAGTACCAACTGTGGTAGACAGAGTACTGCAACAAGCAGTAAGCCAAGCCCTCATGCCTTTATTCGAGCTGGATTTTCATGAAAATAGCTATGGATTTAGGCCGCAACGGAAT
>NZ_RJUF01000094.1 GCF_024343775.1 Lacihabitans soyangensis | reverse complement strand
AGGTGCATTGGAAACGTTTAATGTTTGGTCCTTCGCTACTGTGTGAGACCGTCCAAGATTTCCCATTCAGGACTTGGCTCGTTGCTGGTAGTTACTACGACCTCTGCTGACTTCTTCACTTAACCACTCGTGGTTGTGAAGACCTCCCCAGGTAAGAACATACTCTTTCATTCGATGCCTGCGAAATCTACTCTGATAGGTTTGTTGGCCACGGACTTTGTATTGATGTGCATACTTATCCACCTATCATAGCCTCTTATTCCGTTTCTGTAAGTCAGTACCGAATTTTGTAGTCTCGCTTTCTTCACTGCATCCCTCACGAGAAACCAGCTTGCGACTTACTAACACACTTTACCAACTAGCATGTAAAGGACTCAGTCTTTTCGACTTGCACCTTCTAGAGTTTATTTGTACTTTCGTACTCGATGTCCATACTGGGCACACACATGTCCTTGTGTCAAGTGGGGCGGGCGGAAGTAATTGAACATTAGGAACTTTAATTTACATTTGTACTAAGGCTGAGCAGAAGGAATTCTATTTCCCCACCTGCCAAAAGCCCTGAACGTTGGCAGTAAGTTTAGAACGATACAATCCGACAATTAAAAATGTTAGACAGAATATTTAAAATCTTTAAGTCAAAGACACCAATTCAGACAATGTATCCGGAGTTGGAAAAAGTCGGTGGACTTCAAAATGCGATAGATTTTGAATTTGTTAAATTTAATTCCAATTTGAGAGTTCTAAGGGAAAGTAACTTGGACGAATTTCCTCTAAATTTTTCATTAATTAAGAATGGGAAAAAATTTTCACAAGTATACATTGGTGCGGAAGAAAAATTATATCTGCCTGACTTTTGGAAGGACGGAGTTTGTCTTGCAAACGGGCATACTAAAAACATTTCAGAACTTATCCAAGTAATAGATTATTGGCTTTGCAATGAAGTTACTACGAGAGAATTAGCTGACAAATTTTCATTTGTATCACCAAACGAAAAAGCTTTTGCATTTGACGATAACAAAGAAGTTGAATACACTTGGAACTTAATCTTACAAGACAAATTCAACACGGAGCTAATCGAATTTGTAAAAATTGCAATTAAGGATGAAGTCCTCTCTAAACTTTTTCCTTTTACAAGTTTGTATACTCTTTGCTTTAGTAGGTGTACAGGTTATCCATATGACACAGAAGACTTACCAAATGTGACACCCAAACAATTTGAGAACTTCGTTCCAATTAAAGAAAAAAAAAGTATCGAAGAGCAAGACAGAAATAAATTTGAAACCCTATTTGTTGTGACAAAAAATAGAAATGAATACCTTGGCGAAGGAAATGCAGAAGAAGCACTTAAAATTGTAAAAGCAAATTTACTTGACAATGTACAACCAGCAAGAAAAGGAACAGCGGACGGATAGAAAACCTACTGCCAACAGCCGTTTTGCAAAAGCGGGGGTTTCGTGCTTCTATGAAAGTGAAGTGCTAAATTCAAGCTTTGTGCATCTAATGAAGTTTAGTGCTAAAAATCCCCGCCTTCGATAGCTAACTTAAATCCAAATATTTTCTTTAAAATTATGCTGCTCTTTTATAAACATATTCTGGATTAAAAGGTGTTTTAGTTCTTACAACTGCATACATCTGATGAATCAATTTGTTTTTCACATTATTCATTGCCACAAAACCTTTCTTTCCTTCTGTTTTCTTTCGGTCAAAATATTCCTTCATTTGCGGGTTAAACCGTATGGCTGCCATTGCTGCTATATGAAAAATGCCTTTTAGCTGCTTATGAGAATAACAATTGACGTGAAAACCACCGTTAATACTACTTCCAGAGCTTATTTCAAATGGAGCAACTCCTGCCAAAGAGGCAAATTTACGAGCATTAAATTCCTCTGAAAAGTTCCTGGAATATACAATTACCCATAAACATACTATTTTTCCTATTCCCTTTATACTTGTTGCCAATTCTAAGTTTTCTTGCCAAGCATCATTCTCGGCTATCAACTCAT
>NZ_RJUF01000093.1 GCF_024343775.1 Lacihabitans soyangensis | reverse complement strand
TTTACCACCAATAACCGTAGTGTGAGTGGTTATTTTTAATTGTTTTCCGATATAAACTTTCCCACAAACCAATAATTCCCTTCCCATTCCCCCCATTTTCTGCCTATATTTGCAGCCCTTTTGTGGGATTTGCTCGGCAGAGTGGGTTCTTTTACTTCAATAGTTTTACATGCAAAAATACATCTACGGCATAGATTTCGGCACTTCCAACTCAGCTTTGGCCATTTTAGATACAGACACTCGTGAGGCTGTTAAACTTTTTACGGTACCTTCTCTTTTGTTTTTTCAGGAGCCCAAGGAACGTGGTCAGTTTACAAAAGTGGCTGTAGGCCAAGATGCCATTGATCAATATGTGCAGAATCGGATGACCGGCCGATTTATGAAGTCTATCAAGAAGGTTTTGCCTAACAAAAGCTTTGTAGATACCCGAATTGGTAACCGCATGTACAAAGCCGAGGACTTGGTGGCTTTGATTTTGGTCCATCTCAAAAAACTGGCTGATGATTTTCTATCTGAAGATATAAAAACCGCAGTAATTGGTCGACCAGTGGTCTTTGATGAAGCCGCCGACAAGGATACCTTGGCCCAAATTAGGCTCGAAAAAGCCGCTAAAATTGCGGGTTTTGAAAAGATACATTTTCAGCTAGAACCCGTTGGGGCGGCCTATACGTATGAACGACAAATCGAGAAATCGGAATTGGTTTTGGTGGCAGACTTTGGAGGGGGTACGTCTGATTTTTCGCTGATGAGGCTTGATCCCGCAGCTAAAAATTTGGCGAACCGTAAAAGTGATATTATTGGTCAGGGAGGTATCTATATCGGTGGGGATAATTTCGACTCTGACATTATGTGGCATAAAGGCACTCCGCATTTTGGTAGGGGAGTGAAGGAGGAGTTTACACCCGGCAAACCACTCGATTTGCCTCTTTCATATTTTCAGAATATCTGTTCTTGGGAAAAAATGAACTTTCTGGATACACTCAGAATGAAGTTGAGCATCGAGAAATCGTATCAATATTCTGGTAAAGATTTTAGGGTGAAAAACCTCCAAATTTTGATTTCGGAGAATTTGGGCTATTCTTTTTTCAAGGAAATAGAGAAAGCAAAAATTACGCTCACACACGAAGAAAAAGCTGCCTTGGTATTTCAGAAACACGGAATAGAAATAGAGGAGGAAGTAAGTTTATCAGAGTTTAAGGATGAGATTATCGCTCAGAACTTATCGAAAATTGAAGATTACCTGGACCAATTCTTGGTTGAAAAAGGAATTGGAAAAGACGAAATAGATGTGGTTTTTATGACAGGAGGTACTTCCCTTATAAAGCCTTTGAATCAGATATTTAAAGATAAATTTGGAGAAGCAAAACTGAAATCGGGCGACAATTTTAATAGCGTAGCCATGGGTTTAGCTTACAGTTACTTAAACATGAATTGAGGTATTTCTGCTCAATTCACCCAAATCAGCTTTTAGCATCGGTAAATTTGTTATTTCTTCAGCACTGGGCTTCTTAGGCCCAAGAATTTATTTTTTGATTTGGATTCGTATAATTCATTAACCCCTTGTGCGGTTTAAATAAACATGGCATGCTTCAACTGATTTATTGGTCTATTGTTTGACATATTTATGAATTGTAAAACAGCTACAGCGTTTACCTTTGCAACGACTCTTGTAAGCAGGCCATCTAATGATTTTGAGTAGTTTCTTTTAAACATCATTTGATCACAGAGTTGTGAAAAAAGGGTTTCAATTCTTTTTCTAATATATCGATAAGACTTATTCCACACATCTACTCTTTCTTTCATATTACCTCTAATTGGTGTTATTAGTCTGATTTTGTCTTGTTCAAAAAGAGATGTTTGATAGCCCAATGAGAGATAACCTTTGTCTGCAATTAACTCATAACCTGCAAGTTGTTCTTTTTTGTCTATCATTCCAAGATAGTTTACGTCATGAACATTGGCTGAGGTTAATCCAACAGACAGTGGTA
>NZ_RJUF01000092.1 GCF_024343775.1 Lacihabitans soyangensis | reverse complement strand
TGACAGCAGGCAGCTATACAGTAACAGTTACAGATGCAAAAGGATGTACTGCAACCGCAAGTGTAGTAGTAGCACAGCCAACGCAATTGACTGCAAGTGCAACGAAGATAGGTGTTAGTTGTTTCGGCGGAAACGACGGAAAAGCGACGGTAACAGCCTTGGGCGGAACACCAGCATATACTTACAACTGGCTACCAAGCGGTGGAACCTCAGCAACAGCGAATGGTTTGACAGCAGGCAGCTATACAGTAACTGTAACAGATGCAAAAGGATGTACTGTAACCGCAAGTGTGGTAGTGGCTCAGCCAACGCAATTGACGGCCAATACCTTAACTGTCGATGTAACATGTAATGGTGGAACGGATGGAAGTATTTCTGCAATTCCATCAGGTGGAACAGCACCATATAGTTACAAATGGAATACTTCAGCTACTACTCAAGTGATAACAGCATTACCAGCAGGTACATACTCTATAGTAATTACCGATGCCAATAATTGCAAAGTTAACATTGCCAATATAATCGTCGGAGAGCCAGCTAAACTAGCTCCAGTGGCTACTAGCAACTCACCAGTGTGTTTCGGAGACCAAATTAATTTGTTCACAAGCGGTGGAACGACTTACTCTTGGAGCGGACCAAATGGTTTTACATCGGCTTTGCAAAATCCAATAATTTCGAATGCAGACCTTGTAAATCAAGGTACATATTCTGTAACTGTTACAAGTAGCAAAGGATGTACAGGTACGGCTACTGTAAGTGTACAAGTTAAAAAGCTTGATGCCATCAATTTGACAAATATAAATCTTTGTCAAGGCGAAATATTAACTTTAACAGTGCCTGACTACGGAACTTCTGCAACATATTCTTGGACTGGGCCAAATGGTTTTAGCTCAATTCAAAGAACAGCAAGTATAAATAATGTTACAGGGGCTAATGCTGGAACATATACGATAAAAGTTACATCCAATGGATGTAGTGTAACTGCAAGCTTGGTAGTAACGGTTAAACCGAAACCACAGGCACCAGTTATTGCCATCGATGGCCCAACTACTGTTTGTGAGACTGGATCTGTTAAATTAACAGCAACTGGTTGCTCTGGAGTAGTGAAGTGGTCAAATAATACTACTGGTACTTCAATAACTGTATCATCAGCAGGAACCTATACCGCAATTTGTTTGGCAAACGATTGTGAAAGCTCGAACTCGAATTCTATAACTATTCAGAATGGAAGTATACCAACCGCACCAATCATAGAGACCAACAAGACGATTTGTTGTGATGGCGAGAAAGCGACATTAACAGCAGTTGGTTGCACAGGAAGTTTGAAATGGAGTACCGGAGAGACAACAGCTTCGATACAAGTATCAGCATCTGGCGATTATACAGCAACATGTACCAACACCTGTGGAACAAGTAGTGCATCGAATAAGATCACTATCCAAACAGGAGTAACACCAACGGTACCAGTATTGACAGCTTTAGACAAAGAAGTATGTGGAATAGAGACAGTAACCATAACTGCTTCTAACTGCAACGGTACTTTGAAGTGGAGCCATACAGCAAGTACAGCTTCAAGCCAAACAGTAGGTGAAGGTACATATACTGTTAAGTGCGTAACGATTTGCGGAGAGAGTGCAGCCTCTATTCCTGTAGTAATCACCAAAGGTATTACACCGTCAGCACCAGTATTGGCAACAGACAAGTCGTCGGTATGTGCAAATGAGAAGGCTAAATTAACAGCTACCGGTTGTGAAGGCGGCACGATCAACTGGTCGGCAGGCTTAGGCACTGGCACGAGCAAAGAGGTCGGAGCAGGTACATACACAGCTACGTGTACAACAAGCTGTGGTACTTCGGGTAATTCAAATACAATTACCATCGGAACTAAAACAGCACCAGCCGTACCAGTAGTAACAAC
>NZ_RJUF01000091.1 GCF_024343775.1 Lacihabitans soyangensis | reverse complement strand
CCCGGTTTTTTAATAGGGTTCTTTCAATCTTGATAGCGGTCAACTCACTTTTAAAAGTGTCGTTTTCGGAGGTCAATTTTTTAATAGTGTCTTGAAATGCTTGACGTTCTGAGGTTTGCATAATTTTGTAGGGTTAGAGATTATAAGTTTCTTCAATTTGGTTAATGTAGCTTTGGGGTAATTGGAACACCCTAACGGCCTTAAGTTTGGCCGAAAATTCATGCTCATATTCTCTAATTATTTTGTCAGGGAATACAAGTTCATCGCATACGATTTGCCAAAGGACTAGATCAATTATTTGCGGTTTACGCAAACGGGCGTAAAACTGAGGGCGGGTAAGTCCGAAAAACTTAAACCATTCTACACGGAAGTGTTTTTGCTTTTCTTCGATACTTTCAAAATAGTACTTTTCGAGTGGTGAAAAAGGTAGGGCTTTAATTGGTTCGCTCATTACTTGTATTGTTTTTGTTAACACTTTGTATTAAATTTCTTTACAAATGTATGTAAGATTATTCGGACTATGCAAGCATATTGTGTAATATTTTTAAGACAATGCAAAAATTAAAAGACATCATCGACCAGCGTATTGCCGCTAAGGGCTATACTAAAGATTTAATTATCAATGCAATAGGTATGAGCCGGGCGGGTTGGTATTCGGCCTTAGAAAAAGAAAGTTTTAGTCTGAAAAATTTCAAAAAATTGTCTGATTTATTAGACATTGAACCAAACAAATACTTTGAGTATGGAAGCGAAATTGATATATATCAATTGAAAGAGCCTGAAATTCCTTACCGTAAAGTAAAAAACTATACTAATGAAGTGTTAAAAAGTGAGGGTTCAGAGAGTGAAACGGTAAAGGAGTTATTGAAACAAAACGCAGAACTGATAGCCATAATAAAGAATCTTACGAAATGAAACTAAGAACAAAATTAGTAACATCATACATAACAATCTTATTATCAATTATTTATAACATTCCCGTAGGGTCACGGAGTAAGCCGTATTTAGTTGTTTATCAGCTAGATACGGCTTTCGTGTTTTAGTAACATTTAGTAACATGAAACATAACATTTATGTGGCAGGCACGCCACAAAGAACTGATTCCAAAGGATTTGAGGGGGTTAGATTAGTGGTATCATTTGGAGGCAAACAGATGAAAATAGCCACAGGCGTACATTGGAAGCCTATTTTTATCAATAAGGACGGAATAATTCAAGGGGATGCACCTCTAAAAGAATATTTACAGGCCAGCAAAAAAATAAATGATCTTAAGCTAAAAATTTCGGAGCATTTAGAAACAAACACCGAAACAACGCCGGCCAGAGTAAAATTAATTTTACAGAATAGACCCACAACAGATTTTGTTTCATACGCATACGCCAAACTACTTGATAGGCATCAGAAATTAGAAATTGGGTATAATACATACAAAGCACAAAAAGAATCAATTGCACGGCTTGAAAACTTCAAAGGTAAAATTGCTTTTCAGGACATCAATTTATTAATGCTCGAATCTTACAAACTATGGCTTAAGAATCAGAAGTATAAACGCAATACCATTTGGACATCGCTCAAAGATTTCAGAACCTACCTAAACACCGCTATTGAAGACGGCATACAAGTTGATTACCCATTTGGCAAAAAGTTCAAAATGCCAAAAGGCCAAAGGCGTATAAAATTCCTACACGAAGACGAATTTCAAAAAGTTAAGGCTTATTACGAAACCACTACGAACGTTTACCACCGTGAAGTTTTGAGGGCTTTTTTGTTTAGTTGCTACACAGGATTAAGGATTTCGGACGTGCAAGCCATAACAGGCAAAAACATCATAAATAAAACTTTGGTATTTGAGCCACGCAAAACAAAGGATTCAGAAACTAAAGAATTTACAGACATTGAAATTCCGCTACACCCTTTTGTAATAGCGAACTTACCGGGTAAACTACAAAAAGAAATTCCAATCTTTCAAAAC
>NZ_RJUF01000090.1 GCF_024343775.1 Lacihabitans soyangensis | reverse complement strand
TGCGGTTGAGTGTGTGTGTAGCTACCACCAGTTTGTGCTGTTCGTCTACAGCAGCTTGTAGGTTATAACTCACTTCTACTACTTGTCCTTGTACCAATAAGGCTCTGGCGTCTGTGTCAGTCGTACTTACCTGGGGTTCGTCTGTAGTCGAAAGCTGCTTTTCCAGTGTTTCATATTTGATTTTGGCTCCAGCAAGACGTTCTATTTTGGCCTGAACATGTTTTACATCTAAACCAGTGTTTTGCTTATCATTTTCTTCTAACTGCTTTAAGTATTCCGTGGTCTTTTCTTCGATATAAGCTAAATGGCGGTCTATTTTCTTTTGATTATAGTTGTTCTTCTTGGAATTACTTGCTCTTACTTTAGTACCATCAATGGCTACTGTACGCCCTCCAATTAGCTCACATTCTTTTAAAAATAGTACAAAGAGTTTGAACGTGTTTTTTAGGGCCTTAGGATTGTCTTTTCGGAAGTCAGCTATGCTGTGGTAATTAGGCTGCTGACCGCAAAGCAGCCAAAAAACCTCTACATTACGCACGCATTCCCTCTCAAGCTTGCGGCTGCTGCGTAAACCGTTTAGGTAGCCGTATAAATAAAGCTTTAAATATAATGAGTGCTCAAAAGTAGGTCGGCCTTCAGTTTTGAAAGTTTGAGAAATGAAGCCAAGTTTAGTCATCTCTAGTTTATCAACAAAGGCGTCAATAAACCGAACAGGATTATCATTGTTGATTCGCTCCTCAAAACTAGAAAACTGGACTTGATTTCGGTCTGTTTTTGATTGAATTGGCAAGGCAGAAAGCGTTTTTTGATGTATTAAAAATACAAAAACTCTGTATGTTTTCAAAACCTTTTATTTAGTTTTGTAAAGGCAGTTTTTTCACAGACTGCCGTTGGCGGTCAGCCGAAAAACAAAAAACATCATAGACAAATGAAGCCATTTTTTACTATTGTGCTATTGACAATGACTTTTTACTCCTTTGGACAGACAAGTAAACAGACTATTTCAAAAAATAAATTAGATTCTTTGAAAGTAGTACTTGAAGAAATGGTTGACAAAGACCAAAATATAAGAAGAATTTTGATTGATTCAATTGGTTTGGATTCTCCCAACGCTGGACCTTACCTAAACCGAATGATGGAAATTGATTCCGAAAATCAAGAAAAACTATCATTAATTTTGGACAATTATGGTTGGATTGAACAAAGTAAAATAGGATTGAAAGCATCAGATGCCTTCTTTTATGTAATTCAACATTCAAACCAATCTTTAATAATAAAGTGGTTTCCTGAATTTAAAAGATTAGCAAATATCGGCGAAGCGAACAAAGTTAGTTGTGCTATGATGGAAGACCGACTTTTAATGTGGCAGGGTAAAAAACAAATTTATGGAAGTCAGGCAAACATTTTCAGGGAAGATAAACAATTGGCAATATGGCCAATACAAGACCCAAAAAATGTAAACAAAAGACGAATGAAAATTGGATTTGAATTAACCGTTGAGAAAAATGCGGAGAGATTAAAAGCACTTTACAACGTTAACGAAAAACTACCTAAAAATAGCAAGAAATAAAACGGCCGAACCGCCAATCGAGTAGCCTGCCCCACTAGGAAACCCTAGCAGGGAGAGGCTCTCACACCACTGTACGTACGGGTCTCGTATACAGCGGTTCATTAAACATCGGACTTACCTTTTCATAGTAATCGTTCATACTTTCGTATCCCCTTTTTCTTAGGCGTTCTAGTGTGATAGTTGTTACCATTATAGGACTTTGGGCTATTACCCATCCTCCTTTTCGGGTTCTGCTAAATTGGTAGGCTTTACTTGGTGGAACTCCCAGTCGTATCAAGTTCTTACGTTTCCGTTCTGGCTTTTTCCAGTCTGTCCAAATGCAATATCGTAAACGGTTTCTTGTCCAACTGTCTATGCTTTTGAGTTTGCTGCCTATATTTCCAAGTTTGAAATAGTTGACCCATCCTCGTTGCAGTAGTTTCAGTTTTGTGTTACGTTCATCGAAACTCAATGGTGCAGTTTTGCGTGTTACTTCCTTGATACTTGCTTTTAGCTTCTTCCAGCTTTTGTCTAGTACTACTATCTGATATTTGCCTTTTGCTCCGTTCTCAAAGCTAGACGTAAAGCCATGTCCCAATATTTGGAAGCTTGAAGGACGTCT
>NZ_RJUF01000089.1 GCF_024343775.1 Lacihabitans soyangensis | reverse complement strand
TACCACCAGAAGGTGCCCATGAATAGCTGTAAGGAGCAGTACCATTTGAAGCGGTTACCGTTGCCGATCCTGTACTTGCTCCATTGCACAATACATTCGTTTGAGCAGAAATTGAAACGATTAGTGCCGTAGGCTGCGTGATGTTGACCGTTGCTGTTTTCTGACAACCGTTTGCATCAGTCACTGTTACGGTGTATATTCCTGCTGCTAGACCTGATGCTGTAGCTGCTGTACCGCCAGATGGTGCCCATGAATAGGTATAATTAGGATTTCCACCTGATGCAGTAACCGTTGCTGATCCAGTACTTGCTCCATTGCATATTACATTGGTTTGAGCAGAAATCGATGCGACGAGTGCTGCGGGTTGAGTAATGTTGACAGTTGCCGTTTTCTGACAAGCGTTGGCATCCGTCACTGTTACCGTATAAGTGCCAGCTGATAAGCCGGTTGCGGTAGCTGCAGTGCCTCCAGAAGGTGCCCATGAATAAATGTAAGTTGGACTTACATTTGTAGTTATTGTAGCGGTACCACCCAAAGGAGCTGTTGTATTACTGAATAAGGGATTTCCACCAGACACTGTAACAGTTGCTGATCCAGTACTTGCACCATTGCATAAAACATTCGTTTGAGTAGAAATCGAAGCAACTAGTGCCGTAGGCTGAGTAATGCTAACAGTTGCTGTTTTCTGACAACCGTTTGCATCTGTCACTGTTACGGTGTATGTTCCAGCTGCTAAACCCGATGCAGTGGCCGCAGTGCCACCTGATGGTGCCCACTCATAAGTGTATGAAGGATTTCCGCCTGATGGAGTTACAGTGGCAGAACCAGTACTTGCTCCATTGCATAAAACATCAGTTTGTGCAGAAATAGATGCTAACAATGACGTAGGCTGAGTAATGCTGACGGTTGCCGTTTTCTGGCAAGCGTTGGCATCCGTCACAGTTACGGTGTATGTTCCGGCTGCTAGACCCGAGGCAATGGCAGCTGTCCCACCTGAAGGAGCCCATGAATAGGTATAATTAGGATTTCCACCAGATGCCGATACTGTAGCTGATCCGGTACTTGCTCCATTACAAATTATATTCGTTTGAGCAGAAATTGATGCGACTAGTGCCGCAGGTTGAGTAATGTTGACCGTTGCAGTTTGCTGACAAGCGTTCGCATCAGTTACGGTTATTGTATAAATTCCGGCCACTAGACCTGTTGCAGTAGCAGCTGTACCGCCGGAAGGAGCCCATGAATACGAATAATTCGGTGTTCCACCCGAAGCGGTTACCGTTGCTGTTCCAGTATTCGCTCCATTGCATAATACATTGGTTTGAGCTGATACAGATGCGACGAGTGCCGTTGGCTGTGTAATTGTTACCGTTGCTGTTTTCTGACAAGCGTTTGCATCTGTAACTGTCACCGTATATGTTCCAGCTGTTAGACCTGATGCTGTAGCTGCTGTACCGCCAGATGGTGCCCATGAATAGGTATAATTAGGATTTCCACCTGATGCAGTAACCGTTGCTGATCCAGTACTTGCTCCATTGCATATTACATTGGTTTGAGCAGAAATCGATGCGACGAGTGCTGCGGGTTGAGTAATGTTGACAGTTGCCGTTTTCTGACAAGCGTTGGCATCCGTCACTGTTACCGTATAAGTGCCAGCTGATAAGCCGGTTGCGGTAGCTGCAGTGCCTCCAGAAGGTGCCCATGAATAAATGTAAGTTGGACTTACATTTGTAGTTATTGTAGCGGTACCACCCAAAGGAGCTGTTGTATTACTGAATAAGGGATTTCCACCAGACACTGTAACAGTTGCTGATCCAGTACTTGCACCATTGCATAAAACATTCGTTTGAGTAGAAATCGAAGCAACTAGTGCCGTAGGCTGAGTAATGCTAACAGTTGCTGTTTTCTGACAACCGTTTGCATCTGTCACTGTTACGGTGTATGTTCCAGCTGCTAAACCCGATG
>NZ_RJUF01000088.1 GCF_024343775.1 Lacihabitans soyangensis | reverse complement strand
GGTACTATAAAAATTAATAGCACCGATGAAGCAATCGGTGTTGGCTCTGTTTCAACACCAGCAACAATTACCAATAGCCTAAACGGTATCATAAACATAGTGGGGGGCATCGGAGTGGAGATGGCTTTACCAACAGATGTTGTAAACTTCAGTAATGCGGGAACTATAAATTATGACGGTACGGTTTTGGCCTTTAAGTTTTTGGGAACTACAAACTTCACCAATACAGGTACAGTAAACATAAATTCGGGAACTGGTATTGAAAACCCTACTGGCAATACAATTAACAACAATGCCTGTGGTAAAATACTTATGGCGAGTGGTACTTACACCAATGGTGGTACAACCACCAATACAGGTTTAATTCAAATGCCAAATACATATAGCTTTACAAACACTGGCACATTCACAAACAATGGTGTATTGAAAGCTAATGCTGTTTCGGGTATAACAAATAACAAAGTAGTAATTACAAATTCTTGTCCAATCTTTACTTTGGGTGGAAGTAATAATTATTCAGTAAGTGGCATTTTCACGGATGCAGGAGCAACTACCTCGGCAGGAAGTTATACTTCGGTTGGAAATATGTTTACAGCAAACAATACTATCCCAACTGGTACACAAACACTTTATGCCCAAGTAACAGATGGTACTTGTACGTTTGTGGTACCTTTTGATTTTGACAATAAAAAGCCTACTTCTGTTTCAGTCAATAACACAACTGTTTGTTCAGGTACAAGTGTAACCCTATCGGGTACTTGCCCTAGTGGTACAACGCTCACTTGGTACACTACTGCTACAGGTGGCTCAAATATCGGAACAGGAACAAATTTATCCAATTCTCCGACTGTTTCCACTACCTATTATGCAGCCTGTGAATCAACAAACTGCGTGAGCGGTAGAGTCGCCACCAATGCAATAACAATTGTCTCAACACCTGTAGTAAGTCTATTTTCCAAAACGGATGTGAGCTGTAATGGTGGAAATAACGGAACTGCAACAGTAACAGCATCAAGCGGTACTGCTCCCTACACTTATTCGTGGGCTCCTTCAGGTGGAACAGCGGCGACGGCAACGGGTCTAGCAGCTGGCACTTATACGGTAACAGTAACGGATGCCAACAGTTGTCAGAAATCATCAACAGTTATCATCACTCAGCCAACGGCACTGGTCGCATCGATTTCAGCACAAACGAATATAGTGTGTAATGGAGCAAGTACCGGATCGGCAACAGTGACGGCATCAGGAGGAACGCCTTCTTATACTTATTCATGGGCTCCTTCAGGTGCTACCACCGCTACAGCTACGGGTTTGGCAGCTGGAACTTACACAGTAACAGTGACCGATGCGAACGCTTGTCAGAAAACTGCAACAGTCAACATCACTCAGCCAGCAGCACTGGTCGCATCGATTTCAGCACAAACGAATATAGCGTGTAATGGAGCAAGTACCGGATCGGCAACAGTAACAGCATCAAGCGGTATCAGTCCTTACTCGTATTCATGGGCTCCATCGGGTGGTACTGCAGCAACAGCAACCGGCCTATCAGCCGGAACTTACACCGTTACGGTGACGGATGCCAACTCTTGTCTGCAAACAGCTACGGTCAACATCACTCAGCCTGCTGCCTTGGTCGCATCTATTTCTGCTCAAACGAATATAATTTGTAATGGAGCAAGTACCGGATCAGCTACAGTATCGGCATCTGGTGGAAATCCTAATTATACCTATTCATGGGCTCCTTCAGGTGGGACAGCTGCCATTGCCTCGGGTCTAGCAGCCGGAACATACACCGTAACTGTGACGGATGCCAACGCTTGCCAGAAAACGGCAACCGTCAGCATTACTCAGCCTACGTCATTGTTAGCATCTATTTCTGCACAAACTGATGTTTTATGCAATGGAGCAAGTACTGGTTCTGCCACTGTAACTCCATCAGGCGGAAATCCTTCATACACTTATGAGTGGGCACCATCAGGTGGCACTGCGGCCACTGCATCGGGTTTAGCAGCTGGAACATACACCGTAACAGTGACAGATGCAAACGGTTGTCAGAAAACAGCAACTGTTAGCATTACTCAGCCTACGGCACTAGTTGCTTCGATTTCTACTCAAACGAATGTTTTATGCAATGGTGCAAGTACTGGATCAGCAACTGTTACAGTGTCTGGTGGAAATCCCTTATTCAGTAATACAACAGCTCCTTTGGGTGGTACCGCTACAATAACTACAAATGTAAGTCCAACTTACATTTATTCATGGGCACCTTCTGGAGGCACTGCAGCTACCGCAACCGGCTTATCAGCTGGCACTTATACGGTAACAGTGACGGATGCCAACGCTTGTCAGAAAACGGCAACTGTCAACATTACTCAACCCGCAGCACTCGTCGCATCGATTTCTGCTCAAACCAATGTAATATGCAATGGAGCAAGTACTGGATCAGCAACGGTTACTGCATCAGGTGGAAATCCTAATTATACCTATTCATGGGCACCATCTGGCGGTACAGCAGCTACAGCATCAGGTCTAACAGCTGGAACATATACGGTGACAGTTACAGATGCAAACGCTTGTCAGAAAACAGCAACGGTAACAATTACACAGCCAACGGCACTCGTCGCATCTGTATCAGCTCAAACCAATGTATTATGCAATGGAGCGAATACTGGAACAGCAACGGTAACCGCTTCGGGTGGAACACCGAATTATTCGTATTCATGGGCTCCTTCCGGCGGTACAGCTGCTACTGCAACAGGTCTAGTGGCCGGAATTTATACAATAACCGT
>NZ_RJUF01000087.1 GCF_024343775.1 Lacihabitans soyangensis | reverse complement strand
TTTGTCGTCAGACATATTTTATTCAATTGTACTTTTTTCATTCTCTACAATCGGACTTTATTGTTGCGGAGTTGACCTTTACAACTATATCAAAAGACCAACTAATAAACTCTATTGGCTATTCATTCATATTTTCAGAATGTCTCACGGTTTCATTGCAGCATTAACTGCATTCTTAGTAAACAATTCAAAACTGTTTCCATTTTTACCCCAAGTATTATTATTAATAATTCCGATTGCTATTGGTCAACCATTAATTAGTTTGACAATTTGGAATTACAGGAGAAAATTGGAGAAGTCAAAAATTTTGGCAGATAGAGCAATAATCGACAAAACTTTTATGGTATAAAAAACTAAGACAAACACAAATAATTAGACAATGAAAGCAATAAAAATAATTGGAATAGTGATTTTGGTAATTACGGTATTAGCATTTGCTTTATATTTTTATGTTAAGTATAAGTCAAACAATGTAGTTGACAATAAAAACCTTGAAATATCAATAGACAAACAGGCAAACAAATTTATTCAGGAAGGTAATTCAATTGGACTTGTAATTGGCATTGTCAAAAATGGAAAAACATTTATTAAAGGTTACGGCACCATCAATAAAGAGAAACAAATTTTGCCAGATAGCCTTTCCATTTTTGAATTAGCATCAACAAGTAAACTTTTTACTACTTCGACTTTACAATTACTTGTTGACGAAAAACAATTACAACTTGAAGATAAAATTCAAACAATTTTAACTGACAGAGTAAAAATATCGTCATTAGGTCAAAATACAACATTATTGCACTTGGCCACACATCTTTCAGGATTTCCATCTTTACCGAACTCATTTATTGCTAAAATGAATGATGAAAAAAATCCTTACAAAGACTTGGTAACACAAGACATCTATGATTATTTAAGAACTTGTGAAGCCAAACAAGCTGAAGGAAACTTCGAATACTCAAATTTTGGAATGGGTTTATTAGGACACTTATTAGAAATAAAAAGTGGTACTAAATATGAGGAGTTGGTAACTCAAAAACTACTTGACCCTCTTCAAATGAAAAATACATTTGTTACTATTGATAGCAGTAACCAAAAATTCATAGTTCAGGGATATGATGAGAACGGAAATCCAACGCCTATATGGACAGACAATGTTTTGACAGGGGCAGGTTCGTTTTTGTCTAACGCATCTGATATGATTAAATTCATTAAAGCAAATTTGAAAGATAACGAAACAATTATTTCAAAATCTTTAATTAAGACACATCAAAGACAACTTAATGGAGAAACTGGCTTAGGTTGGATTTTACCTTCAAGTGCAGACAAATTACTTGGTAATAAAGAAATAGTTTGGCATAATGGAATGGCAGGTGGTTATTCAAGCTTTTTGGCAATCGACAAGACAAATAGATATGGAATAATTATATTATCAAATAAAGCTATTGACGTAACAACCTTTGGAATGAAGATGGTTAGAACAGTCAGAACTCAATCTTGGAAAGAATAAAAACGGCATATAATCGAGTAGCCTGCCCCACTAGGAAACCCTAGCAGGGAGAGGCTCTCACACCACTGTACGTACGGGTCTCGTATACAGCGGTTCATTAAACATCGAACTTACCTTTTCATAGTAATCGTTCATACTTTCGTATCCCCTTTTTCTTAGGCGTTCTAGTGTGATAGTTGTTACCATTATAGGACTTTGGGCTATTACCCATCCTCCTTTTCGGGTTCTGCTAAATTGGTAGGCTTTACTTGGTGGAACTCCCAGTCGTATCAAGTTCTTACGTTTCCGTTCTGGCTTTTTCCAGTCTGTCCAAATGCAATATCGTAAACGGTTTCTTGTCCAACTGTCTATGCTTTTGAGTTTGCTGCCTATATTTCCAAGTTTGAAATAGTTGACCCATCCTCGTTGCAGTAGTTTCAGTTTTGTGTTACGTTCATCGAAACTCAATGGTGCAGTTTTGCGTGTTACTTCCTTGATACTTGCTTTTAGCTTCTTCCAGCTTTTGTCTAGTACTACTATCTGATATTTGCCTTTTGCTCCGTTCTCAAAGCTAGACGTAAAGCCATGTCCCAATATTTGGAAGCTTGAAGGACGTCTGATGCCACTCTTTTCAGCGTTTATCGGAAGTTTCAGTTTGTCTTTTAAGAATTTGACAACTTGGTTTCTGATGGTTTCTGCTCTGAGTTTGCCTTTGGTATAAATACTAAAGTCATCAGCATATCGTACAAACTTTTGTCCTTTGC
>NZ_RJUF01000086.1 GCF_024343775.1 Lacihabitans soyangensis | reverse complement strand
AATTCAGGTGGCTTGAGCATGGATAATTCGGGTGCTGAAAATCACTGTACCATATTTGCGATTAATGAATCTCCTTTAGACCAAAACATCATTTGGGTAGGTACAGACGACGGTAATGTTCAATTAACTCAAGACGGAGGAAAAACATGGACCAATGTAACGGCCAATATCCCGAATCTTCCAAAAAACACATGGGCATATTTTATAGAACCAAGTAGTTTTGATAAAAATACGGCTTATGCGGTATTCACTGGTTACACCAGTGGAGATTTTAAACCTTACGTGTACAAAACTACAGACGCTGGTAAAACTTGGAAATCTATCGTTTCACCTGATTTGAAATCATTCGTAAGAAACATCAAAGAAGACTACAAAAACCCTAATTTGTTGTTTTTAGGCACAGAGGGCGGACTTTATGTTACTATCGATGGTGGACAAAACTGGTCGCAGTTTAAGAACAATATGCCTCCAGTTGCAGTACACTGGATTGCCCTTCATCCGACCGAAGATGCTTTAGTGATGGCTACACATGGTAGAGGAGTAATTATCATCGACGATATTTCGCCTCTAAGACAGCTGACAAAAGAAATTATAGCCAAAGATCTGCATTTCTTCACTACAAAACCTACCAAAATGGCCGAATCAGGTGCATTTGGAGGCTATGCTCGTATGGGAGAATTCGTAGGTGAAAACCCAAACTCAATGGCACAAGTGGTGTATTATTTGAAGAGCCGTCACACTTTTGGCAAAATGTCTTTGGAAATATTCGACCAAAACGACAAGAAAATTGCCGATTTAGCACCTGGTAAATCGAAAGGCATCAATTATGTGGATTGGACTTACAGTCTCAAACCACCAAAGGTTGCAAAAGGAAAAACAATAATTCAGGCTGGATTCCAAGGCCCAACTGTTCTTCCCGGACCTTACAAAGTAAAAATAACCAAGGGAGCAAAAACTTACGAAAGCACCTTGAACCTAATCGCCAATCCGAAGTCGATACATACGGCAGATGATCGTAAAGTGCAGTTCGAAACCGCAATGAAGCTTTTCAATATGAGTGAGGAATTGGGTTATTTGGTTGACCAAATAGACAATTACAAAATAAAAATCGACTCCATTTCACCGAAATTGACCTCGACTAAATTGAAAAAACAATTCCCAGTGGCCGACATTGCAAGCAAAATGCAAACACTGAAAGAAACTTTGGTGGTATTGAAGGGAGACAACTACGTAGGTGCTGCCGAGCCGCAATTGAGAGAAAAAATCTCAGGTTTGTATGGTGAGGTTTTGAGTTATACGGGCCGCCCAACCAACGCACAATTGGCCAGCATGAAGGTATTGGACGAGAAACTTTCGGCAGCCAAAACACAGATGGAAGGTTTTAAAGCAAGTTTAGACAAATTGGCACCAGCCATGGTAAAAGCCAAAATGCCTGAATTGAAAGTGAGGAGCTTTGAGGAATTCAAAGCAGCTGAAAATTAAGAATATTTTGTTTTTTTGATAGAATTCACCCCGACTGAGCAATTGGTTGGGGTGTTTTTTTACATCATCTTCACCAAAATCCACTCTGGCAAATTACGCATGAGGAAACCTATTATTCTAAATCTCTTAGTGACATACACCACAGGTTTATCCGCTAAGACGGCGTCAAAAATCTGGTTTGCCACCTTGTCGGCTTTGGCGACCCAAAACATCCCTCTTTGACCGTCAGTCATTTCAGTTTCAACATAACCTGGCCGTACATCTATTACTTTTACGCCATGATTTCTCTTTTTAGAACGAATCCTTAGTCCTTCCATATAAGTGGAAGCAAATGCCTTGGTGGCATGGTATTCGGGCGAAGTTGGCCCTCCTCTTTCACCTGCAACTGAAGAAATACCTACAATTTTTCCGCTTCCCTTAGATTTAAAATAATAATAGGCCCATTGAGCCAAACCCATAAATCCACGGGCGTTGATATCAATGGTTTTGAGTTCGTCTTCAAAACTCGCCTTTGGAATACCAATGCCCGCATTGATGATGAGGATATCCAATCCGCCCATTTTTTCCACCAAATCAGCCAAAATGTTCCGAGTACTCTCCACTTTTTCCACATCCATTTCTGCAATGTAGAATTTGGCCCTTGGTAATTCCTCTACAATTTTTTGGAGCAAATTTGTTCTTCTTGCCGTTATTCCGACCTCAAACCCCTCTTGGGCATATTTTATAGCAAGAGCCTTGCCTATTCCCGAACTTGCACCTATGATAATTACTTTTTGTGACATTAGTTTGAAATATTATCCTTTTACAATTTGCAGTAATATTATGCAAAATAAAACATAATCCAAATCATGGAAGAAGTAAGCAAGCCTGCATAAAATATATCTGATTTAAATAAAGTCATTTCATCTTTTGCCCGTTTGTGAAACCAAACAAACAAAAGCAAACAAACAATTGCGGCTGGAGTGGCTGCTGTTTGAGGTGAAATCAGGCCCAATAATGCTACTACTATAAATGGAATTTGAGTAAGTAAAAACCAAAACAAGGTACTTCCAATGCCAGATAAGGATATGCCTAAATCGAATTCTGCAATCTTGGCCTTTCCATTTGCATTTAGATATTTACTCCATATCACCAGCAAAATTGAGCCTATTAAAAAAATTGAAAATACACGATACAAAAAGTTGAAGGTTTCGCCGAAGGTTTGTCTGATAAATGGGTATTGAATCAGTATGTTTTCAAATATCCAATCACATCCTAAACCAATAAAGGGAGAACCCGCCAAAACCATTACGGCAGCTATAGGATTGGTTTGTTTCCAAAGTACTCCCCAGAAAAACACC
>NZ_RJUF01000085.1 GCF_024343775.1 Lacihabitans soyangensis | reverse complement strand
AATTCAGGTGGCTTGAGCATGGATAATTCGGGTGCTGAAAATCACTGTACCATATTTGCGATTAATGAATCTCCTTTAGACCAAAACATCATTTGGGTAGGTACAGACGACGGTAATGTTCAATTAACTCAAGACGGAGGAAAAACATGGACCAATGTAACGGCCAATATCCCGAATCTTCCAAAAAACACATGGGCATATTTTATAGAACCAAGTAGTTTTGATAAAAATACGGCTTATGCGGTATTCACTGGTTACACCAGTGGAGATTTTAAACCTTACGTGTACAAAACTACAGACGCTGGTAAAACTTGGAAATCTATCGTTTCACCTGATTTGAAATCATTCGTAAGAAACATCAAAGAAGACTACAAAAACCCTAATTTGTTGTTTTTAGGCACAGAGGGCGGACTTTATGTTACTATCGATGGTGGACAAAACTGGTCGCAGTTTAAGAACAATATGCCTCCAGTTGCAGTACACTGGATTGCCCTTCATCCGACCGAAGATGCTTTAGTGATGGCTACACATGGTAGAGGAGTAATTATCATCGACGATATTTCGCCTCTAAGACAGCTGACAAAAGAAATTATAGCCAAAGATCTGCATTTCTTCACTACAAAACCTACCAAAATGGCCGAATCAGGTGCATTTGGAGGCTATGCTCGTATGGGAGAATTCGTAGGTGAAAACCCAAACTCAATGGCACAAGTGGTGTATTATTTGAAGAGCCGTCACACTTTTGGCAAAATGTCTTTGGAAATATTCGACCAAAACGACAAGAAAATTGCCGATTTAGCACCTGGTAAATCGAAAGGCATCAATTATGTGGATTGGACTTACAGTCTCAAACCACCAAAGGTTGCAAAAGGAAAAACAATAATTCAGGCTGGATTCCAAGGCCCAACTGTTCTTCCCGGACCTTACAAAGTAAAAATAACCAAGGGAGCAAAAACTTACGAAAGCACCTTGAACCTAATCGCCAATCCGAAGTCGATACATACGGCAGATGATCGTAAAGTGCAGTTCGAAACCGCAATGAAGCTTTTCAATATGAGTGAGGAATTGGGTTATTTGGTTGACCAAATAGACAATTACAAAATAAAAATCGACTCCATTTCACCGAAATTGACCTCGACTAAATTGAAAAAACAATTCCCAGTGGCCGACATTGCAAGCAAAATGCAAACACTGAAAGAAACTTTGGTGGTATTGAAGGGAGACAACTACGTAGGTGCTGCCGAGCCGCAATTGAGAGAAAAAATCTCAGGTTTGTATGGTGAGGTTTTGAGTTATACGGGCCGCCCAACCAACGCACAATTGGCCAGCATGAAGGTATTGGACGAGAAACTTTCGGCAGCCAAAACACAGATGGAAGGTTTTAAAGCAAGTTTAGACAAATTGGCACCAGCCATGGTAAAAGCCAAAATGCCTGAATTGAAAGTGAGGAGCTTTGAGGAATTCAAAGCAGCTGAAAATTAAGAATATTTTGTTTTTTTGATAGAATTCACCCCGACTGAGTAATTGGTTGGGGTGTTTTTTTACATCATCTTCACCAAAATCCACTCTGGCAAATTACGCATGAGGAAACCTATTATTCTAAATCTCTTAGTGACATACACCACAGGTTTATCCGCTAAGACGGCGTCAAAAATCTGGTTTGCCACCTTGTCGGCTTTGGCGACCCAAAACATCCCTCTTTGACCGTCAGTCATTTCAGTTTCAACATAACCTGGCCGTACATCTATTACTTTTACGCCATGATTTCTCTTTTTAGAACGAATCCTTAGTCCTTCCATATAAGTGGAAGCAAATGCCTTGGTGGCATGGTATTCGGGCGAAGTTGGCCCTCCTCTTTCACCTGCAACTGAAGAAATACCTACAATTTTTCCGCTTCCCTTAGATTTAAAATAATAATAGGCCCATTGAGCCAAACCCATAAATCCACGGGCGTTGATATCAATGGTTTTGAGTTCGTCTTCAAAACTCGCCTTTGGAATACCAATGCCCGCATTGATGATGAGGATATCCAATCCGCCCATTTTTTCCACCAAATCAGCCAAAATGTTCCGAGTACTCTCCACTTTTTCCACATCCATTTCTGCAATGTAGAATTTGGCCCTTGGTAATTCCTCTACAATTTTTTGGAGCAAATTTGTTCTTCTTGCCGTTATTCCGACCTCAAACCCCTCTTGGGCATATTTTATAGCAAGAGCCTTGCCTATTCCCGAACTTGCACCTATGATAATTACTTTTTGTGACATTAGTTTGAAATATTATCCTTTTACAATTTGCAGTAATATTATGCAAAATAAAACATAATCCAAATCATGGAAGAAGTAAGCAAGCCTGCATAAAATATATCTGATTTAAATAAAGTCATTTCATCTTTTGCCCGTTTGTGAAACCAAACAAACAAAAGCAAACAAACAATTGCGGCTGGAGTGGCTGCTGTTTGAGGTGAAATCAGGCCCAATAATGCTACTACTATAAATGGAATTTGAGTAAGTAAAAACCAAAACAAGGTACTTCCAATGCCAGATAAGGATATGCCTAAATCGAATTCTGCAATCTTGGCCTTTCCATTTGCATTTAGATATTTACTCCATATCACCAGCAAAATTGAGCCTATTAAAAAAATTGAAAATACACGATACAAAAAGTTGAAGGTTTCGCCGAAGGTTTGTCTGATAAATGGGTATTGAATCAGTATGTTTTCAAATATCCAATCACATCCTAAACCAATAAAGGGAGAACCCGCCAAAACCATTACGGCAGCTATAGGATTGGTTTGTTTCCAAAGTACTCCCCAGAAAAACACC
>NZ_RJUF01000084.1 GCF_024343775.1 Lacihabitans soyangensis | reverse complement strand
GCTATGTTGTTTCCTACCAAAGGATTTCTCATATCTAGAAGCGTGTTTTAACCCAAATTGGTGTTTGGTTACAAGGCCAACCTCTACCAAAAGTTCTACTACATTATAAACCGTCGCTTTGCTGATATTGAATTTCTGGGCCATGATGTCATTGTAAAGTTCCTCAATTTCAAAATGGTCTTCTCTATTGTATATTTCTCTCAGGATCCTGTAGCGTTCTTGTGTTTTTCTAAGGCCTTTTTCTTCTATCTTTTTGTCTAAAATAACTTGGGCTTTATTGTATATGTCTCCGTTCATGCTTTTACTTTATTTCTTCGTCCCCACCAAATCATAAATCCAGTAATTGGCAAACTTGCAGCCACCAAGGACAATAAAAATGCAAGGATCTTACCCGCAAAGCCCAATATACCGCCCGTATGGATATCGTAAGTCATCCTTATTAGTTTGTCTGCGAATTTTGCGTCTTTTAGTCTACCATATACGTGCTTAACTGGTATTTCTTTTAATGTGTACTGATCGAAATACCGATAGTCTGTGCTCCAATACATATCTTCCTTTGTGTTTACGTTTGCCCCAATTGTAGATGAATCTGATTCAATGGCGTGGACTTCAAGAGAAAGTGCATTAGGGTGTTCCTTTTTCATCTTTTCCCAAACCAAATCCGCGACAGGTTTTTTGAAAGATGTTGTAATGGGTTTTTGTGATATGGGTTCGGTAAAAAGTAGTTCTTTTTCACCCCCGGTAGCTGAATAAATGAGGTAAGTAAACCACTGTATACCAAAGAAAATACCTGTCACAGCGATAATGAGCAATAATGTAGAACTGTAAAATCCAAGGATATTGTGGAGGTCGTAATTCTTGCGTTTCCACTGAGTAGCGTCTTTCCATCTGAACCAAAACCGTTGTTTAGCGGCAGCTTTGTTCTTTGGCCACCAGAGAATAATACCTGTAATAAGCATAAATACAAAAATTAGTGTGGAATAAGAGGTAATAGGTTGCCCAATTTTAGGAGGTAACCAAAGATAATAGTGTCCGTTAAGAACCCAATGAAAGAACGTTTCCTCTATATTTTGTACTTGTAGTATCTTGGCGGTATAGGGATTATGGTAAATGATATAGTAATGTTCGGGGTCAAAACCATAAAATATGGCCTCTACACTTCTGCCTTTTCCTGGGTAATTGATGGCATGAAGGTGAGCCTTTGGTAATGCCTTTCGTGCTACATTTTCAAAGGCGGAGGGTGGTAAAATTTCTCGATTTTCTATTTTCGAAAACCTGAAAGTCTGAGTGACATCCTGAATTTCTTTTTGAAATGCATACAAACAGCCTGTTATGCTCACTATAAACACCACCAGCCCGGTGCTTAGACCGAGCCATAGGTGTAGTTTTTGGATGATTTTCTTGAAATTCAAAACTTATCAAAATTTATAATTGATACTTAGACGAAAGTTTCTGTGGGCTTCAATTTGGTAATAATAAAACTTACTCCAAGAATAATAAGCACCTGAGAAAACGTCGGCATTGAACAGATTATTAACGTTCAGAGCAACACCGAATTTTCCGAAATTATAAGAGGTAGCGGCATCAAATTTTGTGTAAGACGGCATACTTGAATCTATCGATTTGTCATACTCGGCATACCAGGCTGATCTGCCAGCGGCGTGGGAAGCACCTAGCGAAAATCCTAAACCTTCGGCATTACCTGATGGAACTCTGTAGCTTAACCATGCATTGGCAATGCTTTTATCCGTTCCTGGTATTTGCGAGTTTACCTGCTTTCCGTCAGTATCTTTGGTTACTTTCCCATCGGTATAGGCGTAATTTAGGGTAACATCAAGACCTGTTACTAATTGACCTCTTACATCGAATTCTATACCCGAGGTTTGGGTTTGGCCCAATTGAATGGAGAAAAATTGGTGATTAGGATCTGCGGTTAAAACATTGTTTTTGGTGATTTGATAAACGGATGCAGAGGCAGTCCAACGGCCATTTAACCATTCTTTTTTTAATCCTAGTTCTTTGTTATTTCCTGTAATTGGGTCAAATTCTTTACCCTCAAATGTGGCACCAGCTTGTGGAATAAATGTCTCATCTATAACTGAATATACACTTGTGTTTTTGTTTAAGGAATAGCTGGCACCTATTCTAGGTGTAAACTTGCCGGCATCAACTTTTCCAGAGAATGGATCTTCATCGCCAGTGGTGGTGTATCTACCGGCTAATGTAAGTCTTAACTTATCATTCATTAGTCTGATTTCGTCTTGTGCATACAAGGCTGTATAAACGTTATTATAATGTACACCTCTTTGTTTGACGCTTAATGATCTGTCAAAAACGGTATAGGCCGTGGCGGGCACTTTTCCATAAACAGGTGCCGTGACTATAAAAGGTGCGGAGCCATTGATGGCTCCTGTCTGGTTCCAATCATGATAAAAGTCCTTGTTGCCCATGTCTACGCCAGCCAAAATCCGGTGTTTTATTTTGCCTGTTGCTACATCGCCATTTACAAAGAATTGACCTACTCTTATTTGACCCAAAATATCCCATACAGACTCGCTTCTTCTCAGAGTATCGCCGCTGATACTAGTTGGCCATAAGCTACTTCCTTCTTGATTGAACTGTAAATACGCAAGTTGTCCGGTTAACTTCCAGTTGTCGTTAATACTGTGCGACAATGTGGCTATAAACGAGTGGTCGTTTATTTTGGTAGGCGACATGTTGGATTCAAGTGTTGAGAAATTTACGGGTAGTGTGCCAATTCCATCGGAAGTGTAGGCATATGCAGACCCAAGTGGAGACATGTTTACATACTGATAGTTGTACTCTGTGGTTAA
>NZ_RJUF01000083.1 GCF_024343775.1 Lacihabitans soyangensis | reverse complement strand
AACTCCAAAACTTTTTTGGGAAGTTCACTAGCCTTATTCCTTATAAGACGCAACTACAAGAAATTGCTTTCAGAGAAAAAAGGATTTGTAGCAGTTTAGGAAACTTCAGAAACTTTGAAATCCCTAATTCCAAGAATCATTTACCCAACAAGGTAAAGCGATGGATTTTAAGTCAAAAAGTACAAGGTACAGCTTCCTTAATCTTGAAGACCGCAATAATGAATTGTTGTAGAGATACCGAAATTGAATTTTTAATACCAATGCACGATGCTGCCTTATTTCAAGTGCCCATCGAAGTTGTTGATCAAAAGAAAGTAATAATTAAAGATGAATTTGAAAAAGCAATGCTCCTATATTGTCCTAAACTTAAGCCAAAGGTAATATTTAAAGAATTTACTGAATAAAAGCTTGCATATAAAAAAACTATTGGATAGAATTTAGGTAATTAAAATGGAATTATATCACACCAAATCAAAAAATGAATGGCTTACTAAAAAAGCAAAAGACTATGGAAGCTTAGTAGAAAAGCGGGGAATTTACATCAATTTGGTTTTGAATTTCAAATTAACCGTTCGAATGTTTGACAGTTCTGTGTTTCGAAGTCCTATAACATACAAAACCGTGAACTATTCTTAAAACCTAACTTCTTCAAAACATGCACCCCCACCTAAAACCCCTCTTCAGCAAAATCTTTGACCTAAACTGGAAATTTGGTACATTTCTGATATTGTTGGTTTGTGTGCCGAGGTTTGTGTTGGTACTTCAGGCCAATGCTTCGGGTAATTATGGGGCTATCGGGCTTATCATGACGGTTTCGGCTTTGGCTCCGTTTATTTTTTTGAGTAAAGCGGGTCGTATGGCCATCGGTATACAAAAAGCTCAGGGTTTTAAATGGCTATTTCTGGCCTTTTTGGCTGGGCTGGCGGCCAGTGTTATGCTGTTTTTTTTGGGTAAAATCTTATATGATACTTCTTACCAAAACTGGTATCAATACATCGGCAAGTCATATAAAATTCCGGCTGAAATCACTGCAGCAGATAAGCAGGTCATGTTCGGCATTATGGCCATCACAGGCATGCTTTTTAGCCCCATCGGTGAGGAATTGTTTTTCAGGGGCATCGTACACAAGAGTTTTGAAAACTCTATAGGCGAGAAAAAAGCCTCCATCGTGGATGGCTCTGCCTTTGCCCTCACGCATATTTCTCATTTCGGCTTGGTGTTCGTGAATGAGCAATGGGCTTTTTACCCCTTTCCCACCCTACTGTGGGTATTGAGTATGTTTTTGGTGAGTATAATGTTTTTCTATTTCCGCAAAAAAACCGATAGCCTCTTGGGTGCCATCGCCTGCCATGCAGCCTTTAACTTGGGGATGATTTATTGTATTTTTTATGGGATGTGAGGCGAGATTTCCTATATCAATTTGTTGTATTTGGATACTTTAAAGTAAAAAAAGTTCTACCCCTAAATCCTGATTTTCATTGAACAATCAGAGTACTATATTGGTGTCTATCAATATTTTACTCCCACTCATCACGCATTTTCTTCTGAATTTCTAAGGAATCTTCTTTTCGTTTCAACACACCCAAATACTTTTTAGCATCCAACTTTTTACCTCCCTTCACGGAAGTAGTTTTTGGAAGTAAATCCTCAAGATGCTGGCCTTTTTTAAGAATGATTGTCATATTTGTTACCAATTACAGTGTGAAGATAGGAATATTATTATAATTTTTCAAAACTCGTAATTTTGATTGGTTTATTTGAAATAAAATTCAAATTATTGAAGTACTCATTTATTCAATTCTTATTGATTTTCTTCTAAATTTTCCGCAAAAAAACCGATAGCCTTTTGGGTGCCATTGCCTGCCACGCCGCCTTTAATTTGGGGATGATTTATTGTATTTTTTATGGGATGTGAGGCTTTTCCAAAACATTTAAGCCGACTTTCAAAACAAAAACTGGGCAGCTAAACCCATTGCTTTTTGTTTTTATATTGCCCGTTGTACTTTCGTCCATACATTCATTTCTTTTATTCTCAAATATCAGCCAAAGTGCATTTGGCTTGGCTTTTTAGGAGGGTATCAGACTAAAAAAACGAACAAATTATGAAATTAAAATTAACCGCGTTGAAATTGTTCATTGCTCTTCTGTGTGCCAAAAGCCTTAGTGCTCAAGATATTCATAACTCAAAAAAAACACTTGACAGCGTTATAATGGCGAAAATGAAAGAAAGCGGAATTGTAGGCCTCGGTGCATCGGTGATTGTTGACAAGAAATTGGTTTTGAGCACCGGCTATGGCTTTGCGGATTTCGAAAACAAAGTACCTTTTAAGTCCTCGACCATTATGAACATTGCCTCTGTAAGCAAAACTTTTACGGGGGTATGCATCATGAAAGCAGTGGAAGAAGGACTAGTTTCGCTTGATGAAGACATCAACAAGTATTTGCCGTTTAGGGTAATAAATCCAAATAGCCCAAATGGCAAAATCACCCTACGACATTTGGCTACGCATACGTCAGGGTTGATTGATCGAAGTCCGTTTTATGGTGATAGCACCTATCACTATGGCAACAGAAAACCAGAGCCTTTAGGGGAGTTTTTGAAAAATTATTTTGTAAAAGGCGGCACACATTATGACTATGGGAATTTTCTAAATGCCAAGCCTGGTGATAAAAGAGAATATTCGAATATCGGTGCCGGATTGGCCGGATACATTGTGGAAGTGCAAACAGGGAAAAGTCTGAAATCTTACGCCAAAGAGCATATTTTTAAGCCCTTAGAAATGAAGAATTCGGGCTGGGCTTTAGCCGAAATTGATACATTGCAACACGCCAAACTTTACAGAAAAGAAGATGGAAAAACTGTACCAGTTCAATGGTATGAAGTGAATACCTACCCCGATGGTGGCGTAAGGACCTCGGTAGAAGAACTGTCGCGTTTTTTCATAGCTCTGCTGAATGGTGGCCAATACAATGGAACCAGAATTTTGAAAGAAGAAACCGTGAAAGAAATGTTACGTTTTCAGTACACAGAATCAAACAAACCTGATAATGTGAACATAACAAAGACCAATCAAGGTATTTTTTGGGCAACCAAGTTGGGGGCAACCAGAATAGGACACAACGGATCGG
>NZ_RJUF01000082.1 GCF_024343775.1 Lacihabitans soyangensis | reverse complement strand
CCGATCCGTTGTGTCCTATTCTGGTTGCCCCCAACTTGGTTGCCCAAAAAATACCTTGATTGGTCTTTGTTATGTTCACATTATCAGGTTTGTTTGATTCTGTGTACTGAAAACGTAACATTTCTTTCACGGTTTCTTCTTTCAAAATTCTGGTTCCATTGTATTGGCCACCATTCAGCAGAGCTATGAAAAAACGCGACAGTTCTTCTACCGAGGTCCTTACGCCACCATCGGGGTAGGTATTCACTTCATACCATTGAACTGGTACAGTTTTTCCATCTTCTTTTCTGTAAAGTTTGGCGTGTTGCAATGTATCAATTTCGGCTAAAGCCCAGCCCGAATTCTTCATTTCTAAGGGCTTAAAAATATGCTCTTTGGCGTAAGATTTCAGACTTTTCCCTGTTTGCACTTCCACAATGTATCCGGCCAATCCGGCACCGATATTCGAATATTCTCTTTTATCACCAGGCTTGGCATTTAGAAAATTCCCATAGTCATAATGTGTGCCGCCTTTTACAAAATAATTTTTCAAAAACTCCCCTAAAGGCTCTGGTTTTCTGTTGCCATAGTGATAGGTGCTATCACCATAAAACGGACTTCGATCAATCAACCCTGACGTATGCGTAGCCAAATGTCGTAGGGTGATTTTGCCATTTGGGCTATTTGGATTTATTACCCTAAACGGCAAATACTTGTTGATGTCTTCATCAAGCGAAACTAGTCCTTCTTCCACTGCTTTCATGATGCATACCCCCGTAAAAGTTTTGCTTACAGAGGCAATGTTCATAATGGTCGAGGACTTAAAAGGTACTTTGTTTTCGAAATCCGCAAAGCCATAGCCGGTGCTCAAAACCAATTTCTTGTCAACAATCACCGATGCACCGAGGCCTACAATTCCGCTTTCTTTCATTTTCGCCATTATAACGCTGTCAAGTGTTTTTTTTGAGTTATGAATATCTTGAGCACTAAGGCTTTTGGCACACAGAAGAGCAATGAACAATTTCAACGCGGTTAATTTTAATTTCATAATTTGTTCGTTTTTTTAGTCTGATACCCTCCTAAAAAGCCAAGCCAAATGCACTTTGGCTGATATTTGAGAATAAAAGAAATGAATGTATGGACGAAAGTACAACGGGCAATATAAAAACAAAAAGCAATGGGTTTAGCTGCCCAGTTTTTGTTTTGAAAGTCGGCTTAAATGTTTTGGAAAAGCCTCACATCCCATAAAAAATACAATAAATCATCCCCAAATTAAAGGCGGCGTGGCAGGCAATGGCACCCAAAAGGCTATCGGTTTTTTTGCGGAAATAGAAAAACATTATACTCACCAAAAACATACTCAATACCCACAGTAGGGTGGGAAAGGGGTAAAAAGCCCATTGCTCATTCACGAACACCAAGCCGAAATGAGAAATATGCGTGAGGGCAAAGGCAGAGCCATCCACGATGGAGGCTTTTTTCTCGCCTATAGAGTTTTCAAAACTCTTGTGTACGATGCCCCTGAAAAACAATTCCTCACCGATGGGGCTAAAAAGCATGCCTGTGATGGCCATAATGCCGAACATGACCTGCTTATCTGCTGCAGTGATTTCAGCCGGAATTTTATATGACTTGCCGATGTATTGATACCAGTTTTGGTAAGAAGTATCATATAAGATTTTACCCAAAAAAAACAGCATAACACTGGCCGCCAGCCCAGCCAAAAAGGCCAGAAATAGCCATTTAAAACCCTGAGCTTTTTGTATACCGATGGCCATACGACCCGCTTTACTCAAAAAAATAAACGGAGCCAAAGCCGAAACCGTCATGATAAGCCCGATAGCCCCATAATTACCCGAAGCATTGGCCTGAAGTACCAACACAAACCTCGGCACACAAACCAACAATATCAGAAATGTACCAAATTTCCAGTTTAGGTCAAAGATTTTGCTGAAGAGGGGTTTTAGGTGGGGGTGCATGTTTTGAAGAAGTTAGGTTTTAAGAATAGTTCACGGTTTTGTATGTTATAGGACTTCGAAACACAGAACTGTCAAACATTCGAACGGTTAATTTGAAATTCAAAACCAAATTGATGTAAATTCCCCGCTTTTCTACTAAGCTTCCATAGTCTTTTGCTTTTTTAGTAAGCCATTCATTTTTTGATTTGGTGTGATATAATTCCATTTTAATTACCTAAATTCTATCCAATAGTTTTTTTATATGCAAGCTTTTATTCAGTAAATTCTTTAAATATTACCTTTGGCTTAAGTTTAGGACAATATAGGAGCATTGCTTTTTCAAATTCATCTTTAA
>NZ_RJUF01000081.1 GCF_024343775.1 Lacihabitans soyangensis | reverse complement strand
CGGCACTCGCTCTCAGATAGAACATACATTCGTTACAGGAGGCAATTATAGAATCCAACTTAATGAAAAAACTGGTGGGAATAATTGCTCAACAGCAGGAGGAACAAACGTGCCATTGTATGCCACCCTTCTTTTCGCTCCCGTTGTTTCGGCTAATGTCAATTCTATAGTTAGAGCCAATACCTCACCTACAAATGCTTCATCAGTAAATTTTACAGTCACGTTTTCTTCAGCCATTACCGGACTCTCTGCAAGTAATTTTAGTCTAACTACAACTGGAGTAACAGGAGCTTCTGTAGGTTCTGTTTCTGGCTCGGGCACCACTTGGAATGTTTCTGTAAATACTGGTAGCGGAGACGGGACTATAAGACTAAATTTAGTCAATGACACGGGCTTAAGTCCAACCTTAGCCAATGAGCCATTCAATACAGGAGATACCTACAATATTGACAAATCGCCCCCGACAATAAACATAAGTAGCATTATAAATAGCCCTACCAATGTGAGTCCTATTCCATTGACCATCACTGCAAGTGAGAATATTACAGGTTTGGACTTTACTGATTTTAACGTAACAAACGGTTCAATAGCCAATTTTGCAGGAAGTGGGCAGAATTACACTGCAAACTTAATCCCTACAAACAACGGAACAGTGAATGTAACAGTTAACGCAAACTCATTTCTTGATGCGGTAAATAATTCAAATACTGCACCGTCGAGTTTTGTGATTCAATACGACAACGTAGCTCCGGTAGTTTCAGGAATTAATAGAAGTAATCCGAATACTCAAATTACCAATGTTAATACTGTAACATTTAGGGTTGTATTTTCTGAGGCTGTTTCAGGAGTAGATCTAACCGACTTTAGCATCGCAACCACAGGCAATGTCCAAGGAAATTTATCTGGTTTCTCCTCACTAGGTAGTTTATTCTATAATGTAACAGTTAACAATATTTCAGGTGCTGGGACGCTCTCTATTACACTTAAAAACTCTGGAACATCCATTGTCGATAATTCTGGAAACGCCATCACTAGTGGGTTTTCAGCGGGCCAGACTTATATCATAAATAATGAGCCCAGTTTTTCATTGAGTAGCCCACAAAATCAAACCATCTGTCAAAACTCTGGTTTTTATCAATTAAACAATCTACTAACAGTCAGCGATATAGATGTAGGGCAGACCTTGACTTGGAGTATTGTAACTGGTCCTACAAACGGAATTTTGGCAGGATTTAACGCTACATCAAGCTCAAATGGCGGAACTGTGACTCCAAATGGTTTAAGTTATACACCAAATTCTTCATTTGCTGGTATTGAAACCTTCACCATCAGAGTTTCTGATGGCGTAACTTCAAGAGACATGGTTTTTAATATAACAGTAACCACTTTACCAAATATTAGTATTTCTCCAGTTCAGACGTTGTGTGAGGGTCAAAACATTACTTTAACCTCAACTGGAGGAGGAAACTATTCGTGGACTGGGCCAGACGGCTTTGTTTCTACATTACAAAACCCTTCAATAACGGGTGCTACCTCAAACAAGTCTGGTACATATAGTTTAACTGTAACCGCAAATGGATGTACAACTAGTGCTACAACAGCCGTGACAGTAAATGTTTTACCAAACATAACCATAAATTCGAATCAAAACATATGTGAAGGAAATCTTATAAACCTGACTTCCTCCGGAGGCGGTGACTATTCTTGGACTGGACCGAGTGGATTTACATCAACCTCTCAAAATCCAACGATAAACAGTTCTAATGTCTTAAATACTGGAGTTTATAGCCTAACCATTACCACTAATGGCTGTACAGCTAGTGCAACTACGAGTGTAACAGTGAATCCGATTCCAACCTTGACAGCAAGTGCCAATCAAACCCTCTGTGAAGGCAACGCTATAAACCTTACTTCAACAGGAAGTGGAGATTTTTCATGGTCAGGACCAAACGGTTTTAGTTCGCTAATTCAAAATCCTACAATAAGTGTGGCATCCCTTAACCAAAGCGGGATTTATACAGTTACACTTTCTTTGAATGGTTGTTCAAGCTCTGCCACTACTTCAATAACTGTTAATTCTCTGCCAATAATA
>NZ_RJUF01000080.1 GCF_024343775.1 Lacihabitans soyangensis | reverse complement strand
TTAAGAAGTGAAACTCTTATATTTCGGTAATAGTCTGATTATTTTATGTTTTGCACTCCTAAGTGCTTGCGTTAAACAAACAAAAACTGATGAAAATAAAATTAATCTTTTTTTCAATCAAGGATTTCTAACTTATGGAGATTATTCTCATCAAGAAGTGAAAATAAAAAAATACATAAAAAGAACCGATTCAAAATGCACAGACCATTACATTACTGAAATAAACTTTGACAATTTGCCCTATTTTCAAAAGCATAAAATTAAAGGTACTTGTAGTTTAAAACAAACTGTTTTAGGATGCAACCCCTTCTCATTGAATGATTCACGCTTAACAGTTCAAAATAATAAAAACTTATTTTATGAAATTGAACATATTCAAGACGTCCTAAATACACAGTTCCCTGAATCTAAAATTCATAAAATATCAGCACGAACAGTTAATTTAGATAGTATACCTTCCTCGAATTTTTCATATCTGATTAGTAATCAACATTCTACCATTTATCAAAGTGTGTACGCTTTAAGTTGGAGAGATAATGCAATAGAAATTATTTTTGAAGTAAAAGGGCAGTTTACGTTAGAAACAGAAATTTTTGAAAACAAATTTATAGACAATTTAAATTTTAAAAATCCTTAATATTTAAAACTATTTTAGCTGGCTCTGCGGAGTTTATTGCTTTCCTAGGTGTGAAATGATGGTTCCACCAGCATAAAATGAATGCTAAACAGATTTTGAATAACGTAAAATTATTCTTTTGATCAAACCACTAAATGTTTGGCTCAAGCCAAATAGTGGTGAAAATTTCACAGACTCCATCTAAAGATGGAGGGAATTCAACATCGTGTTTTGGACCAAGGTTTCAATTGCCACTGGCTTTAGCCAGTGGATACTGAATATAGATTCCATTTCGACTTTAGTCAAAAAGATACTATATTTATATTCATCTTAGCTGGCGTTTACGAATTCCGAAAGCAAATAGAAGAAGGAAAAACCGCCGATGAAATCCAAAAATCATGGGACCCGGGTCTTTCAGCATACAAAAAGATGAGATTGAAGTATGTTTTGTATGATTGATGGAAAAGGTTTGGTTAATATAAACTGTCTTGCGAATCTCTTCGATTGAAGACAATAATTTTTAAGATTAATAACTCAATTTTAATTATAATAGTATTTTCAATACAATGCAAAAATTAAAATATTATCTAGTTATATCTATCGTCTTACTAGTTGAGCTACTTCTGATTATAAAAATATATACAATTATATTAAAATACGGATTTCTTTTTTTAGAGGCAGGTTCTATTAGCAGTGGTTCAGAAAGTTCTAAATTTATCTTATTAATATATATTTTACCTTTTCTACTTTGCCTAAGAATTATATATATCAAATTGCTTGAAATAAGTACGGTCATATTTCTAATTCAGAATACATATCTATTCTTTTCGATTAACATATTTAACCATAATACTCTTTTTCTTACAAAATTATATTTTGTTGGCATGGTTCTAAATTTAATATTTTACAAAATTGATAATATGGTGATGAATTTTCTAAAAGTGAAATTTCAGACGAATAGCTAATGATTTTCCTTTCAACTAATGACTTCTTTGGTGCGATATGCTAGTTTCACCTCAAAAAATAATTACAAACAGATTTTGAATAACTTAACTCTGTTGAAGATAGTCCTATAGTTCAAACCATTAAAAGTTTGGCTAAAGCCAAATATTCGCTGCAATTTCACAAGCTCCATCTAAAGATGGAGGGAACTCAACATCACATTTTGAAACTACGATTTTAATTGCCACTGGCTTTAGCCAGTGGATACTGAATATGGAGTCCATCTCGACTTTAGTCAAAAAGATGATGAATTGATATTCCTGTAGCTGGTGATTAGGAGTTCAGAAAACAAATAAAAGAAGGAAAAACCGCCGAAGAAATCCAAAAAACCTGGGAACCGGATCTTTCAGAATACAAAAAAATGAGGTTGAAGTATGTTTTATATGATTGCGTGAAAAGGTTTGGTTGGAATAAATTGTATTATATTTAACTTCGGTAAAAGATATAAATTTAACTGAAAGAGGGCAAGAGCCTTATTAAACACATCACAGGAATAAATTATGTCATAAATAGCCTATATGAAAAACGTTATTTTACTATTTGTTTTCTTTGCCATTGTTAGTTCTTGCACAGAATCTAAAAAGAAATCCAATTTTGACGTAGCTGAAAGTTCATTTTTAAATCAAAATATAGATAGCCTTTTAAATATAGCTCTTAACCAAGGGTCTAAAAAGGCATTTGATAATGCGGCCTTATTGTTAGACTATTACGATGATATGGATAGATTATTCTTCGCATCCATTATAATGGCTAATAAATATAATTATTCAAAAGCTTATTATCGAGCTTTTATGTGTTTAAAAGAGGGATTTGATACAAACTATTCTAAAATAGAACTCAATAATGATTTGAATTTTTCTTTCGCAAAGTACTATTTGTTAAAAGCCAAAGAAATTGAAAAAAAAGATGAGGATCTTATTTTTTCAATCAATGTTGAATTGAAAACTTCTTTTAAAGAATACCCGTTGCTTCCTAATTCGGAAGATTATTTGCTTTCTGAATTAAAAAAAAGAAAAACCCTTCAATAAACTAATTTGCATTTCTTGATTCAAAAAAAGACTTATAGTCGAAGAAAATCAATCTTGGTTAGTGGTATTTTCCACCAAATTCAAACAAAACCCAGCTCTTCAACCAAACAACAAGCTCACCCTCAAATAAGTATAGCCTTCATTTCCAATGCATTCTGTCGCCAAAAAGCACCTGGGCTGATAAAAACTC
>NZ_RJUF01000079.1 GCF_024343775.1 Lacihabitans soyangensis | reverse complement strand
ATAGAAGTGTTTTCTGAAAAAAGGAAGAAAGTGGCTTTTGCAGAGCTAAAGCAGCAAAAAGAATACTACGGACTATCGATACAAGCCATTTTGATGCGGCTCAGAAACTTGGAAATCATCAATGATTCTACTTACAAGGGTTTTATGATTTGGATGACCAAAATGGGCTATCGAACCAAAGAACCCGGGCAATACGCAGGAGTAGAAAAAGCCATGCGGTTTTCTGGTTTGGTTTATCGGGCGGCCATAGAGGAAGTGGTATCCTTAAGTAAAGCAGCCAGTTTGGCCGGGCAGAGTTTGGGGGATTTTAGACGAACATTAACAGGAAACAATTAATGACGCAAGCCCACACAACATATCGAATAGCCATAAATGACGCAAACTTATTATTTGATTTGTTTGATGTTGATTTGATTGACGCTTTCTTTCAATTAAACCTCGAATTTCATACTACTTCATTGATTATTGGGGAATTAGATATTGAACAAAAGGCCAAAATTCAGACACATATTGATTCTAATAGGCTCAAAATTAGAGAGATAGAGCTAAGCGAAATAGAAACATTTAAAGGCTTGACAGTACAAACCAAGAAGCTTTCAATTCCTGACTTGTCATTATATTTTTATGCAAAAGAGTTAAAAGAATTCATGATTTTGACGGGAGACAATAAACTAAGAAAGGAGGCCGAAAAATTGGGTTTTGAGGTGCATGGCGTTTTGCGGGTTTTTGAGGAAATGGTCAACCAAAAAATTTTGCAAAAGCAATTGGCTGTTCAAAAATTAGAAGAATTAATGAAAGTCAATTTGTGGTTGCCAGTTAGAGAGTGTGAGAAGTTAATTGGAGTTTGGATTTGAATATTATTAAAATTAGTTTTTGTAATTTTGATAATGAAAAGTTAATAATGAGAAAGTTAGCTACTTGAATTTAGAAAATTGTGAAAAAGAAAAAAGTTGATTATGAGAAAAAAAAGCAAAAAAACTAACTGCTGCTCTGAAGATTCTAATTTGATAAATTTATGCGAATCTATTCCAGTTGCAAATACCTACTTAGAAATAGATTCACAACAGTTGGCTAATTTAGGTATATCCGATAGATATTTCAATAGAAATTATTACAACGGAATAAATCCCTTGACGGACTCAACTGATTTAATTTTAAGACAAAATAATTTTAGAACAAGTTTACTCTCCGATAAGAACCATTGCTCAAATTTAGAAGGATTTGTTTCAGTTTCAAATAGCTACTTGGGAGTTGGTTCGCCCCAAATAGCTACCATTGGTGCCTCTGATAAATATTTTAATAGAAATGTTTATTCTGGAGTAAATGCAGTGGCAAACTCAACTGATTTAATTTTGGGACAAAGTACTATTAGAACAAGTGTACTTTCTGACAACAAGTATTTGTTAAATTTAAATGAATCTGTTTCAACTGCAAGTACTTATTTGGGTGTAGGTTCGCCTCAAATAGCTACCATTGATGTATCGGATAAATATTTTAATAGGAATATTTATCCTGGAGTAAATGCGGTGGCAAACTCAACTGATTTAATTTTGGGACAAAGTACTATTAGAACAAGTGTACTTTATGACAACAAGCATTTGCTAAATTTAAATGAATCTGTTTCAACTGCAAGTACTTATTTGGGAGTAGGTTCGCCTCAAATAGCTATCAATGATGTTTCGGATAAATATTTTAATAGGAATATTTATCCTTGTGTAAATGCGGTGGCAAACTCAATTGATTTAATTTTGGGACAAAGTACTATTAGAACAAGTGTACTTTATGACAACAAGCATTTGCTAAATTTGAATGAATCTGTTTCAACTGCAAGTACTTATTTTGGAGTAGGTTCACCCCAATTAGCTATCACCAGTGCATCGGACAAATATTTTGATAAGAGCGTTTATTCTGGGGTAAATCACTTGCCAAGTACAACTGATTTTATTTCAGGTAAGAGTACTATTTCACCAAGTTTACTTTCTGACAAGAGCCAATGGACAAGTTTAGTTGGAGCTGTTTCAGTTGCAAATACATCTTTGGGAATAGGTTCTTTCGAATTGTCGAACTTTAATGCAGTCGATAAATATTCCAATAGGAGTGTTTATTCTGGAGTAAATCACTTGGCAAGTACAACTGATTTTATTTTAGGAAAGAGTACTATTTCACCAACTTTACTCTCTGATAAGAACCAATGGTCAAGTATAGCTGGTGCTAATTATTTTGGAAGTGATAATAAATTTGTGGAAAGTCTAAACATTGGCCACTTAAATAAGCAATTAGGTAAAAATGGTTATTTAACAAATCCGATTTCTGCAATTAAAGAATATGATGTTTTTAATATAGGTAATGACTTTTTAAAAATAGAAAATAAAGATTTAGAAAGATGTATTAAGCAAGAATGCCAAAGGATTGCTGAAATGGTTAAAATTGACCCAAATCATATTGGTTTGGAAGCATGTGGAACATCTCAAAAGCCAATTTTTAATATTTACTTTGTTTTTACTGGGTCTATTACAAGTAACAATTTACAAATAGGGGATAAGAATATAACAATAGTCAATTATGGAAAGTAAATACAGTTTTCCTAATGCAGTATTTAATGCAAATAATATCGCAATAGGTGATAATAATCAAAATTTATTCTTTGATGAAAATTCAAATGAGAATTATACGCCTATTGAAAAAGAATTAGTCAGTCTAATTTTTCAAAATACTGCCAATGATAAAGAGCGGGAAGAATTACTTTCTATGTTAAAAAACTATCGAGATTCTTCTGAAGATGAAAAAGATAAAGTTAAACCTATATTCTTTAAAAAATTTAAAGATTTATCTGAAAAAACTTCGATTGCTACCATTGCAAAAATTGCTTCGGAGTATTTTGGAAACAATTTTTCCGACCTGAAAGACTATGTTGAAGCTTCTGTCAAATAAGGGGTTAAGACTTTTTGGATTTAAAAACCCCACTATTATAGCCCATATCATCTTGGAAATT
>NZ_RJUF01000078.1 GCF_024343775.1 Lacihabitans soyangensis | reverse complement strand
GCAATCGAAACGGTTGGAGCGGTGATATTTTGACTTACAACTGTGGTGTCATTCGTTACACAACCATTGGCAGCAGTAACGGCCACGAAATAAGTTCCAGGTGTTGAAATATTTGCAGAGGCAATATTTCCAAGACCATTAGACCAAGCATAAGAAACTCCGCCTGAGGCAGTTCTGGTAACAGATGTTAAGGCACAAGTCAAAGTATCTGTTCCGGCGATTGAAACCGTTGGAGCAGTGATATTTTGAATAACAATCGTGGTGTCATTCGTGACACAACCGTTCGCAGCAGTAACGGCCACGATATAAGTTCCTGGAGCTGAGATGTTTGCGGTGGTATTATTTCCAAGACCGT
>NZ_RJUF01000077.1 GCF_024343775.1 Lacihabitans soyangensis | reverse complement strand
TCCGTTGCCAGATATAACTGGCATATCCTGTTGGTGCTGAAAGCTCTATTGTTTCACCTCTAGCCGAGCAAAGCAATATCGGAAGACTCACACATGATTTCGCTATATCGTCTTCAGTGGGAATACTATTACCCGGCTGAGAATCAACATCTGCTCTATCTTGTGTGTGTACCCAAGCCATATTACATGCTAGACCACCTACTGATGTCATAACTCTAGCACTTACTGTCATCGTAGCAGTATCACCTGCAGCGATGTTAATACCTGACCAAATACCTGTGATGGCATTGAAATTACCCTCAGAAACAGTATGTGAAACATAAATCATATTAGAAGTTAGACTATCTCTGACACTTATTGCAACCAAATCAGCTAAAGTATCTTTTCTGAAAACCTTTACGGTAAAAGTGATAATATCGTCAACATTAACTTGACATTGAGAATTTGAGGTTTTTGTCAACTCCACATCAACTAGGCTCGGAGCATTCGCAATTAGCGAAACTTGAGATTGGTTTGATGTGTTACCATCGTTGTCATTTCCAGTGTAGAATATAGGAGTCGGATTTCCGACAAATCCACTGGCAGGAGTAAATGTAATTGTTCCCGTAATAGGATTTACAGTCCAAACACCTTCACCAAGAACAGTCTTAGTTTTACCATTGCTGAGTGGGTCAGCACCAACAATGGTTACTGTTGAAGGAACAATGGTGTCACCATTGCTATCGTTAGCCAATATATCGACTGTCTTTGGCAAGCCAGGTATGTAAACATCAGAATTGTTTACCGTTTTAGGCAGATAATCTACCCACAATATCGCTGTATCTGATTTGCCTGTAGCCGTTTCTGTCATGTTATACACAATCGGAGTTGGGTCTGATTTGAACGTCGTCTCTGGCGTAAAGCCTGCTATGCCTGTTGTTGGATTGTACGTCCATGTTCCCTCGCCTGCTACAATTAGACTGGACTGATCACCAGCGGTGATGGGGTCTAGGTCA
>NZ_RJUF01000076.1 GCF_024343775.1 Lacihabitans soyangensis | reverse complement strand
GTATATCAGAAGCCAGCACGATTATCACAGGCTTGGAAATAAAGGCCAAACCATCGGCTCCGACTGTATTCGCACCATTGGAGAAAGTAGTATGTTCCCCAAGTACATTGACCCTAACAGCCAGTAATTGTGCAGGCACAGTGACGTGGTCAGAGGGTGGAGCTACGGGTACAAGCCTAACGCTCAATGCAGTAGGAACTTACAATATTTCGGCCACCTGTACCGTAAATGGCTGTATATCAGAAGCCAGCACGATTATCACAGGCTTGGAAGTCAAAGCATTGCCTGTTTCTTCAGCTACAAGTAATTCACCTATTTGTGCGGGCGGCTCATTAAATCTAATCGGATCTGAAGGAGAAACCTATCTCTGGTCAGGTCCAAATAGTTACAGTTCTACGGATCGAAACCCAATAATATTAAATACCGTTATAGCCAATGCTGGCACTTATACATTGACGGTTACTTCTAAAGGATGTAGTAGCACTGCACAAACAGTGGTGGCTATAAACACCATATCCATTCCTGCACCTACTGGAACGGCAAACCTCTCTTGTGATGTCCTTTCCGTTACCAGAACAGCAAGCGGTGGACAAAGCTATGTTTGGTCTGGTGGATTGGGAACTAACCCAATGGCCACCATTACAACAGCTGGAACTTACACCGTTACAGTAACTGATGCCAATGGTTGTAGTGCGACGGCATCTACGGTGGTTACTTTTACAAATAATTTACAAATAACTCAGCACCCCCAAAACGTAAGCATCTGCCAAGGAAACAATGCGACCTTCACGGTTCAAGCCAACTTACCTGGAGTAACATATCAATGGGAGGTAAATACCGGCTCTGGTTTTACCCCAGTTGTGGCAAGTACTGTTTATTCTGGTCAAAACTCTGCTACTTTAAGTTTGGCGTTTCCAAGTCTGGCATACAATAACTACAAGTACAGGTGCATAGTTACCTTAAACAGTTGCAATTCGACTTCAAATGAAGCCACCTTATCCCTAGCAGGCTCCGCTGAGGCATTAAACATAGTAAATGTGAACCCTATCAGTGGTGTTTACAGCCAAACGGCCGTGGCTTACACCATCGCTTTGAACAAAATACAACCCAACGCCAATGTGCTGTTCAAGTCGGGCAATGCAATAGAACTCTTACCGGGCTTTGAAACCCGAGCTGGGGCCGTTTTTGCAACCAAAATTGAAAGCCCTTGCGGTTTGAACACAACCAACAACAGTATTTTTGAAAACCTCCCAAAAGAAATTAGAAAATGAAAAAACTAACATTAACTAGAACAATGAAAAAATTAGCTTTACTCCTTTTCTTGATATTTTCTACTGAAATAGGTTTTTCAAGAACACTCATTACCTCTGCCACGGCCAATGGTGCCGCCAACAGCATCACCATTAATTGGGGCGAGACAGACGTAAGTATCAATCCACCCTCGGTAACTTTAAACAGGTATCAGATTAAATACAAGCCTGTTGGAGGGATAGAGACCACCATAGACAATATCAGCAGTTCGCTGCGAACCTATACATTGACGGGTCTGGCCTCAGGCCAAACCTACGAAATAGAGCTCATAGAGGTTATCAGGGTGATTCTACCTCCTTCTCCTTTTAATGTTTTGCCTTACATGGACTCCCAATCGGGCTCTGGGGTTAGTACAGTAGCCCTCAACGCCCCGCCCATCGCAGTTTGTACACCACTTACAGTTTCGGTAGGAGCTAACTGTTTGGCCACGGTGACTGCAGAACAAATTGGAGCTGGCTCAAGTGATCCCAACGGCGATGCCATCACCTACAGCATCACTCCAACGGGTCCATTCGGAGTGGGGGTTTATAATATTTCTC
>NZ_RJUF01000075.1 GCF_024343775.1 Lacihabitans soyangensis | reverse complement strand
ATTCATGGGCACCTTCTGGCGGTACAGCAGCTACGGCAACAGGTCTAGCAGCTGGCACATACACTGTAACAGTAACTGATGCAAACGCTTGTCAGCAAACGGCAACCGTCAACATCACTCAGCCGACCGCACTTGTGGCATCGATTTCTGCTCAAACCAATGTATTATGCAATGGTGCAAGTACCGGATCTGTAACTGTGACTGCATCGGGTGGAAACCCTAATTATACCTATTCATGGGCACCTTCTGGCGGTACAGCAGCTACAGCATCAGGTCTAACAGCTGGAACATATACGGTGACAGTTACAGACGCCAACTCTTGTCAGAAAACAGCAACGGTAATAATTACTCAGCCAACCACCTTATTAGCATCTATTTCGGCCCAAACTAACGTAGGATGTAATGGAGCAAGTACTGGAACGGCAACAGTAACCGCATCTGGTGGAACGCCTAATTATACCTATTCATGGGCTCCCTCAGGTGGCACATCGGCTACGGCATCAGGTTTAGCCGCGGGAACTTATACAGTAACTGTAACAGATGCCAACTCATGTCAGAAAACAGCGACAGTCACGATCACTCAGCCTGCACCTCTTCTTGCCACGATTTCTGCTCAAACCAATGTTTTATGTAACGGAGCAAGTACAGGATCAGCAACGGTAACCGCATCAGGTGGAACGCCTAATTATACCTATTCATGGGCTCCAGCCGGTGGTACTTCTGCAACGGCTTCAGGTCTAGCGGTAGGAACTTATACTGTAACAGTAACTGATGCAAACTCTTGTCAGCAAACTGCAACAGTCAATATTACTCAGCCAACTACACTGGTCGCAGCGATATCCGCCCAAACGAACATTACCTGCGATGGGCCAAGCACGGGCTCGGCAACAGTAACGGCATCAGGAGGAACACCTGCATATACTTATTCTTGGGCTCCTTCCGGTGGAACATCGGCTACAGCGTTGGGTCTTGCTGCCGGAACGTATACTGTAACAGTAACTGATGCAAATGGTTGTGCTGTCACAGTTTCTACGGTGGTTACTTTTACAAATAATTTACAAATAACTCAGCAACCCCAAAACGTAAGCATCTGCCAAGGAAACAATGCCACCTTCACAGTTCAAGCCAACTTACCAGGAGTAACTTATCAATGGGAGGTAAATACCGGCTCTGGTTTTACCCCAGTTGTGGCAAGTTCGGTTTACTCTGGTCAAAACACTGCTACTCTGAGTTTGGCGTTTCCAAGTCTGGCATACAATAACTATAAGTACAGGTGCATAGTTACCTTAAACAGTTGCAATTCGACTTCAAATGAAGCCACCTTATCCCTAGCAGGCTCCGCTGAGGCATTAAACATAGTAAATGTGAACCCTATCAGTGGTGTTTACAGCCAAACGGCTGTGGCTTACACCATCGCTTTGAACAAAATACAACCCAACGCCAACGTGCTGTTCAAGTCGGGCAATGCAATAGAACTCTTACCGGGCTTTGAAACCCGAGCTGGGGCCGTTTTTGCAACCAAAATTGAAAGCCCTTGCGGTTTGAACACAACCAACAACAGTATTTTTGAAAACCTCCCAAAAGAAATTAGAAAATGAAAAAACTAACATTAACTAGAACAATGAAAAAATTAGCTTTACTCCTTTTCTTGATATTTTCTGCTGGAATAGGTTTTTCAAGAACACTCATCACCTCTGCCACGGCCAATGGTGCGGCCAACAGCATTACCATTAATTGGGGCGAGACAGACGTAAGTATCAATCCACCCTCGGTAACTTTAAACAGGTATCAGATTAAATACAAGCCTGTTGGAGGAATAGAGACCACCATAGACAATATCAGCAGTTCGCTGAGAACCTATACATTGACGGGCCTGGCCTCAGGCCAAACCTACGAAATAGAGCTCATAGAGGTT
>NZ_RJUF01000074.1 GCF_024343775.1 Lacihabitans soyangensis | reverse complement strand
TGCGGTTGAGTGTGTGTGTAGCTACCACCAGTTTGTGCTGTTCGTCTACAGCAGCTTGTAGGTTATAACTCACTTCTACTACTTGTCCTTGTACCAATAAGGCTCTGGCGTCTGTGTCAGTCGTACTTACCTGGGGTTCGTCTGTAGTCGAAAGCTGCTTTTCCAGTGTTTCATATTTGATTTTGGCTCCAGCAAGACGTTCTATTTTGGCCTGAACATGTTTTACATCTAAACCAGTGTTTTGCTTATCATTTTCTTCTAACTGCTTTAAGTATTCCGTGGTCTTTTCTTCGATATAAGCTAAATGGCGGTCTATTTTCTTTTGATTATAGTTGTTCTTCTTGGAATTACTTGCTCTTACTTTAGTACCATCAATGGCTACTGTACGCCCTCCAATTAGCTCACATTCTTTTAAAAATAGTACAAAGAGTTTGAACGTGTTTTTTAGGGCCTTAGGATTGTCTTTTCGGAAGTCAGCTATGCTGTGGTAATTAGGCTGCTGACCGCAAAGCAGCCAAAAAACCTCTACATTACGCACGCATTCCCTCTCAAGCTTGCGGCTGCTGCGTAAACCGTTTAGGTAGCCGTATAAATAAAGCTTTAAATATAATGAGTGCTCAAAAGTAGGTCGGCCTTCAGTTTTGAAAGTTTGAGAAATGAAGCCAAGTTTAGTCATCTCTAGTTTATCAACAAAGGCGTCAATAAACCGAACAGGATTATCATTGTTGATTCGCTCCTCAAAACTAGAAAACTGGACTTGATTTCGGTCTGTTTTTGATTGAATTGGCAAGGCAGAAAGCGTTTTTTGATGTATTAAAAATACAAAAACTCTGTATGTTTTCAAAACCTTTTATTTAGTTTTGTAAAGGCAGTTTTTTCACAGACTGCCGTTATGTGCCATATTATAACAACCCTCAAACTGACAGACAACACTAAATGAACATAGGAATTTTTACATACGGAACAAGAGGCGATTTGCAACCATACATTGCATTAGCACTTGGACTTATGGACAAAGGACACAAAGTAACACTTTCTGCTACGGAAGATTTTAAAGAATTTGTAGAAGGTTTTGGAATTTCGTTTCAGCCACTTTGGGGAAACGCTGAAACTATGATGAACTCAACCGAAGGACAAGAAATACTACAATCCGAGAACTCTATAAAATTGATGAAGTATTATTTTAAAGTTCTTCACGACAACAGAGAGCCATTACGAAAAAGTTATTACGAAGCCATTTCAAAAGTTGATTTCGTAATTGCAAATTCAATGACGCTTCCAATTGTAAGTGCTATTGCTGAAAAGCAACAAAAAAAAATAGCACTCACTTATTTTATGCCACCAGTTGTGCCAACGACTGCATTTCCATTGGGCGACTTTGACTTCTTAAACTTTTCTTGGTACAATAAACTGACTTATAAAATTGCTCAATTTTTCTTTTGGCAATTTGTAAAACAAGACACCAACGAATACCGAAAAGAGTTATTGCTACCAGAATTAAAAGAAAATTTGGTTGCACATATTGACAAACTAAAAGTTTTGGATTTGTATTGCATTAGTCAATCGTTAATTCCACAACCAAAAGATTGGGAAACCCACCATAAAATCACAGGATTTATAAACATTCCCAAACAGAAAAGAGAACAACATTTTTTAGACCAAACACCGACTGAACTTAAAGAGTGGATTTCAAAAGGAGACAAACCAATTTACATAGGTTTTGGTAGTAATGGAATAGGAAACACTACCAAATTTTCAAAAATTATTACAGATATTTTAGAGCAAACAACTGAAAGAATTTTATTTTGTACAGGTTGGTCACAGTTTGACAATTTACCAAAGCACGACAATTTATTTGTAACAAAATATGTAAATCACGAAACAATTTTACCACAATGCAAAGTAGGAGTTTTTCACGGAGGAGCAGGAACTTTGGCGACTATGTTAAGACACAATTTACCAGTAATCATAGTTTCATTTTATACAGACCAACCTACTTGGGGCAAAATCGTTGAACAAAGAAAGTTAGGTGTTCATATTCCAGTTAAATCATTATCAGCAGATAAACTTATTTTGGCAATTCAAAGAGTGCAAACTAACGAAATAAAAAATAATGTTTCGGCTGTTGGACAACAAATCAAAAACGAAAACGGACTTGAAAATGCAATAACAGAAATTGAAAATTACTTTAAAGAAAAACAAAAATACGGCACATAATCGAGTAGCCTGCCCCACTAGGAAACCCTAGCAGGGAGAGGCTCTCACACCACTGTACGTACGGGTCTCGTATACAGCGGTTCATTAAACATCGGACTTACCTTTTCATAGTAATCGTTCATACTTTCGTATCCCCTTTTTCTTAGGCGTTCTAGTGTGATAGTTGTTACCATTATAGGACTTTGGGCTATTACCCATCCTCCTTTTCGGGTTCTGCTAAATTGGTAGGCTTTACTTGGTGGAACTCCCAGTCGTATCAAGTTCTTACGTTTCCGTTCTGGCTTTTTCCAGTCTGTCCAAATGCAATATCGTAAACGGTTTCTTGTCCAACTGTCTATGCTTTTGAGTTTGCTGCCTATATTTCCAAGTTTGAAATAGTTGACCCATCCTCGTTGCAGTAGTTTCAGTTTTGTGTTACGTTCATCGAAACTCAATGGTGCAGTTTTGCGTGTTACTTCCTTGATACTTGCTTTTAGCTTCTTCCAGCTTTTGTCTAGTACTACTATCTGATATTTGCCTTTTGCTCC
>NZ_RJUF01000073.1 GCF_024343775.1 Lacihabitans soyangensis | reverse complement strand
TACAAGCTGCTGTAGACGAACAGCACAAACTGGTGGTAGCTACACACACACTCAACCGCAACGATCGTAATGCCCTCAGCAGAGCCGCCCAAGAGGCAAAAGACAACATCCAAGCCGAAGCAATAACCGTAATAGCTGATAAGGGTTACCACAACGGCAGAGAGTTACAGACTACTCAAGACTCAGGTATCGGCACCATAGTAGCTATGGCAGAGCTAGTGAACAGCAACGACCACGGCACGCAGCCCGAGTATATCGTCTCAAAGTTTACTTACCATAAAGAAACCGACACCTACACCTGCCCAGAGGGTCAAACATTAGCCACCAAAGGCACATGGCACCAAAAGAAACGAGACCACAACATCAGCTATAACTTTAAGAAATACCGCACTCCAGCTTGTACTAGTTGCCCAGTAAAAAACAAATGCACAGGCCGGCAAGATGGCCGCCGAGAAATAGAACGTTCAGAATATGCCGAGGCTGTAGAGAAAAACAATGAAAACTACAAAAACAATCAGCCCCTTTATCGAAAGCGACAAGAAATCAATGAGCATGTTTTTGGAACCATCAAGAGACAGTGGGGATACAACCATACCAACCTGAGAGGACTAGAAAAAGTGAACGGAGAAATGGCCTTGATTATGACTGTTTACAATCTCAAGCGGAGCTTGAACATCCTAACCATGCCCAAAATCTTAGAAAAACTCAAAAACTGGACACCCGATTACGAAAGGGTGGCCTGTTTTGTCGAAAAAGGACTAATTTTGAAGTCATATAAGCCTTCCAAAAATTTTACTTGGCACATTGCTGCCTAAAATCAGGCACGTTTACAATCGATTTATGATTCATGGTGATAGCCTGAGAAGCCAATAAAGTTTAGTTCTTGAGTTTTTTCACAGCCTGACGGTTTTCGGCTTGGCGATGTGGCGGATTTGAAAAACGTCAGACCGGAACCGAAGCTGATTGAAAAACTTTTGATGAAGATAGCAACAAAAAGCTAAATTGAAAAACTTCTGCCCGAGCCACTGCACAATAGAATTACAAATGCTCATTGTTATTCCTTCTGCCCGCCATATAGCCAAACCGAATGTTGGCAGTAGTTTTTTAATTCAATTCTTTTAATCGTGGCAAGTCTATTTCGTCTGTAAAATATTCCCACTTGCCCAAACTATTTCTTGAATACATTGATTTCTTTATTGTGTCTGAATATTCGTTCTCCAAAAGCTCACAAAATTGAGTAAAATTAATTTTTTCTTTGAAATCACCGTCAATGTCAACAATGTTTTCAAAACCTCCATAAATATCAAAGTCTGTCAAACTGGAAATGCTAAAAACTAATTCCCCGATATAGTCACATTTTAAAACACTTAAATATACGTTTGATTTTTTTGCTTCTTCAAGTAATTCCGAAATTGATTGAAGTTCTTTATCAGGTTCAATTATAGTCCTTGAACCAATAATGAATGGAAGTGTTAGCCCATTCCTAAAGTAGTTTCTATTGTAAAAATGGATCAATAGTCTATGCCAATACTTATCTTCTGTCATATGGTTTTTAATTTCTCATCATACCAAATGTCTTCATAGCCTTTAGCGTCAGCAAGAAACCTAAAGCCTATGTCAAGCCCTAAATATTTTATTATTTCAGGTCGTTGTTGTAATAAATGTTCTGCACACATTGGTTGAAAAAAGTCGTCTGCTTCAGAATAATCTCCTGTCCAAATAAACCAACCCGTTGTTCCTTTTTCTGCTGGATGTCTTAATCCATTTATTGGGTCTTTGTCAAGGTTTATAGAAACACCAACTCTTAATTTCTTATTGATTGGTTTCCAAATAGAATTATTGTTCTTGCAAATTTCTTTTTGCTTGTCGATATGGGAATTCCAAAAATTATGTTCTAACAAATCATCTTTGTCTGTCAATAAACGTTTTTTCCAAAGCGAAATGTTTGTCTTGTTAATTTCAAAGTTTATGTCTTCGTTATCCCACTCAAAAATTGTCTCTGAAATTATTTCATCGTCCTGCCATTCAAAATCATCATCAGTAATTGCAGTCCAAGCAAAATCTTGAATTATTACTTTGTCAATTTTGTTATCTAAAAATTTGTCGCAAAGCTCAATTAAATCTTGTCGTGTTACTTTCATTACGAGGTCTCTGTAAAATTACTGCCAACGTGTTTTCGCTTGCCGTCAGGTGGGGCAATCGAAGCACGAATTTTCAAACCACCTACAAACTTTAAATAGAATTACAAATGAATAATACACCACTTAACCCCCACTTGTGGCAAACGAATGTGTGTGCCCAGTATGGACATCGAGTACGAAAGTACAAATAAACTCTAGAAGGTGCAAGTCGAAAAGACTGAGTCCTTTACATGCTAGTTGGTAAAGTGTGTTAGTAAGTCGCAAGCTGGTTTCTCGTGAGGGATGCAGTGAAGAAAGCGAGACTACAAAATTCGGTACTGACTTACAGAAACGGAATAAGAGGCTATGATAGGTGGATAAGTATGCACATCAATACAAAGTCCGTGGCCAACAAACCTATCAGAGTAGATTTCGCAGGCATCGAATGAAAGAGTATGTTCTTACCTGGGGAGGTCTTCACAACCACGAGTGGTTAAGTGAAGAAGTCAGCAGAGGTCGTAGTAACTACCAGCAACGAGCCAAGTCCTGAATGGGAAATCTTGGACGGTCTCACACAGTAGCGAAGGACCAAACATTAAACGTTTCCAATGCACCTAAGAGCCTTTCGGTAGCTTAGGAACAAATGAGAAACAAGGAAACTGAAAACGATGATAGAAAAAGTA
>NZ_RJUF01000072.1 GCF_024343775.1 Lacihabitans soyangensis | reverse complement strand
CAATCATAGGAATCTCAAGTGAGTAGTTTTGAAACGAAATAAATCACAAAACTGGGAAAATCATTTTCCAAAAAATACAAAATCGAAATAAAAGACTCATAATGACAAAATGCATCTTTCTTTCCAAAATTCAAATTAGGTCCTAAACAATTACAAAAAATCGATTAGATCAAAAATATATGCAAAAGCGTGAAATCTTGAAAATAAGCCCAGAACCTTTATCGACTTCATACATCCAAAAGAACTGTTTACCTGTAGATTAAAACTGTTTGTAGAAATTAGTATCAGGGGTTTGGCTTATTCTCTATTTTTTCAGAACTTTGATCATCTTAGAACCATTACCCTACCCTGAAATATGAAACAAGACTTCTCGAAAAAGACAAATGAAGAACTTTTAAAAAATATAAAAATTGCAAGATTTCTAACTGGCTTGTTGGCTGGTGCATTGATTATGTTATTGGTTCTCAATTCCATAGATAAGGAAAAAACGATTTGGCAAATTATAATGATGCCTTTATGTCTATCGCCTATTTTGATTCTTAATATATCAAACATCGTGGCTATGAAAAAAGAAATTAAGTCTCGTAGTCTTTAATCCAAAAGATATCCTACCTTACCCAGAATACAAGATATGACCTGTCACAATTGCGAAGCACCCTTCGACACAAAGTTTTGCCCGAATTGTGGCAATCCAGCCATCTTAAAAAGAATCGATAAGCATTATCTGCAACATGAGTTTTTGCATCTTTTTCATGTCGAAAAGGGTTTTTTGTACACCGTAAAAATGCTCCTTTCAAAACCAGGTGAGAGTATTCAAGGTTTTTTGAAAACCAACAGAAACAAACTCATGAAGCCGGTGCCATTTCTTATTTTTGCGTCTTTGATATACACAATTATTGGAGGTTTCTTTGGTACTGCAGATGAAACCCATAATTTGGTAAAAATTGATAAAAAATCTACTGAACTTGCATATTTACCCACAATTTTGAATTGGGTTCAAACGCACCATGGATATGCAAATATGACTGTAAGTGTTTTTATAGCTATGTTACTAAAACTTTTCTTTAAAAAACACAAGTATAACTATTTCGAAATCTTGACCATGATGTGTTTTGTGCTTGGCATAAATATGCTCGCCATGACACTCATAGCTCCTTTTTACAGCTTGCCCTACCCTATCATTTATCGTATTTTATTTTTGGTATTTGTGTTTGGTTACACTGTATGGGCAATAGGTCGGTTTTTTGATAAAACCAAAGTTCTGGGCTATTTAAAAGGGGCTTTCGCTTTTATAATGGGGTATATCATTTATTATGCAATTATTCTTGGAATAGGCCTTGGATTAGACATGATTTCTAAATCAATAAACCACTGAAAACAAACCGAAAGAATCTCAAATCACTAAAAACAAAATGACCCATTGCACCAATTGCGATAACATAATTCTAGAAGATTATTGCCCTAAATGCGGCAATGCAGCCAAACTCAAAATTATAGACAAGCACTATTTGCAACATGAATTTATGCACCTTTTTCACTTAGAAAAAGGGTTTATTTATACTGTTAAAAAGCTATTGACTCAGCCGGGCGAAAGCATTAGAGAATTCTTGAAAGAGAATAGAAACAAACTCATGAAGCCGGTGCCGTTTTTGGTATTTACTTCATTAATTTACACTATCATAGTAAGTTTCTTTCCTGTAGTAGTAGCTAACAAGATTGGAGGAGGTTCTGCCGATTCTTACATAGATCGTATTTTTAGTTGGTTTCAAGCTCATTATGCTTATGCCAACATCGCCACTAGTTTTTTCATTGCCTTTTGTACAAGGCTATTTTACCGAAAATACAACTATAATTATTTCGAAATCATGACCATGCTTTGCTATGTGTTGGGCATAAACATGCTGGCAATGACTATTTTGGCTGTTTTTTATGGGACTTTGAACGTCATCGTTTATCGAATACTTTTCACTGTTTTTGTCTATGGCTATGCAGTTTGGGCTATTGGTCAGTTTTTCAACAAAGGCAGCAGAAAAAGTTATTTAGCCGCCGCTGCTTCCTTCATAATGGGATATTTATTATATTTTACAACCATAAGTCTCATTGGCATAGCACTTGACGAAATATTAAAATAAAACCTCCTCCTAAATGTTGGGCATTACTATATAAGGAAACTCACCAATCTTGAATGAATTAACCCAATTTCATTTCATAAAACTCGAGGATTTGTTAAAAACCACTTTTTCGCACAAGCCCATCATAATCAGTAACTTCTATTATGTCCTTAATGGCTTGTTTTTTATTTTTTGCCTTTTCGTAGTATTGTTTACAGACTTGGTAGCCAAGGTAGTATCCCACGCTTCTAACGGGATACAGATCGGTATTTTTGTAGAAATAATCGCTTATTTTAGACATATCGGTCAGATTTTTATAGTCTTGCCATAGCCTATCTTTGTTTTCCTCACAGTATTTATATTGGATGGCATTAAACGTACCTGGCCCTATCGTTGCCTTGAAATCAAAAACCAAATCTGCAATAAATGCCGCCCCTCCTTCGCCCAACAATGGAATGTATTGAATTGTACCCTTGAAAGTCTTAAGGAATTCATCATTTCCCTTGAATTGGCTCAAATGTACCAGCTCATGCACAATGAGTTCGTCCATTCTATTGATATCGAACGACCCAGCTTTCAGATAATCTATTAAACCCGTTGTCTCGACAACTTCCGTTGTATCAGCAAAACTATTACAGGTAAACAACTCTAAACCAACATATTGGCCACTTTCAAAGGATTTTCCGCCGTCATCCATGATACCTATGCAAATCACGTTGGGCTTAATTTTGGCTTCAGGATAAATTTTGAGAAGTTTGCCGTATGCGGCATTTATCCTCTGAATAATCTCTTTTGATTTAAAAACCTCAGACTGCCTCAAAACCGAAGCATAATATTTGGGATAAAGGCGAAGCTTGTTTAAAAACTCTTCTTCTATTTTATAATTATTCAATGATTCCTTCAGCTGGATGTATTCCTTAAAAGTGGCCGAACCTTTAGCCAACAAGTTGGCTCTAATTAAGTTCAAAGTATCTTCAGTAGTCTTTGCGGTCGGCAACTGTCCATACATTTCTCCGAAATTCTCTAAATCTGTCGTGATAAGGTTTTGAGCCTGGGTTAATTGAGAGAGAAGGAACAAGGAGATAATTAGAATAGCTTTTTTCATAGAGTAATTAATTTTTCTTAATTGTGAATTGTAATTAAATGTTCTTTGACATGAAGATTAAGAGTAAATATTTACGATTATTTCTTGTGCTATTAT
>NZ_RJUF01000071.1 GCF_024343775.1 Lacihabitans soyangensis | reverse complement strand
CTTAACGATAACTATAAATTTTGGAAAAGTATTCAACCTGGATATCTATATTTTGAACAAAATAAGATATTGCCAAAAGTTATAATCAATAAAGATGGGAAATATCTCTTCAAATAAGATTTTATCACCATAATTTCGGCAAAAACCTTGGAACTCTTTTTAAGTAATCCTTGTAAGCGGGATATTTTTCTGCAGAAATTTTCTCGCTAAAATCTGCACTTCCCTGGAAAAGCAAAAGTAAAAGTATGATACCCATCACTGACCAGTTGAGCCAACGACCACTAGCGGACACGCTAAACAAATAGAAAACTAGCCAGATAGATTGCTCAGCAAAATAATTTGGGTGTCGCATTTTACTCCATAGTCCTGTATCAACGAATCCTTTTGCATAATCACCTTCGAGCGGTTCTTTTGGAGCTTTTTTGGCATATTTTACAGTTTGGTAATTCCATTGTTGTTGGTCTGCGACGGTTTCAAAAATCAGAAAAAATAGGAACAATCCAGTTAAAATTAAATCAAAAAGTCCAAGAGGGTTTTCGCCTTGCCAAGCCACTATACTCGGCATTGTAAAAAGCAAAATCAAACTCATTTGATAGACACAAATAAAGAGGAGATGGAATAATTTCCATGCAATTTTACTTTTAAAGGCAGGATTTTGCCTCAAGACCTCCCAACGGTAATCTTCTTCACCTTGCCAAAACTTCCATGAATATCCTCCTCGCCTATTGAAATTGTAAGTAAGTCTAACTGCCCAAATTGTCACCAAAAAAGCCATTAATACTACTCTTGTATTGAAATCAGAGGCAAAAGCTACAATCCAAACATAGATTGCTGGCAATATGCTCCAAAGTTTATCAACCTGACTGTTGTTTTTGGTGATTTCTCCGATAATGAAAACAAAACCTGACAATCCTAACATCAATTTTACCAAAAAATAGAGCGTGCTGGTTTGAAAATCAGAAAGAGGATGATTGGTATCAAAATAAAAAGTAAAAACAGGTACAATGATCAACGCCAATATTAATAGCGATGAAATCAAGATAAGGTTGAATTTCATGGTTCAGAGATTAAATACTGAAGCAATAATAATAAATTTTTACCATGAAATCGAACACAGAAGACCCTGATTTTAAAATATCGCTGATGTGATTAACCTGATTTGGAGTTTGAATTTATTATTTTAGAAACTAAAGATTGAATCAATAAAAGATTAAGACATAAAATCCTTAGTGCATTCAAGCCTCAAAAAAAACCGTTACTAATTTTTGGCAAAAAAACATTCCAATATTCAAAAATTCCTTCATTCAAGCATTATTAGATTCCGTTACTAAATCGTGAATTCGTGGTAAAAAAACAGTCCAATATTCAAAAATTCATTCATTCAAGCATTATTAGTTTCCGTTACTAATTCGCGAATTCGTGGCAATAAAACACTTCAGCATTCAAAAATTCATCCATTTAAGCATTATTTGAATCCGTTACTAATTCGTGAATTCGTGGCAATAAAACATTCCAGCATTCAAAAATTCATACACTTAAGAATTACTTGAATCCGTTACTAATTCGTTAATTCGTGGCAATAAAACATCTAGCATTACAACATTCTAACATTCAAGAATTAAATACTCACTCAGGCTCAAATGCCGTCTCGTTCTTAATTTCGCCCATCACGAAGATACTCTGGGTAGAGCCGATATTTTCTAAGGAAGCCAATTTATTCATTATAAATGACTGATATTCACGCATATCACTCACCACTACTTTTATCAAGAAATCATAATCTCCCGAAATATTCAAACATTCAACTACCTCTGACATTTCTACAATGGCTTTCACAAACTTAGCCCCAGCCTCTTGAGCGTGTTCTTTTAATCGAATATTACACAAAACCATCAAATCTCGACCGACTTTCTCTCGATCCACCAAAGCCACATATTTCTTTATAACTCCTTGATCTTCAAGCCTCCTAACTCTTTCATATACAGGAGTTGGCGAAAGATTAAGTCTACTGGCCAATTCCTTGGTGGTGAGCTTCGCATCTTGTTGCAAATACCTCAAAATGTCTTTGTCAGTTTCGTCTAATTTTATCATAATGATAGATTTGAAACACAAATTTAGATAAAGTATTCAAAAAAAATAACATTTATAGATAATTTATCTATATTTATAGAATATCACTTATTTTTTTATCTTTTATTTATTAATTTTGAACAAAAATTCAGAGAAAGGCTAAATGAGCAAAATTACAGACGTTTTAAAAGAAAGAATTTTAGTTTTAGATGGTGCCATGGGTACCATGATTCAACGATATAAACTTACAGATGAAGATTACAGAGGAGAAAGATTCAAGGACTTTCCACACGATATAAAAGGCAACAATGATTTGCTTTCGATTACTCGTCCAGACGTAATCTTGGCCATACACAAAGAATATTTAGATGCTGGGGCAGATATCATCGAAACCAATACTTTCAGCGGAACTACAGTGGCCATGGCCGACTACCACATGGAGGATTTGGTATATGAAATCAACTTTGAAGGTGCAAAAGTGGCACGACAAGCCGCTGACGAGTACACAAAAGTCAATCCGGCCAAACCAAGATTTGTTGCTGGTTCCATGGGTCCAACTACGAAAATGGCTTCTCTTTCTCCAGATGTGAACAACCCAGGCTTTAGAGCTATCACTTTTGATGAACTGTTGATAGCATTCAAGGAGCAAGTAAATGCCCTCATTGACGGTGGAGTGGATTTGTTATTGATAGAAACCGTAACAGATACATTAAACTGCAAGGCAGCCATTTATGCTGCCACAGAGGTAATTGATGAGCGAAAACTCATCGATCCGAGTTTCGAAATGCCTATAATGGTATCAGGAACCATCACCGATCAATCTGGACGCACACTTACAGGACAAACCTCCGAAGCTTTTTACAATTCGGTATCGCATGGAAACCTCATGTCTATCGGTCTAAACTGTGCCTTGGGTGCAAGGGCCATGAAACCCTATTTGGCGGAACTATCACGAGTAGCCGATTGTATGGTGAGTGTTTATCCAAATGCTGGGTTGCCCAACGAAATGGGCCAATACGACGAATCACCGGCTTATATGGCCGAGCAAGTTCGCGAATTCTTAGAAGAAGGATATGTAAACATTTTGGGTGGATGCTGCGGTACAACACCAGATCACATCAGAGA
>NZ_RJUF01000070.1 GCF_024343775.1 Lacihabitans soyangensis | reverse complement strand
TGCTGACTATTCCATCTCTGAAACATTCGCTCACATTCTAGCCTAGGTAAGGTTCCTCGCGTATCATCGAATTAAACCACATGCTCCACCGCTTGTGCGGACCCCCGTCAATTCCTTTGAGTTTCACCGTTGCCGGCGTACTCCCCAGGTGGATTACTTATCGGTTTCCCTTGGTCACTGAAGCTTAAACCCCAACAACTAGTAATCATCGTTTACGGCGTGGACTACCAGGGTATCTAATCCTGTTTGATCCCCACGCTTTCGTGCATCAGCGTCAGTTTATTCGTAGCAACCTGCCTTCGCAATTGGTATTCCTTCCGGTATCTATGCATTTCACCGCTACACCGGAAATTCTAGCTGCCTCCAAATATCTCAAGCTCAACAGTATCGATGGCATGTAAAACAGTTAAGCTGCTACTTTTAACCACCGACTTATTAAGCCGCCTACGCACCCTTTAAACCCAATAAATCCGGATAACGCTCGCCACCTACGTATTACCGCGGCTGCTGGCACGTAGTTAGCCGTGGCTTATTCTAATGGTACCGTCATTACCCCTCGCAAGGAGCACATTCTTCCCATTCAAAAGCAGTTTACAATCCAGAGGACCGTCTTCCTGCACGCGGCATGGCTGGGTCAGAGTTGCCTCCATTGCCCAATATTCCCTACTGCTGCCTCCCGTAGGAGTCTGGCCCGTATCTCAGTGCCAGTGTGGGGGATACTCCTCTCAGAGCCCCTAAGGATCGTAGCCTTGGTAAGCCGTTACCTTACCAACTAGCTAATCCTACGCATGCCCATCTACATCCTATAAATATTTCAATTGGTTATGATGCCATATCCAATATTATGCGGTATTAATCCCAGTTTCCTAGGGCTATCCCCCTGATGTAGGTAGGTTGCATACGCGTTACGCACCCGTTCGCCGGTGACATTGCTGCCCCCTCGACTTGCATGTATTAAGCCTGCCGCTAGCGTTCATCCTGAGCCAGGATCAAACTCTCCATAGTAATTTCTTACATCGAAAGATCTCCCAACTTTATGTTTCGTCTCTATCTCCAATAAGTTAATGAACTTTATCCCACTTCATCGTGAGCTCGTCGCCGTTTCCAGCCTCCTCATTTCTTCCTTCCGTCTTAATCGGGGTGCAAAGGTAAGAACCTTTTTTTAATTCCCAAATATTTTTAAGAAAAAAATTTATTTATTTGAACTTTATCCCCTTTCTAGCTTCTCCGTTTATACTTCCTCGCCGTTTGGGAGTGCAAAGGTAAGACACTATTTCCCCCTTTTCCAAATATTATTTTATTATTCTTTTTAACCATTTCTCCTAATTCACTGCTTTTCAAAGACTTTTGACTTCTACCTCATAGAAAGTTCTTGCTTTTGTTATATTTGTTTGGCGTTTCGTTATATGTGCTTTTTTTGCCGCAATCTCCCCTTTTCTGGATTGAATGTGTTTTCTTGGGCATTTTCTGCCGTTTTTCGTTTTGACTATTTTAGATCGGTTATTGAAATATTTATATGTTTAGCGTTTTGTTTTTTTTAAAATGGTTGTTCTGCTCACCTGCGGTGGGTGAATTGTCGTACTAACCACCCCGGCCTGCGGCCGACCCTCCTTAAAAAGGAGGGTAAAGTTAGGACTGGCTTTGCCTGCGGCTGGTCTGGTTTGTTTGACGGTTAGTGGTTCGACTATCGCTCACCAACCATGAGCTCTTTGTAACCTGGCCGCTAGGCTGGGCACAAAAACGGGAGCATAATCAAGAATGGTAATGCGAAGATTACGAGCGTAGATCTGCCCGACCCAGTGCCCACCCCTATCGCTTGTTCTTGCTCTATTGTTTTTGGGGCGGAGGGGTACGCACACAGAAAAATCGACCACTCTATATATGTGTAATGAGTTTATGATTCTATGGCTGTGTTGGCCAATTGGTTTTTAGAATCGTAGGGTATATATTTGAAAGAAAAAAGAGAGAAATGAACGCACTGGAAATTGTAAAGGAGTATTACGGGCACTTTAATGCCAAAAATTGGGACGGAATGATGGCTTTGTTGGATGCGGAGATAAGACATGAGGCCAATCAGGGAGATGTCCGGATTGGTTTGGAGAAGTTTAGGGAGTTTTTAGGTACTATGGATACTTGCTATGATGAGACTCTAACTGACATGGTGTTTTTCTCTGAGCCAACCAATAGTAGGGTATCGGTAGAGTTTGTTGTGAATGGTATATATAAAGTAGCAGATGAGGGACTGCCTCCTGCTCATAACCAAACGTATGTTTTGCCAGCTGGGGCTTTCTTGGAGGTAAAGAATGGGAAAATCAGCAGAGTGACTACTTATTATAATCTGCCGCTTTGGATTGAGTTGGTTTCGAAGTGATCTGATTATTGGTTATTGGTTATTGGTTATTGGTTGTGCTTGCCTAAAATAGGTTGACGTTTTTTTAGACAAATGTAATATAGTTAAAATTGTAATATACATTGATTTGGGTTGATATTTTTCGTTTCATTACAAGTCCAAATTGGTAATATCGGTCGATTTTCGACATATTGTTCTTTGATATATTGTTCAAACGAGTTTGGTGATAGCTTATTCAAAGCTACATGTGGTTTGCTATTGTTATAGGCTTCAATTGTTCGGCTCAATTGTTTTTTAAGTTCTTCAAAACTTGTAATATTTCGATATCTGAGGTACTGGTTCTTTATAGTTCCATTTACTCTTTCAATATGAGCATTTTCATGGACTTCGTTGCACATACTTATTTTGATTTTGGCAGCATTTAACATTTCTACGTACTCATTGCTGACGTACTGCCCACCTCTATCAGAATGATGAATTAGTTCTGTAAAAATAGTCTGTTTCCGAGCTTTAAATGCCATCTTTAGAGCCTCACAATTGTTTTCTGCTCTCATATTATCTGCAGCGGTATAACCTACTATTTTGCGGGAATAGACATCCATTATCATTGTGATATAATAGACTTTTTCACCAACATTAAAGTATGTTATATCACTCGTCCAAAGTTGATTAATATTATTTAGTTTTATGTCAACCAAAAGATTTTTGTATCGACTATATGGACTCGAAAATGTGGTTCTAACTGGGTTTTTATAAGCCATTAACCTAAAGCCATAATGAATACCAATACTTACGAAAGCATCTC
>NZ_RJUF01000069.1 GCF_024343775.1 Lacihabitans soyangensis | reverse complement strand
GACTTGGCTCGTTGCTGGTAGTTACTACGACCTCTGCTGACTTCTTCACTTAACCACTCGTGGTTGTGAAGACCTCCCCAGGTAAGAACATACTCTTTCATTCGATGCCTGCGAAATCTACTCTGATAGGTTTGTTGGCCACGGACTTTGTATTGATGTGCATACTTATCCACCTATCATAGCCTCTTATTCCGTTTCTGTAAGTCAGTACCGAATTTTGTAGTCTCGCTTTTGCCTGCGAAATCTACTCTGATAGGTTTGTTGGCCACGGACTTTGTATTGATGTGCATACTTATCCACCTATCATAGCCTCTTATTCCGTTTCTGTAAGTCAGTACCGAATTTTGTAGTCTCGCTTTCTTCACTGCATCCCTCACGAGAAACCAGCTTGCGACTTACTAACACACTTTACCAACTAGCATGTAAAGGACTCAGTCTTTTCGACTTGCACCTTCTAGAGTTTATTTGTACTTTCGTACTCGATGTCCATACTGGGCACACACATCGTATTGGCAATAGTGGGGCAGACAGTTGTAAAGTCAACATTTGTAATCCTATTAGGCATTTGTGCAAATGTTGGGCTGACGTTTTTCAAATGCCCCACCATCGCCAATACGTAGCCGTTGGTGGCAATGCTAAAAAGACGAATTTCCGACAAAAATGGCACGAATAAAACAAGAAAATAGTAAATTTGAACCGAATAATTAATAGCAAAGTAATGGAATACCAAATTAACCAATTAAGAGACTACTCCTCCTTGTTTTCAAGGAGTGAAGCTCTTTCTTGGCTAAAAATGGACTTCACTTCTATCAATTATAAAATTGAAAGATATGATGAAAAATGGTTGGAAGACCAAAATTCGACATATTTAGACTATCTGAAACACATATATTCTGTTCTAGCAGACAGTTACCAAAATGAATATATTTTCAAAAATGAATTCTTAAATACTTGGCTGATAAAAGAACTTGGTGAGACAAATTCTCAAATATTTAGTGAGTTTAGAGTGGGCAACTCTATTGCAGATTTGGCTATGTTCAATGGTTGCTCAAAAATTTTTGAGATAAAAACAGAATTTGATAGTGATTCTCGATTGAAGGTACAACTTCAAAACTACGAGAAGGCATTTAATCAGATATTTATTATTATACCTAAATCAAAGTTGAATATCTACGAGAAACAAGAAGCTTCGATTGGAATTATAACATATGACCCAAAGAGCGACAATTCATTTTCACTTCATCGCAATGCTAATGCAAATTTTGAAATAGAACCTTCAACTATTATGTCAATATTGCATACAAACGAATATAAATCCATTGTAAGTGAACATTACGGTTATCTGCCTCAAATGACAAGTTTTAATCAGTATAACGTTTGTAGCGAATTAATTTATGAAATCCCGTTGAATCAATTAAATAAGCTTTTCATTAAAACAATGAAAAAAAGAAGCTCATGCAATGCCTTATCATCTAGATATTACAAAGAGTTTAATCAGTTGTTTTTAGCTCTTAGAATGAATCGAAATTCAAAAAACAAAATGATAGAATCATTAAAAACAACTATTCAAATTTAAATATATGTACTATCCATTTTTAAGAGCGAGACAATTTGAACTAATAGCTTTAAGAGAGTTAGCAACAGAAGAAGCTACACAAGGAGTTATTATTCCGATTTTAGAGCCTGTTAAAGAAACTCACAACAATTTAAATTTAGCACATAAGGTTTTCCAAGAAAAAGGTCAAAGTGCATATCTTGTTGTTAACCCAAAGTTCGGTGAACTTGCAGGAGATAGCCAATTTTATATTGAATATCTCGCTACTTTAAATTATGAAGTATTTTTGCCAGCATTTCATTACAGGAATAATGCTGAATATATAAATCAAAGCATTGAGCAATTCGGTCTAACCAATTGTATGCTTATTTGTGAGAACGACATTGAAGGAGATGATACAAATTTCAAATCAATAGCAGAATTAGACGCAGTTAGTCTTATTACAGTTAACGATCCTGGAAGAAATAGGTCATTAAATAGGTATATAAGAGGTTTGCAAAAAGGCTTCATTAGACTTGATGACTTATTTGAAAAAAAAGATAGAAACAGTGATTTCCTTGACATCACAGAACATAGGTTTTCAGAAGAACATATTCATTATTCCACCGAAGGTTTTGAAGGGTTTTCAGATTATACTGTTTTACCAAGTGAATATGTTGAGGGAGGTAGTACACCTAGAGCAGTTGTGATTCATTTGACGTATTTAAATATTCAAAATGAAATATGGATTAGACATTTCACATCAGAAACCAATGACTCAATTGCCAATGTTCAAGGTAAGTTTGCAGAAGCAGCAGCCAAGGCTGTAAATTATTGCAGGCAGAATGGTCTATCTAATTCAGCGATAGCTGAATTAGAAACATATTTTGACACTGAACATTATCCCGGTTTAGGAACGGTAAAAAAACTATCTATCAAGAATCATTTATTGGTTTTAAGTAATTTTTTAAGAAATAGGTAGTTTTATGAAGGTTTGTGTAAATTGTTTTTTTGACAAAGAGCTTAAAGGGTTTATTTCTTCTTCATCTGAAATTGGAGACTGTGCTGTTTGCGAATCAAAAAACCAACCACTTCTAGACGTCTCTGAGTTATTTGATTTTTTTCAAGAGTTAGTAGATAACTTCAAAATTGATGAAAATGGAATGCCAATAGGTTCTAAAATTCAATCCAATTGGAGTTTTTTTAGCTCCCACGGTTCAGCCAACAAAATTCTGAATTATGTTCTTCCAAACTTACAGACAGAAGTAATTTCATCAAACATAAATGTTGAATACACTGATGATATTATAGAAAATTATGATCATTGGGAAATTCTGAAAGAGGAGTTAAAGTGGAAAAATAGGTTTGTAATTAATATTGAACGATTAGAAGAACTCGGTTGGGATGGATTTTTCAACACGCAATTCAAATTAAGTAAAGAAACACCTTTATTCCGTGCCAGACTACATCATCAAAGTGGTATGGTAGTATATAAAACTGAAGAAATGGCTTGTCCTCCGAAAGAGTTTGCAAGCGGAGGAAGAGCTAATCCATCAGGAATACCCTTTTTATATTTGAGCGATAATCCAGAAACTATATTATATGAAGTGAGAGCATCCTA
>NZ_RJUF01000068.1 GCF_024343775.1 Lacihabitans soyangensis | reverse complement strand
CTTTTTGTCTAAAATAACTTGGGCTTTATTGTATATGTCTCCGTTCATGCTTTTACTTTATTTCTTCGTCCCCACCAAATCATAAATCCAGTAATTGGCAAACTTGCAGCCACCAAGGACAATAAAAATGCAAGGATCTTACCCGCAAAGCCCAATATACCGCCCGTATGGATATCGTAAGTCATCCTTATTAGTTTGTCTGCGAATTTTGCGTCTTTTAGTCTACCATATACGTGCTTAACTGGTATTTCTTTTAATGTGTACTGATCGAAATACCGATAGTCTGTGCTCCAATACATATCTTCCTTTGTGTTTACGTTTGCCCCAATTGTAGATGAATCTGATTCAATGGCGTGGACTTCAAGAGAAAGTGCATTAGGGTGTTCCTTTTTCATCTTTTCCCAAACCAAATCCGCGACAGGTTTTTTGAAAGATGTTGTAATGGGTTTTTGTGATATGGGTTCGGTAAAAAGTAGTTCTTTTTCACCCCCGGTAGCTGAATAAATGAGGTAAGTAAACCACTGTATACCAAAGAAAATACCTGTCACAGCGATAATGAGCAATAATGTAGAACTGTAAAATCCAAGGATATTGTGGAGGTCGTAATTCTTGCGTTTCCACTGAGTAGCGTCTTTCCATCTGAACCAAAACCGTTGTTTAGCGGCAGCTTTGTTCTTTGGCCACCAGAGAATAATACCTGTAATAAGCATAAATACAAAAATTAGTGTGGAATAAGAGGTAATAGGTTGCCCAATTTTAGGAGGTAACCAAAGATAATAGTGTCCGTTAAGAACCCAATGAAAGAACGTTTCCTCTATATTTTGTACTTGTAGTATCTTGGCGGTATAGGGATTATGGTAAATGATATAGTAATGTTCGGGGTCAAAACCATAAAATATGGCCTCTACACTTCTGCCTTTTCCTGGGTAATTGATGGCATGAAGGTGAGCCTTTGGTAATGCCTTTCGTGCTACATTTTCAAAGGCGGAGGGTGGTAAAATTTCTCGATTTTCTATTTTCGAAAACCTGAAAGTCTGAGTGACATCCTGAATTTCTTTTTGAAATGCATACAAACAGCCTGTTATGCTCACTATAAACACCACCAGCCCGGTGCTTAGACCGAGCCAGAGGTGTAGTTTTTGGATGATTTTTTTCATTATTTTTTTTATATTTGTAAAAAATAAAATGCTTTTGGAATGAGTGTCTACAAAGAAATATTTTTTCCGACCGAAGAGAATCACACTATTGAGTTACCAAAAAATATGTTTGGCAAAGAAGTAGAAGTGATTTTTACTGTTAGAGATTCAGTTACTAGTTTGCCAAAATCAAAAAAGCAGAGTTTAGATAAACTTTTTGAGCATTTCGGTAAAGGCAAGGAATTTCCATCGTTGGATGAAATTCGCAAAAAAAACTGGTCTCGAAAATGGTAATTTTTGACACCAATATTCTGATTGAAATTTATAGAGGAAATGAATCCATCAAAAAAGAAATTTACACACATAATTTCGAAAATGTTGACATTAGTGATATCACAGCTGCGGAATTTTTGATTGGAGCTAGAGACAAGAAAGAGCTTGTTTTAATAAAAAGAGCCTTAAATTTTTATAATTCAATTCCAATTAATACTTCCATTTCAGAGTTAGCTGTTCAACTTTGTGAAAAATTCACATTGAGTCATAAACCGTCCATTCCAGATTTACTTATTGCTGCAACCTCTATTCATTACAAAATTCCTTTGTTCACACTTAACAAGAAGGATTTTGTATATTTACCTAATTTGACTTTGATATAAACACCACCAGCCCGGTGCTTAGACCGAGCCATAGGTGTAGTTTTTGGATGATTTTCTTGAAATTCAAAACTTATCAAAATTTATAATTGATACTTAGACGAAAGTTTCTGTGGGCTTCAATTTGGTAATAATAAAACTTACTCCAAGAATAATAAGCACCTGAGAAAACGTCGGCATTGAACAGATTATTAACGTTCAGAGCAACACCGAATTTTCCGAAATTATAAGAGGTAGCGGCATCAAATTTTGTGTAAGACGGCATACTTGAATCTATCGATTTGTCATACTCGGCATACCAGGCTGATCTGCCAGCGGCGTGGGAAGCACCTAGCGAAAATCCTAAACCTTCGGCATTACCTGATGGAACTCTGTAGCTTAACCATGCATTGGCAATGCTTTTATCCGTTCCTGGTATTTGCGAGTTTACCTGCTTTCCGTCAGTATCTTTGGTTACTTTCCCATCGGTATAGGCGTAATTTAGGGTAACATCAAGACCTGTTACTAATTGACCTCTTACATCGAATTCTATACCCGAGGTTTGGGTTTGGCCCAATTGAATGGAGAAAAATTGGTGATTAGGATCTGCGGTTAAAACATTGTTTTTGGTGATTTGATAAACGGATGCAGAGGCAGTCCAACGGCCATTTAACCATTCTTTTTTTAATCCTAGTTCTTTGTTATTTCCTGTAATTGGGTCAAATTCTTTACCCTCAAATGTGGCACCAGCTTGTGGAATAAATGTCTCATCTATAACTGAATATACACTTGTGTTTTTGTTTAAGGAATAGCTGGCACCTATTCTAGGTGTAAACTTGCCGGCATCAACTTTTCCAGAGAATGGATCTTCATCGCCAGTGGTGGTGTATCTACCGGCTAATGTAAGTCTTAACTTATCATTCATTAGTCTGATTTCGTCTTGTGCATACAAGGCTGTATAAACGTTATTATAATGTACACCTCTTTGTTTGACGCTTAATGATCTGTCAAAAACGGTATAGGCCGTGGCGGGCACTTTTCCATAAACAGGTGCCGTGACTATAAAAGGTGCGGAGCCATTGATGGCTCCTGTCTGGTTCCAATCATGATAAAAGTCCTTGTTGCCCATGTCTACGCCAGCCAAAATCCGGTGTTTTATTTTGCCTGTTGCTACATCGCCATTTACAAAGAATTGACCTACTCTTATTTGACCCAAAATATCCCATACAGACTCGCTTCTTCTCAGAGTATCGCCGCTGATACTAGTTGGCCATAAGCTACTTCCTTCTTGATTGAACTGTAAATACGCAAGTTGTCCGGTTAACTTCCAGTTGTCGTTAATACTGTGCGACAATGTGGCTATAAACGAGTGGTCGTTTATTTTGGTAGGCGACATGTTGGATTCAAGTGTTGAGAAATTTACGGGTAGTGTGCCAATTCCATCGGAAGTGTAGGCATATGCAGACCCAAGTGGAGACATGTTTACATACTGATAGTTGTACTCTGTGGTTAAGGAAGTTCTTGGATTAATTTGGAATTTCAGCACTGGGGCTATCGATAC
>NZ_RJUF01000067.1 GCF_024343775.1 Lacihabitans soyangensis | reverse complement strand
CTGACTCCACACCACTGATAAAAGAGGGTGATAAGTCTATACAAACTTGCTTGATATTCTGTCTCTGGGTACCTTTAGTTTCCAGATAATCAGCTATTTTCGTAATGGTGTCTGCTCCCTTGCCCTCAGTTGCATGTACTACCCTTGAAGTTTTCATATCCACCGCAACGGTTATATAATCATGCCCCTTTTTAGAACTTGTCTCGTCTATTCCCAATGTTGAAATATCACTATGATCTGCACCACAATAAGCAATTCCAAGCCAATAATTAAAGATATTCCAGATGCGATTGGGGTAAACTCCAATCACTTTGCCTACCTTGTTGACTGGCATTTCTTGCTCTATTAACAACATACTAAATGCCTCAAACAGAAGTGTAAAACCACTACCTTCCCGTGCCCACGGTACTGAGACTTGTTCAACCTTATTCTCAACAGTTTTTACACGTGGTATTTTACAATGTAGGTAACACTTATGCTCAAAAAAATTCTGGTGCCGCCACTTCCTATCTACTCTATCATGTACAGTACTCTTGCCAGTCTTATCAATAAAAAATCCAACTTTGTAGTCAATCGTTAAATGAAGCTCTTTTTGATAATCCCCATCCAAAAACTCTACTTTTGAAACATACCACGGCTCATTTAAACCTAAAGCCAATTGAAATATTTGTTCACTATTCATTGAACAAATATCAGAAACAAATTTTATCTTACCCACTTAATTCAACATAGCACCACTTTATTGAAAATTACAAACGCCATTTAACTGACATAAACTTTGATTACGTAATAGAAAATAAGAAAGCATTAAAAACAACAAAAATGAACAGCTTAAAATATTTAAGCTGGGTTTTATTTGGTTGACTTATTGGCGGAATTCCATCTGCTTTGATAGCTCATTGGACTGGAATTGACTCAATTGTTTCGTTAGGTGCTGCAGGCGGTGCCATCGGACTTTTAACAAAGAAAATAAATGACGAAAAGCTGAAAAACGCCCTATAACTTGTCCTAAGTCAAGTGGTGCTGGCGGAAATAATTGAACATTATGAACTTTATTTTAAATTTGTAGTAAGGCTGAGCAGAAGGAATTCTATTTCCCCACTTGTTAAAAGACCTGAGAGTTATCTAAATGTTAAACTAACTGGCAACTCATAAATGGAAGAACCAAAACCAAAATCAATACGAACCATTGGACTAATAGTTTCAATTTTTTCTGGATTTATCATTTTTAGCAATGGAATGGGGGCTTTAGCATTCTCAATAATAGATTTTGGAGATGAACTGAGTGGACAAAATGAATTTTTGGATTTTAATCCTATTGGATTTCTATTTGCCAACTATATTTATATGTGTTTAATTATGGTAACAATTGGAGTTTTATACCTCATTGGTGGGCTTAGTGTTCAGAAATACAAATTGTGGGCGAACAAACTTGTTACTTATATATCAGCCATTCTATTAATTTTAATATGGACATTTATGGTTGTAATGTTAAGAATGACAGCAGAACATGAGAGTATGAAATTGTTCAATATTGGAATAATTATTTCAGCTGTATTTTGGTCCACACCAATTGGGCTTTTAATTTGGTTTTTAAACCAAGGGAATATAAAGAAGCACTTTGTATAAAAATATCCCGCTCTTCAACATGTTCCGCAGGGCATGTCGAAGCTAGATAAAATGGGATTTTCAATCCGAATTAAAGTTTCTGCAAAACAATTGGCCAAGTACTAGTTTTATAATAGTTGCCTCAAATGATATTTAAATACCATGTTCTATAATGATTCTGCTTTCATGGCGGCTTCATGAAAGTTTTATATGTATAAAACATAGCATGGAATTACTAATTACCTCCGTTGGAAACTTATTTTTAATTGCGTCTTAAATATTTATCTCAATAAAATTGCTAATTTTTTAGAACCAACTTTTAGAAGGACTGCTAACTAAATAATATAATTCCTTTTTGGCAACATTGATTAGAAATTAAATCAGACTCAGGCTCAATGTGCTATAAACTAAGCCGTTAAATAAAACCTTTCGCTTTATTCCTTTGTGTTATTATAAAATTTCAAAAAAAATTTAAAGCTTTGAAAAACTTTATATTTAACACCATGAAACAAAATATCCTTTGCATTTTTATGCTCTTGTGCAGTACCTACATTTTTGCTCAAAACGCCAAAGTTATAGATTCGCCTAGTGGAAGCGTGATTTCTAATATTGGGGGCACTGACATTCCTTATTCTACTTCTATTTTAGATATAAGAAGCAGTACTAAAGGTGTACTTTTTCCTCGTGTGGGTGCAGATTTAGCATCGCCTACAGAAGGATTGCTTTATTACAACACCACAGGCCACAATTTCCGTTATTATGATGGTACGGCTTGGCAAAACGCCCTTTTTGGCAACCAATGGAATGTGAATGGAACAAAAATATCCTACTCACTTGGTAATGTGGGCATTGGTGTGGCAGATCCAATTTTTAAATTAGATGTTGGGGGTTCATTTCATACTACTGGCGATATTCGTACTGATGGATATGTAGGAATTGGGGGCTCTCCAAACTATAAATTAAATATATTTGATGGTAGTTTGGCCATTTCAAATACAACCGATGCTAAAACTTGGACTTTTAATTACAATTCCACCAATAATGGGCTGCAGTTTAATGAAGATGGAGTCTCGTCAAGGTTAAATATTGAAAATGGAGGAAATGTAGGAATTGGAGTTGTAAATCCAGCTTATAAATTAGATGTAGCGGGTAACATTCATACGTCAAGTGGTTTGGTGGTTGATGGAAATGCAACATTTAATGGTAGTGCTTCTGTCGAAGGGCCAATGACAGTAAATAGTGGTGGTGGCGTAGCCTATAATAACTTGAGCAGTAACAATATTAAAATTGCACGTTTTGTGACTCCCCAACCAGCAGCTTGGGGAATCTCTCCTGCTGAGTATCCTATACCAGCACATGGCTCACGTGAAATTACAATTGCTCTACCTGCTGGCTTTACAAGTACCCCTGCTGTAATGGTGGCCAGTCAACATTCATCAGGTGGAGATGCTGGCGAATTATACCGAGCTATTTTGGTAATATATGGTTGTAATACTACGCAATGTACTGGAAAAATAATAAATACTGACAATGCAGCTATAGACTATTGGGTTAGGTGGAATTTGGTAGCTATGCAGTTTTAAAATTATTTTCCAAAGCTAAATTTTGATTTTTGAAAGAATTTAAAAGCTGACAAAAATGGTTCATGCTCCGCTTTTCGACATCCAGATCTTCCACATGTTCCGCAGGGCATGTCGAAGCTAGATAAAATGGGATTTCCAATCCGACCTATTGGCAGGATATTTATATTTTCTCAATTTGAATGGATCAATTCTCGTCCCATTATAATCTCCACAAAACTATTCAGATATTCTTCTTCCTTTTCTATAATTCCTATTCTAACTGGATCCGCTCTTCCTTTACTTTAGCAGATGAAAAAAGAATTGAAAAATACGAGTAATTAGGATAAATTTATCTCGGTAAATTTTCCTAAGTGGGAAGCAGGTGAACCTACCCGCTCTGCAAGCCGAAACTATCCTTCGATAAAGGCCCTGCCTCCCTCACTCAATCTAAACCAATTTAGCTATTTAGAACCAGTTCGTGCTGATAATCTTATAAAGGCTTTTGTCGATTTGAGTTTACTTAGGTCAATTTTTCTTTTCACTTTAAAATTAAGTTTTTATGAAACAAAATGAAAATTTAGAGATTGATTTTTTTGTTGGCATTGACATGTCTAAAGACAAATTTGATGTTGGAGTTATGGATAAGTCTGGTGTTAGAATTGGTCATAAAAAATTCAATAACAATGACTTAGGTTTTGAAGAACTGTTTACATGGCTCTCTAATAGCTTAAAAACAGACAAGTTATTTTT
>NZ_RJUF01000066.1 GCF_024343775.1 Lacihabitans soyangensis | reverse complement strand
GCTACTGTGTGAGACCGTCCAAGATTTCCCATTCAGGACTTGGCTCGTTGCTGGTAGTTACTACGACCTCTGCTGACTTCTTCACTTAACCACTCGTGGTTGTGAAGACCTCCCCAGGTAAGAACATACTCTTTCATTCGATGCCTGCGAAATCTACTCTGATAGGTTTGTTGGCCACGGACTTTGTATTGATGTGCATACTTATCCACCTATCATAGCCTCTTATTCCGTTTCTGTAAGTCAGTACCGAATTTTGTAGTCTCGCTTTCTTCACTGCATCCCTCACGAGAAACCAGCTTGCGACTTACTAACACACTTTACCAACTAGCATGTAAAGGACTCAGTCTTTTCGACTTGCACCTTCTAGAGTTTATTTGTACTTTCGTACTCGATGTCCATACTGGGCACACACATTGCATTTATTCAAGGCGGGCAGATGTGGTAACTTGGAACTTTTGTGATTTCTATTTACTTTTGCAAGTGTAGGAACGGTAGTGCTTTTTAACCCGCCCTGCATAAATGCTTTTTCGTTGGCTGCAAGGCTACGATAACAAGACAGAACCCCAATTAAATTTTAACACATTAATTAACTTTAAATATTGAAAGATGAAATTAATATTCAAAAATTGCATCGTATTAGCAGCAACTATTTTTTTAGCAAGCTGTAACACAAAAACAGAAACTAAAACAATAACTTCTGCGACAGAATTAAATGAAACGTTTAAGTCTATTACACGACAAGAGAACTTAGACTTTTACAAAAAAGACCTTCAAGCGTGGAGTAAACATTTTTTACATTCTAATTCTGTTTATTGGATTTGCGTAGAGGACGATGTTACATTGAGAGCGACAGGTTGGGACGATTTAAACCAATTTGTAAGTCAATGGATGAAAGAAAATCCAACACCTGACTCTGACACTTTATTAAAACAAGATACGATTGATGATTTTCAAGTTGAATTATCAAATGGGCTTGCATTTGTACGGTATAAGAAAAACCATATGATGCCTGACGGAAAAGTAAAGGTACTTCTTGAAAGCAGGACATTTAAACTTGTAGAGAACGATTGGAAAATTTTGGGTATGACCTCTGCACCAGGATATGCAACACCAAAAAGTACATCAAACGTCTTTATTCATAATGACGTACAAAAATAGAAATCTAAGCACAACTAAACTCGACAAAAAGCCCAGCAGCCAACAAGCAGTTTGGCAAAAGCACGGCATTAGTGCTAAATTCAACATTTGGAATTCTATTTGGCTTTTGTGCTATATTGAACATTAGTTTTCCAAAGGCGTGCCTTCGCCAAGCTGCCGAACGTTGTGTGCAATTTTACATAGACCATAAAATGTATAAAAAACTAATCTCATTTTTGACAATTATCCTTTTTTGTGGACAAGTAAAAGCACAAAATAGGGAACAGCTAATTTTTGACAGAATTGAATACATTTTCAACTTGAAACCAACCATTGCAAAGAAATATTGGAAAGGCTTTGACAAAAAGAAATACGATGTTCCTTTGATTTATTACACCGATACAGAATCTTATATTGCGAATCCCCCAAAGGATTTTATCAATTATTACAAACCCACACTTGTTTCTCAGAACAGTAACATAAGAATCTACAAAACTACTAAGCGATTTGATGATATTCCATTTCACATGGCGACAAGTTTTGGCATTGACGAATCTACTGATATAATTATACGACCGACACCAATAATGTATTGCAGCAGTTTTGAAGTTACGTCAAAGAAAATACCTGAATCTACTTCTACTGAATATTGGGTAACGATGATAATACATGAGTATTTTCATGGGTTTCAGTTCAAACATAAGCCTTACATTAACACGGTATTAAAGAAAACGGGGAGTGTTTCAGAAGACAGTTTATCAAAAATATTTAAAAACAATATTTGGTTTGAAGAGAAAATCAAGAAGGAAAACGACTTTTTATTGAAAGCCATTCAATCAAAAAATTCACAAGAAACGAAAATCAACTTAGACAGCTTTTTCATTTCAAGAAAGGAAAGAAGATTAGAAACAAAGTCAAAAATAAACTTAGAAATAGATGATATTGAGAAAATCTATGAAACTATGGAAGGGACTGCACGGTACATTGAATACAACTTGCAAGTGGAATATGCAATAAGAAAGCCTGACAAAAAACTTTTAAGTGTAGATACTGCATATCATTCCTACCAAGTTTTTAGAAATTATAAAATCGAAAATGACCCATGGTTATTTACCCCAGGAAAACGATATTTCTATGCAACAGGTTTCAACATAGTTAGGCTGTTAGACAAGTTAAAAATAGATTACAAGACAAGACTTTTTAAGGAAGGCGACCTTTCCTTAGATGAAATATTGGAAACAAACTACAAGAAAAAAACGGCACCCAACATGGGTTTGTGGCAAGTGGGGGCTGACGGAAGTAATTGAACTTTGGTAATTCTTTTGTACTTTTGTTTCGGCGGACGGAAACCTATTGAACATTTGTAAGTAACTCAACATCAGTAATTTATATCGGCAGACGTTCGGGCGGACGAGTTTCAAAACCCCCACCTGACCACAAGCCCTATTCGTTATATGCCATTTTACGATATAATCAATAAACAAACAACAACAATAAATATGAGTATTTTAGACATTTTAAAACCAGTACACATTTTAGCTGGAAGCTTAACTTTAATAGGCGGACTATTAGCAATAACATCAAAAAAGGGGCTTAGAATTCACAGACTTTCAGGTAAAGTATTCTTTTGGGCTATGACAGTAACAACGCTACTTGGACTGAACGCAGGAATTTTTAGACCAAACTTTCAAATATTTATTCCTATTGCCATCATAAGTTTTTATCAAGCGGCTTCAGGTTACCGCATTTTATTCATCAAGACGCTTAACAAAGGACAAAATCCTAAACTTGTAGATTGGGCTTTGACAATCGGAATGCTTTTAACATCATTTGTATTCATTTTTTTAGGTATTATAAATTTGTCGTCAGACATATTTTATTCAATTGTACTTTTTTCATTCTCTACAATCGGACTTTATTGTTGCGGAGTTGACCTTTACAACTATATCAAAAGACCAACTAATAAACTCTATTGGCTATTCATTCATATTTTCAGAATGTCTCACGGTTTCATTGCAGCATTAACTGCATTCTTAGTAAACAATTCAAAACTGTTTCCATTTTTACCCCAAGTATTATTATTAATAATTCCGATTGCTATTGGTCAACCATTAATTAGTTTGACAATTTGGAATTACAGGAGAAAATTGGAGAAGTCAAAAATTTTGGCAGATAGAGCAATAATCGACAAAACTTTTATGGTATAAAAAACTAAGACAAACACAAATAATTAGACAATGAAAGCAATAAAAATAATTGGAATAGTGATTTTGGTAATTACGGTATTAGCATTTGCTTTATATTTTTATGTTAAGTATAAGTCAAACAATGTAGTTGACAATAAAAACCTTGAAATATCAATAGACAAACAGGCAAACAAATTTATTCAGGAAGGTAATTCAATTGGACTTGTAATTGGCATTGTCAAAAATGGAAAAACATTTATTAAAGGTTACGGCACCATCAATAAAGAGAAACAAATTTTGCCAGATAGCCTTTCCATTTTTGAATTAGCATCAACAAGTAAACTTTTTACTACTTCGACTTTACAATTACTTGTTGACGAAAAACAATTACAACTTGAAGATAAAATTCAAACAATTTTAACTGACAGAGTAAAAATATCGTCATTAGGTCAAAATACAACATTATTGCACTTGGCCACACATCTTTCAGGATTTCCATCTTTACCGAACTCATTTATTGCTAAAATGAATGATGAAAAAAATCCTTACAAAGACTTGGTAACACAAGACATCTATGATTATTTAAGAACTTGTGAAGCCAAA
>NZ_RJUF01000065.1 GCF_024343775.1 Lacihabitans soyangensis | reverse complement strand
CCCTAAGAAAGTTAGAAAAGTGTTGTTGTGTAGTGGTAAAATATATTATGATCTTCACAAGAGAAGACTAGACGATAAGAGAGAGGATATTGCTATCATAAGAGTGGAGCAATTGTATCCTTTCCCGAAAACAAAAATTGAAAACGAACTGGCTAAATACAGTAAGGCAGAAAAGATTTGGGTTCAAGAAGAACCGTTAAATATGGGATATTGGTCATTCATAGTTCGGGAGTTCCCTGGCGGTATTGATGACGTGATTTCGAGAAAACTTAGTGCTTCACCGGCAACAGGTTATACCAAGAATCACAACGATATTCAAAGTAAAATTTTAGAAAAAGCATTCCAATTGAATTAATTATGGCTATTGACATGAAAGTACCTTCGGTAGGCGAATCAGTAACAGAGGTTACCATAGCTGCTTGGGTAAAAAAGGATGGGGATTTTGTAAAAATGGACGAAGTTATATGTGAGCTGGAGTCTGATAAAGCGACGTTTGAGTTGCCAGCTGAGGCTGACGGTATTCTTCGCATTATCGGAAAAGAAGGCGATACCCTCAAAATAGGTGCTGCTATTTGTTCTATTGAACCACAAGGTGCTGTGGCGGCGGCTCCGAAAGTTGAGACTGCTCCTGCCGAGGTTGCTGCCCCAGTGGCAGTTGCTACGCCTGTTAGCGAGGTAAAAACCGAAACTTTGGACATAAAAGTTCCTACTGTTGGTGAGTCTATCACTGAAGTAACCATCGCAAGCTGGGTGAAAAAATCAGGAGAAACAGTAGGCTTGGACGAAATTATATGTGAATTAGAGTCAGATAAGGCGACTTTTGAATTGCCTTCTCCATTTGCAGGTACACTCAACATCATTGCTGAAGAAGGTAGCGTAGTGGCCATCGGCGGTGTGTTGGCATCTGTAACGGTTGGAGGAGCTGTGGCTGCTCCAATTGCAGCTCCAGCAGTGGAAACACTAGCAGTAGCTCCAGCTGCAACTGGCGGAACTTATGCCGAAGGACATCCATCTCCGGCAGCTGCTAAAGTGATGGCTGAAAAAGGCCTAACTGCCGATCAGGTAAGTGGCTCAGGTGTGGGTGGCAGAATCACTAAAGAAGATGCTCAAAAGGCCTCTCCAGCACCAGTTGCTTCTGCTCCAGTGGCAACATCGGCACCAAAGGTGGCTGAGCTAGCTGTAGCCAAAGAAGAAAGAGGTTCGAGAAGAGAAAAAATGACTTCGCTTCGCAAGACTATTTCGAGAAGATTGGTAGCAGTGAAAAACGAAACTGCTATGTTGACCACTTTCAACGAAGTGGACATGAAGCCTATCATGGACCTAAGAAAACAATACAAGGACAAATTCAAAGATACACATGGTGTTGGTCTTGGTTTTATGTCGTTCTTTACCAAGGCTTGTTCTATTGCCTTGCAGGAATTCCCTGTTGTAAACGCATTTATAGACGGTGACGAAGTAGTTTACAATGATTTTACAGACATTTCTATAGCGGTTTCAGCTCCAAGAGGCTTGGTGGTGCCGGTAATCAGAAATGCCGAAAAAATGTCATTTGCTCAAATAGAAAGCGAAGTGGTGAGATTGGCCTTGAAAGCCAGAGACAATAAATTGACAGTAGACGAAATGACCGGCGGAACATTCACCATTACCAATGGTGGAATCTTCGGTTCAATGCTTTCTACGCCTATTATCAATGCTCCACAGTCGGCTATATTGGGTATGCACAATATCGTTGAGCGTCCAGTGGCCATCAACGGTTCGGTCGAAATCAGACCAATCATGTATGTGGCTCTTTCTTACGACCACCGTACGATAGATGGTAAAGATTCAGTAGGATTTTTGGTAAGAGTAAAACAACTGTTAGAAGATCCAATGAGAATGCTTCTTCAAGTGTAAAATAATGAATAGGCATCTTAGTGATGCCTTTTTTTTAATTTTACTTAGTTTTCGGACTTGGTTTAAAAATTTTACTATCAGTTATTTATAGTTAATTGAAACAATAGCGTATTGACTTTTAGTGATTGGCGAAATGAAATATAAATAGTATTTGTTCCTTATAATTTCTGTGCAGTCCGTTGTAAAATTTCGAACCTCCATTTTTTTTACATCTAGAATGCCAAAATCGAAATTTTTCAGAGGACTTTGCTCAGAAAATGTTTTTTTTGGTTCTTTTTTGAACGGGCGGCGAGCCGCAAAAAAAAAGAATGCCCGCCTGGCAAGGCACATAAAGTTCGTTTTTAGGTAAGGTATTAAACTGAAACTTCAGTAATTTTATTAAGATTTTAAAGATAGAAAGATATGCAATACGACGTAGTAGTAATCGGATCAGGCCCCGGTGGATATGTGGCCGCCATTAGATGTTCCCAGTTGGGGTTCAAAACTGCCATTATTGAAAAATACAATGCCATGGGCGGAACTTGCCTCAACGTAGGCTGTATTCCTTCCAAGGCACTTCTTGACTCCTCGGAGCATTATTACAATGCAGTTCACCATTTTGAAGAGCATGGTATCACCACAGGAAAAGTAAAAGCCGATCTTTCGAAAATGATTGAAAGAAAAGGTGGCGTAGTGAAGAAAATGAACGACGGCATCACGTATTTGATGAAAAAAAACAAGATTGATGTCAAAAATGGTTTTGGTTCTTTTGTAGACAAAAACACCATCAAAATTGCCAAAGAAGATGGTTCTGAGGAGCAAATCACGGGCAAAAACATCATCATTGCTACGGGGTCTAAGCCTACCATTTTGCCTTTCATGAATTATGACAAAACCCGTATCATTACTTCTACCGAAGCCTTGAAACTACAAGAACTACCGAAACATTTGGTGGTGATAGGTGCTGGCGTGATAGGAGCGGAGTTGGGTTCGGTGTATGCACGATTGGGCTCTAAAGTTACTTTTGTGGAGTTTGCAGACGGCATGATACCTACTATGGACAAAACCATGGGCAAAGAACTTCAAAAATCTATCAAGAAACTGGGTGCGGAATTCTATTTCAACACCAAAGTGAGTTTGATAGAAAACCTCGGTAAAGAAGTAAAAATAACCGCTGAGGACAAAGACGGTAAAAAAGTAGAGATATTGGGCGATTATTGCTTGGTAAGTATTGGCAGAAGGCCATATGTGGACAATCTTAACCTTGAGGCAGTAGGTGTAGCTACCGAAAGAGGAAAAGTATTGGTAAACGAGCATACACTACAAACCAACGTGCCGAATATTTATGCCATTGGCGACGTGGTAAGAGGTGCCATGTTGGCCCACAAAGCCGAAGAAGAAGGCGTTTTTGTGGCCGAAACTATAGCAGGACAAAAACCACACATCAACTACAACCTGATACCAGGTGTAGTATATACTTGGCCAGAAGTGGCTGCAGTGGGTAAAACCGAGGAAGAACTAAAAGCTGCCGGTGTTGCCTACAAATCAGGTTCTTTCCCATTCAAAGCATTGGGAAGAGCAACAGCCAGTGGCGATGTGGACGGTTTGGTAAAAGTATTGGCAGATAAAAACACAGACGAGATATTGGGCGTACACATCATAGGTGCCAGAGCGGCCGATATGATTGGTGAAGCCGTAACGGCCATGGAGTTCAGAGCTTCAGCCGAAGACATCTCCAGAATATCTCACGCCCACCCGACCTACCTAGAAGCCATGAAAGAAGCATGTCTGGCTGCCACAGAGAATAGGGCGATTCATTCGTAAAATTGCTTATTTTTAGATATTTAAGAAATCCAGCTTCGGCTGGATTTTTTGGTTTATAAACCTTCTTCAGGAAAAATCCGCTTAATGAAGATTTGGTAGACAGTTGAACCAAAACCAAATGTTTTGGATAGAAAGGAAATTAAATTATCTTTGAGAAACTTGAAACACAAAGGGAAATGAACAATATGCTTACTCAATTGTCTTTCTTTACATATCAGTCTCAGCATCAAATAATTATCAAAATATTCAATTTAAATGCTTTCGATATTTCCTCAACATAGAAAAGATTTTGCGTAAACATAATTATTATAGGGCATTTTAATAAACTATCGTGAAACAAAATTTAAACTTATTAATCGGACTGACTTTATTACTTTTCACAGCAAGTGGACAAGGACAAATAAAAACTCCTGAAAACGCAATTCCAAAATTTGAACAGTTCAAAAACAAAGAAAAGTTTATAAAAGACGATAAACTATTTTATACAGGAATAGGCGACCCGAAACTAAAACCTAACTTGACGGAAAAAATCAATCTTGCTGCAGATGACTTTAAAAGACTTTCAGAGAAAGGAAATGCGACAGACAAAGAATATCAAAACGCAATTAAAATCGGACTTGATAGATTTGCTGACCTCTATTTAAAACTCGACACGGGAGACCGAGAAAGGGTTTGTTACTATTTCGAAGAACTAATGGATATTGTTGGACTTGAAAGTTCTGGTGGACATTTGAATATCTTTATGTATGGATTTGACCCAACCAAAAAATAAGGAATGACTTCGATTACTAGGCAAATAAAGATTAACATTTGAGAGCCTTTATACTTGGTTGGAAAAACGATCGAATATTTTAAGAAGTTAGGTTTCGAAGTTCTAAAAAGCGACTGCGAAGGTAGAAAATTATGGTTTAAACGGGGTTCCATTTTAACAAATTTGGGGACATTTAACCCATTAAAATGGAAATCCGAAATCTATATTGAGATAATAGGTCAAGAAGTGACAGCAGAATTTAAGATAAATGCAGCTGGACAAATTCCAACTCAAAAAGAAGAGGTAATTTGGGATAACTTTATTGGCTCTATGCTGAATAGAGTGGGTACTTGAATTTGAGTTTAGCAGCAATGAAGTAAATCATACTGATAAAATTGTTTTTATTTCTGTATCCACGAGCCCTAGCTTTAGCCAATTGGATTTTACTATTAATACCTTCTAAAATTCCGTTTGAAATATGGTATTTAGAATAGTTTGTAATTCCTTTCCAATGTTTGATTACGGTGTCTGCAAATTTCTCAAATTGAGGTATCATTGCCTCTTTTACCATATCACACCAATAGGCTAAAAACCCTTGAGCTTCTTGAGGCGATTTAATAGACCAAAAGTCGTCAAATAGTATTTTTAAACGATAAGCCGCACCTAATCTGGGTAATGCCTCTAGTGACATATCTCTCTGTGTTTTTTGAGAAGCCGTCATGTTTTTGTCATTTTTGAGAAACAAATACTTTTGCCCTTTTAGCATTAGGTGATTCTTTAGTTCTTGTTTTCTTAAGTCGTCCATACTTTTATTCAAGAGTGCTTTGACATGATACCTATCAAATACTATTTGAGCATTTGAAAATTCTGACTCCACACCACTGATAAAAGAGGGTGATAAGTCTATACAAACTTGCTTGATATTCTGTCTCTGGGTACCTTTAGTTTCCAGATAATCAGCTATTTTCGTAATGGTGTCTGCTCCCTTGCCCTCAGTTGCATGTACTACCCTTGAAGTTTTCATATCCACCGCAACGGTTATATAATCATGCCCCTTTTTAGAACTTGTCTCGTCTATTCCCAATGTTGAAATATCACTATGATCTGCACCACAATAAGCAATTCCAAGCCAATAATTAAAGATATTCCAGATGCGATTGGGGTAAACTCCAATCACTTTGCCTACCTTGTTGACTGGCATTTCTTGCTCTATTAACAACATACTAAATGCCTCAAACAGAAGTGTAAAACCACTACCTTCCCGTGCCCACGGTACTGAGACTTGTTCAACCTTATTCTCAACAGTTTTTACACGTGGTATTTTACAAT
>NZ_RJUF01000064.1 GCF_024343775.1 Lacihabitans soyangensis | reverse complement strand
TAATAACTTCATGTTAAAAACCAAAACTTATGCTTTTTTAACATTAAGAAAATGAAGAATTTAAGAGGAATTAAGATAAAATGAAACCTTCATGAGCTTCATTTCTAAATCACTTCATGTTAAAAATCAAAACGAATTTATTTTAACATTACGGAAGTGAAGAATTTAAGAGATATTAAGACAAATAGAAACCTTCATCAACTTCATTTCTTAATAACTTCATGTTAAAAACCAAAACTTATGCTTTTTTAACATTAAGAAAATGAAGAATTTAAGAGGAATTAAGATAAAATGAAACCTTCATGAGCTTCATTTCTAAATCACTTCATGTTAAAAATCAAAACGAATTTATTTTAACATTACGGAAGTGAAGAATTTAAGAGATATTAAGACAAATAGAAACCTTCATCAACTTCATTTCTTAATAACTTCATGTTAAAAACCAAAACTTATGCTTTTTTAACATTAAGAAAATGAAGAATTTAAGAGGAATTAAGATAAAATGAAACCTTCATGAGCTTCATTTCTAAATCACTTCATGTTAAAAATCAAAACGAATTTATTTTAACATTACGGAAGTGAAGAATTTAAGAGATATTAAGACAAATAGAAACCTTCATCAACTTCATTTCTTAATAACTTCATGTTAAAAACCAAAACTTATGCTTTTTTAACATTAAGAAAATGAAGAATTTAAGAGGAATTAAGATAAAATGAAACCTTCATGAGCTTCATTTCTAAATCACTTCATGTTAAAAATCAAAACGAATTTATTTTAACATTACGGAAGTGAAGAATTTAAGAGATATTAAGACAAATAGAAACCTTCATCAACTTCATTTCTTAATAACTTCATGTTAAAAACCAAAACTTATGCTTTTTTAACATTAAGAAAATGAAGAATTTAAGAGGAATTAAGATAAAATGAAACCTTCATGAGCTTCATTTCTAAATCACTTCATGTTAAAAATCAAAACGAATTTATTTTAACATTACGGAAGTGAAGAATTTAAGAGATATTAAGACAAATAGAAACCTTCATCAACTTCATTTCTTAATAACTTCATGTTAAAAACCAAAACTTATGCTTTTTTAACATTAAGAAAATGAAGAATTTAAGAGGAATTAAGATAAAATGAAACCTTCATGAGCTTCATTTCTAAATCACTTCATGTTAAAAATCAATCGTATTTTTTTTAACATTAAGAAAATGAAGAATTTAAGTTTATTAAGAATATATTTAAACCTTAATGAGCTTCATGTCTTAATCACTTCATGTTAAAAATCAAGCTCTTATGATCTCCAACACTTCAAAATCGTATTCATTCTTTTCATCTTTGAAGTAAGAAACGGATGAAATGGTCCTCCAGTTCTCGTAAGGCTTTAGGTTGAAAAAAGCATCTCCTTCGAGGCTAGCATTTACCTTGGTAAGGTAGAGCTTAGTGGCTAGGTTTTCGGCCAAAGTGTATATTTTCTCCCCTCCAATTATAAAAACTTCGTCCTTGTCTGACTCGTTCTTGGCTATTTCAATGGCATCCTGCAGCGTATTAGCCACCGTACAACCTTCAATTTTTAAATCTTTGCTTCGTGAAATCACGATATTCAGCCTATTAGGCAGTGGTTTTCCGATAGAATCGTAAGTTTTGCGGCCCATGATGACAACATGGTGGGAAGTACGTTTTTTAAATAACTTAAGGTCCTCTGAAAGCCTCCACAACAGCTGATTGTCCTTTCCGATAACACCATTTTCGGCCACCGCCACAATAATAGAAATATCCATGAAATATTGAAATATTAGGCAAATATCCGACTAAATTTGTAAATAATCTTTAAAAGAAGAAAACATAAATTGCAGAAGAATTGAACGAAATAAAAGAAGAAATTCTTTGCATCTTCATGTCTTAGCGGTAAAAAACAAACAAAATGAAAAACAAAGTAGGCTTTATAACAGGTGGTTCGAAAGGTATTGGTTTAGGAATAGCCGAAGCCATGGTAAAAGAAGATATAAAAGTAGCCATAACGGGCAGAAATGCAGAAGCAGTAAATTCAGCCTTGGAGCTTTTGAACAAAATAAAGCCCGATTCGGCCATCGGGTTTGTGTCTGATGTCAGAAAACCCACTGATTTGGAGCAAAATGTGCAAGAAATCATAGCCAAATGGGGAAGTTTGGACTATGTTTTGGCCAATGCTGGAGTGGGCCATTTCGGTAATATTGAAACCCTAACTGCCGAACAATGGAATGAAACTATTGATATCAACCTCACAGGAGTATTTAACACGGTGAAGGCTTGCCTCAACCAAGTAATTGAAAGTAAGGGCTATATCATCACTATTGCGAGTTTGGCTGGAACAAATTTCTTCGTAAATGGCACAGCTTACAACGCAAGCAAATTTGGTTTAGTGGGCTTCACACAAGCACTCATGCTGGACGTTAGAAGCAAAGGCGTTAAAGTAACTACCATCATGCCTGGTTCGGTAACCTCTTACTTCAACGGACATGTGCCCTCAGACGCAGACGCTTGGAAAATTCAGCCCGAAGATATCGGCCAGATGGTTTTAGACCTCATAAAAATGCCGGCTCGAACACTTCCCAGTAAAATCGAGGTAAGACCTACGATGCCGCAGTGATTGGTTAATCACTTTTTAATTTCAACATCAACATTTTTCGGAAGGTAATCCTTTGGAAGCATTGAAGAAAACATTTCATTTTTTCCAGGTTTAGTCGAATAGGCAGACAATACGTTACCAAAATTGTCGAATTTCAAAATACCATTTCTGAATTCTAATATTTCGAAAACATTGTTACTCCCTTCAAAATATTGTTCCATCCCGAATGATTTATTATAAAAAACCAGTAGTTCTTTTCCAGAATTCACTTTCATTTCGAACACATCTTTACCAACTGAACCATTCTTGTTCAACCAAGGGAAAATTTCGGTGAAATTTCCACTAATTACTTCTGACTTAAAGTTTTTCGGGAAACTCCAGTCGAAGTTAGAGATTATATAAGTTGAATAATAATCGCTATTAATATTCCTTGCAATAGAATAGAAAAAGCCTCTGGTACTTGAGTAAAAGACTCTTTTCCTATTATTCTCCCAAAATTTTTCCTCCTTTGAATTCTGAGGAATTAGTGGGCTAAACTTTATGTTGGTATTGTTATATGTAGTTCTATTGCCATCTATAAAACTTTTCCCAACCTCAAACTCTATTTTATAACCAAGAGCTTTATTTAATATTACAATCGGTTTTGAGGCATAATAATAAAACTTATGACCTCCAGAATCCAACAAGATGAAATCATTCAAATTTACCACCTTGCATTTTTTTGAATAGAAATTATCCCCTGTCAAAACATTTTCTATCTTTTTCAGCCTTGATTTAACCAAAAAAGACCTCCTTTCTTTTTTATTAACTTCAGAAATTGTATCATTACTAATTTTCAAAAAAACATTAATCGAATCTCCTTTGTAAGAGTCCAAAGCTATTTTCTTTCTTTCATATCCCACACAACTAAATAGAATTTCCCTCTCCCTTAGGTTTCTTGGTATATCAATTTTGTAAAATCCTGAAATACTAGACTGAGTTCCCACAGTCGAATTCACGATGTGAATTGAAACATTGGGTATAGGTCTTGAATTGCTGTCAAATACAATTCCCACAATATTTTTCTGGGCAAAAGAAAACTTACATAGTGAGAAAGAAAGTAAGAAGTGGAAAAAGATGCAAATTTTCATAATATTAGTTTAGTGAAGGTTAATCACTTACAATACTTATCCTGCAGGACTTTGGCTTTTTTCTGTTCTAAGAAAACCAATTGCTGGTAGTCTTTGCAGGCATCGGCCTTACGACGAAGCAATATCAAACAAGCTGCATGTTGGTAGTATGAATTGATATTGAGAGGATTATAATTGATTGATTTTTGATAGTAAGTTTCTGCTTGTTTGTATGCCGCACGTTCAAAGAAATCGTTGCCGTATTCGTAGTACATTTTGGAGTATTCCAAAGAATCCACTACCGAGCTTGAAGTCCTCTCCGAGTAGCTCAGATTGTAATCATACTCCACCTCCACGTTCACTTTTTCTCCCATATATTCTGCTGGCTGCCATTTACCTTTTGTTTTATTTACAGCAGCTATGAGTTTGTCGTTGTACTTATCATTGGTTGAAGCCACTATAGAAACTCCCTTTACCGCACCGGTTTTAGTAACCACAAAACGCACCACAAAGCCTCCTTTGCGGTATTCAGGGAAGCCGAATTTTTCAAAAATATAGTCCATAACAGCCATATTTTTATCTACAAAGTAAGGCTCCAGTTTACCATTGACTTGTTGATAAACACGCTCACCGCTTTTTGAAACATAAGAAGTGGGCGTGTAAGTGAGATCGTACAGTTTTTTGGGAATAAATCTCAGGCTCAAGGCTTGCATTTCGTCCACAAAATCGGCCTGATCAAGTATCAATTCGGTTTCGGTAAGAGACTTTGTCTTGAACACTATCTTGTTGAAAACCAACATACTGTCTTTCAAAGAGTAACTGTGATTGTATCTGCGTCCATTGGTAAACAAGCTCAGGGAGTCTTTAGAAAATATTTTTATATCGAAAGTAGAATTTATATAAGTTTGGTCGTAAAGTCTACTGCCATCTTTGGCTCGAATTTCTGATTTTTTCCAATCTTTCAATAAATCTTTTGAGAAATCTCTCTGTCCGAAGGATTGAAAAACGTTTATAAAAAGAAGGAATATTATGTATGGCCTCATGTCGAAAGGTTAAATTTTAATGCTAATTAAATACGTTTTTTGGCAAAATATAAAACCAAACATAAAAAATAAAAAAAAACCTCCAAAATTGGAGGCTCATATTAACATTTCGTTATTTGACTGTACTGAGATATTTAACAGCAAAACCCACCCAATCGGCTTCCGTGTCTGGGATTCTCACATCAGGTTTTATGCCGACACCTTCGAGGGGCGTAAGAGGCAATCTGTAGCTATAGCCAAGCGGCAAAGCCAGCCTCCAAGCATAACATGGGAGTCCCCAGTCACGAACTTCGGTATAATCAAAAGCCCCTTTCGTATTAGTACCCATTATGATGGTTTTGCTACTTTGTTTAGCCTCAAGACTTAGACTTTCGGCCGTACTAGAGGTATTTTTATCTACCAAAATCACAACCTTTTGTGGGTTCAAAGAACTCTTAGGGAAGTTAAAAGTTTTGTCTTCTGCAGTGATGATCGTTCCTGGATTCTGCTGCATTTTTCTTATCATATCCCTCAATTTAGGATCAAGACTTTGGGCAAATTCCGGAAAATCTTGGATGGCTTTGAGTTCGTGATTGAGCAAGATTTGGTTTTCCATAGATGCTCTCACTTTAGATCCACGTCTGACAATCGGTCCGTTGGCGATGTATTCAAAAACGGGATCAAACACGGCCTCGTCTCCACCAGGGTTGTTTCTAAGGTCAATTATAAGGTTTTTACTCGACCGCAACAATGAATTATTTTGACTAAGCATCTCTTTCACAAAAAGCTGTACATTGCTCATCGTAAATGGCGGCAGTCTAACTAACGTATTCAAAGAGTCTAGTTTTTCTACTCTATAGTCAGGCACCCTATGAATAAGATCGTCTTGACTTGCATATTCCTTTGGAATTGGACTCACTTTATTGAACTTATAGATATTTTCCATCACTAATAGGTTCTTAACAACCGTTGTAAGGGTAAGCTCTGACGTGAAATCAGCGTAGTAATAAGTGGTCTTTAGCTTGGTTTCGGACAATTGCTCCAACACAAACTTAGTTTTCCCTGCCACCCATTTATCATCTTTTTTGTTTAGTAAAAAACCATAAAACTTAGTGGCAACAGCTGCATCTTTAACTATTCCGAGCCTATATGCCTTGTCGTCACTTTCCCAAATACCCTCCAAATAGGCCAATTTGGCCAAGTTAGCATTCAGATAGGCTTGAAAACTAG
>NZ_RJUF01000063.1 GCF_024343775.1 Lacihabitans soyangensis | reverse complement strand
AAGTATTTGACCTACTATTAAGTATTCTAGTTCAGACCATTTTTGCTCATTCAATAAATTTTTATGATGTCCTTGACGAGTTATCCCACAATAGTTAAATAAAGATTCCATGGAGTGATTAAGGTTTTTCTTATTCATTCTAAAATATTCTAAAGTGGTACTTTGGTGTTTTTTTTTAAGTCAACACCAGCGTCTTTACTAGCTATTTCAATTAGCTTTTCAAGATAATCTATTTGCATTTGCTTTTGTCCCAATCGTTGCTCCAATGATGCTACTTTTTCCAAAAGTTCCGCAGTCTTTTGAGCTTCGCTATCTTTTTGAATTACCATTGTAGTTCCTTTTTTATGTTCGGATGAGTAACGATAGAGCCAACGATAAACGGTTACGCTACTTACTCCCCATAAATTGCAAAAAGATTTTATAGAACACAAACCCGAACTGATTTCTTGAACTTTTTCTCGTTTGAACTCCTCACTAAATATTCTACGTTGTCGAATGTTTAGTTTTGTACTTTTTTTAGAAATTAATTTTGCTTCGATCATAACATAAGTTGATTTTTTTGTCAACCTATTTTAGGCAAGCACACAATTAACCAATTAACCAATAACCAATAACCAATAACCAAAATAACCAATTAAAAACCAGGCTTATAAGTCCTAACGGCATTTTTCAGAATATCCTCTTTGTAAAAAAGTATGTCTTTAAAAATGCCTTTCGAGTACATTTCTCCTTGGTCATTAAAGTTTTTGGAGTTTATGTCTCCGCTATTTCCTCCTGCCAACAAAGATTTGGCTTTTATTTTGTTGCCAAATTCCACCGCACAAACAAAGCTATTTCCACTGTATCCGTATCTTTTTTTGGAGTTTGGATAGTACCTGCTATTAAATGAAGGTAAACTCCCCCAAAGAGCTGAGGCATAGCCTACCGGAATACTCGGGGAATTATCATCAAATTGAGTCTTAAGCTCGCCATTCAACCTCTGAAATCTGTTTATGTCACCCCATTTTACTTTCCAGGTGCCATGTTTTTCAGTGAGTTCTTGGATGGTTTGTTCTAATGGTTCCAAAATATCTTTTTCACTACATACTTCCGCAAAACGTTTAGCATTAGTTACTTGGTCATTTTCTCCTTGGTCAACATATATTTTCCTAAGTGCAGGGCTAAGTTTTTGTGCCCATTCTATAGCCAAAGTCGTTTCTACCGAAGTTGAGGAGGCTCTATAATCCCATTTTAGTAACATTTCCACTGCCTCCTTAGTGGTCTGATTTTCAGCATTTATTTTTTTTAAACTAGGAATAAGTACCTCAAATGCTGGCAAGTAGTTATCATAGCCAAGCTTTATCAATTCGTCCAAATCTATTTTTTCCACCTTACCTAATAACCGTGTGGCATTTACACCCCTGAAGTTTTCACCGTCAGGTGCCATATAATCCGGATAATCGGCTTTTTTAGGGCTATTCTCGGCAGAAGCTGTAAAGGGCGTCGAATTACAATTCTGAATCCACCCAATTTTTGGGTTATAAATATGCACAACTTGGTTTACGGTATGCAATCCTTTGTACTCGGTGGTAGCTTTACTACCATCTTGTGGTTTTGCCCAGTTGAGGGTATTATCTCTAACTGGCATGTAGTTGCCGTGCCAATAGGCTATATTTCCATATTTATCAGCAAAAACCGTGTTGTTTGAGGTGTTGGCTTTCATGTTCATCGCCTTTTTGTAATCTTCAAAACCTTTGGCTTTGGTTCTGATCCAACTTTGTTCAAGACTTTTCTGTGCTCGGTTGTAGGATTTCAAGCTTATCCAATTTTCGCCTCTTTTGGCCATAATTGGTCCATGATGCGTAAAATATACTTCAAAGGTTCTATCTAGGGTTTGTCCATCCTTCAAATATTTAATAATTACTTTTTTAGAACTTACCTTTCTTAGCTTCCCTTCATATTCATAGTAGTAGCCGTCAGACTTCCTAGTGATTTTTTCCAAATAGGTATCAGCCACATCAGCATTAGACGAGGTGTGCATCCACCCACAATATTCATTAAAACCCTGATAAACAAAAAACTGTCCCCAAGTTACTGCCCCGTAGACATTTAGTCCTTCATTACTTTTTACATGTACTTCAGGTCTAAAATAAAATGTGGTATGCGGGTTAATATAAAGCATGGCATTTTTTGATTTGCTCAAACTTGGAGCAATAGCAAAGCCATTTGACCCTGTTTGTTGATAGTCTTCATTTTTCTTTGAAAAACCAACACTATTTTCATTTCCATAGAATGCCTTCAACTCTTTTATTTCCAAGTCAGCTGTGCTTATCGCCCCAATACTTCCGTCTGTCCAGAGTAAAGGATACCACGGCTCAAACTTCGTCAGTAGCTTAGGTTTAACCTGTGGATTTTTTGCCAAGAAATAATTTATTCCGTCAGCATAGGCATTCAACAACTTTTGAAGCCATCCTTGAGCTTTCAGATATTCTGCTTTAGCCTCACTTTCACTTATCAACATTCTTATTTGCAAATCATTGTACAAATCACCCTCGCCATTCACTTCTGACAATCTACCAAGTTTTTCGATGTAGTTCATTTCTACCCGAGCAAAATCATCCTCACATTGGGCATACATCAGTCCAAAAACCGCGTCAGCGTCAGTTTTACCTTCAATATGCGGTATACCCCATTGATCTCTGATGATCGTTACATTTTGGGCTTGGTTTTGATATTTTTGTGCATTTGTGGTCGGCAGATAAAATGCAAGAGAAACAACGGTAAAGACAATTAGTTTTTTCATTTTGTTATAGAGAAGTGATTTCTAATGCAATATACCCAAAACCTTTCATTCAAACAATTGAAGTATTCTGGGTCTTCTCTTTTTTTTAAAATAAATTAACAAAAACTTTTTTTTGCTCGAAAAATTAGAAAATAAGACTTTTTAATTAATTTCGAACTTGTAAAATTTAAATTTTATTTAAAAAAAACCATATAAAACCTATAAATGGATTCAGGAAACCTAGACTATTATCATCAAAGTGAGATATCTTTCAAAGAATCGGCTGTTGAACTCAAAAAATTTAAGCAAAAAAAGAGCATTCTAAATTCTCTTTACCTAAATGGCAAAATGGCCATTTCTGATTTGTCAGAATCATTATTTATAAGCATACCTACGCTCACTTCACATATCGAAGAGCTTTTGTCCGAAAATTGGCTAGTCGGAGAGGAACTCGACAATAAAAAACAAGGTAGAAGACCAACTATATACTCTCTGAATCCACAGTGGAAGCACGTTATTATCATCGATATTACCACGCACGATACAAAAATCTTCGTTCTCAACTTTAACAATGAAATCATCCATCAAGAGCAATATAACCTAAAGCTTACCTCCAAGACATCTTTTCTATTAGAACTCTTCGAATTAATAGAGAATACCATAAATCACCTAAAGTCCCAGGACAAAGAAATTATCTCTATAGGTATAACCATTCCTGGCTTGGTCAACAAACGAACTGGAATCAACAAAACCTATAAAAATCTCAATTTCGAAAACAAATCATTAAGCTTAAGAGTGAGCGAAAATTTCAAGTTGCCCGTTTTTACGCTCAATGATTCCAAGGCTGCAGCCTATGGTGAGGCCCGATTTGGAGTTGGTAAAAATCTCCAGCACGTACTTTCTATTAATGTGGATTGGGGTGTAGGTCTTGGAGTTGTTTTTAATGGTCAGATTTTCAACGGAGCCTCAGGTTTTGCTGGCGAACTCGGCCACATTCAAGTCAATCCCGACGGCGAACTCTGCAGTTGTGGTAAGGTAGGTTGTCTCGATACTGTCACCTCTGCCTCCTCCTTATTAAAGAGTATAAAAGCAGGCTTGAAGAATGGACAAATATCTATACTGTCTGAATTCAAAGACAATCTCGAACAGATCAATCTGGAAATGGTAATCGAGGCCGCTAAAAACGGCGATGCATTTGCCATCGACATCCTATATAATATTGGCATTGAACTTGGCAAAGGACTATCAGTAGCAGTTCATTTGTTCAATCCTCAGATTATCGTCATCGATGGTGTTCTTTCGAAAGCTGGCAAGATCATCGTAAATCCGGTCGAGCACGCCATTAATAAATATTGTTTGCCCGACTTCAAAAACGAGTTGCTCATCGAAGTGACCAACTTAGGCGACTTTGCCAAAATTTTAGGCGTAAACGCCTTCATGGCCAATCGACTCTTCAAGCACGATTAATTTCGTTTAAAGTTTAATGTTTAAGAAATTCAATTTGGGCGGGTCCCTCCCAATTATCATTGGGAGGGTCAGGCTATCCGTTACAAGTCCTCGCTCGTTCCTCGCTGCGGGCTTTCCACTGCTATCCTTCCCGAATGGCATTGTCATTTTCTGAGAAATTTTCAGAATTGCTTTTTCAGATATAGGTTTAAGATAATATTTATTTCTGATTAAATCAAAATTCTACCACTGTTCCATATTCTGCCCTGAATACCGTTTAACGCGAAATACCTACGTTTAACTCCACTTTTGTTACTTTTGGTGTTTTATAATAATTAAAGAAAGAGTATGAATATTCCAGGAATATTTAAAACTAAATAATTGATAATCAGTATTACCCAAAAAAGGCCATAAAATTATTCAAAAATATATTTGGAAAACTACTCAGGCTTATACTACCTTTGCACTCCCAAACGGCGAGGAAGTATAAACGGAGAAGCTTGGAAGGGGATAAAGTTCAAATAAATAAATAAATTTTTTTCTTAAAAAGTTTTGGGGGTTAAAAAAAGGTTCTTACCTTTGCACCCCGATTAAGTCGGAAGGAAACGAGAAGGGAAAAAAAGAGGATACTGGAAACAGTGACGAGCTCACGGTGAAGTGGGATAAAGTTCATTAACTTATTGGAGATAGAGACGAAACATAAAGTTGGGAGATCTTTCGATGTAAGAAATTACTATGGAGAGTTTGATCCTGGCTCAGGATGAACGCTAGCGGCAGGCTTAATACATGCAAGTCGAGGGGGCAGCAATGTCACCGGCGAACGGGTGCGTAACGCGTATGCAACCTACCTACATCAGGGGGATAGCCCTAGGAAACTGGGATTAATACCGCATAATATTGGATATGGCATCATAACCAATTGAAATATTTATAGGATGTAGATGGGCATGCGTAGGATTAGCTAGTTGGTAAGGTAACGGCTTACCAAGGCTACGATCCTTAGGGGCTCTGAGAGGAGTATCCCCCACACTGGCACTGAGATACGGGCCAGACTCCTACGGGAGGCAGCAGTAGGGAATATTGGGCAATGGAGGCAACTCTGACCCAGCCATGCCGCGTGCAGGAAGACGGTCCTCTGGATTGTAAACTGCTTTTGAATGGGAAGAATGTGCTCCTTGCGAGGGGTAATGACGGTACCATTAGAATAAGCCACGGCTAACTACGTGCCAGCAGCCGCGGTAATACGTAGGTGGCGAGCGTT
>NZ_RJUF01000062.1 GCF_024343775.1 Lacihabitans soyangensis | reverse complement strand
TAAGCAGCTAAAAGGCATTTTTCATATAGCAGCAATGGCAGCCATACGGTTTAACCCGCAAATGAAGGAATATTTTGACCGAAAGAAAAAAGAAGGAAAGAAAGGTTTTGTGGCAATGAATAATGTGAAAAACAAATTGATTCATCAGATGTATGCAGTTGTAAGAACTAAAACACCTTTTAATCCAGAATATGTTTATAAAAGAGCAGCATAATTTTAAAGAAAATATTTGGATTTAAGTTAGCTATCGACATGTTCCGCAGGTCATGTCGAAGCTAGATAAAATGGGATTTCCAATCCGACCTATTGGCAGGATATTTATATTTTCTCAATTTGAATGGATCAATTCTCGTCCCATTATAATCTCCACAAAACTATTCAGATATTCTTCTTCCTTTTCTATAATTCCTATTATAACTGGATTCATTTATATAGTCGAACGCGGCATGGATTACCTTCTTAACTGAGAACTAGAAAGAATATATTTCTTCAGCATGATTGCCTAAGCCATTCTTTAACTAAATATTATTTACTGCCATTTACTCATTTATTGGTTCAATTTTTGCTGTGAATTCAATGAATATCAAATTTATTTTTTGGAAAAATCATTCTATTCCCCGAAATGATTTTTTAAATCCACAAAGTACTTTTAAAGTATTCTTAATAAACTACTTATACATAATTTCAATTAAATCTAGACGAATGAATTTAAAATTCTACTCCAGTAAACTTTACTTAATTTCTTTATTTCTTATTTGCTTTAATGCCTACTCAACAAGCGGTTCAATACTTGGTGAACCTTCGAAATCGGTAATTTTGGATAAGCCATTAAAAGAAAAAACTGAAAATGGCCGGAAAAAAAATAACCCAATTGTAGTTTTTGAAGGCAAAAAAGAAATTCGCTTTTTTAATGACAACAATTACATTGATTGCATAAAGTATGAGATCAAAACGTCAAAGAAGAATTATGACATTGGCGAGAAAATTTCAATTTCAATTATTTTAGAATATTTTGGAGGATTGCATCAAAGTTTTAAAGATGAGGAATGCCAAAATCTTTCGATTAAAGTAGTTTTTCCTAGGGGCTTTATCCAAGAAGGTGGAAATTATTTTGAATTCATTCCTTTGGAATTTAGTGCAAATAACCCAAGGATTGAGCTAGATGTAGTAGGGAGTTTTTATGAGTATAATGAAAATCCGAAATTTTATTTATTGAAAGGGCCGAAAAACTCTAATTCCGAAACGATTTTTATAAAAAAAGGAGATCTGAGTTTAAATCTAAGTGAAAATAACGATCAGAGAATCTCAAAACCCCGATCAACTGAGGAGAAAATTGATAAATCATTAATTGCAGAACAGAATATAAAAACAACAGTATGCCCTACTCCCACAAATGGGAATTTGGGGTCAAAATTTTGTTCTTATACCGTTTCTGGAGCTGGTTGCAGTTCCATAGGCGGTGAATATAAATGGTATAATTCATCAAATCAATTATTACATTCTGGCCCTAATTATACCATCAATAATAGTGGAACTTATAAAGTCTCTTGTATTTCTAATACTTGTGCAGAAAGTCCAAAAAAATCCTTTTCAATCATTATTATTAAACCAACAGCAACAAACCCTACGACGATATCTAATCCAATTTGTGGTAGTAGTAATGTAGTTTTATCTGCAACACCAATAGGAACAGGTTATAGTTATGTTTGGACAGGTCCAACCCAAATTCAAAACCCAAATTCAAACAATGTAACAATTAAAGCATCTTCTACAGCTGCAATTTATTCTGTTGATGTGTCTTTCGGAGGAGTGACTTGTGCCGTTTCTACAATTGTTTATGGTAAAAATGTACCTACGGCTACCATAAATGCCACAGGTCCTATTTTAAAATGTCAAGGACAAACATTAAGTCTTGTAGGGAGCGGGACTGGTACTGGAACACTAAGCTACAATTGGAGTGGTCCTAATTCAACAAACGTTTCATCAACAACCTTAACGCAAAGTAATTTAATAGAAAAAAATACAGGAATATATACTTTTAAAGTAACAAGTTCAAATTCATGTTTTGCCACTTCAACTATCAATGTTCAAGTATCTAACCCAACGATTATACTGTCTCCACAGACTATTTGTAGTGGGAAAAGTGCCAATTTGTCTGCAAACGGCTGTCTTGGAATTGTAAAATGGTTTGATTCTAATTTAAGCAATGAGGTTATTTACCAAGGTCAAACATTCCCCACTCCTATATTGAATTCCTCAAAAATTTATTATGCTAGCTGTTCAATAGGAGAATGTGTTTCAAAGAAAGTTGGAGTGCAAGTAACCGTGAACCCAAGTCCTGCAGTACCTCAAATCAGCCCAAGTACAACCTCAGTTTGTGAGGGTAGTAGTTTTAAATTAACAGGAATCGGAAATGGAGTTTCATACTTATGGTCAGGCCCTCAAATAACAAATTCACTATTCAGTACGTCAACAGCGAGCAAGACATTAAATGTAACAAATGCAAATTCCAACAAAGCTGGTACCTATACATTTTCAGTGAAAGGCTCAAATAATTGTATAAGTTCGGTATCTACTCAAGTTAACGTAAATAAAAATCCAACAAATATTTCTGTTCAAAACAATAGTCCGGTTTGTTTGGGTGGAACAATTACTCTTGCTGCAACGGGAGCCGATGAGTATAAATGGACCGGGCCCAATAGTTTTATCTCAACAGGAAATACTATTTCAATCTCAAATTCTTCATTATCAAATGCAGGAATATATACTGTAACAGGGAAAAATACAAATTGTCCAATTTCAATTACTGCAACCACTGCAATCGCAATAACGGTATCCGCTGCACCCTCAATAAGTGCTCTCAGCAGTACAAATATTTGTGAAGGATCAAGCGTGATATTAAAAGCCGTGGGTTGCGTTTCAATAATAAGATGGTCAAATGGTTATGAAGGAGAATTCCTCACTGTAGATCAATCAGGCACATATACTGCTAAATGCATCTCAAACTCTGGTTGTGAAAGTAGTAGTAGCAATTCAGTTGTGATTAATACTCTCCCTAGAGTTTTCCCTCCTATTATTTCGGCAAGTGGCTCCACAAGGATTTGTGAAGGTGGTTCAGTTACACTTTCTGCAACAAATTGTTTAGGACAAGTTACTTGGAATGAGGGGAGTGTTGGAAACACTTTAGTTGTAAATGCTGAAGGAGGATATATGGCCACTTGTACAGATAGTAATGGTTGTAGAAGTTTATTCAGCGATAGTATCAACGTATTTATTAAACCCATGCTAATGTCTCCAAATGTTACAGCAAGTGGCCCTTTGACTTTTTGTGAAGGAGGAAATGTAACATTTAATGCTTCCCCTTGCCCAAGCGGAGCAATTAAATGGTCAAACGGCGTAGTTTCAAATTCTATATTAGTCTCAGAATCTGGAAGTTATTCAGCGACTTGTTCAATTGACGGGTGCGAAAGTTTGCCGAGTTTAATTCAAACAGTTATTGTTAAAGAGAAACCTATTTTGAATGTTAGCAACCAAAGTATTTGTTCCGGTACTTCCACGTCAATTCCTATAAATGGAGACGCTTTAACTACTTTTTCATGGACAGTAAATAGTAGTCTAAATGGAATTTCGGGTGCATTTAATGGCAATGGAAATATAATTTCTCAAGTACTTACCAATCCAAACAATACTACGCCTAGTACTATTACTTATTCAATAACAGGTATAGGTTCAAATGGTTGTTCGGCAAATGCTAACTCAATTGTTACCGTAAATCCAATTCCAAAGTTTATGGCCAACAATTTAACACAATGTTCTGGAATTAACTCAGTTATTTCATTTTACTCAGAATCAATCAATAATTATAGTTGGACTGTAGGAGGCATTACTGGAAACATTACTGGAGCTTCAAATGGTTCAGGTAATTCTATTGGCGGTACATTGACCAATCCAAGTTCAAGCAATCAAGGAACTGTAACATACAATGTCACTGCAACAAATGCATTTGGATGTTCTTCAACTTTAAGTGTGGTGAAAACAGTAAATCCAGTTCCAAATATTTCTGCAAATAACCAATCTATTTGTTCTGAGCAGGCTCCCCAAATAAAAATATCATCCAATACAGACAATACTTATAGTTGGAGTGTTGGAAACATAGTAGGTAATATTATTGGAGCTTCTTCAGGTTCTGGTGCCATAATGGCACAATCTTTAATAAATCCGAATCCTTCCACTTTAGGAAGTGTGCAATACGATATTGTAGGCACGAATTCTTTTGGTTGTACTTCTACGACCCAGAGTACGGTTTCTGTTAATCCCAAGCTTTCTATTATTACTCAAAATGGAAAAATTTGCTCTGGGGAATCTTTTACCAGTTCATTAATTAGTAATAAACCTGGTACTTTTTATTCTTGGACTGTAGCATCAAATGCTGGGGCAATTTTGGGTACATCTAGCGGTAATGGTGGTATATTTTCAACAGGCAACTTGGTTAACCAAGGCAATTTAAGCAATTCGGTAACTTATTTAATTACAGGCACCGACCCATCTGGATGCCTCGCTATAACTACAGTCAAAATAACTGTTAATCCAAAACCAAGCAAGCCTGAGATAGTCGTAAATGGACTTACTAATTTGTGTCAAGGAGATTTTACTATTTTAAAGGCATCAGGGTGTTCATCTGGGACAATATTTTGGTCAAATGGAGCTACACAAGATGAAATTATAGTTAATTCATCTGGAAATTATTCAGTAAAATGTGTTTCAAATTCTGGATGTTCGAGTGAATTTAGTGAACCACTTACGATTATTGTAAATCCACGGCCCAATGTGCCAAGTTTAGCTGCACTTAGTAATACAAACATATGCGTAGATGATTCAGTGATTTTTGTTGCTTCTGGATGTAAATCAGGAGAATATCGTTGGAATTCAAATATAGGATTTGAAGAAGATTCAATCAGATATGAATATTATTGGGGGGTGCCAGGTGAGTATTATATGAATGTGGAATGCCTAAACTCTTTTGGTTGTTATAGTAATTCAATAGGTGATACTGTTCTGGTTACAGTTAATCAAAGACCTGAGCGACCTACTGTTTCAACTTTAGGTTCAACCACAATTTGTGAAGGACAAACAGTTTCACTTGATGTAAATGGGTGTCTGGGAGACTCAACTATCTGGTCCAATGGAAGTGTTTCAAGAAATATTATAGTCTCAGATATCGGAAATTACAGTGTTAAATGTGCGACTTTCAATGGTTGTTCAAGTGTAAATAGTGAATCAATTACCGTTTCTAAGAAAGAACTGCCTCAGGCTCCTTTATTAGGAATGTATCCTTGGCAGTCTTCAAACATTTTTATTGCAGATACAATCAGTTTTCCGATTGAATCTGGCTGCTCAAGCGGCACAATAAAGTGGTACCCTGAAGTGAAATATTCAACTTATGGAGAACCTCGAAACTCACTCTTTCAATTTTTTGAGCCTGGTGTTTATGATATTTATGCTACTTGTGTTTTTGACGGTTGTGAAAGCTTGCCAAGTAATTCTTATCAAGTTACGGTTGCAGAAATACCAAACAATATTAAAATAATATCGAACAATGGGTACGTGCTAAAACCAGGAGTAGTTACTACTTTATCAGCTGAAGGTTGCGATAATTTAATTTATTGGTCAAATGGAGAAACAGGCCAGACAATTACAGTTTCAAGTCCTGGTGTTTACAGTGTTCAATGCTATAACTTGGACAATAACTATTATCAATCAAATCTGTACTATATCTTTCAGGATTAAACATTGCAAAAACACCTAGACATTCAAAACTTCTAGGTGTTTTTTTTGCCTTGCAACCCCGTTCTAGGATCGTTTCAACATCGTTGGGGTGTCAAGAAGGTTTTAGTTGCTTGACTATCAATCATCAATTTCAGTCATCTATATAGTACTCAAAGTATTAATACTTGGAGTGGTCATTAATTTACTCCTTCAAAAATAATTTCTTTTCCAATATAATTACTTGCAATACTGTAAATCTTATGAGAAGTTCGGGAGATGGTTTTTGCCCTGATTTCATCCCGATAAATATTAGGACACAAAAATAGAGTTTTAACTTTTAATTTTGTGTCATTATGAGTAAGCATCGTCAAAGCTGGAGTCAGCAACAGAAATTACAGATAATTTCCTTTTACAAAGAAAAAGGTATTGGAGCAGCGTCTGCTGAATTTGGAGTATCCTCTACAACTATTTACAACTGGGAAAAGATTTTAGATCAGACAGGAGAGTCAGGTTTAGAATCAATTAAGAAGTCAGACAAGGATTTAGCAATCAAGCGATTAGAGCGTGAGATTCGAGAGCTTCGCAATATAGTTGCCGACAATGCTTTGGAGCTGAGAATAAAAGATGAGCTTTTAAAAAAAAGTCAATTGAAAAAGAGTTAAAAATGGAAGTCGCTATTGAATTTATTAGCCAGGGATTTCCAATTAGAAACGTCTTGAGCCATTGTGGATTATCGAAGAGTTCATTTTATTATAAACCCTCAGATGGCAAAGCTGGAAGAAAACCTTATGCGACTATATATGATTCTAAAGGTAGAGAAGTGACAGAATCAGCAATTGTTGGACGTATTAAGTTATTGTTCGCCAAGCCTTTTGTTGACTATGGAGCTTATAAAACGTTTCGTCATTTAGTGGACAAAGAAAAATATAGAATAAGCAAACACTATGTTTATAAATTAATGAAAATCAACAATTTACTTAGAGGAAGCAATCCGATTTCGAGTAAAAAATCAAATCGAAACCGAGTAAAAGATTTGATTCCCAAAGTGGAGACAGAGTTTAGTTTTTTTGAATTTGACATTAAATATGTCTGGGTAAGTGGCCAACGTAAAAGTATGCAAGTATTAACGATCTTAGATATATTCAGTAGATTTAATATTGGCCATTACATGGCTTACAATATAAAAAAAGAAGATGTAATAAAGCTATTTGAAAAGGTCATTGCTGAGTTTGGATTGCCTAAAAATTTTATAGTAAGAAACGATAACGGTAGTCAATTTATAGCAAGTGTGGTGCAAGATTTTCTAAAAAACAATGGCATTACACAGGAATTTACAAAACCAGGTACACCGCAACAAAATGCTCATATTGAATCTTATCATTCAATTATGGAAAGAACTGTCTGTCAGAGGTTTGAGTTTGAAAATATAAAAATAGCAAAAAGAACAATAGACGAATTCAGAGAATTCTATAACTTTGAAAGAATTCATGGAGGTATTGGTTTTATCAGTCCTTATGAATATTTACTTCAAAAAGGAGTTGACTTAAAATCAACCCCGTT
>NZ_RJUF01000061.1 GCF_024343775.1 Lacihabitans soyangensis | reverse complement strand
ATTGTAAAATACCACGTGTAAAAACTGTTGAGAATAAGGTTGAACAAGTCTCAGTACCGTGGGCACGGGAAGGTAGTGGTTTTACACTTCTGTTTGAGGCATTTAGTATGTTGTTAATAGAGCAAGAAATGCCAGTCAACAAGGTAGGCAAAGTGATTGGAGTTTACCCCAATCGCATCTGGAATATCTTTAATTATTGGCTTGGAATTGCTTATTGTGGTGCAGATCATAGTGATATTTCAACATTGGGAATAGACGAGACAAGTTCTAAAAAGGGGCATGATTATATAACCGTTGCGGTGGATATGAAAACTTCAAGGGTAGTACATGCAACTGAGGGCAAGGGAGCAGACACCATTACGAAAATAGCTGATTATCTGGAAACTAAAGGTACCCAGAGACAGAATATCAAGCAAGTTTGTATAGACTTATCACCCTCTTTTATCAGTGGTGTGGAGTCAGAATTTTCAAATGCTCAAATAGTATTTGATAGGTATCATGTCAAAGCACTCTTGAATAAAAGTATGGACGACTTAAGAAAACAAGAACTAAAGAATCACCTAATGCTAAAAGGGCAAAAGTATTTGTTTCTCAAAAATGACAAAAACATGACGGCTTCTCAAAAAACACAGAGAGATATGTCACTAGAGGCATTACCCAGATTAGGTGCGGCTTATCGTTTAAAAATACTATTTGACGACTTTTGGTCTATTAAATCGCCTCAAGAAGCTCAAGGGTTTTTAGCCTATTGGTGTGATATGGTAAAAGAGGCAATGATACCTCAATTTGAGAAATTTGCAGACACCGTAATCAAACATTGGAAAGGAATTACAAACTATTCTAAATACCATATTTCAAACGGAATTTTAGAAGGTATTAATAGTAAAATCCAATTGGCTAAAGCTAGGGCTCGTGGATACAGAAATAAAAACAATTTTATCAGTATGATTTACTTCATTGCTGCTAAACTCAAATTCAAGTACCCACTCTATTCAGCATAGAGCCAATATTAGTAACACAAATATTACATATCTTCCAAGAAGTTTAGAATTTCTTATAAATTTAGTGGTTTTTAAATCATATAATTTAGAAATTAGAAATGTGCCTATTGAAATTATATTCAGAGGGGCTAAGTCGATTGTTAATTATTTCCAATCGCTTAAAGATGAAGTTGAAATCTTCGAAGCTAAATTGATTATTGTCGGAGAAGGCAATGTTGGAAAAAGTAGTTTGATGAAAAGATTAGTCACAAATGAATTTAATGAAAGTGAAAAATCTACCGAAGGAATTCAAATAAGTTATTATTTTACCAAAACAGGTAAGACAGAAAATTTCAGAGTAAATCTTTGGGATTTTGGAGGGCAAGAAATTTACCATTCTACTCATCAGTTTTTTTTGACTAAAAGATCCTTATATTTATTTGTATGGACAGCTCGTGATGACGATAGGAAATTTGAATATTGGTTAAATATAGTAAATTTATTAAGTGATAATGCACCAATTATATGTATTCAAAATAAAATTGATGAAAGAATACGTACTATTGATGAGAATAGCTTAAAGACTAATTTTCAGAATATTGTATCATTTAATAAAGTAAGTGCAAAAAATGATAATGGTATTGAAAAATTGAAACAGAATATTTCACAAGAATTAAATAGTTTGCCTCATATTGGAGATAAATTGCCAAAAGTGTGGCTTGATATTAGATTGACTTTAGAGGAGCTAAATAAGGATTACATTGATTATGCAGAATACTTGATTTTGTGTAAGAAAAACGAATTGAATGAAGAGAGAGCTAATTTTCTTAGTCAATATTTTCACGATTTAGGAGTTTTTTTACATTTCCAGAATGATGAAATCCTAAATGATATAATTTTTTTAAAGCCTGAATGGGCTACAAATGCTGTATATAAGATACTAGACACAAAAAAGGTTCAATCAAATTTTGGGAAATTCTCTTATCCTGAATTGAAGGAAATATGGAATGATTATCCTAAAGATAAATATCTTCATTTAGTGGAATTAATGAAAAAATTTGAATTGTGTTTTGAGTTTTTTAATTCTCGTGAATACATTATTCCAGAATTATTAAACCCTATTAAGCCTGACTTTTTTTGGGATTATTCAAAAAATTTATCATTTGAATATCATTATGAATTTATGCCAGATGGAATAATAAATAGGCTTATAGTTAGATTAAATGAATCTATAAAAGGAAAATTGTTTTGGAAATTTGGTGTAGTTTTTAAAAATAAGGACGCTGAGGCTTTAGTTCTTTCCGACCCTTTTTCAAAAAAAATTAAAATTTTTGTAAATGATTATTCTAAAAATAGTAACAACTTACACGGTGAAAAAGAAACTACAAAATCTAGTGAAGTTGAGGAAATAAAAAGTCTTAAAAAATTCGCATTATTAGAATTGATTAATCAGAATATTGAAATAATCAATAAATCTTTAAATAATCCTAAGGTGAAAGAAATGATACCTTGTTGTTGTGATGAATGCAATACTTCAAAAGATAAATATCATTTTGAAACAAATACGATAAATAGGGCTATTTTAAAAAATGTTACTGTTTTACAATGTCCTGTAAGTTTTGATGATGTAGAAATTAAAGCATTAGCAACTGGTTTTACTAAAATCAAGAAGAAAAGTAAAATGGAGAGAGAAATAGGAGATATATTTATACGGGAAAGTAATGTGAGTTTCAACGAGAATTAATAAAAAGTTTATGAAGTTCGGCAATATCAATATTAAAAATTCTACTGTAAATTTTAACGAAAATAATTTCGATGTCAACTCGAAAGTTATAACGGAATTTATTTCACAGGTAAAAGATATAGGGGTTGATAAAGTTAAGTCAATTAAAAATCACATCGAAGACATCGAGAATAATGAGAGTTTAGAAGTAAAGGAACATAGGAAGAACTCTTTAAAGGAATTTTTGATTTCAAATGGAATTGCAATTTCACAAAGCCTAACTGCCTCAGCAATTTTCGAATTACTGAAATTTTTGTATTCAAACTAACTGCAATAAAGTTAAACGGATTTTCGATATCAACAGTAAAGAGTGTTTTTACTAGTTGGGATTTAAAATAATATTGATAGTACAAAAGGTATGTTTATTCAGCAATAGTGAATTTCCATGTTTCAGTTAATTGACAAATCACCTCATCAAGAAAATCAGATTGACTATTATATCGTTAAGTTTAAATCAAGTCCATCACTCCACCTCTTTCCTATCTCCAAACATAAAAATCAAAACTGCTGCTGCGAGGGCGATACAAACAAGTCCGAAAACTGCGGTCATAAAAATACTGCGAGGATAGACTACCAAGTTGAGAAATGCATTTGTCATTGTATTTATTGTTTTAAGGTTCAAGCTAAAGATTTTATCCGAGGTTAAAAATGACAATTGTCAAATTTAATGTTACTAAAATTCTACTTAGAAGTTGGTTTTTGTATTTTTCTAATCCATTCAATACTTTTTTGACCAATTAATTCTAGCATAAGTTCCTGACTTTTCAATTGAAAAACACTTGGGAAATGTGCATTTGTGGCTGCGAAGATACTACCAAAATCAAGGTCATTGGCGAATACTATAAATCAGGATTTGGGGCATATAGGAATATTTCTGTGCCTAGTGCTTAGGCTTTACCTATTTTAGACCGAAGACTACCTCTATATTATATACAGTAAAGAAAATTTCCAATAACGGCGAAAGATTCATGTCTATTAGAGTTTTCATGAAGCCCTTGCAGAGATGTCAATCTCCTCAGCACGCCATGTAGCATAAGAGAATGCTTGTTTAATATACTCTTCTTCGAGATAAGGATATGCGGATAAAATCTTCGCTAAGTTATCACCAAATTCCAAAAGCCCAACAGTTACCCGCATTCCCCTTATACAAGGTTATCCGCCCAATACCATTAGGTCGAAAGTTATTCTGTCAATTTTCATAAAAACTTGGTTTCTAATGTCTTAAGTTAGGGATTTTTTTTGTAAAACAGGAATTAGTATTTGGTTTTTTTTCTATTTTTTGTTCCAAATACTATGTTTACTTAAGATAATGTAATCATTTTGGTCTATATATGACGAATATGATTACAAATTTGAGAATTTGCCAGAGATTAATTGGGACTAGAATGATATCAAGTGTAATATTATATAGGATTGACAAACATTTCAATAAATTTAGTTTTGACACCCATTTATTTCTGTAATGATAACAACTCCGTCTTCGGAAGTAAATCCAGGATCAAGACTTATGAAGCCATTTGTTTTGAATTGAGTATTTGACTTTATTGAACTATTAATTTTAATGAAATCTTTAGAAATGTAACTTCCAATAGGATTATCTACTATACTGAAAATGTAATTATCGGGACATTTCGTTAAGACATCTACAGGGATATAGTTTAAATTCATACAGCCTTCAAATTTGCATTTAATTAGATATCTAGTTTGACTAAAAATCGGAGCTGAAATAAGTGGATTCCCAATTTTGATTTCTTGAAAATTAGAATTATACCAATGAATTGTGCCTAGGCAAGAATTGTTATTGATACTAATACTTCGACCTAAGTTTACAGTTTCAACTTGTGAAATAGGATCTTGAACTGGTGGGCAATCTTTAATTTTAAGTATCCAAGGGTCCCGATTCATAGCTATTGAAGACTTGTCAAAGGAGTTTTTTCCAGCTGATTCACCAGTAATATAGATATGATTATCATGAGATATTACTATATTTCTTGCAATTTCGTAGGAATTGGAACCATAAGTCCGTTCCCATAATTTTGCACCAGCTGGATTTAGTTTAAAAATCCAGTAATCCTGCCAACCTTTGAGAATGGTTGATTTATTCCCTGAAACACTACTTGCGGTAGTTCCAAATGCCAAAATATTCTGGTGCTGATCTACAATAATATCGTCAATAGAGTCATTGTCGTTTCCTCCATATGATTGATTCCAAATAATATTTCCATTCAACGAAAGTTTTATAATCCAAAAGTCTAAATAACCGAAATTGTTTTGAGATTTGTCGTAACCTTGGGTGGAACCACTTCTCGCACCTATTATCAAATTACCATCTTTAGAGTCAGTGATACAGCTACTATAATCACTACCAAATCCATAAATAATACGCTCAAAAACTAATGAACCGTCATGGTTTATCCCTAATATCCAAAGATCAGAATTTCCCACATAATTAAAAGATGACTGATTATTTGAAATTTCAGAATGTCCAGATAAATATAAAATGCCATTTATTTCGGTATGATCTCTGCAAAAGTCCCCACCATTACCACCATATGATTTCTCCCATATCTTATTTCCATTGTGGTCTAGTTTTAGAACCCAAAAGTCCGAATTACCATAAGTTTGGGCACTTTTGTTCCCTGAAATAGATGATCCAGTACTACCAGATACATAAATTTTATTATCACTTCCTATTGTTATGGATTCAGGTAAGTCGAAATCGTTACCGCCAAAGGTTTTGTCCCAAATCTTATTACCTAAATTATCTAATTTAACAATCCAAAAGTCGTAGTTTCCATAGGAAACATCGGATTTGTCATGTGAATATCCCGCAGTTGATCCAATAGCAAGATAAATGTTCCCTAAATTATCTGATATAAGGTCTTTTGGAATACTATACCCATTTACAAGTAGTTGTTTTTGCCAAATCAAATTACCTTCTTTATTGAAATTTATAATCCAGATCTGAGAATTAGAACCCGAAAATGAGTTTGAATATCCAACACTTAAAAATGTACTATCTTTGAGTTCTGCAGTGAAATAAGATTCCTCAAGACCAGGCATAATAAACGATTTTTCCCATATTAAAGTTGGATTTTGTGAGTTTACAATGTTAGATATGAAAAACAATAGTAATATTTGTAATTTTTTAAACATTTGAGATAATAATGAAGGTTTACTAATAATAAATCCTGGAAATCACTTATAAAATTAGTTTGCAAAAATACTGTTTTTCTATTTCTTTTCAACAATAATTTCTGAACTTAGACACATTAAATAATTCAATTAAATATTTAGTTATGCCATTCTAAAAGCACAAATTTTCATTTAGATTTTGGGTTATCCAGTAAATATTAGGACACTTTTTTATAATTGACTAAGTTTGATTTCCCCCCTCTAGCAGACTTCATAAACGGGGTTGATTTTAAGTCAACTCCTTTTTGAAGTAAATATTCATAAGGACTGATAAAACCAATACCTCCATGAATTCTTTCAAAGTTATAGAATTCTCTGAATTCGTCTATTGTTCTTTTTGCTATTTTTATATTTTCAAACTCAAACCTCTGACAGACAGTTCTTTCCATAATTGAATGATAAGATTCAATATGAGCATTTTGTTGCGGTGTACCTGGTTTTGTAAATTCCTGTGTAATGCCATTGTTTTTTAGAAAATCTTGCACCACACTTGCTATAAATTGACTACCGTTATCGTTTCTTACTATAAAATTTTTAGGCAATCCAAACTCAGCAATGACCTTTTCAAATAGCTTTATTACATCTTCTTTTTTTATATTGTAAGCCATGTAATGGCCAATATTAAATCTACTGAATATATCTAAGATCGTTAATACTTGCATACTTTTACGTTGGCCACTTACCCAGACATATTTAATGTCAAATTCAAAAAAACTAAACTCTGTCTCCACTTTGGGAATCAAATCTTTTACTCGGTTTCGATTTGATTTTTTACTCGAAATCGGATTGCTTCCTCTAAGTAAATTGTTGATTTTCATTAATTTATAAACATAGTGTTTGCTTATTCTATATTTTTCTTTGTCCACTAAATGACGAAACGTTTTATAAGCTCCATAGTCAACAAAAGGCTTGGCGAACAATAACTTAATACGTCCAACAATTGCTGATTCTGTCACTTCTCTACCTTTAGAATCATATATAGTCGCATAAGGTTTTCTTCCAGCTTTGCCATCTGAGGGTTTATAATAAAATGAACTCTTCGATAATCCACAATGGCTCAAGACGTTTCTAATTGGAAATCCCTGGCTAATAAATTCAATAGCGACTTCCATTTTTAACTCTTTTTCAATTGACTTTTTTTTAAAAGCTCATCTTTTATTCTCAGCTCCAAAGCATTGTCGGCAACTATATTGCGAAGCTCTCGAATCTCACGCTCTAATCGCTTGATTGCTAAATCCTTGTCTGACTTCTTAATTGATTCTAAACCTGACTCTCCTGTCTGATCTAAAATCTTTTCCCAGTTGTAAATAGTTGTAGAGGATACTCCAAATTCAGCAGACGCTGCTCCAATACCTTTTTCTTTGTAAAAGGAAATTATCTGTAATTTCTGTTGCTGACTCCAGCTTTGACGATGCTTACTCATAATGACACAAAATTAAAAGTTAAAACTCTATTTTTGTGTCCTAATATTTATCGGGATGAAATC
>NZ_RJUF01000060.1 GCF_024343775.1 Lacihabitans soyangensis | reverse complement strand
GCATCAATTGTATCCATTTCCATTAGGACCACGGTTAAGTAATGCCAGCTTCCCTCCTACTCCACCGTTGAATCGGATAACAAAAGTCCACCACTACACAGCATTTTTTACAATCGATTATTTTCAACGGTCACAAATGCCGTGTAGCGTTCACTGTTGGTGGCAGTACATGGGCTTTCATACTCCCTCAAGATAAAGTTTTTCCATAAGCCCATCATCTGCATCAATTGTATCCATTTCCATTAGGACCACGGTTAAGTAATGCCAGCTTCCCTCCTACTCCACCGTTGAATCGGATAACAAAAGTCCACCACTACACAGCATTTTTTACAATCGATTATTTTCAACGGTCACAAATGCCGTGTAGCGTTCACTGTTGGTGGCAGTACATGGGCTTTCATACTCCCTCAAGATAAAGTTTTTCCATAAGCCCATCATCTGCATCAATTGTATCCATTTCCATTAGGACCACGGTTAAGTAATGCCAGCTTCCCTCCTACTCCACCGTTGAATCGGATAACAAAAGTCCACCACTACACAGCATTTTTTACAATCGATTATTTTCAACGGTCACAAATGCCGTGTAGCGTTCACTGTTGGTGGCAGTACATGGGCTTTCATACTCCCTCAAGATAAAGTTTTTCCATAAGCCCATCATCTGCATCAATTGTATCCATTTCCATTAGGACCACGGTTAAGTAATGCCAGCTTCCCTCCTACTCCACCGTTGAATCGGATAACAAAAGTCCACCACTACACAGCATTTTTTACAATCGATTATTTTCAAAGGTCACAAATGCCGTGTAGCGTTCACTGTTGGTGGCAGTACATGGGCTTTCATACTCCCTCAAGATAAAGTTTTTCCATAAGCCCATCATCTGCATCAATTGTATCCATTTCCATTAGGACCACGGTTAAGTAATGCCAGCTTCCCTCCTACTCCATTATTAAATTGGAATACAAAAGTCCACCACTACACAGCATTTTTTACAATCGATTATTTTCAAAGGTTACAAATGCCGTGTAGCGTTCACTGTCGGTGGCAGAACATGGGCTTTCATTCTCCCTCAGGATAAAGTTTCTCCATAAGCCCATCAGCTGCATCAATTGTTTTTAATTAATCCTTTCACCCTTGAAAGATTCACGTCATATCCCTCCCACTCCACCCCAACACAAAAAGAAAATAAGTTGCAGCTAAAAAATATGTCCCCCAAGGGTACGCTTCGCCTTGTTAAAAAAATCTCCACCCCGCTATCACGGGGTAGTATTTTTTCACAAGCCCTTGTGTGCCAAATTTTTTACCTGCTATTGTTGGATGTTTTCTTTTTGCTTTTGGGGTTTCGTTCTTGGGTTCTTTGTGCCGTTTGCCTTTTTTTCATGTTCAAGTTTAAGCGGTGCTTCGCGTCATTACTATTTTATGGGGTTTCGGTTTTTCTTTCATTCTCCGTTTGCCGGTATTCCCTCCATGCGGCCAGCACGGCAGCAGACAGTGCTACCCACGAAATTCAAGATTTTCATGTTCCACATGAAACACATAAAGATGTATAAAACATACATAAATACTTGTATTTGTTGATATTTTTAAGTAATTTAGTAGGGTAATAAAACATTTAAACACTCATATTATGAACACTTTAACATCTGGATTTGAGCACGGTACATGCTTAAGTTCAACTTCCAAATCTCAGCACTTGGATAGTCTCTTTTTCCCAGTGGAAATTTATGATTTACCCAACGAGCAGCTATTTCCAAAAACCAAATTTAGCCAGGCTTACGCACAAGTGGTTTATCTGCCATTTCATGAAAAGGTAATCAATTTTGCTGGTCGGAACTACAAACTAACTCCTAATCAAGAATTCTTTACACCCATCTACGAAGAGCTTACAAGGAGCTTCGGAACCTCTCAAGTTATCATTCAAACTTTAAATGAAGATGATTCTCGTTTTTGTGTTGATTTCATTATCGATGCCAAAAATCTGGAAGTAGCGGCAAATGATTTCATTAAATTGATGGTACGTACACGTAATTCTTATGATGGAACCCTGAAATCGTCTATTGAATTTTTGGCCTTTCGTCAAATTTGTTCCAATGGTTTGTGTGCTTGGCAGACATTCAAAGCCCCTGGTATCAACAAGAATATGCTGAAACACCATACCGATACATCTTCTTTGGTCAAGGGATTAGGTTCGGCTTTGAGTACCTTCAAAATCAAGAAAGACTTATTTAAGCCATTTACAGACAGAGTGGTTACCCCTACGGAGAGAGATTTAATAATCGAGACCTTGAAGGATTTCAAGGGGACTGTTTCCTTTCCTAAGAAAATATTGGCAGAGGTGCCAACTAAAATTGCTGAAGAAATGGCGACTTTAGGCACTGAACGATTATCAGCTTGGCAGTTATACAATGGCTTTAACTATTTTTTAAGCCATGATTCCAGGATTAATCTACGTGATTTTTTGAAAAGCCAGATTGATGTTCATGTCAAGGATGTTATTTCTGATGTCTTACAAATTCCCTCATTAAACTAACATTTTAATCCTCCCTCCTGCCCTAGATGGAGGGAGATAATTTTCTCACTCATGGAAGATCCAATTATTTACTTAAGAAATGCTCGGTTCAGTGGTACGGTGTTGGCCGTAAATCAAGAAACGCTTGAATCCATTCGAATCTCGGCTAAGCAGGGGGCTTCTGAAATTAGCACTTTTGTTTATGGTAGTCCCTCTAAATCACCGGCAGAGTCAACACTTGATCATCTCGGTATTTTTGACAGTATGGGTTTTGTTATTTGTTCCAAACGTTCATTCGATGAAGTTAAGGACAAAGCCTTCAATTTTCTAAAATCTAGTATCGAAAATCCGTCATTTTTTTCAAATCTTTAATTCACTTATCTCATGGTTCAAATAGCACAATTGTCAGAATTGGCAAAAACGCTTTCAGCGTTAAAATCATACCAGTCTATAGAGCCCCAAACAGGGGCTGTAGTTAACAATATTAAGTATTTACAAGGTAATCCTAGGCAATATCGATTTAATGGCCAAAATGGCCGTTTTAACATCAATGGTATTAAAGATTTGGGGAACAGTTTGGAATTCTCTCCAGTGGCCTGGCGTATTTTTTACGCAGAGTTGTTTGGTAGAAAAAACCGCGACTTGTGGGCGGAACTTTTTTTCATTGATGCCGACAACTGTGTTTGTTCTATTATGTTCAATAACACTTCTGCCCAAATATTACAAACCATGTTAAGCCAATTAGTTTATGATGGCTTACTTTTGGAAAGCGTGATTTTGAGGGTCATTTCAGAAAAAAGGACAAATGAAAAAGCGAATGGGACTTATTATGTTGCACAGTTTACTTATTCGGAGACACCTCCTGAGTCGCTTATTATTCAAAAGGAATATGCTGCAGATTTTATGGTATTTAGACAGGATACCATTACAGATGCAGAAGAGATTACATTTTGCTCAGATTCCTATAGGTCGCCAGCTTTACTTTCAAGGAAAGAGTATTTGGTATCAAACATCGAATGTTCGGCTGAATTAACCTAATTTATTATCGAGAGTAGGGCTACTCCCCTACTCAATTTTTTCAATTTTACCCTCAAAATTTATGTATCTCACACCCATTCAGAGGCCATATACTTACTTAGACATTTGTGAGTTTAAATGTTTGCAATCGGCCGATAACCGTAAAACACATCCTGACATAGTCGCCTTTCAAGACATTTTTAAATCTTCATTTTTATCACCGGAGACATTCCCGGGTACCGTTTGGCACACCCTTTCTTCTGTTAGACAGAGTAAAATTAACGAAATGTATCAGAAGATTCTGTCTAATAAAGGCATTTCTCGATTACTACAAAATTCACTTAATTATCAAAATTACTCTTTCCAATCTGAGGGTTTATCTTGTCTTTATCAAGCTGATGCTATTTTTAACGAAACATTACTTTCCTTCAAGGTTACCAACGAAATTGACTATCAGGCTTTCGTTGCATCAGTTATTCCCAGTCTTTACCATATTGAAGCTGGTTTTGCTGCTGATGCTACAGGCCTAGATAAGTTTATATTATTTGGTGTTCAGCACTTTCATCCCTTTGAGATTTTTTGCGTGGATTTGAGTCATTGGAGTGGGCCGGGAGGCCTAGCTTCTGGACGACATGAATATAAAAATTTGTTACGTGACTTGAAGAATACTAATTTTACACCGTCCAGCTGGGTTGTACCGACCTGAGCGGAATGAGTGTTGGGGGTTGTCCTATACGACCCCCTTTCTTTGACATAAAAGCATAATTACATAAATATGTATTTGTGTAATTTGTTTGTTCATTTTATAATGCTATTATTCACAGTACTACCATTTTAGTTCATTTGGCGATGTAATCCCTATTTATAAAAGTTAATATTCCATTTGAAACCAATACATCAATACGTATTTACATAAATATGTATTGATAATTTGTTAACTTATTTTAGTGTTTGGATACTTATTTAAGATATTGTTTCATAAACTATTTAAAACTTGATTTAGGTTCGTTTTAAGTTTTGCCATAAATACTTAAATATATATTTACATAAATCCGATAAATCTAATTTCTAAGGGAAATTCTCTATTTTTTGGTTTAGGGTTTCTCAGTAATTTAGATTTTCCAATATAAGCGATAGCTATTTTGTAAGAATACATAATTACATAAATACGTATTTTAGATAATTATTTTATCTTCTGCTAAGAGCTAGGGTGATACTTTGGTCTTAGTTGTTTATAAATCTTCGTTTCAATGTCTTTAACCTTTGCAGTGCTGGAATTGCATTTTTGTTTAGAACATTCTGGCTGTAAACGTGAGACTTTAAATTTAATATCTTAATTGAATCCCGGTGTTACATAATTACATAAAGATGTATTTATGTATTTGTTCACTCTTTTTATACATTTATTAATAATAATACTACCTTTTTACGGCATTCGGCGATATTATCCTTAATTATTTTAGTGATTATTCCATGCCATTTCGAAATAATACATAATTACAGAAATATGTATTTGTGGCCATTCGGTTGTGAAAGCTAAATCCATAAAGTAAATATGAATTAACCCAAATGCTAAATTTAAAATTTACAAGGTATAATTTGGTTTGGCCTTGAATATTTTAATAACTAAAAAATTGTGGTTTACTTTTGGTAAGGTCTGGCAATATCTCTAGTGCCTTTATAAAATAATGGTTTAACTGAAACATAAATTTATCGACATTGATTGGGCACAGTATGTTACCTTAGTTTTGTGTTCAATATGATTAGATTGGGAGTCTTCATTTGTCAAATCTTGGAAGAGGTAATTCGTCATAAATGATGTATTCAAATCATTTATAACCATTTAGAAAAATTCAAATTATACATAATTACATAAATACATAATCATGAAATGATATTAAATACCTGATAATGAAGGATATATTATTGAGTAATTACATAAATACATAAACTATTATTTCAAATTTTAGTAATTGTTATTTAGCTTTGTGATATAAATTATAAAGGCCAACCGTTTTACGATCTATTCAAAGTGATTAGGTAGACAGTGGCACCAATAAAAATGAAAATAATAACGATAGCACATCAAAAAGGTGGAGTTGGCAAAACATCCCTGGCACTAAATATTGCTTATTGCCTCAAACATTCATTGCGAGTGGCAGTTCTCGACTCCGATCCGCAGGGAAGTATATCCGGTTTGGGTGAGTACGTAGGTTTGAAGGGTCTTGATTTAGTACCTATCGAAAACTTGGGCAAAGTTCAAAATCAATATGATGTTGCCATCATAGACACCCCACCTTATCTTTCGACACTTCTACCCGACTTTTTCGAACTTTCCGATTATGTACTAATCCCAACCAAAGCTGGTGTATTGGATGTGATGGCCATCAAAGCAACTATTCAATTACTTATTGAGGCACAAAAAAAGCATCCGAATTTAAAAGCAGGTATCGTTCTTAATATGATACAAAAATC
>NZ_RJUF01000059.1 GCF_024343775.1 Lacihabitans soyangensis | reverse complement strand
TATGCCGAAAACACCTGAGCAAAGAATAATGGAGCTTGAGGCTAAGGTTAAGCTTTTAGAAAAACAAAGAGCTTATTATGAACATTTAGCCAATGTTTCAGATAAAAAAGCAATCATCTTTGATATGATGATAAATTTAGCTGAAAAAGAATATCAAATTGATATCCGAAAAAACTCCTCACCCGAACAATCGATCAATTTAGACAAGAAGAAAACCAAACCTTGAGTTTTGCCTGTCATTTGTTCGGGATTGATAGACAGGTGTATTACAGGAGTATAAAAAGAAAGGAGGTCAAGATTTTTAAAGCCGAAGTAGTTGTGGATATGATATTAGAAGTTAGAAAAACGATGCCAATGATTGGTGGCAAAAAGTTATACTATATCTTAAATAAAGAGCTACAAAGTCTTGATATTGGCAGAGATAAATTCTTTGCGATAATGAAAGCAAATCATCTTTTTATTCAGCCAAGACGCCGTTATCATGTAACTACAAACTCTAAACATCGGTTTAAAAAGCATGATAATCTAATCCTAAATATTGATATAAAAAGACCAAATCAGGTTTGGGTTTCGGATATCACTTACATTGGAAGAAGAGAGAAACCAAGGTATCTAAGCTTAGTGACCGATGCCTATTCGAAAAGAATAATGGGGTTTAATGTTGCTGATAATTTAAATGCTGAAAGTAGCGTAAAAGCTCTAAAAATGGCATTGAGAGAAAGAAAATCGAAGGGATTGCCATTAATACACCATTCCGATAGAGGTCTGCAATATTGTTCAAATATATATCAAGAGATATTATCAAAACACAAAGTTTTATGCAGTATGACACAAAACTCAGACCCATATGAAAATGCAGTAGCGGAAAGAATAAATGGTATTTTAAAACAAGAATTTAAAATTGACCAGTACGATTTAGAGCTAGAAGAAATAGGAAAATTGGTCAAAGAGTCTGTTCATACATATAACCATAAAAGACCTCATATTTCTAATTACTTACTAACACCTCATGAAATGCATCAACAGTCCGAAATAAAAATGAAAACATATAAATCAAAAAAAAACAGTAGTAACATTGATGCTACTACTGTCTAAAGATTGTATTTTTAACTTTTAAAAAACCTGTATCATTATTTCAGGACGTTACAAAAAAAGAATTTTTAAACTAATGTTTTCTTATTCTGCCATTTGCTAAATTGCAGAGCTATTGAAAAAAATATCAAAACCCATGTCAGAAATTAAAGATTATTCTAAACTGTCTCTTGAGGAGCTTGTAGCAGAACAAAAGAAAATAAAGAAACAGCAAATGTACACCGCTGGACTTATAGGCATGCTGGTTGGTGTGATTGTTTATGGCTTGGTAATCAATGGTTTTGGGTGGCTTTATATTGGTATTTCTGTATTTATGATTTACATCATCAACAGCGGTTCTAAAAAACTGAAACTGCATCAGGAGCTTATAAAAGCGGAGATTTCTAAGAAAAGTGCTGCTTGATTGGCACGCAGATGCCTATTGGCAACACTAATCTTCGCTGATTTGGTCTCAATAAAAGTAAATCCGTGCATATCCGTGCTCCGAAGGATCCGTGTTATCCGCGTGCCATTATACCTTGCATAATCAGGTTTAAATCTAGCTATAGATTACATCCTCGATCTATCGAATCAAAATTTAAATTAAATCCGTGAAAATCCGTGCTCCGAAGGATCCGTGTTATCCGCGTGCCATTACACCCCATATAATCAACAAATAAGGAGTAAACGGGTGGTTTTTTCTCTTGGAGCACGATGAACGCAAGGTAGAACTTTACTTTCGGGATGATCTATCGCCAAACGCCACAAATGACCCAAACCCAGGCTGGTTGGTTGGGCCCCAGGTTTTACTTCATAGTGGAGGTCAAAGAAGTTCTCAGTTAAAAAAGCATCAAATCCGTCGGCTTTTCCATCGTAGAGCTTTTGAAGCTCCATGCGGATTTCGGGAATAGTGATCTTTTGAGTGGCTTCGGAATTGGGAATGATTTCGCTCGGATCGCCGTAATAAGTGCACAAAATAGTATCGGTAGGTACGGGAGAACGGTCGACATGGAAGGAGTAAACGTCTGTTGGAAAGAAAGGGTAGGAGTCGTCTTCTTCGTAATGTTTGATAATGTTCAGGACTGGGTCCGCACCGTATGCTGTCAAAAGGCGTAAGTCACTCAGGAGCAATTCTCTAGCAAGTTGGGCATCCTCGCTTAAGTCGAGTTCGAGCAAATCATCTTCTTCAATTATCGTTATATTCTCACTTTGCTCTAGTTTTCTAATGATTTCCACAAAATCACCCTGTAATTCACGATTCCAACAAATGGCATTTTTGTTTCCACGAAAAGGTGTACTTACAAATTCCTCAAAATTTGAAACTTCAAGAATTTGGGATTTAGCATCAGATGAAATCATATTGATAAGCGAATTTGAGATACTAGTTGATTTAGAAACTCAAAATTAGGCTAAAAATATTACTTTGGTGCGGAGAACCAGTTTGGGATACAAGAAAAGGCTCAGGAATAATACTTAAGGCTTGGTTTTGAGCCTTTTTGTTTAAGTTCCAGATGCACTCTTGGGAAATGAAATCCTTCGGGATTTTAGGCTATTTAATCCTCTAACTTCGGCGAATTTGATTAAATGTTTCAATAACCATTCAAACCTTGGTTGTTTCTATTTTCTTTGTAAATTCTGATTAATCACATAGTGAAGGTACAAATCAATATCAGTTTGTTCATAATAAATCCATGGTGGCATTAAACTCAAGGCTTCTTTTATCTTTATATCGATTAGCTTCATTTGTAGATTAGAAAATTCAATATTTTTGATCTTTGAAGCAGGATTGGTGACTGCCAAGAAGGTAAGTTCCAAATGATTATCAGGTACTTCCCCCGTGAATAAGTTACTATTGAAAGTTACCTCGTTGTCTGCTGTAATTTTAAAGGAAACCTTATATTTCTGATATAAGTAGGTGTCCCAAAAGTTATCAGGAACTTCAACGAGCTCAATAAACATATAATTTGCAAAAGAATATCCTCCAATCGGTTGGGACTTGGACGAATATGTTTTATCAGGCGAAAACAAGATAAACCATTCTTCGGTATTGTAGTTTTGAACCACTTCACTGTTCTTATGGAGGGGGGCAGTGTCCTTTAACAGGTGTTTTTTAGCGTTAAAATCATACACAATAACAGGTTTTTTTCCTTTTTTATCATTGATTGTCCATGTTTCAATTGGTTTATTATTATCAAAATTCCCTTCACAAAGAATTCTTGCTTTATCGGTGTAATAAATCCATTTGCCAATTTTCTTACCCTTCTCAAATTGTCCTATTAACTTAGGCTGGCCCTTTGTATCAAACATTTCGACATTTCCGTGGAGTAATCCATTGTCATAATTTATTTTACGAATCAATTTGCCTTTTCGGCTATAGGTTATCCACGCTCCATTTTTCAATCCATTTACGAATTCTCCTTTTTCAATCAATATTCCGTTGCATTTACGTTCAAAATGTCCGTGCAGTTTGGGAGTAATTTTGTCAATTTTATCTATACAATTGCAATGTTCATGTTCTTCAGTGCGTTGTCCGAACGAAATATTCACTGTTAGCACTACAGTAAATACACCTAAAAATAGTCTTATCATTTGATGTTATGAGTTTATGTTTTTTTTAATTGTTGGCAATGAACCAGTCTTTTTGATGTCTGGATTGATAATTCGATTGACTCAAATATCGTGCAAAAGTTCAAAAAAATTGAAACGTTAACTTTTAGCGTCTTGTTAATTCGATTTTGGCGGTTGGATGTTATCTCCTATTTTTTTTGACCCATTGTCTTCAAACCATTTCACTATAGAAGGCATATTTCTTTCGAAGCCTCCGGGAATAAAAAAGTTAAGAAGCCCGCATTTCTCATTGGTTCTGTTTGCGAAGTCGTGAACTGTTTTGGCAGGTATTCTAAGGAAAGTTCCTTTCTCGACGTCAACCCATTTGTCACCTACGAGAATGGATGCCTTACCTTCAATACCATAAAACACTTCGTCGTTATCTTCGTGTTGGTGAGCCCCCGGGCCTTCTGAGTTGGGTTCAAGCCACCACTCCGAAATACTGTATTTGTTTGCGGTTTCATTTTCATCTGCCTTGAAGACTGCTGTCATGGTTCCGCAGTTGTAAACTCTTCCTTCTCCTGGTCGAAAAAAGAGGGTGTCCGTTTCTTTGTGTTTATGTTCCATCATTTAATGTTACGCTTTTACAATTGCTTGATAAAAAACTGTTTCCAGGATATAGCGTCATTCCTATTAGCCAAGTATATACTTGCCAAAGTGTGCTTTATATCCTACATGAAAATTGAAATCAAATATACACAAAAAGCGTCAAGAGAGGTAGAAAACCTCGCCTGACGCCAACCATGTTAAGTATATATGCTATTAGTTTGGTGAATTAAGGGCCATCTTATTTCCTTCAGAGTCGAGGAATACTGCAAAGTACCCACTTCCATCTGCATGAGCTGTTTTAGGCATTATGACCTGTCCACCATTTTTCTCTACTTTGTCAAGAACTACCTGAAGGTTTTCTCCTGCGTTTAGGTACACGGTTACGCCGTCGGCCGATGGCTTATATCCGTCAGCCTGAATAATTACGCCTGTTACCACTTGTCCTTCGTAAGGCAAAACACCCATTTGCATGCCTTCAACATCCATTTTGTCTATTTTGATGTCTAACAAGGCCTCGTAAAAATTAATAGCTCTTGAAATATCCGTAGCAGGAATTTCAAACATTGAAATGTAACTTTTCATATTTTTTTGTTTTGAATTTTCTACGGTTTCTTTGGTAGAGGCTTCAGCGTTCGTCTTGTCCGAGTGCTTGCAAGAAACAAAACTGATTACCAAAACCATTGAAGCTAAAACTATTCTTTTGATTGCCATTACTTTGATATTTTAAATTCATTGGCAAAGTTATGGACCCTCGAGAGGCCGGAATAGTAGAAATGCGACACTTCAAAACTTATTTGTAGAATAGTGCAGATAAGGCCATGTGCTCACTGTCTAAAAACTCCTTTGGCGTGACTCCAACTAGGTCTTTAAAATCTTTTATAAAGTGATTTTGGTCGAAATATTGACTTTCGTAAGCTATTTCAGTGAGTGTTTCTAATTTTTTGTTGAGTAACAAATTCAAGGTTGCTTGAAGACGAATAGCTTTGCTTAACTGCTTTGGGCTAATACCAATTTGCTTTCTAAAATGCCTTTCTAGTTGTCTTCTTTTTGAAATGCCCTCTGTCAAAAGAAGATTAATTGGTGTGGTTCCGTTTGTTTTGAGAAGAGCATCAACAGTGGCTTTAACGATGTGGCTAATGGTTTTCTTTTCATTAAGTTTTTTCAGAAGAAAGGCTTCAATAGTTGCTACTCTCTCTTCAGTAGCATTAGCCCGAATCATTTGTTGTTCTAATTCCTTAGCTTCTTCTTGCCCGAAAAGTTCTGAAATAGGTGTTTCCTTGTCAACCAAGTTCTCCAGAGGCATTGTCACGAAGTTTGCAAACCCAATTGAATAGAAACAGATGGCGAAAGTATCAACTTTTCCGGTAGGCAAAATGTCAAATGATTTAGTTCTCTGTCCCATCACCATTGCATTGGGATGAAGGATAAAGTCGGTTTCAGAGATGAACCTTTTAATATTGTCACCAAAATTGAAAGTCATTTCTATACAGCCGTCAGGCACGATTTTTTGCTTTTGATTTTTAGGGTCGAAGGGTACTTCTAAGGTCCAATAAAATTTGACTATGGATTCTAAGTCTTTATGTGGGTTGTATGTCTGATAGTTCATTTACTTTGGGTGTTTCATAGAGTGACTTATAACGAAAAAGGCTAGGCGTTTGTTGGGAATTAGTATTCCGTCTGCCCATAACTGAAGCCCAATAATTGCAATATTGCTGATGTTTTATTCATAAGCCAAATTTATAACGTCAAGCCCGAACTGAAGTACAATAAAGAACAAATGCTGAGGCAATATTCGTCAAGCCTCAATAATGCCAAACCTAATGTTGGCAGTAGTTTTAGTCTTCTCGTAATTGAGCTTGCCAAAATATTTGTCCATTCTCTTCGCTGCAAATTCCAATTCCACATTTGCCTGAATCGTCATAGTTAAGAAAATATTTAATAGTCTTATTTTCTACAAAGTCCGCTAAGTATTTTGAAGAATTTAGCATTAGTCGAAACAAGTCTTTAATTTCATTGAGCTCTATTAGTGATTGTCTTTTAGTAAGATTTTCAAAATGAATGTAATTTGTCCAACCAATCACAACCAATTCTCTATTCTCTTTTAAATTAAACGTCAAGTCACCAACTTTTAAAAATTGATTGTCTTGCAAGAGTTGCTTTACATTTTCTAAAATTGTCAAAATATCTTCGTCGGTCATAATTAGTCAAATGTTATGCTGCCATAAATTAAAGGCTCTTTTATTTCTCTACTTTCATCAATTAAACTTCCGTCTATCATAACTGAATAATGCTGTGTCAATGATTTGAAAGTGTCGCCTAGTTCGTGTGGTGAAAGTTCAATCAAGTCACTTGTCAATTGGTTGCCTGAAATTGTATTTGAAAGTTTAACAATTAGTTTGTTTCCACCTCTGTCAAAAATTATTTTTCCTAATAAATTTCCTTTGTCCCAAGTTGTAGGTTCGTGAACTATAATTCTAACTCCTGTTCCTCTAAGTGACATAAGTTTTAGGATGTGTCAAAAAATTACTGCCAACGGAAAAATGTTTGCGAAGGGCGAGATTAAATAGCACTTTCCTTGCCCTACGCACAAAGTTTATAGAAAGTACAAAAGCCTAAATTAGCACGTTTGCTCGCCTTTTCGCAAACATAATGTGTGTGCCCAGTATGGACATCGAGTACGAAAGTACAAATAAACTCTAGAAGGTGCAAGTCGAAAAGACTGAGTCCTTTACATGCTAGTTGGTAAAGTGTGTTAGTAAGTCGCAAGCTGGTTTCTCGTGAGGGATGCAGTGAAGAAAGCGAGACTACAAAATTCGGTACTGACGTACAGAAACGGAATAAGAGGCTATGATAGGTGGATAAGTATGCACATCAATACAAAGTCCGTGGCCAACAAACCTATCAGAGTAGATTTCGCAGGCATCGAATGAAAGAGTATGTTCTTACCTGGGGAGGTCTTCACAACCACGAGTGGTTAAGTGAAGAAGCAGTGAAGAAAGCGAGACTACAAAATTCGGTACTGACGTACAGAAACGGAATAAGAGGCTATGATAGGTGGATAAGTATGCACATCAATACAAAGTCCGTGGCCAACAAACCTATCAGAGTAGATTTC
>NZ_RJUF01000058.1 GCF_024343775.1 Lacihabitans soyangensis | reverse complement strand
AATTACGTGATTGAGCTGCCTTTGAGTGTTTCTGCCAATGTCATTGCACTTATTGCTTATATCGGTGGTTTTTCCGCTGCAACGGGTATGATTATCGTAGAAACTATTGCTATCAGCACCATGCTCACCAATAGTTTGGTTTTACCGGCTTTATTGGAAAACAAAAGATTTAAAGAAAAATACACTTTTCGTATCATCAATTTTGCGGTTTGGATTCGTCGAGGAGCTATTATTTTGACAGTTCTTCTCGGCTTTTTTTATTACAAAACCGTGGCCAGTTATTTTTCATTGGTATCTATTGGTTTGATTGCATTTGTGGCAATTGGTCAATTTGGCCCAATAATTTTGGGTGGTATTTTTTGGAAAGGGGCCACCAAAACTGGTGCTTTGGTTGGGCTATTATCGGGTTTCATTATTTGGTTGTTTTCGCTTATTTTACCCTCTTTACTAACCGACGCAACGGGTAATTACCTTAATAGCTCCGTTTCTGCTTTTTTTGAGTTTTTTGCACATTTTAAAATTCAGGGCTTTGATGACATTTCCAATACCACTTTTTGGAGCTTACTGATCAATTCAATCATGTTTTTTGTGGTTTCTATGTGCACAGAAGTCACCCCGGCGGAGGCCAAACAGGCCTTGTTGTTTGTTGATGTTTTCAAATATTCTAACAAAGACGGTCAATCTCTGCTTTGGAAAGGAAAAGCACGAAATGAGCATTTGATAGAGCTTTTGGTGAGTTTTATTGGCAGTATGCAGGCCAAAGAAGAACTGGAGGACTTTGCACGAAAAAACCACATCGACCTCAAAGATTCTATTGCCGATCCTAAATTGGTGAGTTATGTGGAAAATACCATTAGCAGCATAATTGGTACTTCTACGGCTAGGATGTTGGTGGCTTCTATCACCAAAGAAGAAGTCGTAAGCATCGATGAGATTTTGGAGGTTTTGAAACGTTCTCAAAAAATTGTGGAAGACAACCAAGAACTAAAAAACAAAACACAACAGCTCGAAAAACTTTCGAAAGAACTAAAAAATACTAACGAAAAATTACAGAAATCGGACAGCATCAAAAACGAATTTTTGACCACTGTAACACATGAAATAAGAACACCCCTAACTTCGATTAAGGCTCTTTCAGAGATAATTTACGACAACGAAGATCTAGACTTTGACCAAAAAAAGGTTTTTCTCAATACCATCATCGACGAAACAGATAGACTGAGCCGTTTGGTAAATCAGGTTTTGGATTTAGAAAAATACGAGTCTGGAAAACACAAGTTAGTCAAAAAGAACATAGACATTCCACACCTTATAGAGACCGTTTTCCTAAGAATGGAAGAGTTAGCCAAAGAGCGAAACGTAAAACTCCAAAGGTTTATCCACAAAGAAGTAACTGGTTTTAAAGCAGACGAGGACAAGCTAATTCAGCTGCTTATTAATTTATTATCCAATGCCATAAAGTTTTCAAGACTTGAAAAAGGTTGGGTGTTATTGAGTGTAGATACCATTAAGAATAGAGTGATTTTTACGGTTGAAGATAATGGGGTGGGTATTCCGCAGGAAATGCAAGCTAGGATATTTGAAAAATTTTATCAGGCTGATAATCAAAGAGCTGTAAAAGAAAAAGGAAGTGGTTTAGGACTTTCTATAACAAAAAAAATAGTTGAAATTCACAAGGGAAATATTCAACTCGATAGCGTGCCTGATAAAGGCACCAAAGTGATGGTTAGTTTTCCGTTTTAAACACAGAGGTTATGATTCAAAGAAATGAACTTAAGGTACTAATTGCCGACGACGAACCAAGTATATTGATGTCGCTAGAGTTTCTTTTTAAAAAAGAAGGCTACAAAGTTCTGATTGCCAGGGATGGTCAGGAAGCCATAAATATGTTTGATTTGGAGCAACCGTCCATTATGATTTTGGACATTATGATGCCCAATGTGGACGGTTACAAAGTTTGTTCTTATGTCAAGACGAATTTCAAAAATAAAGCCCCCAAAGTAGTTTTCTTAAGTGCCAAAAACAAGGAAACAGAAATAGAACACGGTTATGAACTGGGTGCCGATTTGTACGTTCCGAAGCCTTTCTCTACCAGAGAGTTAATCAAAAAAGTAAATCTGATAGCAACAGACATGTTGTAAAAATATTAAAATGGAGTACAATCATTTTTATCAACAAAGTATCCTACAAAGGGGTAAATTTTGGGGCCGAAAAGCAGCTAAAATTGCTTGGTACAAAGCCCCAAAAACCGTTTTGACCTTAGACAAGCAAGGCTATTATAAATGGTATCCCGATGGTGAGCTGAATACCTGTTATTTGGCTGTTGATAAGCATGTTAAGGATGGGAAGGGTGGTGAGGTAGCCATGATTTATGATTCTCCTGTTTCAAATACCAAGCGAAAATATACTTACGACGAAGTCAAACTAAGAGTTTCTAAAATATCAGGAGCATTGCGTGATAAAGGCGTAGAAAAAGGTGATACGGTCATCATCTACATGCCCATGGTGCCCGATGCAGCTTTTTCCATGTTGGCTTGTGCACGTTTGGGTGCCGTTCATTCAGTAGTTTTTGGTGGATTCGCTCCGCACGAACTGGCCATCAGAATAGACGATGCCAAACCCAAGGTCATCATTTCGGCCAGTTGCGGTATTGAGTTTGATAAAATTATTCCCTACAAACCGCTATTAGAAAATGCAATACAAGAAGCTGAACATCAGCCTAGTGCTTGTCTTATTTTGCAAAGAGAAATGCACATTTGTTCGCTTCAAGAAGGATTCGATTTTGACTTTGAAGAATCGGTAAATGCTGCTGAGCCAGCCGATTGTGTTAAGGTAAATGCGACTGACCCACTCTATATTCTGTATACTTCGGGCACCACAGGTAAACCAAAAGGTATTGTTAGAGACAATGGCGGCCATGCAGTAGCTATGCAGTTTTCTATGGATTATGTCTACAATGCCAAAAAAGGTGATGTATTTTGGGCTGCTTCTGATGTGGGTTGGGTTGTGGGGCATTCCTACATTGTTTATGCACCATTGATAGCAGGTTGCACCACTGTATTCTTTGAAGGAAAACCAGTCAGAACTCCCGATCCAGGTACGTTTTGGAGAATGATAGAAGAGTATAAAGTAAATATCTTTTTCACGGCTCCAACGGCTTTCAGGGCCATTAGAAAAGAAGATCCCGAATCAGAATATCTGAAGAAATACGATTTATCGAGTCTAAGGACTATTTTTGTGGCTGGTGAAAGATGCGACCCATCTACCCTGAAATGGCTTCAAGAAATTACCCAAAAACCCATCATCGACCATTGGTGGCAGACAGAAACCGGCTGGGCGATAGTGGCCAATATGATGGGCGTGGAGCAATTTCCGGTAAAAGAAGGCTCAGCTACGAAACCCGTTTGTGGTTACGAAGTTCAGATTCTTGACGAAACTGGAGAGGTGTTAGGACCCAATCAGGAGGGCTTTGTGTGTATAAAAGAGCCACTTCCACCAGGTTGTTTACCTACACTTTGGAACGACGACGAGCGTTTTCAGGAATCCTACATGGAGAAGTTTCCTGGATACTACTTGACTGGTGACGGTGGGTATATTGATCCAGACGGCTATGTTTTCATAATGGGTAGAATTGACGATGTCATCAACGTGGCAGGTCATAGACTTTCTACAGGCGAAATGGAGGAAATTGTGAGTAGCCATACCGCCGTTGCCGAATGTGCCGTCATAGGTATCGAAGACGAACTAACGGGTCAAAAACCTTTGGGATTGGTGGTTTTGAAAGATACTTCTACCATTTCTGGAGAGGAGGTTCAACAGGATTTAGTAGCCTTGGTGCGGGCTCAAGTGGGTGCGGTGGCAGCGTTCAGAACTGTGGTGATTGTCAAGAGATTACCCAAGACTCGCTCAGGCAAAATCTTAAGAAAAACCATGCGTATGATAGCTGATGATAAGGTATTTACGCTGCCGTCAACAATAGACGACCCAGCCATTTTGGAAGAGTTAAAAGTGATTTTGCAGAATAATTACATAGGTTTAGTTTCGAAAAAACAATTTTAAATAAAAATACATCAATGAGAATTAGAAGTTTTGAGGATTACGAGAAAGCTTACAAAGAAAGCGTAGAAGATCCCGAGAGTTTTTGGGGTGAAGTAGCCCAAGAATTTGTGTGGAAGAAGCCATGGAAAAAAGTCTTAGAGTGGGATTTTAATAATTACGATGTCAAGTGGTTTAAAGGCGGCAAGATGAACATCACCGAGAATTGCCTCGATCGCCATGCACACAATAAACCCAATCAGCCAGCAATCATATGGGAACCAAATGATCCTGCAGAGGAGTCTATTACGCTGACTTATAAGGTATTATTTGATAGAGTTTGTAGCTTCGCCAATGTGCTGAAAAAGAACGGTGTAGTCAAAGGTGACATTGTGTGTATTTATATGCCAATGATTCCAGAATTGACCATTGCCGTTTTAGCCTGTGCCAGAATTGGAGCCATTCACTCGGTAGTTTTTGGTGGATTTTCGGCCCAATCTATCGCTGACCGTATCAACGACAGCCAGTGTAAAATGGTCATTACCACCGACGGTGCCGTTCGTGGAGCGAAACATGTACCGATGAAAGACACCGTGGACGATGCCTTAATCGGCTGTCCGTCAGTGAAAAAGGTAATTGTAGCTACACATACCCGCACGCCCGTTTCGATGATCAAAGGCCGTGACGCTTGGTGGGAACACGAGGTGAAACTCGTAAGTGCCGACTGCCCAGCCGAAGAAATGGATTCAGAAGATCCATTGTTTATTCTCTATACTTCGGGTTCTACAGGCAAGCCCAAAGGCGTGGTGCATACCTGTGGAGGATACATGATTTACAGTACTTACACTTTCCAGAATGTATTCCAGTACGATCCAGGTGATGTGTTTTTCTGTACAGCAGACGTGGGTTGGATTACCGGCCACTCTTACATCATTTACGGCCCCTTGGCTTCAGGAGCACAGTCACTGATGTTTGAAGGCGTACCAACATATCCTGACGCTGGCCGTTTCTGGGATATTATCGATAAACACAAAGTGAATATTTTCTATACCGCACCTACGGCCATCAGGTCATTAATGGGCTTTGGTGATGAATATTTCAAAGAAAAAGATTTGAGTTCATTGAAGGTATTGGGTTCGGTAGGAGAGCCTATCAACGAGGAGGCATGGCATTGGTACAACGACAACATTGGTAAAGGCAAATGCCCGATTGTAGATACTTGGTGGCAGACTGAAACGGGCGGTATCATGATTTCGCCATTGGCCGGAATCACCAAAACCAAACCTTCATTTGCGACATTACCTTTACCAGGCATTCAGCCAATGTTGGTAGACGAGCATGGTGTGGAAATTGAAGGAAATGGCGTAAACGGAAACTTGGTAATAAAATTCCCGTGGCCATCGATTATACGAACCACTTGGGGCGACCACGAACGTTGCAAAACGACTTATTTCTCTACGTATCCAGGCTTATATTTCACAGGTGACGGCTGTCAAAGAGACGAAGACGGTTATTACAAAATAACGGGTAGGGTAGACGACGTGATTAACGTTTCTGGCCACAGAATAGGTACAGCAGAGGTGGAAAACGCCCTCAATATGCATACTGGGGTGGTAGAATCTGCCGTGGTGGGTTATCCGCACGATATCAAGGGGCAAGGAATTTATGCCTACATCATCTGCGAGGAAACACCGGAAGATCCCGAGATGACCAAAAGAGATATACTGATGACCGTCACACGTGTAATAGGACCAATAGCCAAGCCAGACAAAATATTGTTTGTGTCAGGCCTACCAAAGACGCGTTCAGGCAAAATCATGAGGCGTATCCTTAGAAAAATAGCTGAAGGCGACGTCAAAAACCTCGGAGATATTTCAACACTCCTCGACCCAACTGTAGTGGAGGAAATAGTAAAAGGAGCTGGGTATTGAGCTATAAATTTTAGAATTTTTTATAAAAATCGGAGTCTGTTTGGGCTTCGATTTTTTTTTATTTTTTAGGGTGAATTTTATGTTAATTTATAAAGTCCTGAATGTAAATAGGTTACATGATGTTTTTGTTTCATTACATAGGCAATTTTCAGTCTTTTTTGTTTCATTACAAAGGCAAATTAAGGTAGTAATTGAACAAAAAACACAAGTTTTTCTAAATGGATACTCTTGGTTTTTATTCGAATATATTGGCTTGAGCTACAAAAGAAATTTTCGTGTTGGCCTTAGTAAAATAAGTATTCGTTTTTCGAGTAAAACTCGAAAGTAACTACATCGATGGTGGAACCATTGTAGAGCCAGGTTAAAAGTATGACTATATATCCAACTTTTTTTAATATGTCAATTTTACACTTCAAGAGTTGCAATTTCAAAGGCTTGTTTAAGCATTTCACCAAGTTCAAAATCTGTTACTGATTCCAAATCTGTTGTAATCATTTTATCATCGATTGATTTAGATCCAGATTTGTTATATCCAGAGTTTTTGTATGGTAATAGTATAAGTTTATTATCTCGCGAAAAGATATTAACTATTTTCACAGAATCAAAAAGTTTTTTTACGGTTTTAAATTCTACAGCTTTTAAAAGTGTATCATCTGCTTTTTTCCAATCTTCTCGACCCAATCGAGTTCGGTCTGGAATATATGAATAAAGTGTTTCTTTCACTAAAGAGCCGATATATTTTGAATTATCTAGAATACTCAATTTGTAAAATTTTTCAGTAGGGATTGAAAGACTCTCTGTACCTTTTTGCACTATTAAATACAAATCATTGTTAAATAATAATGCTGAACAATCTCTTTTAATCATGGAAAAAGAATTTTTTTTCTGATGGTTTTGGAAAAATAAGTAATCGTTTTTCGAGTAAAACTCGAATTTCGCCGCAACCATGGTGGAACCATCGATAGCTAACTTAAATCCAAATATTTTCTTTAAAATTATGCTGCTCTTTTATAAACATATTCTGGATTAAAAGGTGTTTTAGTTCTTACAACTGCATACATCTGATGAATCAATTTGTTTTTCACATTATTCATTGCCACAAAACCTTTCTTTCCTTCTTTTTTCTTTCGGTCAAAATATTCCTTCATTTGCGGGTTAAACCGTATGGCTGCCATTGCTGCTATATGAAAAATGCCTTTTAGCTGCTTATGAGAATAACAATTGACGTGAAAACCACCGTTAATACTACTTCCAGAGCTTATTTCAAATGGAGCAACTCCTGCCAAAGAGGCAAATTTACGAGCATTAAATTCCTCTGAAAAGTTCCTGGAATATACAATTACCCATAAACACACTATTTTTCCTATTCCCTTTATACTTGTTGCCAATT
>NZ_RJUF01000057.1 GCF_024343775.1 Lacihabitans soyangensis | reverse complement strand
CGACATCTATAATAACCACCACTGACCGATTGAGTATTGTTTAAGCTTAAAGTTTCAGCATTTTCGCCTGTCAGGTCGGTGAAAACGCCCGAAGTACCTTGTCTATATTGCCATTGATAGGTTTTGTTAGTGCCAACTATGGTGTATTCACTTAGGTTGAAAAAAGTGCTAGCGTTTTCACAGACCGTTTTAGATGTGCCCGTTCCTGATATGGAATTGACAAACAAAATAGCTTCTTGGGTATAAACCGAACATGTTCCTTTGGTAAGCTTTGCTCGGTAAATGGTCTTATGAGGATTTGTGGTATTTCCAATATTTTCAATTCTAAGATTCGGCAAATTTTCGCCTGCAATGATCTCAAAAACAGTGTTTCCAGGAAGCTTTTTCTCCCAAACTATTTGGTCGTAGTTCGATGCAGTTAAGGTGAAATTTGCAATATTTGTGCGACACCTATTGATGTTTGATGGGTGTTGGGTAATGTTTACGCCTGGATTCATGGCAACAGTTACTGTTTTTTCACCTAAACAGCCTTTCGAATCAACCACATTAACGGTGTAAGTGCCAATGGACAAGTTACCAAATACGCCAGTGGTGTTGGAAACTCCATTTTGAGAAAATGTGTAAGGAACTACTCCATTCGTTATGGTATAAACTATTTGCCCATCCATTAGGCCAGCACAACTAGTGTTCGTTATTTGGGCTGTAATTTCCAAGTCGGGTAGCATGGTGATTGAACTTGCCACCCGCGGTGTTTCACAATAAGTGTCGTTGGTGGTGATTCCGTAGGCTACAAACCAAGTTTGGTTGGTACTCACATTTTTCAGGGTATATTCGGCACCCAAAAAACTTTGAAAAGGCGAGTTTTCAGAACTGTACCATGCGTAATTTCCACCATTGAAGGTTCCACTGGCTTCAAGAGTTATGTTGGTGTTTTTGCAAATTTCGTTTTGAGCTTGCAAGGATGGAGAACCTGCAAGTTCGGGATGAAGTGAGCTGATCGATATTTCTGAATTTGCTGAACAGTAGCCTTTTGTGGCAATAACTTTGTAGTTTCCACCGCCATTGATGTCAAATTCACCACTGGTATTACCGCCAATTTTCAACGCATCTTTGAAAAGCTCAAACGTAATTCCGGAGGTACCAGCAGGAGAAACAGTAGTATTTATTGTGCCAGTTCGATTAAATAGTCCAGAAGAACAGAGTCCAGTTTTGTCAGAAATACTGGTTATCTCAAAAGGCTCATTTACTGAAACCTGAATCATAGTTTTTGGACTTTCGCATAAGTTGCTATTCTTTTGAGAAACATAAAATGTTTTTGTAAAAATAGAACTTACATCTATTTGATTTGAAGCCAATTCGGTCTGGTTTTCATCAAACCAATGTAAACTGTGATTTGGCAAGGCAGTAGCCATCAAATTGGCTGGTGTTTGATTCTTGCAAAAACCTTGATTGTCCGTGGCTGCTGGAGCTATTGGAAGGGCATCTACAGATAAAAGAACTTCATCGGTAAATGTAACTGGTTCACAGTCAGAACTTATTTTACATTTTATTAAAGAATTATTAAAGGCCAAAGGAACATTTTCTAGAACCAATTCGGGCGAATTGGAGCCAATTATCTCTCCATTCCGAGTCCATTCGTAGTTTAAAGTTCCGGTACCTGTAGCTTCAACCTTAAATTTTGCGGTGTTATTTTGACAAACAAGCGTATTTTCGGGCTGTTTTGTTATTTGTATTTTGTGAAGTACGGTCAAAAGAGCATTTTCAGTCATTTCTATTCCACAATCTCCCGTAACTTCGACCTTATATTGTGCCTGATCTGCTGGTTGGAGGTTTTCCAACAACAGTGAGGCCGAGGTTTCAGTCGGTAGGAGCAAATCGTTTTTGTACCATTTAAAACTTACTGGATTTTCAGCATTGTATTGAATTCCAAAAGTATGATTTGTGCCCTCGCAAACAGTGCTTGCAGTTGGACCATTTAGGACTTTTGTTGCAATTTTGACTTTCATATCCACAAGGCTCGTGTCTGAAAAACAATGTTGGTTTTTGGTGAATACCTTAAATTTATAGTCACCGCTGTTGAACGTGTTGGGCAGCGAAACCTCAAAGTTATTTGAAAAAGGTGCTGCCACTATGTCTGTAAAGCCGGGTAGGGAAGGGGTAGTTTTTAAAACATAGATTTCTAAGGGTGAGTTATTTATGTTGTCGAAAGCCAAAGGAAATTTATTCTCGGTAGAACAAATTTGGATAGCTTTTTCAAAACTCTGACTCGGTAATGGCCTTATGATCGCCTGAAATGTACGTTTGTAGCTTTCGCATCCGTTGATATCTTTAAGGCTGTAGAAACATTTTGTAGTTGCTGTTAAAGTCGGGCTTATGAAATTGAGATTGTCGCTTATAAAAGGCACAGCGGTACTATCTGTGTACCAAAATATCTTATTTGTTGAAACCACAGATGCTGAAACCTTACCCGTGGAACATCGGTATACATCGTCTATTTGTACGGGTGCGGCTGGTCTTGGTCGTATGGTATAATTGGTTCTTTCTGCAAATTTTATACAGGTCCCGGTGTTTCTGGATCCATCTGCATTCTGGGTTAAATTTTGGTAGGTTACATTTAATTTGTAAGAATTCTCATTCGGTAGAATTCCGTTTACTTTCAGGATATCGGTATTTACATTTTCGTATCGGGAAGAGTTCTGCAAGGATGTGTAGGTTGATTCGGTGGTTTTTCTTAGTTGCCAGTCGTAGTTGGTGACTGTTCCGACGTTTAGAGCAACAGAAAACTGGACATTCTGGCCTTCGCAAAAGGTGGTGCTTGTAGTTGGACTTACTCCTGTACTCAATTGATTAACAGATAATTGTGCTGCATTACTATAATTCTCACAATTGTTTGCGTCTTTTACTAGACATCTAAATACTTTCCCATTTTCATTGTTTGCTAAGTTGAGCACGCTCATACTTGAACTGGTGGTTCCTGAATATTCCGACCCGTTGGATATGTTCTGAAAAACTCCTCCGGTGCTAATTTGCCATTGATGGCTTAGACTCCCCACACCCGAAGAAGAAATTCGAAAAATGGCATTCAAACCATTGCATTGGGTAATATCTAGCGGTTGAAAGTTAAAAATAGGCCTTTGTGGAGATATGGTTATGTCGTTACTCGTTAGTTCGGTGGTGTTTTTGGAAATAACCACACGGGTGGTAATGTTCTCTCGAATTCCGAAAAAAGTATGACTAATAACGGCAGGAGAGCTACTTATGGTGCCTGATGCTCCGGCGATATTTTCCCATAGATTGGTGCTTTCATTTCGTTTTTGAAATTGATAAGCTTCGGCATTGGCAACTGTGGCGTTGATGGTCATTTGCCCATCGTAACAGACAAAACTGGTGGCAAAATTCAGGTTATTTACAAAACTAGGGCTCTGCGAATAGCCTGATAAACAACAAAATGTGACTAGTATAATGGTTTTTATAGTTATGTATCTCATAGCGGGAGATTAATTTTTAAATATAGTAATTCCTTCTAAACTCTAAAAATTTGCTAGAAAGTTTTTGTTTTTTTTCGAAGTGGTTTTATTTCTGATAAAGTTGCCAAATGACTAAAAACAAAAATGCCGACTAAGAAGTCGGCACGTTTGCATTTAACCCTAACCATTATGAAGTAAAAATCTTAAATCAATATTTGTTGTATTTCTTTGACCTTATAAGCGTAAACAGCTCGTAAAGTCCAAGAATAAGTAAAAGCGGCAAAATAAAGATGAGGTCTATTCTATAGAGTGATAAACCAAAGTCTCCAACGATGTTTAAAAAACTTAATAGATTCATTTTTATTAATTTTTGTATTGCAAAATAAACATCAAAAAAATGACATTTTTAGCGTAGAAATACCTAATTTATTAAACGGTAAACTACGGATTTATGACCCCAGAAAGTCTAAAAAGTAACGGTTTTCATGTAGTAAATCACCTTTTTTTGTGCGGCTTAGATAAGTATGTGTCTACTTATTAGGGTTTTATATAAATAAAAATATTTCTCATATATGCTCAAGTAAAGTGTGAAATGCGGATTAAGCCAAACCTTATTTTTATTATACGGTCAGTTGGGGCCTTTTTTTGCCTTTTACCAAACCTTGCCTCAAGGACTTTCGTCAAACATAATTTCGTCAGCACTTCCTATTTTATAAGAAGGCTTGTCGGTCGGTAAGGTAAAATAAAAGGAAGAGCCTTGACCCTCAATGCTTTCTACCCAAATTTCTCCCCCATTTTTTTCGAGAAAACCTTTCACCAGCAACAGTCCGATGCCCGCTCCTTTGTTCTGTTTTCTGGTTTCTGAGAGACTTTTCATTTGCGGAGTAAAAAGTTTGGCCATTATTTCCTCAGACATGCCTACGCCGGTGTCTTGTATGCGTACTACAATCCTGTCGCTTTCGGTGGTGGCCGACACCGTTATTTTTCCCCCTTTCTCGGTATGTTTTATGGCGTTCGAAACAATGTTTTGTATAATAGAAATCAGCATTTTACCATCTGCAAACACGGTGGTATTTTCCGCGATTTCGTGGTGCAGGTTGATGGTATTTATGGCGGCCATCTCGCTCAAAGAGGCAAAGACCTTGGCAATATAGTCGGTGAGTTTGAGACGAGTGGGCGAAAACACGTCGGAGGCATATTTTATTCTGGCCCATTCTACCAAATAATCCAGCATGTCTAGTTCGTCTACCGACGATTTATACAGCAGATCCAGCATGTGTTGCACAGCCTCAGGTTTCATGGTTTGGAAATTCTCCTTCAAGTATTTCGCTGTTCCGATGATGGCCGAAAGCGGACTTCTCAAATCGTGCGAAAGAATGGCCATCACACTTTCTTTGTGGGTGTTGAGGTCCTCCAACTCTCGCACATATTTTTTTATGGCGTCTTCAGATTGCTTTCTGTCGGTGAGGTCACGCAATATTTTGACGTAGCCCAGCAGCTCACCTTCAACTCCAATGAGTGGAAAAACCAAGCCGTAGGCATAAAATATGCTCTTATCTTTGGCAATGTGCCACCTGTTATCTGTTGCTCGGCCTTCTATCAGAGCTGTGTCGATTTCTCTTCTCGGAACGCCACTTTTGAGGTCTTCTTCGGTAAAAATAATATCGAAAGGTTCGCCTATGACTTCGTCTGTTTCGTAGCCGAATATTTTTGTAGAGCCTGAGCTCCAGCTGTTTATGATGTAGTCTTTGTCAATCGTAAAAATGGAATAATCCTGAAGGCTATCAATAATTTGGCTATAAAATTCGGCGGTTGGTATATATCTTTTTTTAAGAATTTTAGGCTGCTCTTGTTTGTTTTCCATTGATTTTTTAATCCTACTGATGAATTGATAAGGTTTTTGCAAGTCAGCAGTCAAAAAAGTGCCCTGATACTTGGTGAAGTGTAAAGAAAGGGCTTAATTCCTAAGGTTAAATGTAGCCGAATCAAAAGTAAGGTAGAAATGCTCCGAAAGCTATCAATATCGTAAATTAGAATAAGTCAAGTCTAACGAAAGTTACACTGAATTATTATTTTTTCAGCCTTGCTTTGAGTTTGTCTTTAGTTATTTGGCAGGCTTGGAATGGGTGGTTTTTTTGGTGCAAATGTTTATTCGAATCATTGCACTTTATTCAAGTGGGAAATTGTTTTGGAGTAGAGTTGTATTCTGCGGGTGAAACCCGCCATTCGCCCGTCCAAAGGAAATATCCATGGGACAGCAGGGTAATTATTTCATTTCTATCGTTTTCCATTCAGTTTGTCCTTCATAAAAATTACATATTTGAAATTTATTTTTACCTATTTTTTTAACCAAGTTGTCAAACTTTACTTTTGTAGGATCCTTTGTCATTATATCAAAAGAAGCAATTCCAATTTCATTCCAAGTGTTTTTCTTTAAGCTGTAAATTCTCAAAGATTTATATCGACTTAGACAAGAAGAATAGAAAATTCCCACTTCATTAAATCCGTCTTCGTCTATGTCTTTATAAACAAAGAAGTTTTCTGGATGACAACAAAATGAGTCCGTCTGAAGTCTTGGTAAGTACTTATCATAAAAATAATAGGATTCGCCGTCGTCGCAGTAATTAAAATTTGGCATTACAAAAACGGTGTCATTTTTTTTATTTGTTTTGATTCCTTTAACTATTCTAATGCCTTCAAATTCTTCTTTCAATTTTGAATTTTTATTTGCCAAAATTCCACAAGTGTCAGATTGATAAAGTGAAAAATAGGTCTCGACGATTCCCGTCTTATCTTTTAATAAACTGTCCTTAAAATATTGTTTATTTGAGATTAGTGTATAAGTCAGACTATCGTTTTTGGAAACTGAGTTGTTTGTTCTTTGAGTATCGACGATATCTGTTTTTTTCTTGAATTTACAAGAAACGATCAGGATAAGTAAAGTTAGAATAATTATAATATTTCTATTCATCGGATTGTCTTGGCATTAAAGTAGCTAAATTTTTCCACTTTGCCCTGCCTGACACAAAACCAGTACTTTCCACAATTATTCATTTTCAGCTCTTTGTTTTTCTATCTGCAAGATATTGTTCTGAATGTCTTTCATTATGTTTTTTGCCCACCAACTGGCATAAAAATTAAATGTAGTTGTCAATTTAAAATTACTCCACAAATGCAATCTGTAAGTTTTGTCATTGAGTTTTTCAAGCTCATAAGTACCGTTTAGAACATCAAAATACTTCCCTCCAATAACCAAGTGTTCGTCCATGGTTGTTAATGGTATTTCGTGTGGCAGTGCTTTAATTGTAAAACTCATTTTTTTATTGTCAACATACTCAGTTACGGTTTCGTGAAAAACAAGTCCATTTGTAAATATAGCCTCTCTATAAGCACCTACCCCTTCAAAATTAAGTTCTGCTTTTATTGGTCTAGGAAAGTTCAATAAATTTGTAAGCCAACCTTTGTCTTGTTCTTTCTTAATTTCACTTACTCGTGTCACGTTATCCCAAATTTTATCAACAGGAGCATTTATGTCGATGTAGGTGTAGGCTTTGTATGGTGTCGAGTTTGCTCCCATGTAACTTTCAATAGGCGAAACAAGTAATGGTAAAATAGTTAAGACGGAGAGATATACTTTATTGTCCTTCTTTTTTTGTTTGAAATATCCTCCAATAAGTCCTCCAATAGAGGAAGCTAGTAGAAAAATTGGAAGAATCATTAATAAACAAGGCCATCCTTCATAACCAAAAATAAGAGTTATTAGAAAAAAAACTAAAATAGGAACCCAAGGCATGCAAAAGCAATATGTAAAACTTTGAGTTTGTTCTTTTTTAGAGAAGTAAACCGTTAAGGCACCAATTATTGAAGGCAATAGAAACAGAAATGTCTTTGACATCATATTGAATACCCCATTCCAGGTTGATTCTCCAAAAACAGTTCTCAACAATAATGCATAAATTGTGGGAATGGCAATGATTTTTAGGATATTAATTATTTTAACCCCTTGTGCGGTTTAAATAAACATGGCATGCTTCAACTGATTTATTGGTCTATTGTTTGACATATTTATGAATTGTAAAACAGCTACAGCGTTTACCTTTGCAACGACTCTTGTAAGCAGGCCATCTAATGATTTTGAGTAGTTTCTTTTAAACATCATTTGATCACAGAGTTGTGAAAAAAGTGTTTCAATTCTTTTTCTAATATATCGATAAGACTTATTCCACACATCTACTCTTTCTTTCATATTACCTCTAATTGGTGTTATTAGTCTGATTTTGTCTTGTTCAAAAAGAGATGTTTGATAGCCCAATGAGAGATAACCTTTGTCTGCAATTAACTCATAACCTGCAAGTTGTTCTTTTTTGTCTATCATTCCAAGATAGTTTACGTCATGAACATTGGCTGAGGTTAATCC
>NZ_RJUF01000056.1 GCF_024343775.1 Lacihabitans soyangensis | reverse complement strand
ACCTTGGTTTCTCTCTTCTTCCAATGTAAGTGATATCCGAAACCCAAACCTGATTTGGTCTTTTTATATCAATATTTAGGATTAGATTATCATGCTTTTTAAACCGATGTTTAGAGTTTGTAGTTACATGATAACGGCGTCTTGGCTGAATAAAAAGATGATTTGCTTTCATTATCGCAAAGAATTTATCTCTGCCAATATCAAGACTTTGTAGCTCTTTATTTAAGATATAGTATAACTTTTTGCCACCAATCATTGGCATCGTTTTTCTAACTTCTAATATCATATCCACAACTACTTCGGCTTTAAAAATCTTGACCTCCTTTCTTTTTATACTCCTGTAATACACCTGTCTATCAATCCCGAACAAATGACAGGCAAAACTCAAGGTTTGGTTTTCTTCTTGTCTAAATTGATCGATTGTTCGGGTGAGGAGTTTTTTCGGATATCAATTTGATATTCTTTTTCAGCTAAATTTATCATCATATCAAAGATGATTGCTTTTTTATCTGAAACATTGGCTAAATGTTCATAATAAGCTCTTTGTTTTTCTAAAAGCTTAACCTTAGCCTCAAGCTCCATTATTCTTTGCTCAGGTGTTTTCGGCATATGAGATGGCGTTTGATTTTCCCAATCAAAGTTACCGTATTTTCGCAGCCAAACTGTAATTGTCGCTCTACCTTGTATCCCATATTTCCTTTGAGCTCCACGAATTGAAATTTCTCCACGTTCAACTTCATGAACTATCTGAAGCTTTAAACTCATACTGTAATCTTTTTGACTACGCTTAACATAATTTACTCGTTCTTCCATTTTGATACTTTTTTGTGTATCGCTATTTCAGGACAAGACACTTTTGATGGAGAAAAAGTACTAATTAAAACCACCGGTTTTTCTAAATTTTATAGGTCTATGAAAAGATCTTTTAAAAAATCTACATCATTAGCACTAAACAGTAAAAATCCTGATAAGAGTATTTTTAAATCAAGATTGTATAAAAGATTTACCTATAAAGGTGCAAATCGAAAAATGATTTATAGGCCATCTAAAATAGACCCAACCAAGTACGAAAAATCGAAGGAATATTATTGGGGTAATTATCTGAGCTACATTTATAAGGCAAATGATTCAATGAAATCAATAAATAGAGTTGATTTTATAAAAAAGCAAAGTAAGAAGTTTTGGAACAGATTTCATCAGTTGTTAAAATTTCATGAGAAGAGACTACCAACCTAATTTAACAAGTGTTAAAAAAATGTACAAAAAAGTATTTTTTTTGTATGCTTAAACGCTTAAGGATTATATTTGGTTACAAGTACTTTAATAATTCTCCCACTATTAATAATAATGAGAGAATTATCAGTATTTAAATTTATTATTCCTTGTCAAATTCTAATTCAATAGAATGAACTGCTTTTTTCGAAATATCGACCGATGCCGACAATGGTATGAATTTGAAATCATTTATTCCCCCTCCTGCAGTTTTTTCAATTGTAAATTCAATCTTAATGTTTAATCCTTTAGGTTTAATTGATTCGTCATTAATACTATTCATTTGGCTAATAGAATTTTTAATTAGAAGTACTAAGTCTTCTGTAATAGACTTGGGAGCAAGATTCCTATTTAAAAGTACATCATATGTATAAGTTACTGTATTTGATTTTGTTTTACTTAGTTCACCTTCTGCTTTGAAAATTAGCACATTCAATTCGCCATTAACTGTCTTTGATACTTCGGTTTGAAATTCAACTTTTACCTCAACTTTCTTATCTCCAAATGGTAGATAATTTAAATCATTTATTACTTTGGAAGCATTCTCCAAAATAACTTTTAAAGATTCTGAATTAGATTTTTGTTTGTCTTTTGATGAAGCCTTAGATTGAGCCAATGCATGATTTAAGCTTCCAAAAATAATTAAAAGGACGAATAATTTTAATGTTTTCATATTACTAAATTGGTTTGATTTAAAAACAAACTTATTGATTTAGAATAATATAATTTGAAAGTATTATTGAGTTTTCAAGCATTTTTATTATTCGGCAATTTGATTTACTATAAATCTTATGCTTTTTTGTAACTAGTATTTGTAAAAATGTTACTTTATTGAGTAATTATACAATCATTTAGAAAAGCAATTATTACCGCTCCGCTTAGTCTTTTAGACTAAGTGGTGTTTTTTTCGGTCTTAGACCAATTCTGTAATGTTGGTTCTATAAATCAGGTACATTGCTATTTTGCGGCAGAATGCAAGAGAATCAGTAACATACCATTTCCAATTCTCCCAATAAACACTAAATTTGTCTTAAAAAAAGGAAGATATGTGTTATCATGTGGCGGCGGGATCAAGGACTTAGCACAGACACTGGGCAAAGAGCTAAAAATAAAAAAGACGGCTCGATCATCAGCCTCGTTACGACGTCAATGGCTTCGATTATCCACTGCTGCCCGTAGTGGCGGCGGGCGATCCTGACTATCTGCGGTATTTCCGCTGGCGGCTCATTCCCCGCTCTTCTTAGTCTTCAGACTAAGAGTAGGCGTTTATCGGTCTTCAGACCGAAATCAACAAAATATTTCCCACTCCTCTTGGTTTTCAAGCAAATAGGTTCTTTCCATCGGTCTGCAGACCGAAAATAGTTTATCCATTAAGTTTCCCCATCAACCTAATCCAACCGTACCACCCCTAAAGGAGCGGAAGTTGGGTTGTTTCGGATGGTGTTGTTGCCAAACGAAAGGATGAGGTTGTCGGCCGATGCACCCACGGTGTTGTTGGTCATGGCCGAGCCGGAAAGGCTGATTTCTGAACTGCCGATAGACATCAGAGCAGTGCCGTTGTTAAATATTTGAGAGTTTTGCAATAGTACTTTGGCACTACCATTACCCTTAATGCCTGTTAGGTTGGAAGACACCACGGAGTTCATGACAGACAAATTTGTGTTTTCATGGGCCACGATGGCAGTGTCGACCGATTGGATTCTGGACCCAACCACCGAAACTCTGAGATTGGCAGTAGAGCTATTCGGAAGTAATTTGAGTCCTATGGAAGAGGGGTTTGAAAAACCTAAAATAGAGGTATTTGAGACCAATATTTTGGCATTTCCGGTGGTCATTTCAGCAGCTATGCCGCTTTGGGTAAAATTGTTGATGGTACAGTTTTCCACCACCAATTCGCCTCCAGCCAAAAAACGAATGCCATTGAGGCCAGTTTTCAATCCTTCTATGGAAATATTGCGTAATACGACTTTGTCTGTTGCAGCTGCATTGATGATTACACCGTTTACATTAGAAGCCAGAATTCCGGCCGATGTGCCATCTCCACTGATGGTAATGGACTTGGTAATGGTTACCGCACCATATCCTCCAGGGTCTAATACCGAAACTTCTCCGGCTGCTGTGGTCTTGGAGATGGCTCCAGCGAAGGTTTTGCAGGGAGCGGTTCGGCTACAAGGGTTGGCGTCGTCGCCCACACCAGAAACCCAGGTGCGGCTAGCTTGTCCGAAAGTATTGAAAGAAAACAAGAGTAGAATGGCTGTATATTTTTTCATGGTTATTGTTTTTTAAAATTTTCTAATGGCTCTCACTCTCGCATTGGATGCTTTGCTGAGTGGTGCCTCAGCTCCAGATGTAAAGTCTTTTGCAAATGCGGTTGTAGAAGGTTCGGTGGCTGGTGTGCCCGAGATCTCGGTAGAACTCCAATAGTTGGCATTGGTAAAACCACCAATGACGTTTTTTTGATTGTACATCAGCCTGAGTTCCTCCAGAGAAGGTAGATGCCAGTCGCCAAAACCTCCGTCTGTAGTAGATTGGGCAACTTTGGCAGCGTAAGAGCCATTTTCTTCAATACGGACGATGTCGTTGGTGTTGGCCAGTCCGCCATATACACCCATTCTGGTAGCACTGGTGATGTGAAAGTTTCCATCGGCCCACTTTATGGAAGCAGCTTGGTCTAAAGTGGCGGCTGCTAATCCATGGCGGCCTGTTTCGTCAACAAAAAAGATTCTCCCTCCTTGGGCCAGTTGCCCTACGGTATAGCTGGGTAAATCGGAGGTAGGCGGCACAAACATGGGTGCCCAAGCACTGCCATTGTAAGCATAGGCACCAACTCCAGCGAGGCAATTGCTGCAATATACCTGCATACCTATGACGGGAGCAGGTAGGAGGTTTCTTTGCGACTCGTTGAGTACCGGTAGCTTAATGGCTTGGTTTGTAGTTTGAACAGTGAGAATGTTTTTGGTGTCTGATGGGTTGAGCGTAATGCTCTGGGCTTGGGCCGACCATTGGGCTATCAGTAGCCCAACGGCAATTTTGAGTTTTATCTTCATGGTTTTGGGGTTTTGCGTTTCAAAACTAAAATAAAAATAATCAGAAAACAAAGCCTGCTGATTTTTATGCCTATAAATTAAGGTACTCGCTGAAATGCTTTCGAGGCCTGAGGAATACACCAAAAACTTGTTTCATTTTTACCCGCTCCGCTCAGTCTTTATCTAAGTGGTAGTGTTATTCGGCCTTAGAAAGCTTTTGTCATTGGATAATACGAATTAGGTGCTAACCATTTTCACGGCACAGTGTAAGAGAATCAATAACATACCATTTCCAATTCTCCCAATAAACATTAAATTTGTCTTAAAAAAAGGAAGATATGTGTTATCATGTGGCGGCGGCTACCGACATCAAGGACTTGGCACAAACACTGGGCAAAGAGCTGAAAATAAAAAGGCGGCTCGATCACCAGCCCCGTTACGACGTCAATGGCTTCGATAATCCACTGCTGCCAGTAGTGGCGGCGGGAGATCCCGACTACTTACGGTATTTCCGCTGGCGGCTGATTCCCAACCACATACAAGACCCCAAGGCTTATAAGGCCAACACCCTCAATGCCCGCAGCGAGGAGATTTTTGAGAAAAGCAGTTACCGGGCCTACTGGCAAAACAGGTGCTGGGTGGTGGTAGATGGTTTCTTTGAGCCACACGTGACCGACGTCAAGAAACCCTCGGAGAGTTATTATATCCGTAATTTTGAGAACGAACCGCTCATACTAGGGGGCATTTATTCGGTATATGAAGGCAAGGGGACTTTTGCGATACTCACCACCGCCGCCAACGAGCAAATGGCCGAAGTACACAACGAAGGCCAACGCATGCCCGTCATATTAGACGAACGCAACCGCGAAGAATGGCTCAGGCCCGACCTCACCCCCGACCGAATGATGGAACTCTGCAAACCCTACGACTGGCCCCTGCTTGCCTACAAAACGATAGAGGGCGTGTATAACAACCGAATAAACACCAATGTGCCGGAGGTGATTTTGCCAGTGGAGGTTTAGGGTTTTGGAGGAAGGTTGTTGGAGGGAATGAGGCATCAAGGCACAAAGGCAATTAGGCAATGAGGTATTTAGGCAAAAGGCATCAAGGCATAAGGCAATGAGGCATTTTAGGCATCAAGGCAAATGGGCAACAAAGCTTAAAACTCTGTGGACCTCTGTGCAAAACTCTCGTGTTCTCTGTGGTAAAAAAGGCATTGAGTTACCGAGGTATTGTGGCAGTGAGGCGGAAACGCAACGAGGCAATAAGGCATTAAGTCAATCAGGCATCAAGGCATAAGGTAATCAGGCAAAAAGTACATAAAACTCTGTGGACCTCTGTGCAAAACTCTCGTGTTCTCTGTGTTAAAAAAAGGCATTGAGTTACCGAGGTATTATGGCAGTGAGGCAGAAACGCAACGAGGCAATAAGGCATTAAGTCAATCAGGCATCAAGGCATAAGGTAATCAGGCAAAAAGTAAATAAAACGCTCTGGATCTCTGTGCAAAACTCTCGTGGCCTCTGTGTAAAAAAAAGGCTTTGAGGGAGAAAGGTATTAGGTTTGACTGAAAAATTGTGACAGGCAAAAAAACATCATTTTGCGGATTTGGAATCATCTTCTTGCGACAGTGTCTTAATAATATTCCATGAACAATTATTCTTAATTTATCCAATCCCTCAACTTCTACATGACGCAAATGGATTTGAAAAATCATACAAGCCAGGGTACTGAAATAATTGTTCAAAGAAGTTTTAAATCGCTTATTTAGAAGTCTTTATGCCTCTATAGTTATAAGGTGCGATTTTATATTTTCAGAGCAATATCCTAAATAACGCCCTCTTTCTTGAGAAACAGTGCCACCTCTTTCATACTCGAAAACGCCTCTATATCAAAGTGTTCGCGGGCCTTCGCTATTATCCGGCGGTTAGTGGTTTTTTGTAAGGTTTCGAGTTTGATATCCAGTGTTTTGGATATTTCTTTTTGAGTGATATCAGGTTTTGCGGCTATTAATTCTAAGATTTTTATTTCGTTGGTATTAAAGCTAAATGGTTTGTTGGTGGCGTCTAGCAATTTTTTTTGGTTGGTTTTCAGAGCTTTATTTTCGGCTTTTGTTACGAGCTCTGCCTCATTTCCCACTCTTAAATCTAGTGCGTCGAGGTCTTGGTATTCTTTTAAGACTACGTAATGGTTGAGATAGGAGGTCACTATGCCCGTTTTTTTATCTATTTGAAATGGATAAAGCGTTCTTTTGGTCAAAATGTATTTTCCATTAGCGTGTAGAAGGGGTATCTGAATAACAATCTTTTGCCCCATGAACTTCAATTTAAATGCGTCAGAATTGGCCGTTGCGAAAGCCGACTGTGCCGACATATTCAGTGAGGCCAAATGTCTCGGGTGAATAATACGGAAATAGTCAAACAGAGCGAAATTGACATCTGCATATCCTAGCCATTCGCCTATGCCATGGGCGTGTTCTATTTTTCGTTCTGGTAGGTTGAGGACAAAGAAAAACTGCTCATACTTAACGGTCTTTTTGAGGTTCTCTATCTCGTTTTCTTGGGTGGCTTTATCTACCAAAAAATCATACTCGGCATCAGCAGGATATCTTTTATTAAGTTCTTCGAGGGCTAATTGCAGGAAATTTTGTTGAATCATATTTAACAAATTATTTAGGGAATTTGACGGACTCTCCGCCAAATATACATGATGAAGAAGTATATTTTTGCCGAATAATAAATTTATTGAAATTTTATTTAGCGGTATCCAAGGTTGATGTAATATTGTTCTAAGTATTCAACTTTTAATTTGTTTGTAAACCAATAGATAAATTGCTACCATGACCAAGATAAACCAATTACGGCTTGAATTTGAAGAAAAATTAAAAAGAGATTGGGATTCTAAATGGAATGTAGTTTGTAAATATGATGAGGGGAAAATAAACCGTAAGGCGAAATTTTATGAGGCTTTAGCTGCTGACATTTCTGGTGCTACCAATATTTCGGTCAGTAGAGACACCGTTCAGCGGTTTAATAAAGGTGATGGCGGGGATTCAAAAGCTTCGCTAGAAGCTTACGCAAGATATATAGGTTATAAATCATGGGAAGATTTTGAAGGTTTGAATGAAAAGGATAACCAAAACAAGGTAAAGCTAAAATGGTTTTTAGGGATAGTTATCATGACACTAATAGCGGCTTCTTTCTATGTTTTTTTATTCCAACCCCATCGCCAAAAAAAGGAAATATTAAAAGTTATTGAAAATGCCAATCGCATACAGTTTCAAGTATTCAAAAGGTTAGATTTAAAGGATTCGGTTAAAATCGATAGTTTCTACACACGCACAGGCTCAGCTCGAAAGAGTATTATTACATTGATGAAAGAATCCCAAAACGGAAATAGAAGAATTGATGTACCAACAGATAATCCTTCCTACTATACCATTCACGAGAAACGAGTTGTCGAAATAAATATTAACCATGCAATTGTTAAAACCAAAGAACACTGGTTTCTGAAATGGTATGATACGGGCATCAAGAAATATAAAGTAAGTTACGATCATTTAAATGAGCAAATTTACCAGTTGATAAACATTGATGGAGTTTGGAAAATTGAGAATAATTTCTACGAAGGCAAAGCCACAAATATTGATTTTTAGCACTTTACATTAGTTTGCGAATTTGCGAAGAGTAATGATAATGAAATGTTTTGTATCCTGATGCATATTTTTTCAGATTTGGACACACTAAATTTTATACTATGAAAGAACATTTATCTGACTCTTTTAACATCACACATTTAGAGGCCTCCGTTAACTACACTATTTTTCATTTCAAGGATGGCCATCGAGAGATACACGCCTATACCCTCAAAAAATACGAAAACGATTTTTCACAAACCCAAGCCTTCTCCCGCATCCACCGCCGCTTTTTAGTAAACCGTAAGTTTATTGCCTCGCACAATGAGTGTGAGGTGTTGCTTTCCTGTGGGAAGCGGCTGCCTCTGGCTAGGCGGAGGAGGGTGTGAGTGGGTAATTTAGAAACCACTTGGAAATATTCGTAACCTTTTTGAACTTTCTTAATTGTTGTGTCAATTGTGGGTTAATCCAATAATTTAGAAGTAGAGGCTTTTTCTTCTTTTGAGGCATTTATTTTGGTTTTAATACTTTAGTTCTTCCCCACAAATTTATTATTCGGTAACCAGTCTAAAACACAAAAGTAGTATCTTGCGAGTTCACGATACTACTTTTTTATGATTAGAATATTTACTTTTATCTGCTTAATTTTTGCTTCTTTAGGTGTTCAGGCTCAGTCACTTGAAATGTATAGACTTTCTAATTTCGCTGGGGTTTATGCGGTGGGTTTATACTTTTGGCTTATTCATTTCAATGCTATTTTCAGCCCAAAATATCTCATTTTTTAAGTCTAATTTAATAAAAAAGTATTACTTTTTGCATTATATTTGTGCAAATAGTTAATATTTATGCATAAAAGAGTAATCTTTAAAGAGCTAAAACAGCATCTGCTGAAGCCACAAATAACCGTAATCACAGGCTTGAGAAGAGTTGGGAAATCTACGGCATTAAAATTTTTGCTTTCTGAGGTTAATCACCAAAACAAAACTTACATAGACCTTGAAAAGATTGAGAATAGAGTTTTGTTCTCAGAAAAATCTTATGCATCAATAGAAAGCGGCTTGAGAAGTTTGGGACTAGACCTGACAAAAGAGTGTGTAATTGCTGTAGATGAGATTCAATTAGTCCCGACATCTGTAAGTGTTGTCAAGTATTTTTATGACACTTATGGCGTAAAGTTTTTACTTACTGGGTCAAGTTCTTATTATTTAAAAAATCACTTTTCTGAAAGTTTGGCAGGTAGAAAACGAATTTTCGAAATGTTTCCACTTACGTTTCAAGAATTTTTAACTTTTAAAGGACAGCCCAATCTAGAAATACTCGCTTTAAATCAAATTTTATATAATGAATTTATTTATGCCAGGTATAAACCGCTTTATGAGGAATATATTCAATTTGGAGGATTCCCTGAGGTAGTATTGGCCACAACTAATGAAGATAAAGTAGCCTATCTAAAAGATGTAATCAATGCATACATAGAATTGGATATTAAGTTATTGTCTGATTTTAAGATGAGCAACGAATTATATAAGCTGATACAATTGCTAGCCTCGAGGGTGGGAAGCAGGCTAGATATAAGTAAATTAAGTAGTATTTCGGGTATTAATCGAAATAAAATTAACGATTATCTAGAGCTCTTAGAATACACCTATTTCATACATAGAGTACCACCATTTACTAAAAACAAGGACAAGGAAATATCGGGGCAAGCCAAGTTGTATTTTGCAGAT
>NZ_RJUF01000055.1 GCF_024343775.1 Lacihabitans soyangensis | reverse complement strand
GGATTCATGCAAATTTGAAGTGGAATTGAGTCTAAAATTACTTTCCTATTTTCACCATCAATCTGCTGAGCCACCCATTCAGAAATAGAATTTATATACCCACTTAACCTCCTTTTTCTACGATTATAATTTGATCTATCTATCAACTCGGAAAATATCATCAATAAATCATTGTTCAATTTTGAAAACATCCAATTTTCAGAATCCAAGCTAATAGTTTCAGCTAAAATGGATAGTGTAACTACCTCAATATCAGACCATTTTGGCTTATTCTTGTAAGTCTTAAAATTACCATCAGGTAATAAAAATTCATTCAAGGCCAACTTGACTATTGGCAATATTTTGTCGTAATTTGCTTTCAGGTTGTACATATTAAAGATTTGTCGTTATTTCTTTAAGTTACTGAATTTCAGTTATATGTACAACCTTTTTCTATTTATTTAAACCGCACAACGGGTTAGTTCTATATCTTATTTATGCCGTCAATTTCTTTATTTTTTATACTGTCAGAATTTCCTCACCGGCATATTTTACTAATAATCAGCCGGTTATTATTAATTACTACGTTAATATTTTTGTTTTTATAAGTACCTATACTTTTGTACGTTTTGGTACTTCGTTTATAGATCCAGACAGAAAATATGGAAATAAGGCAATTTCATCTCTAATTGATGTACTTTTTGTTTGTACCATTTTTGTGTCTTTTTTTCCTACTTGGTCTGCCATAAAGCCTTTGTTATATTTAAAACTCGCATTTTTTCTTACCACTATTTTCTATCTTATCTGGAGTTTGATTTCAAACTTCAGAAGGAGTTTCTTGACTCGAATTTACTTTTTTATGGCCATGCCTTTGATTACCACAGGTATGATTGAAGGCTTAACCAATGTTTTTGGAATCATGGAAGTACCGAATCAATTTTTTGAAGCTTTCAGGATCTCTATTTGTGTAGAGATGCTCTATATACTTTTTGCCTTGATTTTTAGAGAAAGATATTTGAGCAAGCAAATTCAAAAGAAACTATTGAAGGCCGAATTAGAAATGTTGGAATCAAGAATTGAGATACAAGAAAATGAACAAAAACGTATAGCTAGAGACCTTCATGATGATTTGGGTGGTACTTTGGCGAGTCTTAAGCATATTGTTTTTTCAAAATTGTCAAAATTGCTTAACCCCGAAGATGAAATAAAAATCAGGGAATTGGCTCAAAAATCAGGGGATGATTTGCGACGTATTTCACATGCTTTAATGCCCCCAGATTTTGAAAAGATAGGCTTGATAGATTCTATCCATGAACTTATTAGAAATAACAGCTCTGATAGAATCCAATTTGAGTTTTTTGAGCGTACAAAAGGTGTAAATTTGAGTTCGAAAGATGCATTAAATGTTTATCGGATACTTTCAGAAACTGTTCAAAATATCCATAAACATAGTGGTGCCTCAAAAGTGATGGTACAGTTAATTCAAAATGATGAAGATTTGACACTTATTGTGGAGGACAACGGTAATGGATTTGATATAAACAGCCTTCCAGAAGGTTTGGGAATTGAAAACATGCATTCGAGAGCAAAAAACCTCGGCGGAAGTTTGAATTTTGATTCAAACAATAAGGGAACAACGGTCATTTTAGAAATACCTCATGCAAAAAATTAAGATATTAATTGTTGATGATCACTTGTTGTTTGGCTTGGGCCTGAAAGAGCTTTTACTGAAGGAAAGTGGCTATGAGGTAACGGGACCCGTCACGGATTTAAACGAAATTACCTCAATAATTCAATTCATTTCTCCGCATGTCATTTTATTGGATATTAATCTCAATGGTTTAAACGGCATAGAATTAGGCAAAAAGCTCAAAAGTGAGTTTGGAAATATTAAAATAATAATTCTAACGATGTACGAGCACGCTGTTTTTCTAAAACAAGCCAAAGAGTCCAAAATGGATGGTTATTTGTTAAAAGATAGTGATCCAAATGTTTTATTCAGTGGTATTCAATCGGTGTTAGAAGGTGGTAGCTGTTTTTTAAAAATTGTGGATAATAAATCAAGTCAAAAAATGAACGTTTTTGGGGATAAATATCATCTTAGTGAAAGAGAATTAGAAGTGGCAAATGAAATCTGTAAAGGTTTAAATAATCATGAAATTGCCGAAAAACTGACCCTTAGTTACCATACAATAAAAACGCATCGTAAAAATATTTATACGAAGTTGTCTGTTTCGAATGTTCCTGAACTAATAGAAGTACTTAAGTCTTAAATCTTAAGAATTGTTACAAAATTAGAGACTTAGTAGGTCCGAATTTTATGTGTTCGAAACACTTAATTTGAAATCTTTATATGTAAAATTCGATACTGCTCTATTTGTAAAATATTGATTACTATATACTTAGTCTAATGTCTTTCGCTGCCAAGAATTCTAAACAGAAAATTTGCATCTTTCAAAATACCCCATTTGGGGTATTGAACCCTTACCTGAAAACTACTAGCTTTGATTCATTATGTAACCCAAAAAGTTTTTTTTATTATTTTCAATCCAAATAATTAGAACCATGATTTCCCAAAAAACTCCACAGCCACAAGAAATTCTCTTTCTACGAGGGGATATTAATTACACAGAATTTCATCTCGTAAACGGAAAGAAATATTTATCTAGTTTTACTTTATTGAGACATCAAGAAAAACTTGAAGGATTCTTGAGAGTAAGTCGTAAACATTTAATAAATCCAACCTACATAACAGATGTAGAGTGTCGACACGGATTGCATCAGATAATGATGGTGAATGGTGAAAGAATCGTAGTTTCAAGAAGGCGAAAGTCTTCAGTATTATAGGAAAGCACTAAATCCACCTTCAAAAAATTATTAAATCCACACCTTTTCAAGTTTTTACGGATTAATAATGTTCAAAGTAAGCCCCTCCCTCAAACCACCTCCAACCTCTCCCCACCAAATCTCTCAAACTCCCGAGTTTCAACGATAGTTTTGATTCTAATTATGGTCCGAAAAATTTCTTCAAAGGTATTGTAAAGAGGTGCTATGCCCAAGCGTATGTTGTTGGGTGGGCGAAAGTCGGGTATGATTACGGGTGAATCGTTAGTGGGTTCTATCATGGCTCGGTTTATTCGATAGCCTTCTGGGTGTTGGATGGAAATGTGGGAACCTCTTTCATTGGAATTGGTCGGTGAAGCAATTGTAAATCCAATAGGAGTCAGAAGATTTTCGATCAATTCTATCAGGTAGTTGGTTTGAGAAACACTTTTCTCCCTTAAATTTTTCATGCCTGCTTCGAGGCTTATGTCTATGCCAGACGCTATGGCTGCCAATGACAGCACCGAAGGTGTGCCGGCTGAGAAACGCTGAATATCAGCTTTGGCCTCGTAATTTAAAGTAAAATCAAAGGGTTTTTGATGACTAAACCATCCCCAAATGGGATTATGAAGTTTCTCTTGCAGGTCTTTTCGGACATATAAAAATGCTGGTGCTCCTGGGCCACCATTGAGATATTTATATGTACAGCCTACGGCTAAATCAGCACCAGATTCATTGAGGTTGACCTCTACAGCACCTGCTGAATGGCTCAAGTCCCACAATACCAAAGCACCATTTTGATGGGCCAAGTGGTTGATTTTGTGCATGTCATACATGTAAGCACTTTTGAAAACCACATGGGAAAGGGTCAATAAAGCCGTTTCGTTATCTAAAGCATTTGAAATTGCTTCATCTGAAATTCGTTGTTCGTCGGCACTTTGAATTATTGTAAGAGAATGATTTTTAAACTGTTGTTCAATCAATCCTTGCAAAACATAAATATCCGTCGGGAAATTGAGCGAGTCGGTGATGATTCTGGTTTTGGTCTCTTGAAATTTAAGTGCCGCAAAAGCCAACTTGTAGAAATTGATGGAGGTACTATCACCTACAAATATCTCATCTGCTTGGGCTCCAACTACCTGGGCTATTTTGGCTGCAACCTTGCTGGGAAGCTCCATCCAATGCTCATTCCAACTTCTTATCAGACGTTTTCCCCATTGAATTTGCGTTATTTCCGAGATAAGGCCAACAGTTTTTTTTGGCAATCGTCCGAGAGAATTTCCGTCTAAATATATTTCTTCTCCAATTTCGAATTGCTCTCTGAAGTGTGCGAGCTTGTCCTTTTTATCTAGTTCGAGTGCTTTTTTTTGTAATTCGTCTTGGTGGCTCATGGCTTTAATTTCTTCAGGAGTTCTGGTACTATTTTCTCTGTCCAAAGCTGGTACATTTTTCCCGATGGGTGTAAACCATCTTCTGCTATGAGCGATGGGTCGTTTAAAGCTTGGCGAGAAATAGGTGTGATGTCAATGAAAAGGATTCCTCGCTTTTCGGTTTCCTCTTTCTTTATAGCATTAAATAGGTCAATTTGCTCTGATATAGACTTTTTGGGACTATTTATTCCAAAAGGTGTAACCCCCCAATCGGGGATCGAAACAACAAATACATGTTGTGGTTGATTGCCGGAAAATTGAATGGCGGTTTCTAATAAATCAATGTATTCTTTTCTAAATTCTTCCACACTTCGGCCCCTATATTGGTTATTTACACCAATCAATAGAGAAACCAAGTCATACTTTTTGGTAATGTTCTCAGAAACAATTTTTGCTTTTAATTCATCGGTGGTCCAACCCGTTTTGGCGATTATTTGCGGTTGTGAAACCGCAATACCATTTGAAGTTAAACTTTTGGTCAATTGCACCGGCCATCTTTGATCCTCAGTGACACTTTCACCAATCGTATAACTATCGCCTAAAGCCAAGTATGACAAACCGTTCGACATGGTATTGTTTTGATTATTTAAGTCTTGCGAGGAGGTCTCGCATGAAAAAAAGAATAAAATTATGATTAAAAAGATAGGCCTCATTTATGCTGATTTTGTCTCTAGAACAAACGAATATACTTATCAACATGGATCAAACCTGATTGTTATTTCTTTTTCCGAAATACACAATAAGTAAATATAGTACAGACAAAATGCCCAGAAAAATAACCAAACTAGTGATTTCTTTCAGTGCTAAATTGGACAAAAACCACAAGATGGAAATGGCTGCCAAAATAGGAATACCCACGCCAAAAGGTAATCTAAAACCTTCTGTCTTGCCTTTTTCCTGTAATCGGAGTTTGATGGTAGCGGCTACAACACCAAAATAAACCACAAGAAGTGAAGCACTGGCAATGATGGCTAACTGTTTGAAGCCGCCAGAAATCGAAAAGACAAAATCTAATGCAGCATAGCTGATGATGGCCACAAATGGCGTAGCAAATTTAGGATGAACCTTGGCCATTATTTTTGGCATCCAACCTCGATTTGCTCCTGCAAATATCACTCTGGGATAAGACAAAACTGAACCACTTAATGCGGCAAACATGGAGAAAACCGCTCCTGCCAACATGAGGGTAGAACCAAATGAACCTATCACTTTGTTGGCTACAGCAGCCAAAGGAGCTTCTTTGAACTTGATCAAGTCAGCCCCGAGTACGCCTTGTGAGACCGTCTGAATCAGAATGTAAAACAAAACCACCGCACCCATGCCTGAGAGTATTCCTAAGGGAACAACTTTTTGCGGATTTTTTAGCTCTCCACTGACATTTAAGGATGCCTCACCACCCGCAAAGGCAAAAAATAGCAACAAAGAGGCCTCACCTAATTTTGAAATGGAGGGCAAAGAATGCCACTTTAAATTCTCCATAGAAGTACCCCAGAAACCTGCGACAATTAGAATAATCAAGGGAACTACCTTAATGAGCGTGTTGATTTTGACCATATTGTCGCCATGCTTGACACCCAAGACATTGACTAAAGCGAAAGACCCGAAAACGAAAAGAAAGAAAATTGCTCGTATGATAATTTCTGAGAAAGAAGGAAAATAAATGCTGAGCATATCGGCCATGGCGTTGGCTATGGCAGCGTCGGCCAAGATACCTACAAACCAAAACATGGTATTGGCCAAAAAACCAGCAAAAGGCCCAAAAGCGGCATGGATATAGGCGTAGGCTCCACCTGTGGACGTTATTTTACTGCCGATCTCTGAAAAACAGAGCATGATGAGCATCATCAAGAAACCACAAAAAAGGTAAGCTAAAATGCTTGTTTCGCCCAGAAAACTGGCCACAAATGCAGGTAAAACGAAAATTCCAGCTCCGATGGTACGGTTGAGCGTATTGGCTGCCAGTCCTAAAACCCCGATTTCGCGGCGAAGGCCTTCATGATTTGTTGATGACATTTATTTTGTTCGAAGTTTTAAATACGAAAGCCAAAATGCTTCCATATCCAAAACTAAGCTTTTTGTGGAGAAGAAAAAAGTAACCGACAGGTTTTTAAGATTTCTTCTAAAAATGGATAAATTTGGATTAATCAAAATTAAAGGGAGCTCTCAATATCGAAAGCTCCCCTCAATAGAAAATCCTTTTGTTTACCTTAAAATATCTTATTTCAAAGACTATTAAAGTCAGGCCAATTTTTGTAAAGACTCCTCAATCGCTTTAATCTTGGCGTCTGCATCGGCAAGTTTGTCTTTTTCTCTCTGTACCAATTCAGGTGCTGCATTGGCTACGAAGCGTTCATTGGCGAGTTTTGCTTCTACAGATTTCTTAAAACCTTGGGTATATTCGAGCTCTTTTTTGAGGTTCTCGATTTCTGCTGCTACATCCAGATTTTCACCTAAATCAATTCCGAATTCGTCTCCTTTTATTACCAAACTCATTCCTTTAACAGAAGTGCTCACAAATGTGATTTCTGAAAGGTTGGCCATTTTTTTCATTAAGTCCTCCAAATGAGCATATTTGGTAGCGTCTTGGGTATTGATGCTTAATGGCAAAGCCTCTTTTGGCGACATTTGTTTTGATTGGCGGGTATTACGTACCCACGAAACCAATTCAAATAAAATTTCGAAATCGGCCAATATTTTAGTATCTACCTCTCCACCTTTGGGGAATTCCTGAATACAAATGGATTCATTTTCTGCTCTTTCTTGAATATTTTGCCAAATTTCTTCTGAAATAAATGGTGTCCAAGGGTGAACGAGACGCATTAGTTCTTCGAAAAACCCGAGTGTTGCATCGTATGTTTCTTGGTCTATTGGCAAGCTTTGTCCATCCACATAAGCGGGCTTAATCATTTCAAGATATTGCGAACAGAAGTCATTCCAAATCAAGTTGTAAGTCACCAAAAGGGCATCTGACATACGGAATTTGTCGTAGTGATCGAGGGCTTCTGCTATGGCTACGTTGAGCTTTGAGCGGAACCATGCAGCCCCCCAGCCCCCAGCGGGGGTGTTTGACTGGTGGCTGAGCGTTCCCTGAGCGGAGTCGATTTGGTGGCTGAGCGGAGTCGAAGCCACGTTCCAACCTTTCACCAATCTAAATGCATTCCACATTTTGTTGGAGAAGTTTCGGCCTTGTTCTACTAATTTTTCATCATAAGGTAAGTCGTTGCCTGCTGGCGAACTGAAAAGCATTCCTGTACGCACGCCATCTGCACCAAACTTATCTATCAAATCCAAAGGATCAGGCGAATTGCCTAAAGATTTGGACATTTTACGGCCTTGCTTATCTCTTACAATTCCTGTCAAGTAAACGTTTTTGAAAGGAAAAGTGCCTTTGTACTCGTAACCAGCAATAATCATCCTAGCTACCCAGAAGAAAAGGATTTCTGGAGCAGTAACAAGATCGTTTGTTGGGTAATAATAATTGATGTCTGGATTATTTGGGTCTTTGAAACCGTCAAAAACAGAAATTGGCCAAAGCCACGAACTAAACCATGTATCTAATACGTCTTCGTCTTGGGTGAAATCAGCGGCGGTAACATTTTTGCCTTGTTGCGAATTGGCAATTTCAACGGCAGCTTCCAAGGATTTCGCTACAATGTAAGTTCCATCTGCCAAGTAATACGCCGGAATACGATGTCCCCACCAAAGCTGGCGACTGATGCACCAGTCACGCACGTTTTCCATCCAGTGGTTATAAGTATTTTTGAATTTTGGTGGAATCAGCTGAATGGTGTCATTCATCACGTTTTCGTGGGCAGGCTTGCTCACACGCTCCATTTTCAGGAACCATTGCAATGAGATTTTAGGCTCTATAACAGCACCCGTTCTTTCTGAGGTACCTACATTGGATTTGTATTCCTCGACTTTCACCAAATTGCCAGATTCTTCTAACATTTTGATGATTTTTTTACGAGCTATAAATCTGTCTTCACCAACTAAAATTTGGGCTTTTTCGTTGAGTTTTCCGTCATCCGTAAGAATATCGATTACCTCTAATTTATGCTTTTCGCCCAAAGCAAAGTCATTTTGGTCATGGGCGGGTGTAACCTTTAAACAACCGGTCCCGAACTCCATCTCCACATATTCGTCCGCAATGATTGTGATTTCTCTATTAATAAGCGGAATCCTTACTTTTTTTCCAATCAGGTTTTTATATCGTTCGTCTTCTGGATGTACGCAAATAGCTGAATCAGCCATAATAGTTTCCGGACGGGTGGTAGCTATGATAACCTCAGCGTCATCACCGATATATTTGATATGCACCAATTTAGATGGCATTTCTTTGGTGATTACCTCTTCGTCAGAAACCGTAGTTTTGGCCTGTGGATCCCAGTTTACCATTCGGTAGCCCCGGTAAATATCACCTTTTTGATGTAAATCCACGAAAACGTCAATTACGGCATCATAGAGATTTTCTTCCATCGTGAATCGGGTACGATCCCAGTCGCACGAGGCCCCTAGTTTACGTAATTGTTTCAGGATAATTCCGCCATATTTTTCGGTCCATTCCCAGCAATATTTCAAGAATTCATCTCTGGTCAAATCCGCCTTGTTGATGCCTTGTTCTTTGAGCATGGCTACCACTTTGGCTTCAGTAGCTATAGAGGCATGGTCAGTTCCAGGCACCCAACAAGCTTCTTTGCCTTGCATACGGGCTTTGCGAATGAGCACGTCTTGTATGGTGTTGTTGAGCATGTGGCCCATGTGCAATACCCCTGTTACGTTGGGCGGCGGAATGACTATTGTGTAAGGTTCTTTGTCTTTGTTGGGTGTGGATTTGAAGAATTTATTTTTTTCCCAATAAGCATACCACTTATCTTCTATTTCTTTCGGACTATATGTTTTTGAAATTTCCATTTGTTGAGTTCGCTGAACCAAAAATTAATAATTTGCAAAAATAAGGAATTAGTGGCAGAAAATTGATGAGAGTAATTTGGAAGTTTGTGGGGGAGGTGTTGACAAGTTTGTGAGGACGAAAAATTTGGAAGTATATAAGTTTGTGAGGACACAAACATTGGCGTTGGATGGTTTGGAGACACAAAACCAAAAAGAGTTTGAATTTAAACAAAATAAGTCTTAATAAAGGAACAAGAAAAAATAATTATGATGTTAAAATTCCATTATTTCGAATCTAGACTGAAAGCATGAAATAAAATAGGAGACAAATTTCGTTGCCTCCTATTCATTATGTTAACATTAGAGATTTCTTCCAACAAACTCGTTGAATTCCTCTTTTAAATCAGCAAAAAGTTTAGCAAACATCTCCATTTTATCTCGAATTTCAAGATTTTCAGTAGTTTTTCTATGATCTATAGCCACCGGATTTTTCTTGATTTCCTCTTCCATATCACGTTCAGAGCCATGAATATAGTGTTTCAGATTATCAATTTCATTCTTTTGAATAATAAACTTATTCTGATATTTTTCAACTTCTTTTTTTATTTCGCTCGAAGTATTTTTGACACTTACTTCGGCTAGTCTGTTCTTAAAAATAAGTAATTCATCAGCGTAAAAATCCAGTGCTTTCAGCCATTCTACATGGTCTGCATGTAAGTCAAAAAAATATGTTTTGGTTTCCATTATTGTACTTGTTTTGTTTATTCAAAGCAAGTCATATACTCATTACAAAAAAATGAGATTCGTCATTGTCGTAGATACAATTGGTCAATTTCCCACAAAAAAAACACATCCCGAAAGTCTCAAGATGTGTTTCACATTTAATAAATCTTAATACTACTTTAATACTTGCACTTTGATAGTGTTTTTGTTGCTTGGGGTGTTTAGCTCTATCAGGTACAGACCGACTTGAAGTTTTCTGAGGTCTACTTGTAGGTCCGTTTTGTTTGGACTTACTTTGGCCTCTTGGGTGCTTACTTGTCTGCCTTGGGTGTCTCTGATGTTGACTTTTACAATCTGTGTTTGGCTGATGTTTGGTAAATTTATATTTACAAAATCACTGCTCGGATTCGGGCCGAAGGTGATTTTTTCGGTGCTTGGTTCCTTGCTGATTTCTTCTAGCGTTTCGGTTGTTGCCTCGTCTGTTTTGGCTAGTAAACTATCTTCTTTACTTGCTACGGCTGGCGTATTGCTACAGTCAGTCGGTTGGCCTTTGAGTACTACATTGCCGCCCGACTTTATTTTGGTGGCGATTAGAATACCGTTGATGGTCGTCTTTTTGCTGGCATCTGCATTTTTGATATCTATACCCGCTTGGCTGTGTAGGTAGGCGTTGATTTGGCTGCCTTTCTCTATTCCCACATTCTTAGCCGCAAAGATTTTTACGTTTTCTTGACTTTCGTTTATCGTGATTTCATCGCCTAGTCTCGTGTAAGTTTTGATGTGTACCTTGG
>NZ_RJUF01000054.1 GCF_024343775.1 Lacihabitans soyangensis | reverse complement strand
AATTGGTTGGGGTGTTTTTTTACATCATCTTCACCAAAATCCACTCTGGCAAATTACGCATGAGGAAACCTATTATTCTAAATCTCTTAGTGACATACACCACAGGTTTATCCGCTAAGACGGCGTCAAAAATCTGGTTTGCCACCTTGTCGGCTTTGGCGACCCAAAACATCCCTCTTTGACCGTCAGTCATTTCAGTTTCAACATAACCTGGCCGTACATCTATTACTTTTACGCCATGATTTCTCTTTTTAGAACGAATCCTTAGTCCTTCCATATAAGTGGAAGCAAATGCCTTGGTGGCATGGTATTCGGGCGAAGTTGGCCCTCCTCTTTCACCTGCAACTGAAGAAATACCTACAATTTTTCCGCTTCCCTTAGATTTAAAATAATAATAGGCCCATTGAGCCAAACCCATAAATCCACGGGCGTTGATATCAATGGTTTTGAGTTCGTCTTCAAAACTCGCCTTTGGAATACCAATGCCCGCATTGATGATGAGGATATCCAATCCGCCCATTTTTTCCACCAAATCAGCCAAAATGTTCCGAGTACTCTCCACTTTTTCCACATCCATTTCTGCAATGTAGAATTTGGCCCTTGGTAATTCCTCTACAATTTTTTGGAGCAAATTTGTTCTTCTTGCCGTTATTCCGACCTCAAACCCCTCTTGGGCATATTTTATAGCAAGAGCCTTGCCTATTCCCGAACTTGCACCTATGATAATTACTTTTTGTGACATTAGTTTGAAATATTATCCTTTTACAATTTGCAGTAATATTATGCAAAATAAAACATAATCCAAATCATGGAAGAAGTAAGCAAGCCTGCATAAAATATATCTGATTTAAATAAAGTCATTTCATCTTTTGCCCGTTTGTGAAACCAAACAAACAAAAGCAAACAAACAATTGCGGCTGGAGTGGCTGCTGTTTGAGGTGAAATCAGGCCCAATAATGCTACTACTATAAATGGAATTTGAGTAAGTAAAAACCAAAACAAGGTACTTCCAATGCCAGATAAGGATATGCCTAAATCGAATTCTGCAATCTTGGCCTTTCCATTTGCATTTAGATATTTACTCCATATCACCAGCAAAATTGAGCCTATTAAAAAAATTGAAAATACACGATACAAAAAGTTGAAGGTTTCGCCGAAGGTTTGTCTGATAAATGGGTATTGAATCAGTATGTTTTCAAATATCCAATCACATCCTAAACCAATAAAGGGAGAACCCGCCAAAACCATTACGGCAGCTATAGGATTGGTTTGTTTCCAAAGTACTCCCCAGAAAAACACCACTACTAAACCGGGTTTGATATAGGAAGTTTGGTTTGCCAATTTTAAAAAGAAATTATCTGAGGAATTGGGATCATAAGTGGAAAAGGCTAAAATACCAGCAACATTACAAATTAAGAACACCGCCAATTGTCCAAATCTAACCGTTTTTTTATCCGAAGCTTTAGGATTAATATATTTTTTAAAGATGTCATATGCCATCATTGTAGAAACTGAGTTCATCATGGAGTAAATGGCAGAAAATATTGCACACATCAACCCAGCCAATATTAATCCTACCAAACCGTAACCTGTTGGAACTACAGTTTTTAGAAGTGTTAAAAAGGTATCATCTGGCTTTATGGAATCTGCCCCATATCTAGTTTTAAAAATATAATAAGCCGCAGAGCCCACTGCAATAGAGAAAAATGGTATGATTAATTTCAAAAATCCTGCTGCAATAGAGCCAAGTTTGGCATCTCTATCAGTTTTTGCGGCCAGCACCCTTTGTACTTGATATTGGTTGGTGGTCCAATAAAACATGTTTAATATAGTCAAGCCAGTAAAAATCCCACTCCAAGGTAATTTTGGATGATTTGAGGGTAAATACAGATGCATTTTGTTGGCCTCTGCATGATCTAACTTAAGTAGACCTGACAAACCGCCAATTTCTGGCTGCATATAGGTAAAAGACCCCATTAGCAAGATGGACGCTATCATGATGATTGTTAGGATATTGTCCGCCGTTACAACAGATTCCATACCTCCAAACACTGTGAAAATAACGGTAACGGTCGCAATTATGCATATTCCAGCCACATAACTTACCTCCCACCCTGTTCCTTCAAACAACAAACCCAAGGTTCGGCTACCAATATAAAATCCACCAATCAACTGAATTAGTATAAACGCCACCATCAGAACCGTATAAACCAAACGTGCATTGGCATTGAAACGAGTTTCTAGAAACTGCGAAAGTGTAAAGAAATTTCTTTTTCTATAAATGGGAATAAAAATATAACACAATACCAAAATTGCAGGAATAGCCCAGATTTCGTAATGACTTTGTGCAAAACCTATGGAGTAGCCCACGCCCATCATGCCAATAATCTGTTGGGCGTGTATGTTGGTACCGAAAATAGAACCAGCCACAGACCACCACTTGAGCGATCTGCTGGCCATAAAGTATTCTTCGGCATCTTTTTTCTTAAAACTAGAATACATGCTGGCAACAATGAGAAACAACAAAACCGCTACCACCACTATTACATCAAACCATTCCAGAGATTTTAGCATACTTTTTACAATTTTGACTAAATGCATGAATCATCAACTTATCAATGACCATATTTTTCGCTTGATTTATATTATACCTATCTGTCCATACTTCTGCCGAACTGTTTTATCAGGATCCAATTGAACCACAATAACCTTGTTTATATTGAAGTCAACAGAACCAAAAGAAGAACATAGTTCTTTTAAAGAGGCCATTAAAAGTGACTCATCAGACAAATTGACAACAAAAAAAGGGCACGTTTTATCCAGTTTTTTAACTCTTCAGGTTCATTTTTACTGCTATCTCCAAAGACAATCTTGGCGGATAGTATAGCCAAAGACAAAACTTAAGCTATTGTTATTCTCTTTGAGTCATAGCTGAGAATTGTCCTTTTGTTTTTTTTAAAGGCATTTCTATTTCAAAAAATTTCGGTTTTATATTTTATTGTAATTTTGAAAATCAAAAATACTTTTAAATATTGATTCTGAATAATTTCATTAAAATTATGAAATTCTAAATAGTAATATATGATAATTGAACAGGTAGGGATTAGAACCGAACAAAGGATTGCTGAAGTCGCTTGGTTTGATGATTTGTGTGGTGGTGACACGGGCTTTTTGGGCACAGTGGATCCTTCACGCCGAAGCAATTATGAGCATTGTGGAGACATCATAAAAACTGCCGACAAGCTTGGATACGAAAATATCCTACTGCCTACCTCCTACGTAATTGGCCAAGAAGTATTACCTTTTGCGGCAGCCATGGCTCCTCAAACCCAACAAATCAATATGTTGGCAGCCATAAGAACAGGGGAAATTCACCCACCAATGCTGGCCAGACATATTTCTACATTAGATCATATACTGAAAGGAAGGTTAACAGTTAACATCATAAATTCAGATTTACCTGGTTTGAAGGAAGACCATGAAATGCGATACCAACGATGTGCTGAAGTAATTGAGATTTTAAAACAGGCCTGGACGCAAGATAGAATAGAACACAAAGGCGAAATTTACAATTTCAGTATGGATGCCAAACCTGTTAAACCATACCAACAAAACGGAGGCCCCTTATTGTATTTTGGGGGAATTTCACCCGGATCGAAAGAAGTGTGTGCTAAATATTGCGATGTATTTTTAATGTGGCCTGAACCCGAAGAAAGTATTTATGCTACAATGCAAGAAATGAGCAGCAAGGCGGCATCTTATGGCAGAACCATAGATTTTGGCATGCGGATACATGTTATTGTTCGTGAAACCGAAGCAGAAGCTTTGGCTTATTCTAAAGAATTGATGTCGAAATTCGATTTAGAAACGGCTGAAATGTTAAAACACCGTACGCAAGACTCTAAATCTGCGGGGGTATTACGTCAGGACGAATTCAGAAAAAATGCTGACAAAGATGACTTTATTGAACCCATGCTCTGGACCGGTATCGGAAGAGCCAGGTCTGGCTGTGGGGCAGCAATGGTTGGTAATCCTTCCCAAATTATTGAAAAAATGAACCGTTACATGGACATGGGCGTGAGAGCCTTTATACTTTCTGGCTACCCGCTGATAGAAGAGTGTGAATATTTTGCAAAATTGGTTTTACCGCATTTAAAAACCGGAAAACTTTCGGTAATTCAAGGCAGAACTCCAATTGAAACACCAAAAACTCCTTTAACTTTTGGTGAGTTAATATAAAATAATCTCAGTAAGGCATTTCCTTTCTTACTGAGATTTTTAATGAAATACCTTAAATACCTCCTCGAAGGGTAATCATAAAATTCCGACCAGGTGATGAAATACCAGAGGCAAAGTTTCTATAATTTTTATCTAGAATATTTTCACAGGCAAACTGCACTGTGAAATTTTTATTTACCTGATAATCAGACCTTAGATTTAAAGTCCACCAGCTGGGCATGCCATCTTTGGTGGCATATATCAAATTGTCCTCACCACTTGGGCTATAGTCTGCAAGCTTTTTCCAGCCATTATAAATACTAAAAACCTCCACCTGAATAGCTTTATTCTGGAACTTAATGGCTGTACGACCAAATAAGGGAGGAATATGATCCAAAGGCGTGTTTGCCGCATCATTAATACTACCTTTTGTATAATTCAAGGCACTAGAAAGTAAAAACTGCTTTGATAAATCAGCTTTAAGGTTCAAATTCCACCCGTAAATAAATGCCTTTGCTTTGTTTTGAGCTGCCAAAACTTTACTGCTTTGGCCATTATACAAAACTGTTCTTTCACCATTTAATGTAAAAGCATCTATCACAATGGCATTTTTCATAGAGGTAACAAAATATACACCTTCAAACTTGATTTTATTACCGATTTGTTGATTTAAAGACCACTCTCCATTGTAGCTGTATTCTGGTTTAATATTTGGATTGGGTACAATCAAACTTCCAGGTACTGAATCAAAAACCTTGGCTAAGTCGTCAATATTCGGTGATCTAAAACCAGAAGAACCCAACAAGCCTAATTTAGTTTTAGCAAACGGTGTGTAAACCAAACCCACGTTTCCTGTAAGTGAACTGTTTTTTTGCTGTATTTGGCTAAAAGGGAATGGGAAAAACGACTTCTCAATAAACTCAGCCGACAAATCAGTAAATGCGTACCTAAGTCCTCCATGTAAAATTAAAGTATTGGCTACTTTCAGCTGGTCCGCCACATAAATTGCCCAAGTGTTCATTGTATTTTTCCCGTCAGGGTACCTTGTGTCGGCCTTTCTTTCTTCATTGGTGCTGATGTTTGTAAAATGAGCCTTTGACCTCACATCATTTCCAACAACTTCCAGTCCATAGGTAAGGGTTTGTTCTTTTATTACTTTCTGAAAATCAGCATTCAACGAAAATAGATTAACTTTCTCTAACTGGCTTTTTCTATTTACATTATTAAAATTTCTCGAAACCCTGCTTTCTTCAATATCCTGAAATGCAAAAGTAATACTAGCTCTGTCGTATATCAGCGAATTTTTCAAATCTAAATGATATGCAACCATCAGTCGTTTTTCTGGGCCATAATACCATTCTGCAAACCTTGGCAAACCATTCCTAAGCTCCGTAAGTCTGTCATAACGAGGTACATCAGAGGAATTTGAAAATTGAAAATTTAAGGTATGCTTAATATTATCGGTTTGTTGAAAACTTATTTTCTGTAAAAAATCATACTGACTGTAAGCACTCCCAACTTGTTTATTTACATTACTATTCGTTAGCGAAACATCTGCATTACCTTGTCTTTCTACATAAAAAGGCCTTTTTCCAAAGTCTGGATAAGCATCTAAGCGATTAGTTCCTTGCACAACATCACCAAAATCTGAAAAAGTAAAACTGGTCAAAAACGCGAAACGCTTTTTGCCAATATTAAAATCTACATGTCCTGTTTTTTCGCCAATAGCAGTTGAATATCTTAGATAAGACCGAAAGTTTTTAACATCAAACTCAGGACTTTTCGTCCTAAAATGTACTACACCGCCAAGTGCATCTGAGCCATAAATAACCGAACTTGGTCCAAAAACCACCTCCGCCCTTTCGAGCATACTTTGGTCTATCCTCAGCACGTTTTGTAAATGTCCCGCTCTGAAAATCGCGTTATTCATCCGCACGCCATCCATAACCAACAACACCCTACTGGCTTCAAAACCTCTCAAAACTGGGCTACCTCCACCAGCTTGGCTTTTTTGTACAAAAACATTACCTGTTTGTTCCAAAAGATTGGCAGTATTTGGAGAATTTTGAAAAGCAATCTGTTTGGCAGAAATGAGCTCAATTTGGTTAGGAGTTTCTTTCTTTCTCAACTCAAATTTATTGGCAGAGATGACTATGTCCTCAAGGTCCAGAACTTTTTTGGTACTGTCATTTTGAGAAAAACCTTCTGCGAATCCTAAAAAGAAAAAAAGTAAGTATATAAATTTTTTCATTCCAATGTTAAAAAATAATACGTGAATAATAAATCATAAATAATTAACATTCAATGAATTAAATAAAATTTCATTGAAATAATCATTTTGCTAAAAAATCTAAAATATTAAAAAAATCTCCAATTATTTTTGGAAATTATCTTGATGGAGGCACATCACAAAATCTCAAGAACCAAGTAGTTTTCTAAGTTCGAGAAATTAAATTTATACTAATAAGATTTTTGAATGTTCGGGAGGCGGCAAGTGGATGGAGAAATGCTCCTCTATGGTATTTGTGATAATTGACAGAAATTCAACCTTGTTGATTTTAAGGCTAAAAATATAAAACTTCGGTAATTTATGATAGGATAAAATACTTTTAAAAAAATCGACCAATTTTGAAGACACATCTTTCCTGACAGGATTTTTTGACCATAAAAAATCTAAGTTTTTTTCAAAATTTAGACCCAATTCTGTTTCTTTTATATCTGCAAAACAAAACAATATTTTCTTGTCTTTTTCAATCTTTACCTCTACAACATCATACATAACACCCTCATATTCAAACTCTCTATTATCAAAACCTAGAGGTTTTTCAATAGAAATGAGACTTTCCTTAGGAATCTTTTTAAAGAGCATTTCTTTTACCTCATACCGAACTTCGTAAAGCTTAAATGTGTAAATCAAGGGTGAAAAGAAATTTTTAAACAAAAAAATAGAAAACACAAGACTAACCCAAATAACCTTGGAAGTAGGAAAGTCTTTATTTCTATTTCTTTTCAAAAACATGTCTTTCAATATTCAAATACAGATTCGAAATTACCAAATAATTCATCAAATCAGAAAGATTGAGGGTTTTATTGATATTGAACACCATAAGGTTTAATTGAATCCGTTCTGAGAAAAAATAAAATTCCAACACCAAATATTATTTCATAATTTTGAATGAACATTTTATCAACCAAAAAATTAGCAATCATACATGAAGAATATTTCCCTTTTAATAATACTTCTTGGCTTTTCATTAGAAACAAAAGCACAAGACGAAAAAAAAGTTTCCGTTCAAGAGGTTTACAAAAACCAAATAGAAGCCATAGGAAAAGATAAAAAAGTACAAAAATCGTTCGATATAATCCAAAGCTTAGAACCACAAACCATGAAAGACCTGGTGGAATTAACTGAGATTCCTGCTCCTCCATTTATGGAACAAAAAAGAGGCGAAAGGTTTATGCAGATGGTAAAAGCAGCCGGTGCAGATTCTATTTGGAAAGATGAAGTAGGCAATGTTTTGGCACTTAGAAAAGGTAAATCAAGAAGTAGAACCGTAGTTTTAGAAGCCCATTTAGATACTGTTTTTCCACTTGAAACTGATGTTAAAGTAAAAAAACATGGAGATACACTCTATGCTCCCGGCATTGGGGATGACACACGCGGGTTAGCAATGGTATTGGCGGTTATGAAAGCCATGAATACTGCTCAAATCAACACTGCTTCGGATGTGCTATTTGCAGGTGTTGTGGGCGAGGAAGGCTTGGGCGATTTACGTGGTGTAAAGCACCTTTTCAAAAACGGGAACCGTAAAATTGACGCTTATATTGCTATTGATGGAGGTGATTTAGGAAGAATTAACAATATGGCTCTGGGTTCCTTGCGTTATAAAGTTACCTTCAAAGGGCCAGGTGGACACTCTTGGGGTGCTTTTGGCGTTGCCAATCCACATCATGCCATTGGGAAATCCATAGACTATTTTGATACAGTAGCTGGTGCTTATGTAGCCAATGGACCTAAAACAACCTACAATGTGGGTCGAATAGGTGGCGGCACTTCCGTAAACTCCATTCCTTTCGAATCTTGGATGGAAATAGATATGCGTTCGGTAAGTCCTGAGAAGCTTTTGGGAATAGAAAGGATTCTGAAAGAGCAAATGCAAAAAGCACTTGAAGACTATAACAAAACCGTAAAGAAAGGAGATAAGTTGACCTTGGTTTTAGACAAAATTGGTGAAAGGCCCTCAGGAGAATTAGGAGAAAATCTTCCTTTAATTCTAAAAGCCATCGCTGCCACTTCCTATTTTAATGCTCAACCAACGCTCACCAGAGGCTCAACAGACTCAAATATTCCTATTTCGTTGGGCATACCAGCCGTAACGATAGGCAGAGGTGGCAAATCAGACAACGCCCATGCCCTCGACGAATGGTACTTAAATGACGAAACTGGGCCATTGGCTATAAAACTTGCACTTTTAATTCTGGTTGCCGAAGCAGGTTTGGCGAATTGACCCCCATTTGATGATTTGAAAATACTTTACCCTGATTCGACCCATCCTAAACTTCAATTTGTCGAATCAAGAATGAATTTCAACAAAAAAATACTATTTTTATTTCCTTAATAACCTTCAATCAAAAACTATGAAAAAAATTTCCTTTTTGATTCTTCTTCTATCGTTTACTTCCGTGCTTTTTGCCCAAAAGAAAAAAGCAAAAACTACGGAGCCCATGGCTGTTGAATCTCCTAAACAAGATTATAAAAAACTGTACGATGGCCTACAATGGCGAAACATCGGGCCATTTCGTGGTGGAAGGTCTTTAGCAGTAGCTGGTCACAAAGACCAACCGATGACCTATTACTATGGAGCCGTAGGTGGCGGAGTTTGGAAAACTACCGATGGTGGTCAAAATTGGGCTTACACGGGTGACAGCACCTTTAAATCTAGCTCAGTGGGTGCCATTGCAGTGGCACCTTCGGACCCTAACGTAATATATGTGGGGATGGGAGAAGCCGATATGCGAAGCAATATTAGTTACGGAGACGGCATGTACAAGTCAACCGATGCTGGCAAAAGTTGGAAACACATTGGTTTGCCAAAAGCCGATGCCATAGCTACCATAGAAGTTCACCCTACAGATCACAATCTGGTTTATGTAGCCGCGGTGGGCAATCCATTTGCTCCTAACAAAGAGCGTGGCGTTTTTAGAAGCAAAGACGGCGGAAAATCTTGGGAGCATATTTTGGCCAAAGATGACAGCACTGGAGCCTATCATGTACGCATTGACCCCAACAATCCTCGGGTAATATACGCCACACTTTGGCAAGCCTACCGCAATGGCCACAGCATGAGCAGCGGTGGCAAAGGCTGCGGATTATACAAATCTGTAGATGGTGGCGACACTTGGGTATCTTTAAATGAAAAACCTGGGATGCCAAAAGGACTTTTAGGAAAAATTGGAGTGGCAATTTCTCCAGCTAATTCCAACCGATTATATGCACTAATCGAAAATGCCAAAGGCGGACTATTCTCGTCTAACGATGCCGGTGAGACCTGGAGACTGGTGAATGATGACAAAAATCTTTGGCAACGCCCTTGGTATTATATGAACTTGCAAGCCGATCCAAAAAATGTGGATGGCGTGATTATTTTGAATGTCAACGCTTTCAAATCTACGGATGGAGGAAAAACCATAAGAAATATCAGAGTGCACCACGGCGATACGCACGATGTTTGGATAAATCCCAACAATCCCGAGAACTTCATCATAGCCGATGATGGAGGTGCAGAAGTTACTTATAACGATGGCGTTACGTTTTCGGATGTGGACATTCCAACCTCACAGTTTTACCATGTACATTTAGACAATGACTTTCCATACAATATCTATGGTTCACAACAAGACAACTCTACGGTCAGAATCGCTAGCCGTACCAACGGTTATTCTATTGGCGTAAGAGACTGGTATTCTGTGGCTGGTGGGGAGTCGGGCTACATTGCTATTGACCCTAAAAACTCCAAAATAACTTACGGTGGTTCGTATGATGGTTATTTGACCAAACAAAACGCCGAAAACGGCCAAGAGCAAAACATCATGGTGTATCCTGAAAACAACATGGGGCACACTTCAGCTGAAAAGAAATTCCGATTTCAGTGGACTTACCCTATTATTTTCTCGCCGCATGACAATACCCGACTGTATTGTACTTCGCAATATGTACACGTTACCCATGACGAAGGTCATTCTTGGGAAATCATCAGTCCAGATTTGACTAGAAACGACCCGAAAACTACTGGTGCCACTGGAGGACCTATTACACTCGACCAAACTGGTGCTGAGATTTATGCCACCATATTTACTTTGGCCGAATCGAAACTCGAAAAAGGAAACATTTGGGCGGGCTCTGACGATGGTTATTTACACGTAACCCGCGACAACGGCAAAAACTGGACAAACATCACTTTGCCTACTTCTCAATTGGGAGATTTCGCACTGATGTCGATGATCCATACCTCAGATTTTGAGAAAGGAAAGGCATATTTGGCAGCCACCAGGTACATGTTTGGCGACAGAACACCCTATTTGTTTAAAACATCCGATTACGGAAAAACTTGGACAAGCATCAGTAAAGGAATTCCATCTGATGAATATACAAGAGTTGTTCGTGAAGACCCAAATAAACCAGGATTACTCTATGCGGGCACCGAAAGAGGCATTTATGTATCTTTTGATGATGGTGCATCTTGGAATCCTTTGAACCTCAATATGCCGATTTCACCGATTAGAGATTTGCAAATTCACGATAGAGAGAAGGATTTGGTAGTGGCCACCCATGGTTTATCGTTCTGGATTTTGGACGACGTCACGCCTTTGCACCAAATCAAAGATGGAATAGCCTTGGCAGATCAACACCTTTTCAAACCACGTCATGCTTACCGAATGGAAGGTGGAGACGGAGGCCGCAGAGGCACTCCTTTGGACGAAGGTAAAAATGCCGCCAATGGAGTTTTGGTAAATTATTATTTGAAAGAAACACCAAAGGAGGAGCTTAAGCTGCAGTTTTTGACCATGACCAATGACACCATCATCACGTTTTCTAGCAAAAAGGACCTCAAAGGTGAGCCATTTAAGGTTTCAAAAGATTTTTATGAAAACCCAGATGCACCAAAACCTAACAGTGTAAGTACCACAGCAGGACTTAACAGATTTGTGTGGAACATGCGATACGCCGACGCCACCGAAATTCAAGGCGAAAAAGCTCCGATGTGGGCAGGAAATACGACAGGACCTAAAGTGGTACCTGGCCAATATAAGGTAAGGATGATTTTGGGCGATAAATTGTTGAAAGAAGAAATAGCCGAAATCAAAAAAGACCCAAGGGTAGATGCCACCGATGCCGACTTCAAAGCACAGTTTGATTTGTTGATGAAAATACACAAAAAGCTGGACGAGTCGCACCGCAACATCAACGATATCAGAGAGATACGCAAGGCAGTTACAGAATACATGAAGGCTGTAAAAGATACGGTTATCATCTCTAACTTCCAGAAAATAACCAAACCGATGCTGAAGAATTTGGACGATTTGGAGCAGAGTTTATTACAAAACAAAGCTAAAGCCGTGCAGGATTTGTTGGCCTACCCTATCCGTTTAAACGACAAAATAGCTGGAATAGCAGGCGTAGTAAGCAGTGCGGACACCAAACCAACCAATGCCTCGCACGATGTATTCAATGACATCAGCAGCAAAATAGACAAGACCTCCGAAAAACTCAAAAAGATAGTGGACGAAGACGTACCTGCCTTCAACAACATGGTAAAACAAAACCAATTACCAGCCATTAATTTGAAGCAAAAGAAGGTGGGGACGGCGTTGTAGGGATGCAAAGTTGAATAATTCCCAATGAAATAAATGGCCCTGAAACATGAATTCAGGGCCATTTTTATTTTTGAGATCTGAATAATTTGGCTAAAGCCAAAATTATGAATGTCAATTCATATCTGGGAATGGGCTAAAGCCACATTCCTATTCAATCAATCCAATTTATTATAGTTTGAAAAATACCAGTTATTGAATTGCCTCCAGATTTATCTGGAGATGACAAATATATGAAATCCAATTAGGCTTTAGCCAAAATATTAGAAAGGGTAAAAGCCACATTCCTATTCGAATCAATTCAATTTATCACAAATTTGAAAAATCCCATTTATTGAATTGTCTCCGGATTTATCTGGAGATGACAAATATATGAAATCCAATTAGGCTTTAGCCAAAATATTAGAAATGATTAAAGCCACATTCCTATTCGAATCAATTCAATTTATCACAAATTTGAAAAATCCCATTTATTGAATTGTCTCCGGATTTATCTGGAGATGACAAATATATGAAATCCAATTAGGCTTTAGCCAAAATATTAGAAATGATTAAAGCCACATTCCTATTCAATCAATTCAATTTATCACAAATTTGAAAAATCCCATTTATTGAATTGTCTCCGGATTTATCTGGAGATGACAAATATATGAAATCCAATTAGGCTTTAGCAAAAATATTAGAAATGATTAAAG
>NZ_RJUF01000053.1 GCF_024343775.1 Lacihabitans soyangensis | reverse complement strand
AATCCCTATTTATAAAAGTTAATATTCCATTTGAAACCAATACATCAATACGTATTTACATAAATATGTATTGATAATTTGTTAACTTATTTTAGTGTTTGGATACTTATTTAAGATATTGTTTCATAAACTATTTAAAACTTGATTTAGGTTCGTTTTAAGTTTTGCCATAAATACTTAAATATATATTTACATAAATCCGATAAATCTAATTTCTAAGGGAAATTCTCTATTTTTTGGTTTAGGGTTTCTCAGTAATTTAGATTTTCCAATATAAGCGATAGCTATTTTGTAAGAATACATAATTACATAAATACGTATTTTAGATAATTATTTTATCTTCTGCTAAGAGCTAGGGTGATACTTTGGTCTTAGTTGTTTATAAATCTTCGTTTCAATGTCTTTAACCTTTGCAGTGCTGGAATTGCATTTTTGTTTAGAACATTCTGGCTGTAAACGTGAGACTTTAAATTTAATATCTTAATTGAATCCCGGTGTTACATAATTACATAAAGATGTATTTATGTATTTGTTCACTCTTTTTATACATTTATTAATAATAATACTACCTTTTTACGGCATTCGGCGATATTATCCTTAATTATTTTAGTGATTATTCCATGCCATTTCGAAATAATACATAATTACAGAAATATGTATTTGTGGCCATTCGGTTGTGAAAGCTAAATCCATAAAGTAAATATGAATTAACCCAAATGCTAAATTTAAAATTTACAAGGTATAATTTGGTTTGGCCTTGAATATTTTAATAACTAAAAAATTGTGGTTTACTTTTGGTAAGGTCTGGCAATATCTCTAGTGCCTTTATAAAATAATGGTTTAACTGAAACATAAATTTATCGACATTGATTGGGCACAGTATGTTACCTTAGTTTTGTGTTCAATATGATTAGATTGGGAGTCTTCATTTGTCAAATCTTGGAAGAGGTAATTCGTCATAAATGATGTATTCAAATCATTTATAACCATTTAGAAAAATTCAAATTATACATAATTACATAAATACATAATCATGAAATGATATTAAATACCTGATAATGAAGGATATATTATTGAGTAATTACATAAATACATAAACTATTATTTCAAATTTTAGTAATTGTTATTTAGCTTTGTGATATAAATTATAAAGGCCAACCGTTTTACGATCTATTCAAAGTGATTAGGTAGACAGTGGCACCAATAAAAATGAAAATAATAACGATAGCACATCAAAAAGGTGGAGTTGGCAAAACATCCCTGGCACTAAATATTGCTTATTGCCTCAAACATTCATTGCGAGTGGCAGTTCTCGACTCCGATCCGCAGGGAAGTATATCCGGTTTGGGTGAGTACGTAGGTTTGAAGGGTCTTGATTTAGTACCTATCGAAAACTTGGGCAAAGTTCAAAATCAATATGATGTTGCCATCATAGACACCCCACCTTATCTTTCGACACTTCTACCCGACTTTTTCGAACTTTCCGATTATGTACTAATCCCAACCAAAGCTGGTGTATTGGATGTGATGGCCATCAAAGCAACTATTCAATTACTTATTGAGGCACAAAAAAAGCATCCGAATTTAAAAGCAGGTATCGTTCTTAATATGATACAAAAATCAACAAGTTTGACAGATGACATTAAAGAACTTCTTCTTCAGTACAAAATGCCTATTCACCAAACGATGATACACCAAAGAGTCAGTTATGCGAGGTCACCTTTGACTGGTGGTGTATTCGATACCGATGATGATAAGGCCAAAGAAGAAATCCTTTCACTGTGCAAGGAAATTCTGGCCAATTTCTAATATAAATATATATACATAATTATGTTATTACATAAATACACAAAGCTGTAATTACATAGAAAAATATTCAAAAAGAATTTCAATTTTACAATTAGTTTTACATCTTTGCATAAATATGTATTTATGGTTTGATGTATTTACATATTTATGTAAAAATAAATGAATTAATTATGGCAAAAGAAAATAAAGCAAAAGCATTTGGATTGGAATTGTCAAACCTTGGCAAAAATTTAATGGAGACACCTTCAACCACACCAATGCAAAAAGTTACCATATCAAAACCAACGGGTAGGGTAGAGGAGACTAGATTTACAGTTCATTTACCAGCAGACCTTTTTGACAAAGTGCGTGAAATTGGCTTTAAAGAAAAAAAGAAAATCAAAGCCATAATGGTAGAAGCACTTGAAAAATACATTAAATCCTATTAAAAATTAGAAAATAGGAGTATTGTGTTTGCCAAATTATCTAAACTGCCATGTAGAACAGCAAAGAACAAAATGTATGAATAACAACTAAGTGAATAATATCATACAGGAATCATTAATGTGATTTAAACCACATTTGTGCGGCATTATGTCAATTCAAATTTACTTAATTCTGTAAGTTGTACAACGCAAAACCAAGTCTTGAAGTGACTATCACGATACAGTCGTAAATAGTAAAAAGAAGACCCGGACCAAAGCGAAAGCTTGTGATACTCAAGTGCTCCCAGCTAGATGGACATAAGAATCAACAATCTATTGTAATAACCAAAAAATAACGTTTTTCTTGGATACTTTATAAATTAAGGTAAGATATAACCCGAACTTTGTAAGTTATCAACCAAAAACTATTCACAGGAATTGAAATCTCTACCAAATTGTAATTTTGATCATGTAAAAATTTTACGTCTATTAAAGGCTGTGTTTTTACTCACTCAATAGTATAGGTAGAAAGTATCCTTGTAGGGTACTTTTCTTTTTGAATCATAAAATCCTTTATATTTTCCCTAAAACCCCTCGAGACTGGGAGCATAAGGTTTGTTTTTAAGTTTACCTCTTTTGTACTAACAGCACTAATGTGGGCCGAGTTCACGGCAAATTTAGAATGAATTCGAATAAACCTATCATCAAGAAAATCACTTAAAAGTCTACTTAACGATAGTTTTTTGGCAAATTTGCCATGTTTGGTATAGAAATAAGTATAATTCTCAGATGATTCAAGATAAATGACATCCACAAAATTTATCTTGCAAAGTACACCAGGTTTGACACTGATTAAGATATAACGATTGCTAATGAATTCATGAAGCCTTTTCTCCTCAAAAAGGTTGATGGCTCGATTCAAACAATCAATCAAAGTAATTTTGTGGAAAGGCTTAATTAAATAGTACGAAACTAATTCTTTTAAGTTTAGATGTAAATTCTCATCATAAGAACTGGTAATACATAAAATAGGGAATGGTGCAGGACTAATATCATGAATTAAATCACAACCAAGTACTTTAGAACCGATAAACAAATCAGATATAAAAATATCAACTTTGTTTTCATTTTCTGCTAAAAAAGCCTTGGTATCTTCAACATTGTCAAATGAACCAATAATGTTAAAGTTTGAATCCTCTAAGATGACCTCTAATTTCAAAAGATACAAGGGGTCATCATCCAAAATCACAACCTGTTTTTTAGACATTTTAAATATAGAATAAATAAATCTGGAAAAAATGCAATTTAGTACCATAAATACTTATTATAAGGACTTTTGTCACCCGAAATTTACCACTTACAACCAATTTTGGCAATTTTATGGTTAAACAAAGATCCATGAGATTATAATTACAGTAAAAAGATAATGATTGAAATACTAATACTCGAAGACGACTACATTTGGCAAAGTAAAATAGAGGTTATGCTGCACAAGTATCCAAACTACAAGATAGTGGGTTTTGCAGAAAATACAATCAAAGGCAAACAAATGATAGAACACCTAAATCCTGATATAATTTTAGCGGATATATACCTAGGTACCGAAAATACTATAGATGTGCTATTTAATAACCTCAGACAAAAACCCACCGTTTTTATTACTAGTTCCGATGAAAAAAGCAACTTCGAAAATGTCTTTGAATTTCCAATGTCCAACTTTATTATGAAGCCATTTCATGAATTTACTCTTATTGCGATACTAAACCAACTCAAAGTCAATTATATAAAAAAACAATTGCCTCATTTAATATTTAAAACATCAAATGCCAAAAGCACAAAAATTTTTGTTGATAATATTAGTCATATACAGGTTGAAGGCAATTATAGCATATTTTACACCTGTGATAGTCGTAAATTTGCAAGAAAAATTGCCCTAAAAAAAACAATCAGCAACCTACAAGAATATTTTATTCAAGCGAATAAAAATACCGCTGTAAACATTTCCAAAATAGAGAAGATGGAAAATTACCAGATAAAACTTCATAAACTCGTCAAAGAAATTACAATAGGTAGGAGGTACCAAAAAAAATTACTTGAATTAGATCTCTACTGCGGCTAACGAGATCCTATTTATTAAATAACAGCCTAAAATAAATACAAATCTAGTTCCAACCAAAACAACAGAATTCTACAAAAGAACCAACTTCTGTTTGGTTTCCTTAAAAGAATAACGAACCAGATTAAAGTTATGCACTATTAGATTTTCAATTGAATTCTTTGATAAAGTTCATAAAAGTGAATAACAGTAAAAATACCCAAACTTAGAATTTTAAAGATGTATGAAGAAATTTATGAAGTAAAATAAACTCAATTAACCTATGAAAATATGAATTTTGCATTTCCACTTGTAATTGTTTCTAAATCAGTATAATGTTATCCAGAGTTGAAAGTACTATTAATAAAAATTACACAACTTATTCGCCCAGCAAATTAAAAAAAAATAGTGTTTATATTAATGGGTATTATAAAAGTAAAATACGTCTTGGTATACATTCATCGCTCAGCCAATGAGTTCTATGCTAGTGTATCCAGGGTACCCAACACCATGTGGTAAGTCTGATTATTATTTGAAAACAATGTGTAAAGCAGATAAAGAACGGTAAGTAGATTTACCAATATGAAAACTACTATTGCTATTAGAAGAAGGCCCAAATTTCTTGTAATTTTATTAAGGTCTGACTCAGAACAAGCGGCAGAAAGAACATAATCACAATAACTTTTTAACCTAACCAGAACTAAAAAAATAAAACTTCTAAAAGGCATAAACAAAATTTAATATTCAAAAACAAATTTTAAGTGTTACCTTTCCATATAGTTCTAACTTTTTAAATCAGAACGATTACAACAAAAAATCTTAAGTACAAAGGAAAAAGAAAAAAAAGATGAATAAGGTTCATTTCTTGATGAATTCAGTTCATTGGACATCAATTTCAGAAGGCAGGAATCCAAAATGGTTTTTAAAAGCCGAATTAAAGTTGGATAAATTCGAATAACCAAAATCAGCAAATATTTCCTTTGCATGTTTTTTTTCCCGCTCCATTAGAAGTTTTGCATAATTAAGCTTTCGTTCTTTAATCCATCTTCCAGGGTTGGTTTTATATTCCTTCTTAAATTGTCTTTTAAAAGTTGACAGGCTCATATTGGCTAAAAAGGCCATTTCATCCAAATCTAAGTTATTGTAAAGATTAGTTTCAACAACATGTCGGAGATTTATATTAATGGAGGAAGAAACAAGAGAATAAAAGAAATCAATAAATTCCTGCCCGCATTTACCAATCAAATATACTAACAATTCTTCAAATTTAATTTCCAATAAGCGAATTTCGTTTACACCCGAAAGACCTCGAATTGCTGTTAATGAAGAAACAAAATTGGCAATATAATCATCAGACTCCAAACAATAATAAGGGGGTTGATATTCAAGATTAATAGATTTTTTTATCCAATTGGAGTATTTACTTAAAAAAAAATCAACCATCTTGTTACTAAAAAAAATCAACTTACAATAATAGTTCTCTTCAATGTCAATTTTTTCAGTTATCACAAAATTCCCAGATTTTAATATGATAAACTGGTTTTTATTAATTGCTACAGAACGTTCTGAAAAAGTAACTAGTTTTTCTCCTGTTTGTAAAAAGCTGAACATATGCATCCGCAAATTCACAAATTCATTAATAGCGTTTTCTCTCATGTTTAGGTCAAACACAAACAAATCTATATCCTGAGCATCTGCATGTTTATAGATATCCGGGATGTTCTTTATAACAGCCATGGCACAAAACATTTGCGTTGTTTAACGAAGGTAAATCTAAAGAGGAACTTTCTGACGGTCAATAGTTAGTTCAACTTTAGGAAATAATGTCCTGAAAGGGCTGATATTCCTATTACAGGACTTACTTTTCTGAAATTGATGGATGTTTAAAAACAATAATCTCTAACGATTCTCCATCCCATGAAAAATAAACATTTGGCTAAAATAGGAATAATTCAATAATTATACAAAAAATCAAATTTAAATATCAAAACAAGAGATTCGGTGTATCAAGAATTAGAAAATAATATTGAATTATAAAGTTACTAGTCCTTTTCATTTTATGACATAGTTACTTATGTACTCAAATTAGTAATCCACGTACCACTTCATTTCTAAAAGAACACAACGGCATAGTTTTGAAATGTTTTAAATTATAAATATTTCAAAAAACCAATGAGAAAGAAAGATACTAGATTTCTAGTAATTTATCAATCCGAATCCGAGGCAAAAAAAATAGATACGCATCTAAGATTAGCCGGCTATAGATCTATTGTAGTGACTGATAACATTAATCAAGGGATAATCTTTGCAGGAAAAGGTAATGTAGATATTATTATAGCAAGGGTAAAAATCAATGGATATGACGTGTCACAAAGACTAATCAAAAAACGGGCGATGTTAGGCATTAAACTAATATTCTATACATTCTCTTTTGAGGAATACTCACTTTATAAAAATACCTCTTTCAAGGAAGAAAATGAGGAATATAAGCTTGTTTTAAATCCTTTAGCAAATAAAGCTTTGATCAACACCTTTACGACTTGTAACCGAAAGAAATTTTCACCTAAAAAACCAAATTATCTTTTTTTAAAAAGTCTAAATAAAGAAATTGAAAGGATTAGTTTTGAAGATATTCTGTTTATTGAAGCTAAAATAAGCCATTGTAATGTATATTGCTTGTGGGGTACTTACACGATTTCTGGCTCACTATCCAAGCTCTTGACTAAATTTCCAGAAACCTTCATCAAAATACATGAAAAGTATGCCATTAATCCCGTTAAAATCACAGACTTAAACAACGACGATTTAATTATTAATCATTTCAAAATTCCTTACTCCATCAGATTTATATCAACTATTCCCTTGGGCATTTTCCCCAAATCAACAATGAAAATAATGGAAAACTTACCTTTTAAGCAAGACAAAAAATCTGCTTAGTATAGATCCAAATAAAACTATTCTATTTGAATTAGTATCTGTAAGTAAAACCCTTCTTTCATTTCCGGCTCAGCATAATCCTACTTAATAAATAGTACCTCCAATAAGTACTTAGGCGATGTAATAGCTTATAGCGAGCACGCTTTCGAAATAGAATCGAACTGTAACATCTTTATCAATCGTTAGAGGCGTTTAATAATGAAAGGAATCAAGTGCTGCAGCTACGATTGAATAAATGAGTAAACCTTCCGCCATATTGGAGCCTATTTTCTGAAGTGTTTTGGTTTAAACAATGATAAATAATAAAAAAGGTAGCAATTTCAAGAATTTAACCAACAAACAATATATTGCCCCTGATTTTGCTAAGTATCAGTTTTTCATAGGGTTTTAGGAAATTGACCATAGCTGTGAACTAGAATTCTATAAATCAATGACTTAATCAAATGCATATGAATAAAGGTACCCAAAATATTAAAACCATCCATCAAGTGTTTACACTCCTTTACGTATTCTTGGTCTTGTGTGTCTTCAAACTACTTTTAGTTACTTTATCTTTCTCACTATTTCGAAAATTATACGCAAAACTGAGAGGAAGCCATGTTGAAAACGTACCCTATTTAATTTTTTGCATAAATGGCATTTCCAACTACATACCATTTGGTTTCACTTGCTTACCAAAGGCCTTAACGCTAAAATATTTTATGTCTAAGGATACCGAGGCCAAACTCGTGGTAGGTGTGAAACTATCTAATCAAGGCTTAGAAGCACACGCGTGGGTCGAAAAAGCGGGTAAGTTCTTGATAGGAGAATTTACAGAAGAACAGTTTAAACCCATTTGGGAGTGGCAATAAACAGAATCAAATCCAAAAGTTAAGCCGAATCCAAATTACCAACATTTACTACTGAATTCGTTATAAAGCTTTTTAATTCCCTTAAATTCTGTGGTCACAATCCATTTCCTTATTATTTAATAATCGCTTATTACCAATTTTGAAATGCTACGCTTAGATAGTTTTCCCTCATGATAAGGCCTTAACTTTTAATATTTTCGTCGGACAATTTATTTGTAACTTATCATCTAGAAAGTTCTTAAAACGCGACGATTGTAGGACCAATGAAAGAGATCAACATTTTTCAGAGCGTTTAAAAAAAAGAATTAATTCCAATTATCACCAGTAAATAGCAAGTGATGTATATAAATCCAATAATGATATTTTTTAAAAAAAGTACGCTTTAATATTGCAAAAGATACTTTTTTCCGTGGACGTTTAAGTAGTATAGATAAAATATCAAGGAAAGATATGTATTGCAATAGGGTAGGGGTATCATTCTTCTACTCTATTTTTTTAAAAATCCCTAAAACTCTAATCATAAAACCCGCGGCTAATTGTATTGAAATCTTTCGACTTTAACCGTAGGACTCAGAACTCGATTGCCCGTCAAGTAGAGTATATCTCAGTGGGTTTTGATCTTTGGCCGAATAATCCTTTAATTATAAAGATGAGTTCTAATGTTATTCATCAAATTATAAGAATTTTCAGATAAAATCTCTCAATTGTCTCAATAAGAAAGTGGGTAATTAATTGTTATTCTTGCTCAATACCAATGGAGACCACCAGAATAACCAGCATGAAACGACCATGTGTCTTCATCCTTAAAAGATGTCAATTAATTCTTGGGCAGAATTTATACACAAGAAAATGACCTAAAAAAGCACTAGAAATTATACATCACTAAGTTGTGAATCAGCCTTTAACATATTAGACATTTTTAAAAATCGCAATCTATATTTCATTCTTCGAAAGCCCGATTTGACTAAAATCACAGAAATATATATAAAATTAAACAAAACAAGACCTTCTTAGTTAATGTGCAAAGGAGTAAATATGTTTAACTGGTAATTATTTTTCGGTGGTGCACTTTATTTTAAGTAGGCCGAGTAAAATTAATATTTAATATATTTTTTTAATGCTGTTATGTATTTCTACGTAAAAGTTCAATATATATAAGTTTGTTAGCCTGATTTTACTCAAAAAATTGCACTCAAAATTTCTCATACGTTTTAGAAAATATTGTTTAAAAATTATATCCATTAACATCTTAAAACCCATTCAATGAACTAAAGCCTGATAAAGTTTCTTGCCCACGCTCCTCTAAATTTTTTTTTCGTAGAGCTTAGCTTCCCTAGTGTTCTAAATAAGGGTTCGGCCACGGAACTTGATACCATTATTACAAATAATCAAGGACAATTTGCATTCTTTCTAGTTATAAGCCATGTACGAATTCGAGAAATTTACTCTACTAACAAATTTAATTGAACTAGTTAAACAAAGATAATTTTATTATTACTGCATATTTTCTGCTCCTCAGGTCTTTAGTTCGGTTGATTAATATGATATACCCTGAGCTTAAGAAATACTTGGAGGATTTATTTAAGCTTTTTTGAAACTTGATGACATCTAAATGGCATATTCGGAAGGCAGTAAAAGGAAAAAAGTTGTATTCGTCACCAAAAAAAGTAACTTATCACCAATTGTCAAATGTTGATTAAAGTTTATTCTTATTATGCAGTTATACCATATTTTCTACCATAAATCTTATGAATTTATCTTTTTTGCCATTAGCTGATTTTTATTTTTTTAGTCTTAAAAAAATCCTCAAAAACTGGTATAGTGAATCCTTGGTATTTTTGGATTTCTTTTCAAAAGTTTCACTAAGTATTTCAGGAGGTTTCCATTCCTTTAACCACCATACTGGCTGGAGTTCAACATATACCTTCATGACAACAATCACCCAAGTAACCCTCAATCAATTTTTGCAGTCACTAAATATTTCAGTTGAAACAGTCAAGTTTTTGCTGATACTAAATAGCCTAACATTTATAGCGGTATTCCTAATTGGTATAATCTCATTTCGTCGGTTCATAAAAATAAAAAATGAAAACATCAATCACGAAAACAAACTTAAAGTGATTCTGCACGATTTAAAATCTCCAATTACAAGTTATCAAGGACTAGCCGAAGTCATAGCTTTTTTGATTAGAAACAAACAGTTCGATAAAATTGAGCAAATTTCAAAACAAATTGATGATTATGGAAGTGAGCTACAAAAGGTATTCTTAGATTTACAGAGGGGGGCTTCGTCTCAATCAACATCCCCTAATTTTTTAGAATTTACCAATTTGTTTTATATCATAAATCCAATCATGCAAACCTATCGATATTTAGCAAATATCAGTGGAGTTGGGATAGTAGAAAATTACAACTTGCAAAAAAGGATATATACTAACCCTTACCTATTTCAAAGTATTCTTAAAAATCTTTTAGATAATGCAGTGAAGAACAGTACATTTGGTTCTTCTATCGAGCTTATTACTACAGAGAAAGATGATAAATGCATTCTATCAGTAATTAATTATCCACCAGACATGAGTAACCATAAGATTGAGGATATTACAAATTTTTTGAATGCACCTAAAGGAATTACAGCCCTCCCTAAAAAAGAAATGGGCCTCTCAATTATTAAGAAATACAGTGAATTGCTTGGAATTAAAATTATTGTCCAATCCGATAAACAAAAAGTCATTTTTCAATTAGAAATCCCTACATCACCAATTAAATCTCAAACCACCCCCAATTGTAGTAAATTCATGGGTCTATATAATAAACACTTTAGCCTCACCATAAGGGGGCAGTACAATATCTTTTTGCTCACTGGTGCAATGCTTTCATACAACTTTTGAATTAGGTAAATACCTCACAAAAAAGAGAGCACCCACAACATGGATGCCCTCTAATATAACCTTTTGAAATATTTTTATATTCCAAACAGGTAACCCAAAAAGTAAAATTATTAAATCAAATTTCCTAAAATTGTTTTAAAACATTTACTGAACGCAATCTACTTAATTACCAATTACTTATTTTTTAATAATGACAAGATAGGGGTGACAATCGAACAAAATGAGTACTTAAATGACAAGCATTAAGAAAATAGTCTCTAGGATTCTGAGTTTTAAAATCAAAAAGATTTTGTCAATATACCCAAGAATCTACCATGCCCTGACCAATTTATTAAACATGATTACTCTGTACAGGAATTATTGAAACATAAGCGAGACAACATGGCACAAAGCATTTCAAATTATACAAAAACTAAATGAGAGCATTTAATCTTAACATATCGTCCGATATTGACCTTTTGCTACCTCCAGCCGTCTCAGGCCAGTATGATGTCAATATAGCCCAAGGAATTATCACATTACCAACCCTAGAACAAACAAAAATATTTAGAGCTGGAGCCCAGGCCCTTTATGCCTTTCACCATTCGGGACATTTTTTAGTTTGGCCCAATATGGTCGCCTTACAAATCACAGCGAACAACATTACATATCAAAAACTTGGAAACATTCCAATTGGTCTCTTACGAATTTTTATACTAAGTGAAGCCATCGGTATATTACTCCACCTTAGAGGTCACTTTATGTTGCACGCAAGTGCTCTTGAACATCAGGGGCAAGCCACAGTTTTTTTGGGTACTCCGGGTGCGGGCAAGTCCACAACCGTAACCGCCTTTGCCAAGGAGGGCTTTAATGTTCTATCCGACGACCTCGTAGCAATTACTCCCCATAGCCCCGCTACCGTGATCCCAGCTTTCCCCGAAATAAAAATTTGGAAAAACACGGCCGAAGGCTTAGGTATTGATGTTTCTAGCCTATCCCCGGCATGGGAAGGTAAAGATAAATATATAATGAAACTAAAATCTTCCTCATCCAGCACAAACACTTACCCGCTAAAGCAGTTCATAATAATTATACCGTTTGTTGAGCATAACACCAACTCATCTGAATTGATTGGCCCGGTGGAACTATTAAAGTACTTTCCACTGCCACACCAATTACTCAACCCCAGTGCCCTCAAAAAACACTTTGAAGTATCAGCTTCAATACTCTCCACAACAGCACTAGTCACAGTCCAAAGACCAGCAGACTTTAATAAACTATCAAAGTATGTACAAAACTTTAAAAACCTTTAGTAGGTATTTGTGATACTTAACTCGGCATAATGTTCTTCAAACACCATTTTTGCCTTTTAATCACCAAAAAACATCAAACACTCGCGACTTCGTAAAATATTTGGTCTCATAAAACTATTAACCAATAGTTTTTATCGACCCATTAAAAGTACTTCTTGTAGAGCCAGACGATATCCTCAGGATGACCATCCAGATATGGCTATATCGTACAAATTATGTAGTGTCACATGCCTTAAAAACTCCTGAAACCGTAGATAACCTCTTAGGCAACAATCATTTTGATTTGGTTATCATACAGGTAGAAGGTTCAAGCTTTAGCCTTGAAAAACTATTTTTAATACTTCTCAAACACAACATCAAAATTCTATTAATGTCTTCAGACATCAAAAGTATAAAAAAGTGGAAACTAACAAACAACATAATCCAAGTCTTACAAACACCCTTTAACTATCAATCTCTATTCTGTACCCTCCATCAACTAATCCACCCCGGCTCTCTAAATGATCAATTAAAACAACAACAAGTAACCGGTCTTCAATAACCTGCAACTAATACCAAGCAACCAGTCTTCAGTAACCAATTATCACCCCCAAAAAGTAACATATCGCCCCCAGATATATCGACTAGATATTCAGAATAGCAATTAACATAATTTTAAGGGTTCTATTCAGCAATGCCAAAATAAAAGCAATTTGACTAAAAGTATTTACTTTAATTACTTATTTATTTTACTTACTTTGGTAAGTCTTCAACCAGTTTTGGCAGCGTTAGCTCAGCCTAAACAAGGCTTCTATGTATCCAATGAATCGCTCGGTATTCATGGATCAGCCGAACTCGTAGTTTTCTCTGACTTGTACCTTGATAGTACTTCAATAGTGGGGTCGGGTACATTAACTCTCCAAACCAATCGCTCCACAAAAATATTTTCAAAAAACAGCAAAGTAAATAATCTCAAGATAACTGGTAAAAATCATGTGGCGTTGGAAGGCGACTTATACATAGTTTGCTCGCTTACACTAAACCAAGCTATATTTGACGTTTCACGGGGTTCCTTGACAATGAACACCCAGGCTATATTAACACTTACAAATGGTGCCCAGGTCTTGCATAAAAAACCTACTTTAATACCAATTCAGGCCTTTCCTAGCTTCAGGCCTTCTCAGCCATTAGATGTAGCAAGTTTAAATACACCAGAAGTCTTATACTTTGATAGCACCAGAAATAATGTAATAGCCCAATACAGAAATAGGTTTGAAAGTATATTTCAAAATCCACAATTTCCACCCCCAAAATTTAATGAGCAAGCATTTACTCTTTTATTGGATTCTTCCTTAGCCTAAATTATACTAAGGCAATCTCAAACAAACATTGGAAACAATGAAAAACGTGAACTGATAAACAAGTTTTTGTAAAAAAGCAGTTTATGAGGCATTCTAGGGTATCTTTTTCTTAATCAATATAGTTCAAAAAAATAATATATTTAAAAACAAACAAATGAAAAAATTACTTCTATCAATTCTTGTTTTGGCGGGTATTTCTGCCTCTGCTCAAGTAAAAGTGGGCGACAACCCTACTGTCATTAATCCAAATGCCGTACTTGAAATGGAAAGTACCACCAAAGGTCTTTTGCTGCCAAGGATGACAACCGCTCAAAGAACCGCCATTGTAGCCCCTACTGCTGGTTTACAGGTTTATGACACCGACACCAAAACCAATTGGTTTCACAACGGTACCATTTGGGTAAACACAAATGTAACAAGTGGCAGTAAGTGGACCAACGACCCTACAAATACAGAAGTCAAACTAACCAATCTTTCAGATGGAACAACTGCAAGACCTGCTGAATCAGGATTTTTAATAAAAGACAACGGTAACGTTGGTATTGGAACATTAACTCCAGCGGCCAGACTTCAAGTTGTAGATAGTGTTTGGAACAAAGACGCGGCATTATTTAATAAAGTTGTTGCCGAAACCGATGAATGGCCCGGTGCTCTAGCATTAAGAGCAAGTTCTAAGGCAAGTGATGCTACTTTTCATAAAGGTATATTTTCTATGAAAGGTAGCATTAATACTTCAGGTACAGGTAGCTTTATAAAAGCTAGTAATATTGAGCTTGGAAACAATAATAACGGTGCTACGGTAGGTGAAGCCTATGGGGTAACTATCAGCAATAGAAATATTAGCGGTATTGTTAAAAAATCTGTTGGCTTTGGTGTTGGTTTTGTACAAGCTACAGGTGCAGATGCCGCCAACCCACACGAAGCGTACGGTATATTTATAGATAGCCTTATCACAGCCTCTGGCGGTAGTACCAACAATGCTTATGCCATCTATAGCAGATCTAAGCTTCCATCATACTTAGAGGGTAGTGTTACAAGCAATGACTTTATTCAAAGTAATGTTGGAATTTATGGTCCAAAACTGGCACTAATACAGTACGGTGGAACAGTTGTACCGGGTG
>NZ_RJUF01000052.1 GCF_024343775.1 Lacihabitans soyangensis | reverse complement strand
TGGGTAATTGTATATTCCAGGAACTTTTCAGAGGAATTTAATGCTCGTAAATTTGCCTCTTTGGCAGGAGTTGCTCCATTTGAAATAAGCTCTGGAAGTAGTATTAACGGTGGTTTTCACGTCAATTGTTATTCTCATAAGCAGCTAAAAGGCATTTTTCATATAGCAGCAATGGCAGCCATACGGTTTAACCAGCAAATGAAGGAATATTTTGACCGAAAGAAAACAGAAGGAAAGAAAGGTTTTGTGGCAATGAATAATGTGAAAAACAAATTGATTCATCAGATGTATGCAGTTGTAAGAACTAAAACACCTTTTAATCCAGAATATGTTTATAAAAGAGCAGCATAATTTTAAAGAAAATATTTGGATTTAAGTTAGCTATCAAAGGCTATTCCTTCGTAGGTGTGTAAAATAGGCTTCAACATCGGAAATTTAAAATGTTTGCATTATAATTTCTAGAATTCCAAAAAAAATCAATAATTCGGAATAAATACATTTAACCCACTCCCGCATCTCGGCCTAATTAACAATTAAATACTTTTCCCTATTTTTACCATTAAATAAGGTAATGTGACGCAAGAATACTATTCAAGATACGCCCGGCAGACTATTCTGCCACAAATGGGCTTGGAAGGGCAGCAAAGGCTTAGTCAGGCCAAAGTGCTGATTATTGGCTGCGGTGGCCTTGGTGGGCCTGTTTTGAGTTATCTGGCGGCGGCTGGTGTCGGAACCATCGGTCTTATTGAATTTGATACCGTTTCACTCTCAAACCTACACCGTCAAATTATTTTTGAAACCAAGGATATTGACCAACAAAAGATAGAAGTCGCTAAACATAGAATACAGTCACTTAACCCCAATGTGACGGTTCTATCTTATAATACTCAATTAACTTCTAAAAACGCCCTGGAAATTTTCTTAGAATTTGACCTCATAGTGGACGGATCCGACAATTTTCCGACCCGATATTTGGTGAACGACGCCTGCGAGATTTTGAACAAACCGTTTGTATATGGAGCCATTCACCAATTCGAAGGACAAGTGTCTGTTTTTAACTATAAAGGCTCATGTACGTACCGCGACCTTTACAACACGCCACCAAACCCAGAAACCGCACCAAACTGTGCCATAGGCGGAGTTTTAGGGCCCATAGCTGGTGTAATAGGAAGTCTCCAGGCCGTAGAGGCTCTTAAGATAATTTGTGACATTGAAAGCCCTCTTTTCAACGAAATACTGGTAGTTGAATTCCAAAGCATGACTTTCAGGAAATTTAAACTCACCAAGAATACCGAAAGACCGAAGATAAGTGCTTTAATAGACTATGAGGCTTTTTGTGCAAGCAAAACGAAAGAAAGTTTTGCCCTAACAAAAGACGAGTTTAATGCACTTGCAAAAGAAAATATATATCTGATAGACATACGAGAACCTTACGAACACGAAGAATTCAATATTGGTGGAGAAAATATTCCAATGGATGAATTGGAAAAAGAAGACATCCGAGCAAATGTTACAACAATCCTTTACTGTGCATCAGGTATCAGAAGCAAAACCTTGGCCACAAAATTACGGAAGTCGCTACCAACTGCAGATATCAGGTACTTAGATTGTTCTCTAAAAGAATTTATTTGAACTAAGAAACGATTGGAGGATAATTACTGCACTGATTTTATCTAAATTCCCCTTTTCTCTTCTGTCTTTTTTCTTAGTTCCTGAGTCAATCATACTTTGCAGAGCCATTTTAGATGTAAACCTTTCATCGTAAAAATGCACAGGAATTGCGGGAAACTGGGTTCTCAAAATATCGGCAAATTTCCGAACATCTGCAGTTATGTCTGTATCCTGCGAATTCAAATTTACTGGCAAACCTAGTACAATCTGCTCTACCTCTTCCTTCTGCATATACTCCACTAAATATTTTAGCAAATCTACCGTCAAAACCGTTTCCAAAGCCGTGGCAATGATTTTCAGGGGATCTGTAACCGCCAAGCCCGTCCTTTTTTTGCCATAATCTATTGCCAAAACTCTTGCCATAATATTTGTAATTAACCTACCACTACCGTCGACAAATCTTGCATGTACATATTGGCCATTTCTTGTATTTCATCCGCCGAAACACCATCAATTCGTTGCAGCATGGTATTGTAAAAATCTTCGGGCAAATTCTCATGTAAAATAGCCTTGTGCTTATCCATAATGTCAAAAACTGTATTGGTACTGCTCAACACAGAACCCTTCATGTAGTTTTTGACTAAGCTAAGTTCGCCCTCAGACACCTGCTGATTTTTAAGAACATCTATCTCTTTTTGAATTTCTTCCAATGCCATGGGCACATTCTCCTTTTTTACATCCGCACCGATGGACCAATAACCTTCGTTAGCCAATGGTACGATAGACGACGAAATGCCATAAGTCAATCCCTTCTCCTCACGAATATTTTTCATGAGTCGACTTCCAAAAAAACCACCCAAAATAGTATTAAAGACAAGAAACTTAAAAAAATCGGGGTGATGTCTATTAAACATTCTCCTTCCTAAGCGTATGCTACTCTGCACACTTTCTGGCTTATCAATTTTCAGATTAAAAACATCATTCAAACCCGGTGATGATATAACTGAAGGCTTAAAAACCAATGTTTTTTGCTGAAAAAAAGTCTGAACGGAATCAACATCTTTGTCAGAAAAATTGCCTGTCAAGAAAACATTAAAACTGGCATTTTTTATAAATTCAGAGTGAAAATCAACAATTTCTGACTGTGAAACTATATCGATTTCAGACGGCTGTAAGGTTTTACCAAAAGAGTGATCAGTTCCAAACAACCCTTCCCTGAATATTTTATTGGCCTCAGTTACTGTTTTTTCAATATTTACCAAATATGACTGAGTGGCAATCTTTTTCTGAATATCCAGTTCCTCTAAAGTTAAGGTTGGATAGAAAACAATTTCTGCCAAATCTGGCAAGTAATGCTCAAAAAACTTACTCAATCCATGAAGTGTGACCACCAATCGCTCCTGGTTTTGACTCACCTCTAAAAAACCACCCAATCGCTCAAAACTTTCGGCAATTTCATTGGCATTTTTACTCATTGTACCTGCCGAAAGCAATTTTGAGGTAAAATATGAAAGTGCAAACTTTTGTCCGAAATACGAACCCGCTCTAAAAACAATCTCCAATCTAAAAACTTCCAGATTAGGGTTTTTCAAACAAAAAAACTGAACGCCGGAATTGTCAATAACCTTAACCACACACGGAAGTGATAGGTTTTGAGTTGGAATAAAATCAGGGGCAATACTACGATTAAGCATCTTATAAATATAAATGGAGGAATCGGAAATTTAGACAAAAAAAAAGCCCTATCCGAAGATAAGGCTCAATTTCTTTAGCAATGCTAATTACTTAACCGCAGCAGCAGCAGAATCAACAACTGTAGCAGCTGAATCAACAACAGCAGTAGCAGCTGAATCAACAGCAGTAGCAGCAGAATCTACAGCAGCAGCTGCATCTTCAGTAGCTTCAGTAGCAGAAGTACATGAAGCGAAAGCTACCATACCTGCAACGAAAAGAATTCCAAATACTTTTTTCATTTCTTAGATTGTTTATTGTTATAAGACATTACAAATTTAAGAACATTTTAAGTTTTGATGCAAAACTTCTTAAAAAATTCTTAAAATTTTCTTTAAAATTCTTGTTTTTGTGCAGCACCCTATAGAAAAAAGATAATTTTTAGAGAAAAATCCATAAAAAAAGCCCGCTGTTGCAGGCTTTTTAAACAATATCTAATCTTAAACTTAAAATAAACCTCTAAACAAATTAGGTGCTACTCCCAATAGAACTGTCATTGCTCCACAGACATAAAGCGTAGCCTTGGCTAATGACGAAACGGTGATAGACTCACTTTCGGTACTGCCAAAAGTAGCTCTGATTGGCTTGAAATAATAATACAATGAAACCGCTGACATAACTATACCCACGATCAGTATCCAAAGATAGCCCTTGGTGGCGGCGTCATTCAAAACAAAGAATTTGCTCCAGAAACCGGATGTAAGTGGAATTCCAGAAAGAGAAAGCATCGAAATCAAAAGAATAACCGCCAAATCAGGATTTCTTTTGAAAAGGCCATTAAAAACATTGATGTTTTCGTTTGGTCTTCCATCCACAAGTTGGTCGTTAGAAACGATTAAAAATACCCCGAAAGCAGAGATAGTTGCAAACGCATAACTAAGGGTATAAAATCCGAGATTCCCAAAAGACTGCTCGCCTAAACCAATTAAACTTAAAAGCATAAATCCAGCTTGTGAAATACTAGAATAGGCCAAAATCCTTTTGAAATTAGATTGATAAACAGCGGTTAAATTACCAATCAGCATACTCAAACCAATAATGATAACCAAAAACTTCGACCAATTGTCATATTCAAAGCTAAAGCTATAAACTGCCAAGCGGTAAAGAGCAAAAATAACAGCCGTCTTTACGATGGTCGCCATAAATGCCGTAAAAATGGTAGGCGAACCCTGATAAACATCCGCTGTCCAGAAATGAAACGGTGCGGCAGAGATTTTGAACAACAAACCTATGAAAATGAAAATCAACCCTATCCAGAAGAAAATTTTACCTTCTGGAAGATTATTCGCTACTGAACTACCGCTATTTATATCAAATGAACCGGTAGCACCATAGAACATGGCGATACCGAAGAGTAAAATTCCAGTTGCAAACGCACCCATCAAGAAATATTTGATAGAAGCCTCGTTTCCTCTTAGATTACGCTTATCACTACCAGCCAAAACGTATAAGGCCACCGAAAGTATCTCTAGACCCACAAAAAGCATAATGAGGTTTTGGAAACTCACCATTATAAGTGCACCCACAACCGCAAACTGCATGAGTGCATAGTATTCAGCTGGATGATCAATGGCATCTTCAAACAATTTTGAACTTAAACCAGCAACAAGAATTGCCGCCAAAATAACAACACTTTGTACCAATATGAGCGTATTACTCACCTCCAACATATTGTTGAAATACAAACCAGGAGCGTTCCAATCAATGAAGTTTGACAATAAACCTATTATCAAAAATCCTAAGTTGATAGGAAGTAAACTTTTTTTGGAAACAGATAAGCCGAGATAAAGCATCAACAAACCTGAAACTGAAAAAACTATAATTGGATACATATCTTATATATTTTCTTTCGGTATATACCTAATAAAATTATTTATTTAAAACTCCTAAACTATTTACAAATGAGCCACTTATATCCAAAATGAGATTTGGAAAAACTCCTGTAAGTAACACAACAATCACTATTGGTACCAATACCATCATTTCTTTGGCCCCTATATCGGTAATATTGATGGTGCTGTCGTTTGATGGACCGTACATGGTTTTCTGAAAAAATCTTAACATATATACAGCTCCGAAAACAACGCTTAATCCGGCCACGATTCCTATAACATGATTGAAATCAAAAACAGCTTTTAACATCAAAAATTCACCCACAAAGCCATTGGTCAAAGGAAGAGCAACGCTTCCTAGTAAAACCACCATAAACATAACTGTGAGCACTGGAGCTGATTGGGTCATACCTCCAAGCGTTGTTAGACTTCTGCTTCCTGTTTTATCAAAAATGATTTTGGCGATATAAAATAAGCCAACTGCATTAAATCCATGGGCTACCATCTGAAAAATAGCACCTTGTAAGCCAGTAACACTCAAAGTCAGAACCGCTCCTGCCATAAGCCCCATGTGAGCAAATGATGAGTAAGCTATTAAACGCTTGATTTCATTTTGTTTGATGGCTATGATAGAACCGTAAACCAATCCAACCACCGCCAAAATAATGATGATTTCTCCATACATCTGAACACCTGATGGAGCAAAAGGAAGTAAGATTCTTATTAAACCGTAAACACCCATTTTCGAAAGCAATCCTGAAAGCAACATTGTTGCTGGCGTTGGAGATTTGCTGTAAGCATCAGGCAACCAAGTATGGAATGGGAAAATCGGCATTTTGATAGAAAAAGCTAAAAGCAGACCCCAAAATAGAATTTGCTTGATGAGGTTTGGAAGTAAGGAAACCGTCACTTTGATAGACTCTATATCAGCACTTTGACCTCTCATGTACAACAAAACAAAAGATATCAGCATAAACAAACTTCCAAAAACCGTGTAAACAAACATTTTGAAAGTAATCTTCGAAGAATTTTCGCCACCCCAAAAGTTAGCAATAAGATAAACGGGTACCAACGCCAATTCGAAAAAGAAGTAAAATAAAAATATATCCTTTGCCGAAAACACTCCCACCAATGCAGCCTCGGTTAGTAATATCAAGCCTAAAAGTCTAGGGATATTTTCGTAATTCAGATTTTTGATAGCCAAAAGAATAATAGCCACCAAAACTACTGTCAGACCAACCATAACTAAGGACAAACCATCCAGACCAAGGTGAAATCTTATGGCGAAGTCTGACAACCAAGGTTTGTCAAAGGTCAAAAGGGCCGAGTTATCTTTGAATACACTAAAAGCATATACAAAAACAGCTATTTGAATGAAAGAAACTACTAATGAAATACTTGACGCAAGGCTTTTGTTTTTGATATTCAACAAAACCAAACCTGCAATCAATGGTATAAGAAATAGCGAAAGCGTTAACATAGGGTGCTTTTCAATTGATTTTTTACTTAATAACCGACTTAAGGGATTCGAACAAACCAGGAACTAAACTGTATACTAACAAGAGGATGATTCCGATTGTCATGAACAACAAATAGCTGCTTGTGCCTCCTACTTGTAATCTTTTAACTTGTGCACTAGTCTGATTTACCAAACTTCCAACATTGTTCACGATGCCATCGATGAATTTGTTATCAATAACATTTCCAAAAAACTTCGAAAGTGATGATATTGGGTTTACAAATACGTTGTTGTATAATTCGTCAATATAATATTTGTCATAAACCACTTTCTTGATTCCACTCATAGATTCGTCGGAACCAGGAACATTTTTGCCATTGCCATAAACCGTGAAAGCAAAAACTATAGCCACTACTGCTACCAAAACAGAAACTCCCATTAAAATCCACTCTGTTGCATGGTCAATATGGATAACACCGAACTCTGGATTTACCAATTTACTTCCTTCATAAATCGGACTCAAGAATTCATTCAATTTATGAGGGAAATGGAATATCTCCGGAAAACCAATTGCTCCACCAATAATTGACAATGCCGCCAATACGATTAGTGGTAAAGTCATACTGCTAGGCGACTCATGTAAATGGTGCTCCTGCTCATGTGTGCCTCTAAAGTTACCTTTAAATGTTACGAAGAACAATCGGAACATATAAAAAGCAGTCATAAAAGAGCCAAGAAGGGCTAATCCCCACATCAATTTATTGTGCTCGAACACATGAGCCAAGATTTCGTCTTTTGAGAAAAAGCCTGAGAAAGGAGGAATACCGCTAATGGCAATAGTTCCGACTAAGAATGTAATGGCCGTAATTTTAATTTTTGGCCAAAGTCCACCCATATTTCTGATGTCTTGGTCGCCACTCATGGCGTGGATAACGCTACCTGCTCCTAAAAACAACAAAGCCTTGAAAAACGCATGAGTTATAACATGGAATAGACCCGACGAATAGGCCATTACTCCAAGACCCAAAAACATATAGCCCAACTGACTTACTGTAGAATAAGCCAATACTTTTTTGATATCGTTTTGAAAAAGACCAATCGTAGCTCCAAGCAAGGCGGTTGCCAAACCAATCCAAGCTACAAATTCTAAGGTCGCAGGCGAAAGACTATATAGAACATTTGAACGAACAATCATGTAAATACCCGAGGTAACCATGGTAGCTGCGTGAATCAATGCCGAAACTGGCGTTGGACCTGCCATCGCATCTGGAAGCCAAGTAAACAATGGAATCTGAGCTGATTTACCCATGGCTCCAACAAAAAGAGCGAATGTGATAGCCAAAATAATTCCATCACCTATTTGAAATCCTTTGGCTTTCTCAAATACCTCAAGATATTCTAAAGTACCGAAAGTCTGAATAATCAAAAATATACCTACCAAAAAACCTAAATCACCTACCCTGTTCATGATGAACGCTTTGCGGGCAGCATTGGCATAGTCTGTATTTTTGTTCCAAAATCCAATGAGTAAATATGAACAAAGACCTACTCCTTCCCAACCGATGAACATAATGAGGTAGTTGGCTCCAAGAACCAAAAGAATCATAGAGAACAAGAAAAGGTTAAGGTAGGCAAAGAATTTACCATAGCCTTCGTCATGACTCATGTAGCCAGCCGAATAAAGGTGGATGAGTGTACCCACACCTGTAATGACGAAAAGCATGATCAACGAAAGTTGATCTAACTGAAATGCAAATTTGATGTTGAGGTCGCCAACTGTGATCCAATCGAATAAATTTACAACAACTGGAGTGCCATCAAACTGTAAATAGGCTAATAAAACACAAGCAAATGAAAGCAACGAAGCACCAGTTCCTATAATCGGGACTAATGATTTTGATATTTTTCCAAACCCTAATCCATTTATCAAAAAACCGATCAATGGAAACAAGGGAATCAGAGCTATTGGTGTCATAAGAATTGTAAATTTTTGATTTTATCCCTTCAGTCTGTTAAGTAAACTGATATCTATGGTTTTTATGTTTCTGAATATCATCACTATAATAGCCAATCCAACGGCCACCTCGGCAGCAGCTACAGCCATTATAAAAAACACAAAAATCTGTCCATTGGGGTCTGACCTGTATGAAGAAAAAGCGATTAGCAAAAGGTTTACTGCATTGAGCATCAACTCAATAGACATAAAAATGATGATGGCATTTTTTCTGATTAAAACGCCTACGATTCCAATAGTGAAGAGCATCGTGGCTAAAAGCACGAAATTCACCAAAGGAACTTGCATAAAAACGTCTGGTACTCGGTCTATAGAACTTTCAAACATATGTTTGTAAGGTTTTTAAATTTTCGCAAAAATAACACTAATCAATCAAAAAGCCTATCTTTTCATTTTGATTTTAATCTCCGTAAGTTTTCTTTTGGTATCTAGCGGAAAATCATTGTTGATAATCCAATCGTAATATTGAGGTTCTTTGGTGAGTACATCCTCCACCTTTTTACCTGCATTTTTTCCAAAATTAAACACCACTTCACCTTTATTGTTTAAAATCATGCGTTGGGCAAAGTCCACCAAATTGTTTGAGCTTAATTTATGAAGTATTTCAACATCATTTTTTACTGGCTCATATTCCACACCTGCAGCGTCCTTCATTTTTACACCCTCGTATTTTTCTACCTGAGCACAAACTACTTCGAGTGTAGCCAAGGTGTCTACCTCAGCACTATGGGCGTTTTCGAGCGTTTTACCACAATAAAACTTGTAGGCTGCACCGAGTGTGCGTGGCTCCATCAAGTGGAAAATCTTTTGAGCATCTACAAAACGACGATTTTTTAGGTCAAAAATATTGGTGTCAATTCTCAAAAATTCCTCTACCAACATCGGTATATCGAACCTATTGCTATTAAAACCTGCCAAATCACAGCCATCCAAAAATTGAGAAAGTGACTTCGCCATCTGACGAAAGGTAGGCTCATCTTTTACATCTTCGTCATAAATGCCGTGTATCAAACTCGTCTCCAGCGGAATTGGCATACCCGGATTCACCCTTTTGGTTTTCACTTCTACCGAACCATCAATATTTGCTTTTGCAATACAAATTTCTACAATTCGGTCTTTAGAAATATTAATGCCAGTAGTTTCGAGGTCAATAAAGGCAATAGGCTTTTTTAATTTGAGCGTATGAGTTGTCATATTTTATTTAAACTTAGCGAAAAAATGATGGTGCAAAAGTAGAAAATGATTTTGGGAATATGGTCAGGATTTACATTTATGTACAAGAAGAGAATGTTGTTAGCCACGAAAATTTTGATGTTTCCAAAAAACAAATATTCAACTCTTGCAATTCAATTCTTAAATTGCGACCTGAAAACAAAGAATATGAGCAACAGAATATTAGAGCGTAGAAAAAGACAATTTTTAGGAGAAGATTTTAAATTAGAATCCTGGGATTTAGTAAAACCATTTTATGAAAATCTGAAAAGCAGAGAGGTAAATTCTAAGGAAGAGTTTGAAAAATGGCTCAAAGATAGAAGCGAGTTAGAGTCATATTTGTCGGAAAACATGGCTTGGCGATATATTAAAATGACCTGTGATACTTCTGATGAAGAAAATCAGAAGGCTTATCAGTTTTTTGTGGAACAAATTTCACCTAACACCGCAATGTTTTCTGATGAGCTCAATAAAAAGTCACTCGCTCTAGCCGAAAAATACCAACTCTCGGGTGGTGGGTACGAAATTATGCTCAGAGGTCTGCGAAAATCCGTAGAAATTTTTCGTGAAGCCAACATCGAACTTGACACCAAAATACAGCTAAAACAAACAGAATATCAGAGCGTTACAGGTTCCATGACCGTCGAAATTGATGGTGAAGAAATGACAATGCCCAAGGCCGCCACTTTCTTACAAGCCGTAAAACGTGAAACCAGAGAAAATGCCTGGAGAAAAATTTCGGAAAGACGATATAGTGAAAAAGTCAAACTAGACGTGATTTTCAATGAACTCCGCGATCTACGCCATCAAGAAGCTCTCAATGCTGATTTTGAGAACTTCAGAGATTACATGTTTGCAGCCATGGGTCGGTTTGACTACACTCCTGTCGATTGTTTTGCTTTTCATGAAGCCATAGCCCAAACCGTGGTGCCAATCGTAAATCAAATGACTACCGAACGCAAAGAAAAGCTTGGACTTGGAGAATTGAAACCATGGGATTTGAAAGTGGATGCCGAAGGAAGACCGGCTCTAAAGCCATTCCAAAACGGAAAAGAACTGCTTGACAAAACCGAAGTTTGCTTCGAAAAAATAGATCCCAAACTGTCAGAATATATCAAAATCATGCGTGAAATGGGGCATTTTGATGTAGAATCACGCAAAGGAAAGGCTCCGGGTGGTTATAATTATCCTTTAGAAGAGATTGGAGTGCCTTTTATATTTATGAATGCCACCGACAGTGTGCGGGATTTGGTGACGATGGTGCATGAAGGCGGTCATGCGATACATTCCTTTGAGGTGAGAAATCTGCCTATCAACGCATTCCGCAACCCAACCATGGAAGTAGCTGAGCTGGCTTCTATGAGTATGGAATTGATTTCAATGGAGCATTGGGATACGTATTTTGAAAATGAAAAAGACCTCAAAAGAGCCAAAATAGAACATCTCGAAGATATTTTGGCCGCATTGCCATGGATAGCGACGGTAGATAAATTCCAACATTGGATTTATGAAAATCCGACCCATACGGAAGATGAAAGAAAGTCGGCTTGGATGCGAATAAATGGAGAGTTTTCAGACAATGTTACCGATTGGTCTGGTTTCGAGCATTTTAGAGAATATTCATGGCAACGCCAACTGCACATTTATGAGGTGCCATTTTATTACATCGAATACGGTATGGCCCAACTGGGTGCGATTAGTGTTTGGAGAAATTACAAAAAAGACCCAAAAGCAGGTCTCGATGGATATTTGGCCGCACTAAAATTGGGCTACACCAAAACGATCAAAGAAATATACGAAGCCGCCGGCATCAAATTCGACTTCTCGAAAGCTTATATAGCTGAACTTATGGATTTTGTGAAAGGTGAATTGGCTGCTTTGAAGGCTTGAGTTTGGGAGAATAGTTATAAGGGCTTTGGATAGGCTCACTTTTTAACTTCCATTCTCTCAAAACTAAATTCTACTACCATTTATGAAAACTTACTACACCTATATTCTTCAATGCTCGGATGGTTCTTTTTATGTAGGCATGACCTCCAATTTGGAAAGGAGACTCCAAGAACATGAATTTGGAGTTAATGAAGATGCATACACATTTAACAAAAGACCAGTAGAACTGAAATGGTTTGAAGAATTTTCTGATGTTAGTCAAGCCATAGCCACAGAAAAACAACTAAAAGGTTGGAGTAGAAGGAAAAAGATTGCTTTGATTGAAAGAGATTGGGAAAATTTGGTTTTGTACGCTAAAAATTACACTCAGTTTGGAAAAGACGGGGCTTCGTTAAGCTCAGACTGACAACGTTTGTCTCCCTGAGCCTGTCGAAGGGGCGTTTTGTACATA